>DASRRO010000177.1:0-4451 GCA_035656855.1 Acidobacteriaceae bacterium | reverse complement strand
AGGGAATTGCGGGGTAAGGCGGCGGGGTAGAGCCAGGGGAGAAGGATGAGGGTGGTCACGAGGGCCGCTTCGAGCAGGAAAGACGGCACGACGTAGCGACGGCTGCGGGTACGAATGCGGCCGGTGGACTCGACGAGACTTTGTTCGAACATGGGGCTCTTCTCCTGGCACAGCGTTCAGCGATCGGCGTTCAGGAACGCTGATCGGATCGGGTGGAGAGAGCGAGGCGCGGCGCCAGGCTCACGACCGCCTGTGCGGGGATGAGCGCCTGCGGGTGGGTTGACCCGCGGGTGTTGGCAATGGATAGACAAAGGAGGAACAAAGAAGGTTCCCGCGGGCCGCGAGCCGGGCTATAATCCGGGCGAATCTTCTTCCCGGAGTTGGCTTCGCTCGGCTTCATTGAATCCTGCAGTGCCTACGCATCGAGGAGGCTGCTGACTATGAGTGCGAGCACCATTTTTGCCACAATCGCGGCGCTGAGTGTAGCGGTAGAGCGCGTCGTCGAGATCCTGAAGCAGATGTTCGGCAGCTGGCCGGTCTTTCGGCTGCTGTTCACACCCTGCAAGACCCAATCCCGGGAGAACGTGCGGTGCGCATGCCTGTATCTGTTGTCGGGGACGGTTGGTGGAGTGATCGCGGGAGTCAGTGATATCGAGATCCCGCTGAACACACGGCATCCGCATTTCTCGTACGTGATCGTGGGGCTTTTGTCATCGGGCGGGTCGGCGTTCTGGAATCACGCGCTGGACCTGATGCAGGCGGCGAAGGTGCAGAAGGAAGTGGACGCGCGCGATGCCGTGCAGGCCAGCCTGGTAACCGCCGCCAGCGCGAACGCGGGGGCACAGTAGGACACAGGCCGCAGTCCGCAGGGCACGGGCTACGGGCCACAGGGCACGGGCCGCAGGGCACAGGCTTGCGAGCGGGTTAGCCGCCGGGAGTCCAGGCTTCGACGATTTCTTTTGCCATTTTGGCGATGAGGAGTTCGGCCTGGTTGTCGGGGGTCCAGTTGGTGTCGGCGTTGTCGTGGGTGAAGGCGGAGATGATGATCGTTCCGTGCTTCGTGTAGACGGCGCCGACATCGTTGCGGACGTGGTCGAGGGTGCCGATTTTATCGGCGATGGCGGAGTCCTTTTCCGAAGTGTCGATGGCTTCGAGGTAGCGCGGGATCATTTCGCGATCCTGCTGAACCTTGAGCATGTGCATGGCGGCATCGCAGAGGTCTTTGTCCGAGGGGTCCTGGCCGGACGGGCGGGCGCCGATGGCGGGAGCGGCGGATGATCCAACTGGTTCAGGGCCGAGGCTGCAGGTGACAAAGCGCTCCATGACGGAGGCCATCTCGCGGGCGGTGGTTTTGCCGAGTCCAAACTGCGGCTGGTCGGCGGGCTCGGGGCCTTCGGCGGGCTGGTAGACCTTCTTGTAGAGCCAGGTGTTGTGGAGGCCAAGGCCGGTGGGCGGGGGCGCGGTGATCGTGTCGTCGATGGCTTTGAGGCCGAGGTGATCGATGACGAGGTTGGTGGCGGTGTTGTCGCTGACGGCGATCATGAGGGTGAGCGCGTCTTTGAGGGTGAGGGTGTGCGGCGTATCAAGAAAGAGGAGGACGCCGGAGCCAGGCACCTGGTCCTGATGGCGGAGGGTGAGCTTGTCGTCGAAGTGGACGCGGCCGGCGCGAATCTGCTCGAGCGCCGTGTACAGGACGGTGAGCTTGATGACGGAGGCGGTGGGGACCGGCTGGTCGGCGTCGAGGGTGACGGTTTGGCCGGTGGCGAGGTCCTTTGCATAGAGGGAGACCTTGCCGTGGAAGCCGGCGATGTTTTGCTGGAGCTTCGCGGTGAGTGCGGGATCGTTTTGCGCTGAGGCGGGATGGGCGGCGAGAGCGGGCAGGGCGAGGAGACAGGCGAGCAGCAGGAGCGATCGCGAGGCCATTGCCGCACTGTAGCAGGTGGCAGGGGACAGGTTACAGGGCAGAGGCACAAACGCGAGATTCTTCGCTTCGCCCAGGATGACAAGCGTGATGGATGCCGGCGTATTCTGGCTGGCGGAGAGGTTGGCGTATGGCTGATTTGGTGCTGCACGTGAACGGCGCAGAGAGGCGGACCGAGGCGGCGGACGGCGAACCGCTGCTGTGGGTGCTGCGGAATCGGCTGGGTCTGACAGGGACGAAGTACGGCTGCGGCGAAGGGCAGTGCGGTGCATGCACGGTGCTGCTGAACGGCGAGCCGACGCGGTCGTGTCTGACGGTGGCGTCGGCGGTGTCGGACGCGCAGATCACGACCATTGAGGGGCTGGAGCGGAGCGGGAAGCTGACGCCCGTGCAGGAGGCGTTTCTGGAGGAGGGGGCGTTCCAGTGCGCGTACTGCACATCGGGGATGATTCTGGCGGCGACCGCGCTGCTGGAGAAGCATCCGCGCCCGTCGGAGGGACAGGTGCTGGAGGCGATGAACGGGAATGTTTGCCGGTGCGGGACGTATCCGCGGATCAAAGCGGCCATCGCGCGGGCGTCAGGGGCGAAGAAGGAGGCCGAGCATGCCAGTGCATGAGCTGGATGTCGAGCTGGATTTCAGGGGGATGCAGGAGCGGGTGCGGGCCTTCGAGCTGGATCGCCGGACATTTCTGAGGCTGTGCGGGGGCGGGCTGCTGGTATGCCTGAACGCGTCGGACACGGCGGCCGGTGCGCAGGAATCGGGGCGGCATTTTGGAGGGCATGAGTTGCCACAGGCGATCAGCGCCTGGGTCCACATTGGCACGGACGGCAAGATCACGGTTTACACGGGGAAGGTGGAGATCGGACAGAACATTCGCACTTCGCTGGCGCAGAGCGTGGCGGAGGAGCTGCGGGCGCCGTTCATCTCGATCGCGATGGTGATGGGGGATACGGATCTGGTGCCGTGGGACGCGGGGACGTTCGGGAGCCGGTCGACACCGACCATGGGTCCGCAGCTGAGGAATATGGCGTCGGCGGCGCGGCAGCTGCTGGTAGAGACGGCGGCGCAGCGGTGGGGTTGCGATCCGGCGGGGCTCGAAGCGGCAGACGGGAAGGTTACGAATCCAAAGACGCGGGCGTCGCTGACGTATGGGGAGATTACGCGGGGGGAGAAGCTGACGCAGACGGTGAGTGGCGATCCGCCGCTGACGCCGGCGAGCATGTGGAAGATTGCCGGAACGCCGGAGCCGAAGGTGGACGGGCGCGAGTTCGTCACGGGGCGGCACCGGTATCCGTCGGACATTGTCCGACCGGGGATGCGGTTTGGGAAGGTGCTGCGTCCGACGGGGTTCAACGCAACGCTGGTGTCGGCGGAGACGGCGGCGGCGGAGAAGATGCCGGGCGTGCAGGTGGTCCGGGACGGCGATTTTATCGGCGTGGTGGCGGACGATGTTTGGACGGCGGAGCAGGCGCTGGGGAAGATCCAGGCGCAGTGGAAAGTGCCGCAGCAGATTTCAAACGGTGAGCTGTTTGACGCGATCCGGAAGGGCGCGGGCGGCGATACCCATGGCGGCGCGGCGTCGGACGTGGAGAAAGCTGTATCTGACGCGCCGGTGAAGCTGGAGCAGACGTACACGGTGGCGTACATTGCGCATGCTCCGCTGGAGCCGCGGGCGGCGGTAGCGGAGTGGACCGACGGCAAGCTGACGGTGTGGACGGGAACGCAGCGTCCTTTTGGAGTGAAGGATGAGCTGGCGCGGGCGTTCCGGCTGGCTCCCGATAAGGTGCGGGTGCTGATGCCGGACATGGGCAGCGGGTACGGCGGCAAGCATACGGGCGAGTGCGCGCTGGAGGCGGCGCGTCTGGCGAAGGCGGCGGGTGAGCCGGTAAAGCTGATCTGGACGCGTGAAGAGGAGTTCACCTGGGCGTACTTCCGGCCGGCGGGCGTGATGGATGTGCGCGGGGCCGCGCGACAGGACGGGACACTGGTGGCCTGGGAGCACCACAACTACAACTCCGGACCGTCCGGGCTGAACACACCTTATAAGGTCTCGACAAAGGTGGAGGAGTACCACGAGTGGGAGGAGCCGCCGCTGGCGCAGGGATCGTATCGGGGGCTGGCGGCGACGGCGAACCATTTTGCGCGCGAGTGTGCGATGGACGAGATGGCGCACGCGGCGGGGATGGATCCGCTGGCGTTCCGGATGAAGAACCTCGATGATGCCCGGCTGCAGGCAGTGTTCACGGCTGCGGCGGAGCGGTTCGGATGGGGCAAAGAAAAGTCCACGGCGGAACGCGGATTCGGGATCGCGGGCGGGACGGAGAAGGGCGGCTACACGGCGGCGTGCGTGGAAGTGGCGATCGACGCGCAGAAAAAGGTGAGGATCCGGCGGGTAGTGCAGGCGTGGGAGTCGGGGGCGGTGGTGAATCCCGACGGGTTGCGCAATCAGGTGATGGGCGCGGCAGTGCAGGCGATTGGGGGCGGGCTGTTTGAATCAATCCAATTTGCCAACGGGAAGATTCTGAACGC
>DASRRO010000176.1:0-1933 GCA_035656855.1 Acidobacteriaceae bacterium | reverse complement strand
AAGCTGGACCCAGCGCTTGCTCGCGATGTCCATGAGGTAAATATCCTGATTGCCAGGAGCCCCCGGACCGTACTTGCGGTCCCAGGCGAAGACCAGGAATTGGCCGCTGGGCGACCAGGATGGCGAGGTGGCGTAGCCGCCGTCTGTGAGCCGCTGGACGTTCGCGCCGTCCGACTCCATGGTGTAGATCTGCGGCAGGCCGGTGCGGCCGCTGACCCAGGCGATCTGGTTGTTGGTCTTGGGATTCCAGCAGGGCGAGACGTCCGGCCCGCGGAAGGTGGTGACGCGGTGAGCGCCGCCTCCGTTGGCATCGGAGACCCAGATTTCCGGATCACCAGAGCGGTCTGAGGAGAAGGCGAGATGCGCTCCATCCGCAGACCATGCCGGAGAAATCGTCGTGCCACCGGGCGAGGGGAAGCTGACCATGCGTCCCAGGACCAGCGAGTACATGCGGATCGTCCAGCCGGTCCTGCCCAGCGATGCGAAGGCGACGCGGCTGTTATCGGGCGAGACGTGCGGGGAGAGCGAAACGTCTCCCAGATGGGTGACCGCGTGCTCGCCCTGGCCATCGTAGTCCATGGCCCAGATCTCCTTCACGCCGGAGCGCGAGGAGACGTAATAGATCTTGGTTTCGGCGATGCCGTTTACGCCGCCGCCGAGCCGCAGGATGATCTCGTCCGCGAATTTATGGGCGATCAGGCGGGCGTTGTCCTGTGTCGCCACGTCGCCGTACTGCTTGCCGACGATGGCGGGGGCGCCGGCCTCTTTCACGTCCACCAGAAAGCCGCTGACGTTGATGCGTCCGCCCTGCACGGCGAGCGAGCCCAGCGCGAGCATGGCAGCGTTGGCGGGCGCGGCCGACCACTGCCCGAGGTTGACTTCCGCTGGAGTTGCCGGGGTGGCGGGCGGAGCCATGCTCTTCGGAACCATGTCGAAGAAGCCGGCGTTCGAAAGGTCGTTGTAGAGGGTGTTGTCGAAAGTCGCTTTGAGGACCGGAGTCTGCGGATCGGAGGAGCTGGGCTTGAAATCGGCCGCGGCCATCCGAATCTTTTCGACGCCGAGGTTGGAGCCGGTTCTTACCCAGTCCTGTGCGTGGATGGGTGAGGCGAACGGAAGAACGAGCAGAGAGAAGAAGGCCAGATACAGGGAGGATCGTGATTTTTGTGTCGTCGGGGGTATTTTCACTTGGGGGTTTGATCTCCGTCAGCGACCTGTGAATTCACAATAATATGACACCTGCAAGGTTGAACCGTTATACCCCGAAGGGAGTGGACCGTAACTGTCAACACGCTGTACCGCCCGCAGGCATGACTGGTCGAGCGATGCGGAACCGCTGGACTCCCCGACTTTGACGTCGGATGGCGCACCGTCCCGCGAAAGAGTGAAGTAGATATAGGCCTTCGCGCCGCTCGGAGTGGAGGGATCTACCTCCTGCTTCAGCCAGTTTTCCTGAGTTTTCCGCTGAATAATCGCGACATAGTACGGGAAGCGGAAGCCTCCGCCTCCGGTGACAGATACCGGCGCTGCCGGCCCTTGCGCCTGCTGCTGCGCCATGGAACGGGGGATGTTGGTGGCCTGCTGCTCGCCGAAGTTCGCTCGATCTTTCGGCTGCTGCTGCGGTTGCGGATGCTTCTGCTCCTGCTTTGGCGGAACTTCCTTCTTGGGCGGCGGTTCTTTCTTTGGCGGAGCCTTTACGGGAATTGGGATCGCCTTGAGATCTGGCGTCGGGACGGTCTGCTCCTTCTCGATGGCAGGTGCAGGGCTGGGGTTCTCGGTAGCCAGGACGTTGTCCGTCGGCTTCTGAATCTGCGGCAACGGGATCGATGGGGCATTCGAGACGAGATTGGCCTGGATGGCGCCATCAAAATTCTGTCCCCATTCGTTGCCGCGAATGCGGCTGTGCAGCCAGACCGAGGAGGCGAGTGCGCCGATG
>DASRRO010000175.1:0-2716 GCA_035656855.1 Acidobacteriaceae bacterium | reverse complement strand
CGAGTTACTCTGCTTCGGGCTACTCGCCAGGAAACGCCTGGACGGCCGATCCGGCGTATCGGGAATTACAAAGATATCTTTCCGACCTGCAGGCTTTGCACACGAATATCGATCGCTACCGGTTTATCAGCAGCGCCAACTCCGGCAGTTTTGTGCAATTGAACGAGTTGCTGCACTATCTTGGCGGATACGATCTGCCTGACAGCAGCCGATTCGCGCACGACCCCAACTACCAGCGCCTGTTGCTAAATGCAACCTGGCTGCCCCTGGAAGTTCCACCCGATTACGACGAACAGATCGCCATGGCAGTGAGAAATAGGATCGCTAGCTTTTACCAAAGCTGGTTCGACTCGAATCCACTCACGCCTGAAGTGCAATGGCTGGCTGGAGACAAAGGACTCAAGGGCCTGATCTCGAATCCGGCCGCGCTATCTAACGACCAGCTGCGCGCGATCGTGAGCCATGCGCAGGCAATGGACAACCAGCTCAATACCGGCACGTACGATTGGCTCGCGGAGAATTTCAACCGCGAGAGCTATCCTGCCCTCTGTCCAGAGCTTGACGAGATGCCCTTCGCGGACAGCCAGTACACGGACCAACTCTCCACAGAGGGCACGCAGAAGCTGGACGCCCTGAAAACTGCCCTCCAGACTTCGCCGGCGATGCTGACGATGGAAAACGGTAAAGTCCGCGAGGCCGAGCAGGTGCGCACGCTGGCATCGGTCGTCGATTCCCTGCTCGACTATGAAGTGATGGCGGACGTGGACGAAATCCCGTGTCGGCCGTTGCGGCGGGGGGATGTGTGGAACCAGGCCGACCTGGAGAAAGCTCAGGGCCTGGAAACAATGCGCGTCAAAATAGAAGGCGAGCTGCTGCCGGACCTTCCGGGAGAATACCGGGAGGCGGTGCGCGGGCTCGTCGACAGCCGGGCCGCCGCGAATATTTCGGCGGTGCTGCAGCGCGCTGCCTCGCGGAACCCAAACGCCGGCGACGCGCAGGCCGCACTCGAAACCGAGATGCGAAACCTGAACCAGTCACTCGACCTGCTGAAACATCTGGACGAGGAGCTCTCCGACCTTCATGCGACAGCCGAGGAGACCTGCCTCAACAGGTCGCTGACTCAGCAGGCGAGCGCGTTGCTGGTCAGGATTAACCAGCAGTTGCCGGCCCTATACAGCCCAGGCACGCCGACCAACAGCGATGCGGGCACTCTACCAGTTTCGCAGTGGATTTATGGGGTCAATTCCGCCGATGAGTTGCAGGTCTATCTGTCGACCGAACGCCAGAAGATTGAGATCCAGGCAGGCGACGCCGTCCCTCTGGTGCAACTGCTGCGCGACGAGGGAGGCCACTCGACTCTGCTGGCCAAATGGCGGAACATCTCTCAGGATGTCGAAGCTCTTCAGGCGAAAAAACCCGACAATCCCATTCAGACTTTGGAAACCTTCATTGCAACCGACCTGGACAAAGTCACGCCGGAGGCTGGCTGCAAAACCACAGGCCAGCGACCTTCCACCGACGTTTTCCTCAACGTGCGTGCCGAACTGGCCAGGATGGCCGTCGACCGCTGCCATCAGGTAGCGGTTCTTCGCTTCAACGAAATCGCCGCGGATTTCAACCGGAGATTGGCCGGGCACTTTCCATTCTCGCAGTTTCTGGACACGCGTTCCGGCTCGGAAGCAGCGCCCGCTGACATCGCAGAGTTCTATCAGACGGTCGACCGGGACGGAGCCGGCCTCGATAGTGTCCTGCCTGGTGTGGTGAATAAGCCGGCCGACACTGCGGCCTTCCTGAATGCGATCGTCGGGGCTCGCCCGCTGATCTCCGGCACAGCGAAAGATCCAACTCCGGCGCTGGGGGTGAGTGTGCATTTCCGTACGAACCGCAACCGCGAGATTTTCGGCAACCGCATCGCTGCGTGGAAGCTGCAAATCGGGCAGCAGATCCTGGGCTTCCCACCCGATTCCGGCGATGGGCCAACGCTGATCTGGCATCTCGACGATCCTGTGACGTTGACTTTGCGCTATGCGAATAATTCGCCGGAAGTTCCTGCTACCGGCAATCCGTCCCAGGCGGCCCAAGTGCAAGGACTGACCGTTGGGAATCAATATAGCGACTCCTGGTCGTTGTTTGCCCTACTGCGGGATCATCCACCGGGACCGGCCGATCCGCGGAACCAGTATGCTTTCACGATACCGAACACGTACTCCGCTGGATCAGGCAGCGCCGGGAGGCCTCCCGACACGGTGGTATACCTGCAGGTTGATCTTCTGCCGATCGGCGCGAAGCCCGGCGGCGAGACGCTGCCGTTCCCTCACTTTCCTTACAAGGCGCAGACAGCGACGCTGAAGCCAGCTCACGGAGACTGATGATGGGCCCTGCTCGTGACTCGCTGCTTACCGATCTCAATCACCTGATGGCTCCCATCTCCGCAGAACACCCCTGCGGCGAGTGGCTGCGCTACCAAGGCACCTACGACCAGGTGCGCGAGATGAGACGTGAGGATGATGCCGGTCTGCCGCAAGGCGTCTGGCAAAGCGAATTGAAGCGGGCGGACTGGGGTGCGGTCGAAACGCTATGCGCCGAGGCGCTGGTCCACCGCAGCAAGGACCTGCAACTGGCCGCGTGGCTGCTCGAAGCATGGATTCAGATGGATAGCTTTGCCGGAGCCTCGCGAGGCATCGAGCTGATGCGTCGGCTGTGCGCGGATTTCTGG
>DASRRO010000174.1:0-24662 GCA_035656855.1 Acidobacteriaceae bacterium | reverse complement strand
AACAGCTGCAACTTCTGGGCGAGACTGCGTCAATTTTTTTGCGGCGTTAGCGGGATCTTCGAGTGCCCCCGCTGCGACGGGAACATCGTTCTCTCTCAGCATTTTTAGCGTTTCGATTGGATCTTTCAGGGAGCGTGCAAGATCCTTGCTCGGCAGATTCAGTGCAGCTGTCTCAACTTGGCCAATCTGGCTTAGAAGCTCGGGAGCGAGCCTCGCGGCAATCACGCGTAAGTCTGATTGAAGTCTCGTAACTTGGCCTTGCAGGCTCTTTTTCAAGCTCTTTGCCTGTGAAATACCATATACACCAAGTGTCGCCGTAATTATGACGCTGGCGGCAGCTGCGATCGCTGAAGTTTTGGTCCAGACCGATTCCCGTTGCGCCGGCGCCGCATTTTTCCCAACGCTTTGCCGTAAAGCATCAACACTGGTGGTGAGTCGCTCGATTTGACCTCTAAGTTTACCCGAGTGGTCTTCGAGTTCCCGCAGGCGGTTGTTGCTATTTCGTGTCATTGAAGAGGGCGAGCCGGACCCATTATCCGACGTATATGTGTTGGATTTGACAAGAAATAAAATATTCATTTTCTTCCGGTCCATATACCTGTCGCTGGAATTCCTGTCAGGGCCGACGATGGATCGTCGGCCCTGAGTTAGGGGCCGCCTCTTATCGAGTGGCCGAGCTACTTTGCTTCGAGGATGGCGAGGGCCTGTTCGACGACCGGAGCCAGCTTCCTGAAGTCGTCGACCAAGGTGATGAAGTCGGAGTAGACCTTCGAGTCGGCGGCGAAGTTGAGGCCGTCGGCGGAGAGGGCGCCTTCGGAGGCGGCGATGAGGGCTTCGACGTCGGCGACGACGGTGGAGAGGCCGGCGATGAAGGGCTGCTCGAGGGGCTTTTCCGACTTCAGGATCTGCTCGACGCGGATGGCGAGGCCGATGATGGATTTGACGGCGCCAGCGAACCATTTACCGAAGTCCGCGATTTTGACACCCATTTTCTGAAAGACGTTCATAGGTTTCCTTTGCACGTGCGGGATCGGAGGGCAGACGCAAAAAGGCCCGCCCGGTTGTCCCTGAGAGCACCAATGGTTCGGCGTCTCAGGGGGCCCGGAGCGGGCCTGGTTTTTCGTTTTATCCCTCTATTTTTAGAATACCAAGTCCGGACCGGTTTACTGCCAACCTTGATGAACTATAAGTGTCTTTATTTCATAGAGATGCACTTCGGTAACGAAGCCGGGGGCTTGACAAGATTTCCACAGGAAGGGGGAAAAGTGCGTAATCGGGAGAAGGGGTGATGGAATTGGGGCCAGCGCCCGGTGGGTAACGAGGCCCCGCAGAGGTTTTTTTGCCGGTGCCTACTTCCGCCGAGCCGCCTTCTTCGTCGGCTTCGTCGCCTTAGCTGCCTTCGCCGCTTTCGCCGTCTTCTTTGCCGGCCGCGCCGGCTTGCCGCCATCGTGGGCGCCCGCTCCATCCGCCAGCCGATCGCCCAGGACATGCAGCCGGAGGAAATTGGTCGATCCGGAACGCGTCTGCGTCCCCGCAACGATCCCCATGATCTCGCGGGGCTTCACGTAGCCCAACTGCTCCAGGGTGTTCTCCGCGTGATCCACCATCTGCTCCGCGGTCTTCAGCTTCGGACATCGGATCGGATGCACGCCCCAGAGGAGCGCCATGCGGTGAATGACCGCATCAATGCTGGACAAGGCGTAAATGGGAGGTTTCGGCCGATACTTCGACAGTTGTCGCGCCGTGGTTCCCGACTCCGTGAACACGGCGATCGCGCTCACATCGAGGTCTTCCGCCGCATGGGCCGCCGATTCGCAAATCGTCTCGGCAATCGACAGCCGCACCCGATTGTGGTGCATCTCCGGCATCGAGCCGTCGCGCATATTCGACTCGGTCTCGCTCACGATCTTGGCCATCATCTTGACCGCCTCGACCGGATACTTGCCCGCCGCGGTTTCCGCGGAGAGCATCACCGCGTCCGTTCCGTCGTAAATGGCGTTCGCCACATCGCTGGCTTCCGCACGCGTTGGCCGCGGATTCTCGATCATCGACTCCAGCATCTGGGTCGCCGTGATCACCGGCTTCCGATACTCCGCCGCGCGCCGGATCACGTGCTTCTGGATCGCCGGGACTTTCTCCGGCGGCATTTCCACGCCCAGGTCGCCTCGCGCCACCATTACCCCATCGGCGTTCTCCAGAATCGCTTCCAGGTTTTCGATGGCCTGCGGCTTCTCCAGTTTGGCGATGATCCAGGTTTCCAGTCCGAGCGCCGCCACGCGAAACTTCACATGGCGGATATCTTCCGCCGTACGCACGAACGAGACGGCAATCGCGTCAATGCCGTGCTTCATCCCGAACTCGAGGTCTTCCTCATCTTTTTGGGTCAGCGACGGCACCCGAACCGCAATCCCCGGCAGGTTGATGCCCTTGTGTTCGCCCAGCATCCCGCCGTTGATCACATCGCACTCCACGCTTTCGCCGGGAATCTCGATCACGCGCAGCTCGATGAGGCCGTCGGAAAGCAGAATGCGGGCGCCCGGCTCCAGATTTTCCGCCAGCGTGGGAAACGTGGTGGCAATGATGCTCGAGGTCCCCAGAATGTCGCGCGGGGTGATGGTGAGCCGCTGCCCGGCCTTCAGCTGCACCGGAATCCGGTTCTTCAGGCGGCCGGTACGGATCTTCGGCCCCTGCAGATCGCCGAGGATGCAGATGCTGCGCCCTTCTTCCCGCTCCACCTTGCGGACCATTTCGATGAGCTTCAGCTTTTCCGGGTGAGTGCCGTGGGAGAAGTTGAGGCGCGCCACATCCAGGCCGGCGCGCAGCAGTTCGCGGAAAACCGTCTCATTCGACGAAGCGGGACCGAGCGTGGCCACGATCTTGGCGCGCCGCGGATTTTCCACCAGGAGGCCAGGCCCTGACAGCGAAAAGTTCATCCATCCCCCAAAAAGAGTTGTAAGGATTCAAAACGAAAACGAAAACGCAGAGACACCGGGTTGCCCCATCCCGATTCTATCGTGCCATGCGCCGCTCTTCATACCGCCCGCGGTGGAACCAGTGCTGCGCCGGACTCGAGCACGGTGAATTCGTCCGGGCCGACGGTCTCGCCCGGCAATGACGGCTTGCGCATTCTTTCGGGCCGCGGGAAGACCTGCGCATTGATCTCCGCGCCCATCAGGACGCTGAGCGAGACCATGTAGAGCCACACCAGGGTGGCGATCCCCGCTCCCAGCGAGCCATACACGAGCGAATAGTGTCCAAAGCGAATCACATACCAGCCGTACAGCAGCGTGGAGAGAAACCAGGTGGCGGTGGCGATCGCGGCCCCGGGCAAGGTTTCCCGCCACTGCGCGCGCCTTTCGGTCCAACGCTCGCGGCCAGCGGGCAGTTCTTCCCGCGGCACCCCGAAGTGATACACCACCATCAGCGACAGAACGCTGGCCAGCGCGGCGATCACCCAGCGCACCAACCGCCAACCGACGATGACGTAGTTGTGGAGGTCGTGGCCGGAGTTCTCGATCATCCAGCGCTCGATGGCATGGCCGAAGGCAAGAAACACCGTCGCCGTCGCCATGGGAACCATCGTCCCCGGCACCAGCAGCAAGGCCACCACCCGCTCGCGCCAGAATCCCCAGACGCCTCGCGGGAGGCGGTACGCCCGGCGGAAACCTTCCATCAGGGAGAGCAGCACGCCCATGGCGGCAAAGATGGTGATGAAGGCCGAGCCCCAGACGATTCGCACCGAGCGCGCGTGGTTGATCACGAAATACATCTGGACCAGCTGCATCGTATCCGGCGGCAGAATTCGTTCAAAGCCGGCGCGCAGCAGCCCGCGAACGTCGCCGCCGGCAGGCATCATGGCGAAGACCGTGGTGACCACCAAAAGGGCGGGAAAGATGCTGAGAATGGCGGAATACGCGGCCGCTTTGGCCATCGAGAACACGCCGTGGCTAAAGGCCGACCAGATTGCCCTCCGCAGATGATGAAAGAGGCGCAGCATCCGTTCCACAGTGTATCCGTCACTGGTGACGTGGGCGAAGACGAAAAAGTCGCTGCGGAAGAATAAACTCCGTCTACCCGCCAACCTTCCACTGTTCGAGCATGTGCGTCACCGAAGCCGGATCGACCCGGCCCATGGACGAGAACTCCCCGTCGTTCTGGCTGTACAGCACGTGGCCCTGCGCATCCACAATGGAGAGCGCGGGAACCCCGTGCCGGAGGGTCACACCATACTGATTCGCCAGCGCCACATTGTGGTCCAGGTGACCCACGTCGATGTCCACGACGATGTAGCTCTGGTCGATGAGGCCCGCGTTGGGCGGCTGATGAAAGTAATAGTCCAGGATCTGGCAGTCGCCGCACCAGTTGCCGCCGAAATCCAGCAGCACGCGCTTGTGCTGCTGAACGGCCTGGGCCAGCGCGTCGCGCACCTGCGTTGCCGCGTCAGCCCCGGGATCGAAGATTGCGTGGACGCGGAAAGGAGTGGATGGGGTCGCCGGCACTTCAGAGGAGTTGCAGGCCACAGCGGCCGCGGCCACGGCCGCGAGCAGCGTAGTGGTGAAGACTTGCCGCAGGTTCGCCATCAGGCCAGCCGCGCCTGCGCCAGTTCTTCCAGCACCCGCAGCGGCGAAATCTCCGGGCGCACCATCGCATTCATCGACACCAAGAAAGTCTGTTCGAGCGCGTATTGCCCTGCCAGCACTGCGTGCGGCACTGTGTCCGTGTAGACCATCCAGCTCGAACCCGACGGAAACTGAAACGGGTATTTGGGACACTCGGCCTGCCAGCGCGGATTTTCCTTCAGGAAATTGTGGAACCGCATCATGAATTCGTCATAGGGGGAGCGCTTCAGAGAAGGAATGGCCGCGCCCAGTCCAAGGGTGCGGCCTGCCGATTTGCCCAGCCGCGCGAGGGCGGAATCGGGGCCTGGAGCAATCTGGCCCGGAACAAACTGCCGAACCGTCTCCGCAAATGGATCGCTCACCACCCAGTCACGGGTGCGCGCCGGATGAATGTTATTGAAGAAGCGCAAAATCCGCGCGCCATGCGTGGGGCGAGTGGGAAACGCATCGGTGTGGAGCAGGTCATTTCGGCGCCGAAGCGGCAGATCGCGGCCCTGTTCCTCCTGGGGACGGAAGCTCGCATAGTCGAGCATCCAGTGCTCCTGGTAGGGTGACAGAAATTCGCCCAGAAATCGCACGACGGAAGCAGAATAACGGCGCATGATGCTCTGCAGGCGCTCCACGGCGGCGGGACTGGCAGTCTTTGTGTCGACGCCACTCAGGCGATCGACCTTCGGCTTGTACGCGATGTTCTTGTGCAGCGAGCTGTCCGTTTGCTGCTGCCCGAGCAGGAAGCTCGTATCGTCCGCCGTCAGAGGAACCGGCGTCTGCGGAAAGTAAAGGATGTCTCCGGCCTCGAGACGGGCGCAGCAGGCGCGAGCCTCTTCCGGCGACGGATGGAGACGGTCGGCGGGAATCGATACAACTGCCATCAGGCTGCCCCCGCGAACCTGCGCCGGACCCAGACGGCGGTAAAGAACACGAATCCGACCGCCATGACCGCCAGGCCGATGGGGAAAGCGATGTAGCGATAGGAATCTGCGTAATTGATCTGCTGGTGCGCCAGGGTGTTCCAGAAAAGCAATCCCATGATCGCCAGGAAGCAGGTGCAAAAAAAGGCAAAGAAGCCGGCTGCGACCGAGAGCAGCACGCAGGAAAACAGGCCGAAGTCGCCCAGCGGAATACCCAATAGCCGCGCGGGCTGCGGATTGGCCGTCATACCCTAACTCCTCGTCAGCTAGAATACAGACTTATGGCCGGAGCCGCCCAGATCCCCCTGTATGCCGCGACGAAAGTTGCCCAGGAAGCCGCGGTCCGCCAGGCGGATAACGGCATGTGCTATGCCGTTTTCGGTGAAGTGCATACCGCCCAGAACGACCTGGAGCGGATTGTGCAGGCAGTCCCCGCGGTGGTGGCGGGAGCGCTCCGCCAGCGCGCCTGGTATTTCGTTCCCCTGGCCATCGGCGAAAACGACGATACCGTCGTTGCACCGGACTACTCGGTCGACCTTGGCGATCGCGCCATTTGCCATCGCAACGTCCGGTTCGGCGGTTCGGAGTGCATCTTCATCTCCACCCGGCTCATGCAGGATCGTTTCGCCCTGGCCTTTGAGTTCCTGATCAACGTCGGCCATCACTTCGTGGATGTGGTCGGGGTCCCCCAGAGCTTTGGCGATCTGGTCTGGTCACAGGCCACCGCCGACGTCCGCGGAGAAACCAGCCACGATGCCTGGGAAAGCCGGCGCCGCGCCCTCGACGGCAGCCGCGGCGGTGTTGTCGACGAGAAGGCGAAGACGAGCTTCCTGGAGTCCGCCTTTGCCGACACCCTCGCCGTCTATATGCTCTCGCTCACCATCGACTTCGACTACGCCGACCTGCGCGAGCGCGAATATCCTCTGCTGGCTGCGCCGGCCCTGGCCGAACGCCTGCGCCACGTCGCCGAGCTCTTCCCTCCCAATCAGGGCTACGACTTCGAAATCCGGTACCGGCGGCGATCGTAAAAGACGGCTGGGTCATCGCGCATTTGTACTACGCTGATCGCATGCGTTCCCGCTCGCGCAAACCCGCCATTCTGGATGAGCCCGCGCTGTACGAGTATGCGGTGCGGCTGCTCGGCCAGCAGATGCGGACCGTTTCCGAGGTGAGGCGACTGCTCCGCCGCCGGGTGGAACCCGGCGATCCAGGGGAAACGACGATGAACGCCGTCGTCGCTCGCCTGAAGGAGCATCGCTATCTCGACGATGCCGTCTATGCCCAGGATTACGCTCGGCTGCGCCAGGAAAATGCCAGCCTCGGCCGGCGGCGCGTCCAGCAGGATCTGATGCGCAAGGGCGTACAGGCCCCCCTGATTGCCACCACCCTCGACACCTCCTACGAGAACGTCGATGAAGAAGAACTGGCCCGCCGTCATCTGGAGCGGAAGCGCGTGCCAAAGCCGCAGAACGACAAAGAAGCCGCGCGGGTGATGCGCATGCTCGCTCGGGCCGGCTTTTCGACAGGCATAATCTATCGGATTCTGCGACGATGGGACGTTCCGGAGGAAGCGCTCGCGCCTCTGGAGTCGATGGACAGCGGCGGCAGCGAGAGCGAGTCCGAAAGCTGAACTCCGCCGCAGGTCTCAGCCCGTGCCCCTGCAAAACATGGCAGGTTCCTTCTCTTTCCGGAGACCCGCTCATCGGAAGAAAAGGAGGGCCCTCTACTTCCGTTGGAGAACCTTTCCACCGTGCCGATCTTCGCTCTTCTCAGCACGCTTGTTTGCCTGGCCGCCGCGTTCACGTTCATCAGCCGGCGATTCCTCCGCCTGCCGGCGACCGTCGGGGTCATGCTGCTCTCGCTTGGAATGTCGGCAGTCGTCGCCGTCGCCGGCCGCGCCGTTCCAGGCCTGCACGCCCGCGCGGCAGACTTCATCAACCACATCAACTTCTCCGCCGTGGTTCTCCACGGAATGCTCGCATTCCTTCTCTTCGCCGGCGCTCTGAATCTGAACCTCGGCGACCTGGCGAAGCAAAAGGCCGCGGTGGCCTCGCTCTCCACCTTTGGCACGTTGTTTTCCGCAGGACTGGTCGCCTTATCCCTGAAAGCCATTCTCGGCATCACCGGCTTCAACGCGCCGCTGGTCGCCTGCCTCCTTTTCGGCGCTCTCATCTCCCCCACCGACCCCATCGCGGTGCTGGAAATGCTCCGCCGCGTGGGCGCTCCGGCACAGCTGGAGTCCCAGCTGACAGGCGAGTCGCTCTTCAACGACGGCGTGGGCGCAGTGCTGTTCTTAACCCTGCTTGAATCCTTCAGTCAGGGCGCGCGTCCGTCGATTGGCAGCTTTACCTGGATGCTGCTGATCAAAGCCGGTGGCGGCATCGCTCTTGGCCTGGTGCTCGGCTATGGCGTGTACCGCCTGCTGCGCTCCCTGGACAGCTATCGGACCGAGGTGCTGCTGACGCTGGCGCTTGCCATGGGTGGCTATGCTCTCGCCGACGCACTCCACCTCTCCGCTCCCCTCGAGGCCGTCGCCTCCGGACTGGTAGTGGGTGGACGCGCTCGCGCGCTCGCCATGTCGCCCACCACCCGCGATCACGTCGACGACTTCTGGGATCTCATCGATGCCATCATGAACGTCATCCTCTTTCTGCTCATGGGCCTGGAACTGCTCGCCATGCCATGGAAATCCGCTTACATTTATGCAGGACTGTTGGCTATTCCGGTTGTGCTCGGCGCGCGCTGGCTCAGCGTGGTCACCTCGCTCGGCATCGTTCGTGTCTTCCACAAACCGGCGCGCGGCGCCATCTCCGTCCTCACCTGGGGAGGATTGCGCGGCGGTCTCGCTGTCGCCCTGGCCCTGTCGCTCTCGCCCGGCACGCTCCACGATCAGCTACTGGCCATCACCTACGTCGTGGTGATCTTTTCCATCGTGGTACAGGGCCTCACCATGAGCCCCCTGCTGCGCCGGCTGCGGCTTTCCTCTGCCGCGGAGCTGGTCCCGCATCCCTGAACGAGTGTGCTATTCTTCAGCGTTCCTATGTCTGAGCGCACCACGCCCATTCGCGTTTTGGTGGCCAAACCCGGCCTCGATGGCCACGACCGTGGCGCCAAGGTCATTGCCCGCGCGTTGCGCGACGCCGGCATGGAAGTCATCTATACCGGGCTGCGCCAGACCCCGGAAATGATCGTCAACGCCGCGTTGCAGGAAGACGTCGACTGCGTCGGGCTCAGCATCCTCTCCGGCGCGCATAATGCCATCGTCCCGCGCATTACCGCCATGCTGAAGGAGCGTGGCGCTTCTGATGTTTTGGTAGTTCTCGGCGGAACGATCCCGGGTCAGGATCTTGCTGCCCTCCGCGAGAATGGTGTGGCTGCGGTCTTCGGACCCGGTACTTCACTGGACAGCGTCGTGCGATTCATTCGGGAAAACGTGAAGCCAAAGGGCATTGCAGTTTAGAAAGCAGCCGCTCGGATTCCTCGATCCTACGACGTCTTTCTCCACCCGGCCGCCATCCGCTCCTTGAGAATGCAGTGGTCCATCACAACCTTCACTCCAGCCGCCTCTGCCCAGGATACGGCTTCCTCGTGGACTACCCCTTCCTGCAGCCAAAGGTAAGGAATCTTCAGCCGGATCACGTTCTTCACAATCTCCGGCACGTGCTCCGAGGCGCGAAAAACATCGACCAGTTCCACGGCTCCGCCTGCAGCGGCCACCGCTTCGTCCAGGTTCGGAAAGGCCTTCTCGCCCAGAGCGCTGTCAATCTGAGGATTGACGGGGATGATCCTGTAACCCTGGGTCTGCATGTAGCGGGAGACGCCCAGCGAGGCGCGCCCCTCTCGGTTCGTCAGTCCGACAACGGCAATGGTTCGGGTATTGTCGAGAATTTCGCGGATCGTGGCAGGTTCATTCATCGATGATGAGATGCGAGTCGACCGTTCCGGTCGCAAAACGGGCGTTTCCAGACCGACCAACTTCGCCTAGTAGTTCACAATCTTCGCAAACGACTGCGGGTCCAGGCTGGCGCCGCCCACCAGGCCCCCATCAATCTCCGCTTCGCTCATCAGCGCGGTCGCGTTGTCGGGCTTCACGCTGCCGCCGTACAGGATGCGCATTGCCTCGGCAACCTCGGGTCCGAGCAGCTTCGCCACTTCGCCGCGAATCACCTGATGGGCGTCCGAAGCGATTTGCGGCGTCGCCGTCTTGCCCGTCCCAATGGCCCACACCGGCTCGTACGCAATCACAATGGGAGCCGCTTCCGAAGCCTGGATCCCGGCCAGCACACCGCGCGTTTGGCGCAGCAGGACCTCTTCAGTCTTGCCTGCCTCTCGCTCCGCGAGAACTTCGCCCACGCAGACGATTGGCACCAGCCCGTGCTGGAGAGCGGTTTTCAGCTTTTTATTAATGATCTCGTCGGTCTCTCCGAAATACTGCCGCCGCTCGGAGTGCCCCAAAATCACATGGGTGGCGCCGATGGCCTTCAGCATCAGTGGCGAAGTTTCACCCGTGTACGCACCCTCATCGGCAAAATGCATGTTCTGCGCGCCCACCGCAACACCTAAGCCGGTCACCGCCGCAATCACCACCGACAGCGACGTAAACGACGGACACAGGACAATCTCGTCCCGGGTGTGGTTGGTCACCAGGGGCAGGAAGTTCTTCGTGAATTCCTGGGCCTGGGCCGGCGTCTTATACATCTTCCAGTTGGCAGCAATCAGCGGTTTCCGCGGCATCGTCAGTAGTCCCTCAGGGTGATTGTAGAAGACCGCCAAATTGTGCGATGGTGATGCCCGATACAAGTCCGAGTACCCTCGTGTATCGTGATTCTGGTCCTCCTGGCCCACGAACGATGACGGAAACTTCCAGGCTGCCGAAGGCAGTCGCTCGAACCAGCACCGGCAGGGTGCGCACCGGCAATGAAGACGCCTTCGGTTTTCTGCCCGACCACGGAATCTACGTGGTTTGCGACGGAATGGGCGGAGCCGCGGGCGGCGAAATTGCCAGCCGTCTCGCCGTGGACACGGTGTTGCATGGCATTGCCGCTGAGAACGGCGCCGACTCCCGCGACCGGATCCACGAAGCGATCGCCGAGGCCAACCGCGTGGTCCTTGAACGCGCCGACCGCGAACCGGGCCTCTATGGTATGGGCACAACTCTGGTGGCTTTGATGGTCGGCCACCCTGAATCCGGGAAAGCTCTCATCGCCCACGCCGGTGACAGCCGGTGCTACCTGTTTCGCCAGGGCAAGCTGTCGCTCCGCACCCACGATCATTCGCTCGTCGATGAACAGATGCGCCTGGGAACCATGACCCGCGAGGAAGCCGAACGCTCGCCGTTTCGCAGCGTGATTACCCGCGCCATCGGCACCCAGGAAAGCGTCACCGAAGAAATCCTCGAGATGGATACGGAACCCGGCGATCTTTTCCTGCTTTGCACCGACGGCCTCACGCGCGAGATCTCCGAAGACACGATTGCGCGGGTCCTGGGCGACGAAAATGACTTCGAGCGCGCGGTGGAACGCCTTGTCGACGAAGCCAATGAGGCGGGCGGCCACGATAACGTCACTTGCCTGCTGGTCCAGGTCCCCGGCTCGGACTGACCTACCGAAAAAAGAGGAGAGAGTATGGCAGAAATCAGGAAGGCTGGCGTCCTGGGCGCCGGAACCATGGGCAACGGCATTGCCCATGTCTTTGCGCGCAGCGGATTCCCGGTTGTCCTGTGCGAGGTCGAGCAGCGCTTCCTCGACCGCGGCCTCGAGACGATCCGGAAGAACCTCAGCCGCGAGGCCGAGAAAGGCAAAATCTCCCAGGAAGACCTGCACGCTGCCCTGCAGCGGATCCACGGAACGCTGGACCGGTCGTCTCTCAGCGACTGCGATTTCGTCGTCGAAGCCGCCACCGAGCGCTTCGAAATCAAACGCTCCCTCTTTCAGGAGCTCGACGCCCTGCTGCCCGCCGACGTGATCCTCGCCTCCAACACCTCTTCCATCTCCATTACGAAACTCGCTGCGCAGACCGGCCGCCCCGATCGCGTCATCGGGATGCACTTCTTCAATCCCGTGCCGATCATGAAGCTGGTCGAAGTCATCCGCGGCCTCGCCACTTCGCAGGAGACCTTCGACGCGGTCCAGGCCCTGGCACTGAAACTCGGCAAGACACCCGTCGAGGTAAATGACGCGCCCGGCTTCGTGTCGAACCGCGTGCTCATGCCGCTGCTCAATGAGGCCATGTATACCGTCATGGAAGGCGTCGCCACGCCGGAAGCCGTGGATGATGTCTTCAAGCTGGGCATGGCCCACCCGATGGGCCCGCTCACCCTCGCCGACTTCATCGGCCTCGACGTTTGCCTGGACATCATGAGGGTTCTGCACGACGGTCTCGGCGATCCCAAATACCGGCCCTGTCCGCTCCTGATTCGCATGGTGGATGCCGGCTGGCTGGGACGGAAATCCGGACGCGGCTTTTACACTTACGAGTAGCCAGCGAAGGTTCGGCTCACCGGAAAACCCGCTTCCTCCACATCGTTTGGTCGTATTCTCTTCCATATGGTGCGGATGACGGTGCTGGCCAGCGGTTCCCGGGGTAACAGCACTCTTGTCGCCAGCTCCACGACGCGCATCCTCGTCGATGCCGGGCTCTCCTGCCGCGAGCTGATGAAGCGGCTGCAGGCCGCCGGCGAAGATCCCTCTACCCTCGACGCCATCCTCATCACCCACGAACACCAGGATCATGTGCAGGGCCTCGCCGTCACGGCGCGCCGCCTCGGCATCCCCGTCTACTGGACGGAGCCGACCCACCGCGCCTGGGAGCGCTGGATGACTCCGCAGAAGCGCATCACCTACGCCGAGTGGCTGGAGCGCCGCCGGGCCCAGGCCAACGCCACGCCCGAGCCCGATCCGGAAGAAAAGGCGGCCGCCGAAGAAACACTCAGCGAGCCCCGGAAGGACCCCACCGCGCTCCCCGCGGTCCAGTATTTTCAGTCCGGGAGCGGCTTCTGCATCGGCGATATCGCCGTCACGCCCTTTACCATCCCCCACGATGCTGTTGACCCGGTGGGGTTTGTCTTCGAGACAGAGGGGGTTCGCATAGGATTAGCGACGGACCTGGGCTACATGCCATCTAATGTAAATGTGCAGTTGCGGGGATGCGATGTGCTGATGCTCGAATCCAATCACGATCTGGACATGCTGCGCGACGGTCCTTATCCGTGGGCGGTCAAGCAGAGAGTGATGTCTCGCGTGGGTCACCTGTCCAACGATGCCGCAGCAGATTTTCTGGCCAGAGGTTACGACGGTCAGGCGACCTGGGTCGTTCTGGCCCATCTATCCGAGAACAATAATCTTCCTGAACTGGCGCGCATTGCAGCCGAGCGGGCGCTGTGGGATCGCATGAGCCTGCTCGCGAATCACCTGGTCCTCGCGGAACAGGATCGGCCCATCGAAGCTATTGTCCTGAAATGAAAAGGGATTATAATCAAACTGTCGCCCCTCGCATTGGATTCTCACCTTCCGGGTTGTCGCGGTTGCTGAACGGGGTGAGGGGAAAATTGAGGACCTGAACGATGAGTACATGCACCGATTCGGTCGTCGGGGACATTCTTTCGAGCTGGCGCTATGACATTTCGGGAATTTCCCCCGAGATGCGCATCGACTACGAGGAACATCTGACCAGTTGCGCCTGGTGCCGTTCCAAGCAGCGGCTGCACCGTGCCGTCGATGTGGCCCTGATCAGTCTGAGTACCCTCTGCATCATCTCCTTCCTGTTGGCTCTTGCGGTGATTCACCACGTCGAACCCCTTCGCACCGCTGCCGTCGTGATGCACCTTGAGCACACGGCCGTGGTTCTCACCCTGCAGGCGGCGGCGATTGTCGGCCTGCTGGCTTCGCTGGCGGCGTGGATTCTGGTAGCCATTGCCACTCCCGCCCCGGTTTATCTCACCGGGGTCGCGATGGAGCAGGCCCGGGTTCTCCAGGATCGCATCCCCGAAGAGCTGCGCAGCCGTCTTCGCGCCTGACGGCAGACTGCCCGATTGCCCAGTCTAGGCCAGATTGCAGTCTCCATAACCACTCTCGGTCCAATACCTTCCACCCGTTCTCCCCTGGATAACAACCCGGGGTGACATTGATCACATCGTACAAGTGGAACCATTTGGCACCATTTCTTCGTCCTGCTGAATGGACGGGCGAAGGGAGCTGATCATCGTGACACCCATCGATACTGTTCGATTGCATTCAACTTTTGGCGAGGCAGAATTCTGGCCTCGTACGGCGGCACCTGCCCCGGATTACGAAACAGAACATCTGGCTCCCGCGCGCGGAGTGATTCTCGGTCTCGCTCTCGGCGGTCTCATGTGGATCGGTCTAATCGCCGGATTTCGCGCCATCTTCGGTCTCTGATCCTTCGACGGTGATCGTTCTGCTGCCGGACGGATTTGGCCGAAAGCTCGCTGTGATTTTCGGACCGAGACCGACCCTCGCTTCGTCGCGCATCGCCAGCCTTCCGACTCCCGATCGCCCGATTCCAGGGAGCGTGATCGGTCCTGTTCCGCCTCGCTCAAAGGGAGTACGATGGGGACCGAACCGTCGCACAGGGGACGTATTCGTGTGCGGCTGGCCCGTTTTCACGACGTATCCATCTGAGCTGGTGAACAGTCGCAGCCGGCGCTTCGACTGTCTTTCTCGCGGAGCGTGGATGGTGATGAAGCTGTTTCGAGCATGCCTGAGAGCGGCGCTGCTTCTTGCCGTGGTTTGCGCTTTGGCGGCAAGCGCGCGCGCGCAGAACCCTGTTACGGCCGGGGACCCGCCAACGCCGGGGAGCAGTATGCCGGATAATCGCGAGCTCCCGACCAAGCCGGGAGTGCAGTTGAGCCCCGATCCTTTTACCAAATACCACACCGATCCGCTGGAGCTGCGTGCCCAGCGGGAGCAGGCTGAGTTGCGAGGTGAGGCGCGCCAGAAGCAAATAGTCGAGGCCACCAGTCTGCTGCTCCAGATTGCGCAGGATCTGCGCAAAGAGATAGCCAGCCAGCCGTCGGCCGAAATTACCGGCAGCGAACGAACCCGGCTTGAGCATATCCAGAAGCTGGCGCATATGATCCGGGATCGGGAAAAAACCGAGGACGATATCTCGGCGAACCTGGCCAAAGCAGGAGTCCTGTGATGCGCCGCGGAATATCGCTCACAGCCCTGCTGCTGGCGGCCTGTGGTGCGGCGACCGCCCAAACTTCTCCGGCTCCGGCGCAGGCTCCCGCCGCGCAACAACAGTCCGCAGCGGTCGAGCCCGCGGCTACCGCTGCCAGCGATGCGCCTGCTCCCGCCGCTTCCCTGACACCGCAGCAGCAGCGGCTTCTCGATGAAGCGGATCAGATGGTCGCGCTCGCGCAACAGCTCAGGACGGAAGTGGACAAGACCAACCAGTACACGTTGTCGCTTAAAACCCTGAAGCGCACCGACGACATCGAAAAGCTGGCGAAAACTCTCCAAAAGCAGATCGAGCGGGAAAATCACTGATCCCCGCGAGTCCGGATCGGCTACTCCGGACCGGGAGCTTCGGGAGAAGGCATTTTCTGCGTCCCTGAGATCTGCTGAACCACACTCTGGTAGGCCTGCTTCTTCATTTTGCTCACCAGAACAGATTCGGCGCGGGCCTTATCCGTCTGCCCGATCGCCTGATACAGCCGAGCCAGTCGCCAATGCGGATCGGCATCCTTTGGATCCAGCCGGATGGCTTCCTGCAACTGAGCCAGCGCGGCGTTGTTTTTTCCCTGCGCCGCATAGATGATCCCCAGATCGAGATGGGTCCGCTCGATCGAGGGATCCTCTTGAAGAGCGCGCTCCAGCTCCGGCTGCGCGTGCTGGTGGTCTTCGAGACGGACGTAACAGTCGGCGAGATAGACCCGGGCCAGCGTGTGAGAAGGATCGTTGACCAGTTCCGCCTGGAACTCGGGAATCGCATCCTGATAGCGTTTCTGCGCCATCAGCAGCCAGGCGAGGGCGAAATGGACGTAAGGCTGCCTGGGATTGGCCTTCTCCGCGGCGCGGAACTGTTCCATGGCGCCAGTGTCATCTCTCATTGCATCCAGGGCCTCGCCCGCCAGCATATCCGCCTCGGCCGACGCGGCGTTGAGAGTAAGGATTTCGCGATACGTATCCATGACACATTGGTATTGTTTCGACCAGAGGCAGCTGTGCGCCAGAGCAAGACGCAGCGGCAGATTCTGCGGATCGCGCACTGCAGCGCTCTGGAGATACGGAACGGCCTCAGCGTATTCGCCGAGCCCATAATCGGCGGTGCCAATCAGGAGACGCAGGCGCTGCGCCTGGGGCGAATTCGGCGGTGCGGTTCTGAGCAAAGTCCTGAACTCCAGGATCGCCTCCCTGGGCTGGCCGCCTTTGAACAGCGCCAGTCCCAGGTTTAAGCGCAGCCCCGGCACGTCCGGGTTCATGTGCAGAGCCCTGCGATACAGCGGTACCGCCTCCGCGTAATGTTGCTGGCGCGCCTCGAGGAGGCCCAGATGCGCCCACGGTTCGGGATCCTCCGGATGAGTGTGGCTGTATGCTCGCCACGCTGCCTCGGCTTCGGCAAATTTGTTCTGCTGCTCCAGCGTCTGGGCCGCCCTCTTCTGCGCATCTGCCGGACCCGCGCGCTGTGCCCAGGTCGCAATCGGGAGCAGGGCGAGCAGGCACCCTGCCAGAACAGCCAGCTTCATGCACGCTCCTGCGCGCCGTGGGCGAACCAACACATGATGACAGTCTCCGAAATCATGATAGGTTCCATTGCCCACCCGCCGCAAAGCGCTGTCAGGAGCCGACATTATCTGCGGGCGGCGAGTTATAGGCAGGCCGGCATCCGGTTGCCTGGGACCGGGATCAAAGCCTGGTCTCGCCACCCCGATTTCGAGGACCCCCGACGAAAGGCCCGCAAAGAAAATAAGCAACAGGAAAGGGCGCGGCGGGAAATCCCGCAGCGCCCTCTCGAGGGTGTTGAGTTCAGGTTAGAACACAAACTTCCCGCCGAGTTCCAGGTTACGCGGACCCCAGTCGTTGTTCACCCAGCCGAAGTTGTTGGCGCCGGCTGTGGTGTTCAGGTTCTGGAATTCCGCGTGATTGAAGGTGTTGAACGACTCGAACCGCAGCTCCAAATGAGCCCGTTCGGTCATCGCAAACGATTTGTAGACCGAGGTCGTGAAGCTCACACGGCCCGGACCCACAACCGCGTCTTTGTGGCTGTTGCCAAAGCCGAGATTCGGGCCGCCATCCCACGCCGCGACCGGAGCCGAGAACTGGGATGTGTCGAACCAACCCTTCACGTTCTTCTGATAGTGAACCTTGCCGCTGACATTGGCACGGTTCTGATAACCACCGCCCAGACCGATGGTGTCACCCACGCCGGAGAAATAGATGCCGGTTGTGTTGGCTACCGGCGTCCCGCTCTCATCGATGAAGGTTCCCGAAAGCTCCCATCCGCCGACCACTGATTTAACCAGTCCCTGCGAATGCAGGAAGAACGGCAACTGGTAGACGTAGTTCCCCTGCAGGATGTGCCGGCGATCGTAGTTGCCAGCGCCCTTGTCATACTTCAGGTTCCACGGATTGCTCACGCAGCAGGCATTGTCAGCGTTCTGAATGTCAATCTCGTGGGAGTAGGTATAGTCCAGTTCACCGCTCACGCCCCAGTGGTTCTGCACACGAAGACCTGTCTGCAAACCGTTGTAGCTTCCGTTGGTGTTGGTCTCCATGGCCGTAATATCGCCCTGGCCAGGATACCTTCTGAACGAGTTCGAGTTGTTCGCCGTGGGGCCCTGACCGGAGGCCGGCAGGGTGACTGGCACGCCGTAGTCGTTGGTATAGGTGGAAACGCTGCCGCCGCTTGCCCGGACCTGCAAGGGAGTGGACAGCGGGAAGTTGTTGTCATGCCGGTACTCTTCCTGGTGCCAGGCAAGATTGCCCACATACTGAACAACCCACACAACCGAAGGCGCCAGCTGGTGCTGAACACCCAGGCTGTACATTTCCACTGCCGGGTCGGGGAACTTCTGCGCCATCTCGTACTGGCCACCCGGGAAGAACGGCGTGCTGGCCGTCGTCCCTGTCTGAATGCTGGTGTGTGGATCGCTGAAGTAGACCTGGTTCGCGGTGGGCGAGTAGGAGAACGGCGAGTCGGTCGCGCTGTTGTAGATCAGGTTGCCCTGCATGCGCTCGAAAAAGGTCCCGAATCCGCCGCGGAGCACGGTCTTGCCATCCCCGAAGACGTCTTCCGAGAAGCCGATGCGAGGCTGCCAGGTGTTGTAGTAGTTGCTCACCAGCGCCCGGGGAATGCCCCCCTGACCGGCAAGATCGATCCCGTTCACATAGGCCGGAGCGCTGGAGCCATCCACCGTAAACGTGGAGAAGCCCGGTCCCGCCGTTGACATCGAGCCATCCGTGTTCCACAGCGGAGCCTGACCCGGCTGGTAGTGGGCGGGGTTGAAGTTCGCGATGAAGTTGTTGCGCTCCCAGGCCTGCGGCAGTGCATCGTAGCGCAGTCCGAGTTGCAGCGACAGCCGTGGCGAAACATGCCAGGTGTCCATCGCGTAAACCGACGGAGTCTGGTTCACGTAGTGGCGGATGGGCAGAGCCCTCTGCTGGTTGTAGCTGCCGGCGAGGCCCAGCAACATGTCCATGACGGCATCGCCCTGCACGCAGCCGGGAGCCGTTTTGCTCGTCTGGCAGGCCGCCGAACCCTCGTTGCTCGTGTACTGAACACCGTTGTTGCCTTTGAAGGTGTACAGCCCGTTGCCGTTTCCAAACAGCTGCTGGTTCTTCGTGTAGCGGTTGTAGCTGAAGCCGAACTTCAGCGAGTGCTTGCCCATCGTGTAGGAGACATCCACCTTGGGCTCATAGTCTTCGGCGGCGTTGTGCCACGGCGCCGATCCCATTTCCAGGTTGGTTCCGTACGGAGCGCCAAGGTCGACGCTGGCGATCTCGTTGGTTCTGCCGTTGTTGAAATAGCTTCCCGCCGACCAGCCGGAAAGCTGCGCTGAATTCGCGCTGTTGATGATGTCGATGATGTTGCCGTCGTAGTTCATGCTGGCTTCCACCAGCAGGGTCGGCGAGATGCTGCCGCTCAGCTTGATGGCGCCGCTGTTCGACGGGGTGATCTCGGAGCTGGTCACCGTGTTGTACGTGTCCCCATCCCATCCCAGCATCGGCTTGGGGTTGTTATCGTTGTCGCTCTCGTGCATGTAGTGAGCCATCAACGCCCACTTGTCGTTGAATTTATGGTCCACTCTCACAATGTCGTCGCGAACCGTGAGAGGCGAATTAACAGTCTCCACCGACTGATCGTTGGCGTTCCCCGGAGGGGGCAGCAGATGGGCATTGAGGTACAGGACTGCATTGGGATCAAACAGAGAAGCGGGGATCGTGTTGTTCGGGAATGGCTGGCCCGGCGTCAGGCCCAAAACGGCCAGCTTCGCGTTGAATGCCGGGTCGCTGACGGTCGGTACAACGATCCCCAGGGGCACCGAACCTGAAGAAAGATTGAACCGCGGGTTAACGTACGTCAGACTCTGCCCCGCCACCGGAATGTCCGCTGTAGGCAGCGTGTTGTTGGTGTTCGTCGAAGAGCCCTGCTTGATATTGCGCCATTCTTCATTCACGAAGAAGAAGGTCTTATCCCGGTTGCGGTTGTAAACGCCGGGAATGAATACCGGGCCGCCGATGTTAAATCCGTAGACGTTGTAATCCAGTACCTGCCGAGGCGTGTAAGCGCTCGGACCCGATTTGTTGAACTTGTTGAAATAGTCGTTCGCGTCGTAATCCGTGTTGCGGTTGAACTCATAACCGGTGCCGTGGAAACTGCGCGTGCCGCTCTTGAGCGAAAGGCTGAAGGTGGCGCCCGAGGAGATTCCATAGTCCGGGGGGTAGTTCGAGGTCAACATTGTGAATTCGGCGATTGCGTCCTGCGGGGGCATGAGAGCAATACCGCCGGCGCCGCCGCGGTCATCCGACTCGCCACCGTCGATGAGCCAGATATTGTGGCTCTGGCGCAAGCCGTTGGCGCTGATGCTGAAGCTGCTGCCGCCGGCGCCGGCCATGGGCGTGTTGTTATCCGGCAAATTCGAACTGACACCCAGGCCCATGGCGGCCAGAGCTGCAAAGTTGCGGTTCTCGGTTGCGATCTGCTCCACCTGCTCCGACGTGATGGTCGTGCTGACCACGTTGTCGTCGGTCTGGACCTGCAGAGCGTTAGCCTGAACGGTAATCGTGGTGGCCTCAGCGCCAACCTGCATCTTGATGTCATTGCGCAGGGTCTGCGATACGTTCACTACCACTCCGTCGGCCGCGTAGGTCTGGAATCCTTTGGCCACGGTCTTCAGGGTGTAGGTGCCGGGATTCAGGGCCTGGAACGAGTAGTAGCCGGCATCATTGGAGTTGGTCGAGTCTTTTGTGCCGCGCGCGTTGTCGGTTAGGGTCAGTTGCGCGCCTGAGATCGCCGCGCCGGTTTGGTCCATTACGATGCCGGTGATCTCGGAGTTCTGCTGGGCATGCGCCGCCACTCCTGACATCCCGAGGCACAGCAGCACGGCCAGCCACACGTAGTGCGCCGGTTTTCCTGATACCTGTCTCACAAATTGCCTCCTTGAAGAAAAGTGCTCCGATTTTTCGGACGCACACGTTGCATTTCCCATCTCGAGCCTTTTCCGGTATTCCACCGCTCTTCGGGCTAAAATCCGGCTCTTTTTTTCCACTACCCGGGGGACTGGTGCGAGAGACTACCAATCGTTTTTGGCAGTTGTCAAGCGATTTATTTAAGGGGTTACGGACCAGGACGCTCTCCGAGGCGCCCTCACGCTACCCCGAAGTCGCAACAAAGGATAGAGATGGCAGGCTCGGCCGGATATTCTCTTATTCTTCGCCTTAAGAGGTCGACGGTGGGACTCAGACAGCCATGACCCGATCCGCAAAGAGCTTTCCGGCTAGGTCCGGTTGGCGGCGTCCTGGAGCGCCTGATCGAAGCGCTGCCGCAGCTCGCACTGCGTGTCGAAAACCATCGTCGCATTCGTCTCCGCAGTTAGCGGAGTCCAGTGGGGCAATCCGGAATGGTTTGGATCGCCGGTGCGCGCAAAAGCGATCCAGGCTTCACTCACCTTCGCCGCCAGATCCCGCGCCGCCGGTCCGCCGCCCGTCATATTCTCGCAGCGATCGGTATTGTCGAACACGAATGCAATCTCGGAGCAATGGAACGACATGGGCCGTCCGCTGAGCACCGGGGTTTGCCACGCGAACTGGTAGCAATATGCGGGAGCCGCATTCTGCGCCGCCTTCACCTGGGCCTGACTCAGCGCCGATGCACGCACGCCGCTCACCGCAATCACCGACCACAGCTCAAACGGATTTGCATTTGGATACACCGATTTTGCCGCCGAGAGAATGCTGTCGGCCTTCGCGCCGAATGCGCCCTGAACCCGGCTCTTCAGCAGGCCGGCATCCATCTCCATAAATTCGGGATGATTGATCGCCGTTACAAACTCATTCAGCGTCGTTCCCACCAGCAGCGGAATGTCCGCGGACTGGGCGGGCGCATCGGGCGCGAATGGCTGCCGAGGCAGAACCTTCCCGTCCACCACCGGCGCCCATCCCAGCAGCGAGCCGATGTGCCGGAAATCGATGATCCCCGAGTGCGTCATCGGGTGCGTTGTCACCGCCATAGCAGCGGCCTCCAGCTGTTCCACCGGGATCTGCTGCAGCTTGTCGACGGACGACGCGTCGAGACCGAGGTTTGCCAGCAGCTGGCCGGCCAGCTGCTGCGACTGCTCTTCTGTCGCCCCATACATCAGCGAGCCGCTCTCCACAATTGCGCGGTGAAACAACCCTTTCGCCGACGGCATGGCCATCAGCGCGTTCACCTTGCCGCCCCCGCCGGACTGTCCGAAGATCGTCACGAGATTCGGATCGCCACCGAAAGCGGCAATGTTGTCGCGCACCCACTCCAGCGCCGCAACGATATCGAGCATGCCCACATTTGCGGAGTCCTGATAGCGGTTCCCATACGCTGACAGGTTCAGAAATCCGAACACGTTCAGGCGATGATTGAGAGTCACGACCACCACGTCGCCGCGACGCGCCAGATTCTCGCCGTCGTAGGAAAGCAGCTCCTGCCCGGAACCCGCGGTGTACCCGCCTCCATGCAGCCAAACCATCACAGGACGATTCCTGCCGTCATGGATGCCAGGCGTCCAGAGGTTCACGCGCAGGCAGTCTTCCCCCGGGACCCCATCGTCCCAGGAAAATAGCCAGGCCTCTTCATCGTTTGCCCAGCCGGCACGCGGCGGCTGCGGACACACGCTGCCGAAATGCATGGAGCTGCGCAGTCCGGTCCACGGCTTCGCCTTCTGCGGCGGCATAAAGCGGTTCGGCCCGGCCGTGGTGTCCGCGTAGGGAATGCCCTTGAAGCCATATATCCCTTTGCGCACGCAGCCCCGCACCTTCCCCGTCGCAATCTCAACGACCGGTTCGGTGTTGGACGCGGAAATCGTGTCACCCATGGGCGAAGCGATGGCCGGATACCCCGCCGCGCCGGCATCAGCGCCCATCGCGCGATCAGGAAGCGCAGCGCGCAGCGCGCCCCCGCCCACAGTGAGAGCCAGAGCCTTGATCACATCCCGTCTGGCCACGTTGTGTCCTTCACCACGAGAGCTTTGTCCTTGATTTCTGCCGTTTGCCATCATGCCTCCTTGTCAGCGTCTGCCATCCTATGTCCGTCGCCGGACAAATTAAAGCGGAGCGTGCAGGGACCACTCGGCAGTGTCACGCATGTTTGAAATGATTTCAGGACAAGGCAGGTGGTGGCCAGGGACGGGATCGAACTTGAGCCGTTTTGCGGGCGTCTGAGCCCGGGGCCCCCCGACGTGCCGCTTTTGCGCGACGGGGTGGGAACCCGCAGGCGAAATCCTGAGCGAGGCGAAGGACCTCGGGCGACATAATTCCAAAACAAAGCAGGTGGTGGCCAGGGACGGGATCGAACCGCCGACGCCGGCCTTTTCAGGGCCGCGCTCTACCACTGAGCTACCTGGCCGCCGGAGAAAACCAGCGAGGAAGGGGGCTGTCCGGAGCTGCGAAAAAAACGCCGCGCTCGATCAACAACCGAGACTCAGTATAACAAACGGTTCCCTCCCTCCCCGGCCCTCAGCGGTTCACATTCTGCGTCGGTCCTGGGGGTTACACTTGTCGCATTCATGGAGCCAATCCTGGAGAGCCAGACGGTAAACCCGGGCTCGCGCCGCGCCCGCCGCGCTGCCTTATTCGTCCTCTGCTGCCTTCTCTGGTTCTGCCGTCCAGCGGTCGCTGAACCCGCCGCGCCCGCCTCCGAAAGCCGCGCCGCCCACGCGTTCGAAGAAGCTCGCCGCGAGGGCCCCGCCGACCTGCGCGCCTTCCTCTACCGCATGCCGAAGGGCGCCGACCTGCACATGCACCTCAGCGGCGCCGTCTACGCCGAGACATTTCTGCGCGAAGCGGGCGAAGACCGCGACTGCGTGGATGCCACCCAACTCAGCATCGACGACAAGCATCACGCGCCGGATTGCCCGGCACCCGAATCGCCAGCCGCCGCCCTCGCCGCCGATCAGGACCTCTACGACAAGCTCATCGACGCGCTGTCCATGCGCACCTTCATCCCCGTCACCGGCGACTCCGGCCACGATCATTTCTTCAACACCTTCGCGCGCTTCGGCGATGACAACCGCTTTGCCGGTGAGTGGATCGACGAAGTCGCCACTCGCGCCGCCGCCCAGAACGAGCAGTATCTTGAGCTCATGCAGACCGGCAACTACGCCGCCGTCCGCGCCCTGTCCAACAAGCTCGGCTGGGATCCTGACCTCGCCTCTGTCCGTACCCGCCTTGTCGCCGACCCCGGGTTTCACCAGAACGTCGCCAGCCTGCAGGCCGACTTCACTTCGGCCCTCGATCGGCGCAATCGCCTCGAGCACTGCGGCCAGCCCGACGCCGCCCTGGCCTGCCGCGTCATGGTGCGCTTCCTTTATCAGGTCAAGCGCGAAGAGCCGCCCCAGGAGGTTTTCGCGCAGTCGCTGCTCGGCTTCGAGTTGGCGGCAGCCGATCCCGATGTCGTCGGCATCAACCTCGTCCAGCCCGAAGACAGCTACCTCGCCATGCGCGACTACGGTCTGCAGATGCGCATGCTCGACTACCTGCACAGTCAATACCCGCAGGTGCACATCACTCTGCACGCCGGCGAGCTTGCCGAAGGCATGGTCCCGCCCCAGGGCCTCACCTTTCACATCCGCGCGGCCGTCGAACAGGCCCACGCCGAACGCATCGGCCATGGCGTCGACATCATGTTCGAGGATCGCCCCTCACAGCTGATGAAAGAGATGGCCGACCGCCACGTCATGGTCGAGATCAATCTCACCAGCAACGACGTCATCCTCAACGTAAAAGGCAGCGACCACCCCTTCATGCTTTATCGCAAAGCCGGCGTTCCGGTCGCCCTCTCCACCGACGACGAAGGCGTCTCCCGCATCGACTTAACCCATGAATTTGTGCGCGCGGCAGATACGTACCCGCTCAGCTACCACGATCTGAAGCTGATGGCTCGCACCTCAATCGAACACGCCTTCCTCCGCGGCGACAGTCTCTGGGTCAGTTACACCCCCGAGCAGCTCGACACCCCCGCAGCCGCCTGTCGCAGCCAGCTTGGCGATGCGGAACCGCATGGCGCCTGCGCAACCCTCATCCACGCCAGCCCGAAAGCTCAGCAGCAATGGGAACTCGAACACCGCTTCAGAGTCTTTGAATCCTCCTTCTGATCGCCAATGAGAATCGTCTTCTCCACATACGGCACCTTCGGCGACGTCAATCCCCTCATTGCGCTCTCCCTAGAACTGAGGCGCCGCGGTCATCAGCCCGTCCTCGCCATTCCGGAAATGTTCCGCCCCAAGGTCGAACCCCTCGGCATCGGTTTCGCCCCCGTCCGTCCCGAGCAGGACCCCAACGACACGCGCCTCATCGCGATGATCTACGACGTCAAGCACGGAACCGAGACCGGCCTTCGCCAGTTTCTTTTCCCTTCCCTGCGTGACAGTTATGACGATCTCCTCGCCGCGGTTCAGGCTGATGGAGGCGCCGACCTCCTC
>DASRRO010000173.1:0-20649 GCA_035656855.1 Acidobacteriaceae bacterium | reverse complement strand
GTTGTTGACTTCAGGCCGATGCGCTTATCGATGGAGTGGCGTCGGCAAGATCCAAAATTCCGATCCACAATCCGATCCACAAAAACAGCGGCCTTGCACGACTTCGGTGGTTTTAGGCGTTCCCCACGGGTTTGTAAGTCATTGAAAAAACTAGTATTGCAAGACTGTCACGGCAGAGGTCGCGGGTTCGAGCCCCGTCGTCCCCGCCATACATTCCAAAACACTTCCGGAACGCATGGACCTAATGTGACAACGAATCCGGGTTCGATATGGACGCAATAAGAAATCAACCGCCCATTTTGAGTGTGTTTTTCTCCTTCCCTTCACCCGGATTTTGAAACCATCATCGTCGCCGTGCGCGCCGGCGTGATCGGAACGGGTTGTGGCGGCGACGAAGAGACCTGGTCTCCAGAGTCGTTGCGGCGCGCTGATGCCACGCGGTGGACGGCGGCCCGGGAGAGACCTGGTAGGTGCGGGCCAGCTGGCCAAGGGTCCGCCTTATTGACACCGTCTCGAACGCGCCTCGAAATTGGCACTGCCTCTCAGAGGTGAAGCTTATCGCCAACGTCACGATCCTGATCGCCGGCGCGGGCCTGATGCCGACCGCCTTGCGGCTGTCAGCATGCTGTTTATCGGTGGCTCCTGCATCTATGCGGCGCAGAGACTGAACTCTGGCCGCTCGCTGCCGACCAGCAGTGACTATGGCGTGGGCACGCGGGACTCGAGCTTCCCATCGTCTTCATATGCAGGTTCGTGCGTTCGATGTGGGCCGCACCGGTATCATGGCCGAAGCATACGCAGGAGGAATTCCGCTCCATGTCAACAACCGATCTCGCCGCTGCAGACCGCCGGCATCAGATTCACTCGCTGCACCACCCTGTCGACATCCAGGGTGCGGTGCTCTGCGTGAGCGGAAAAGGCATCAGGGTCCGCGATACCGAGGGCCGCGAATATATTGACGGCCTTTCAGGTCTATGGAATGTCAACGCGGGCCACGGCCGCTCCGAGCTTGCCGAGGTGGCTGCGGATCAGATGAGGACCCTGGCATATTTCTCCAGCTATGCCGGGTCGGGGACGATACCCTCGATCCTGCTGGCGGAGCGGCTGGTCGAACTCGCTCCAGCCATGGCGGCTGTCTTTTTCTGCTCCGGCGGGGCGGAAGCCAACGAATCAGCCTTCAAGACCGCCCGCTATTACTGGAAAGTGCGCGGCCAGACCGGCAAGGTCAAGGTTATCTCGCGGTTCCACGGCTATCATGGCGTCACGCTGCAGGCGATGAGCGCTACCGGAATGGCTGGTTACTGGAAGATGTTTGAGCCCCGGGTGCCCGGCTTCGTGCACATCGAGACATGCTACCCGTACCGCTGGGAAGCGACGCAGCCTGGCGATACCCCGGGCGAGGCAGCAGCTCGCGCACTGGAAGAGGCAATCCTGCGCGAAGGGCCGGACACGGTTGCAGCCTTTATCGGAGAGCCGATTCATGGCGCCGGCGGCATCATTTATCCCACCGACGACTATTGGCCGCGCGTCCGTGAGATCTGTTCGCGCTACAACGTCCTGCTGATCGCGGATGAGATCATTACCGGGTTTGGAAGAACCGGCCGCTGGTTCGGCCTGGATCACTGGAATGTCCGCCCCGACATCTTGTCTTTCGCGAAAGGTGTCACCTCCGGATACCTGCCTCTGGGCGGCATCATGGTCAGCCGCGACCTCCAGGAAGCTCTGGATTCAGTGGAACCGGCGAACCGGTGGATGCACGGCTACACCAATTCCGGTCATCCCCCGTGCTGTGCGGTTGCGCTGCGGAATATCGAAATCCTTGAGCGGGAGAAGTTGGTCGAGAACGCGGCGAAGATGGGAGACGTCCTCCTGCGGGCTCTTGAGGAAGGCCTCGGCAGTCATCCGAACACCGGCGAGATTCGGGGAGGAAAAGGGCTCCTGGCCGCTGTCGAGTTCGTCCAGGATCGCGCCACGAAGACGAATTTCACGGTCGCCGAGGATGTCGGCGCGCGGCTGCGAACCGAGATGCGTCGCCGGGGAGTGCTCACGCGCACACGATCGGCCTCGGGCCCACATCCTGCGCCGGGAGACCAACTATTCTTTGCACCGCCCCTCATTTCCACCGAAGCGGACATCGAAGAAATGGTCGACGCCGCGCGCGAGTCTGTGGCGGCGGTGCTGGGCCGAGGTTTGTGAGCGGTCGGCTCAGATCAGTCGCCGGCGGATGTGTTGCGCGCAATGCCCCGCCGGTTTTGTGCTTTTTCGAGTGCGAGAACGCTGTAACCGGTAGCGGCATCGCTCATGAAGCGACCCTGGTCGCTGGCCGGATCGCGAAACCCGTTCAGAGACGATGCCCGCCAACTGCCGTCCTGCGGCCACGCCAACAACTCCGATGCCGATCAGCACACCTGAATGGAAGAGCGCTTGTCTAATCAGTCTTCCTCTTTGCGATGTCGCAATCAGCAGAGGGGACCTTCATCGAGTCTAACCTGCTCGGTGGGACTGCCGACGGGCGGTGCCATGACCGCCGCTCCTCGCCCGGCCGCGCGATCGGCCTTCTGCGCGATCAGGTATCCGAGCCAGTTGCGGTAGATGGTCTTCGCCGTCCCGTGCCAGCCGTTTTCGATCGCTGCCGCAGAGAAGAGCGCCGTGAGGCGAGACAGTGTTTCCTCCTCCGGGCGCGCACGCGCTTCGCTCCGGATATCCAGCAGCGCAGCCTCATCTTTCGGCGTCAGAATTCCGCGCGGCGCGTCCGGCCAGCCCGTCGATTCCCCGCGCAGATAACGGAGAAGATCCCGGCGATATTCGAGCAAGAGCGTATCCGGTTGATATTCCGGGTGGCCCTGGAAGAACAGGAAGAGACTTTCTCCCGCCTCCTGACGCAGGAAACAGTCGACTCCGGCATCGCCTGCAAGCGCCAGCAGTTCATATCCGGAGCGGCCCAGCTCGTCCTTCGGAAGGCCGTTCCATCGCGAGTGCGGCATGCGAAATTGCTCCGGAAGATGCGCGGCCAAAGAGTGATTTGAAGTGCGGGTACAGTCAAATACTCCACAGTGCTTTTGTTGGCTGCGCACTCGCTGAACACCATCCAGATACAAAACCGCCGCGTGGGCAGCGAGGCACGACCAGATGGTGGAAGCGGTTTTCAGGCGCGACCACTCGAGGATCTGCACGAAGCTGTCCCAGTACGGCTCGTCGCGTAAATCGGCCTGGAGCGGCTCTCGTCCGGTCACAATCAGACCGTCGACTTCTGTATCCATCACAGAGTCAATCCCGACATACGAGCGGCGCAGATAAGCTTCGGCTGATTCGCTGCGCGGAACAGACGGCATCCGGCACAGTATGAGCCGAACGGATATACCGCTGGACGCCGCGCCGAGCAGCGCCTGGAACTGGCGTTCGGTTGCCTGAAGCGCCGCATCCGGCATATTGTTCAGCAGTCCGATCACCAGATCAGGCCTCGCATCATCGACCGAACGGGCGAAGGAGAGACCCTTTGCCTGCCAGCGACGATCGGCTTGCGATAGTTCGTTTTCTCTATAAACCGTGACGGGCACCGGATCACCTCAGGAAATGCGGCCGAAGCCGGACGTGCGTTACTGGGCCTGCTTCAGTGCCTGATCGAGATCGGCAATAATATCGTCGACATGCTCGATACCCACACTGAGTCGAATCATTTCCGGGGTTACGCCGGCGCGGTGCTGCTCTTCGGCTGACATCTGGCGGTGCGTGGTGGACGCGGGATGACAGGCCAGCGATTTCGCATCGCCTAAATTGACCAGCCGTGTGACGAGCCCCAGAGAATCGTAAAAACGAACCGCAGCGGGATAGCCGCCTCGGATACCGAACGCCAGCAGCGAGCACGCCCGGCCGCCAAGGTATTTCTGCGCGAGTCCGTAGTACGGACTCTCTGCGAAGCCTGCATAATTCACCCACTCTATGGCTGGGTGGCTCCGCAGGTACTCAGCGGTGGCCCGAGCATTCGCCGTATGGCGATCGATACGCAGGGCGACCGTCTCAATCCCCTGCAGCAGCAGAAAGGCGCTGAGCGGCGCGAGCACCGCGCCGTTCACCCGCTGGTAGACGCTGCGACACCGGCCGAGGAAAGCGCCCTTGCCGTAGTGATCGGTATAAACCAGACCGTGATAGGACGGATCGGGCGTCGTCAGCATCGGAAACTTTGCGGCATGCTCGCTCCAGGGAAAGTTGCCGCTGTCCACAACCGCGCCGCCGAGCGTTGTGCCGTGGCCGCCCAAAAACTTGGTCAGCGAATGAATCACAACATCCGCTCCGTAATCGAAGGGCCGTAAGAGAATTGGCGTCGCGACCGTGTTGTCGACCAGCAGCGGCACGCCGTGGCGATGGGCCACCTGCGCCAGCACTTCGATGTCGCAGATATTTCCGGCTGGATTGCCGACGCTCTCGCAGTACACAGCGCGCGTGTGCTCATCGATGCACGCCTCGATGTCCTCAGGTTGGTCAGTAGCTGCAAAACGCACAGTAACGCCCTGGCGGGGCAGCAGGTGGGCAAACAACGTGTGAGTCGTTCCATACAGCTGCGGAACGGAAATGATGTTGCAGCCCATTTCGGCGATATTGGAAACGGCATAAGAAACCGCTGCCTGGCCACTGGCCACGCACAACGACCCCACCCCTCCCTCAAGCGCAGCGACCCGCCGTTCAAGAACATCCGTCGTCGGATTGCCGATGCGGGTGTAGCGGTAGCCTTCCGCCTCCAGATTGAAAAGAGCGGCAGCATGGTCAGCGCTGTCAAACGCGTACGCCACGGTCTGATAGATCGGAACCGCGACAGAACGGGTCGTAGGATCGACCTGGTATCCGCTGTGTATGGCAATCGTCTCGGGCTTCATCGCGTTTTAAAAACTGACTCCTTCATTCGGTGGCTGATTCAGAGTGTCGCCGCAGCCAGCCGGCCAGCCCTTGGTTCGAGCGCCAGCCGCGTGATTTGTTCGACGACCCGGTCAACATCTTCTTCTGTCGTCTTGAAGCTGGAGATGCACGCGCGCACCACGAAGGCGTTCCCGATTCTGGCTTCCGACATCCAGGCAATCTGCTGTTCCCGCAGACCCGCCAGAAACGAACGCACGTCGAGGCCGTCGCGAGTAAAGCAGACGACCGGCAGAGGGGTCGCATTGACAACCGTCCATCTGGAAGCCGCAAGCCGTTCGCGCAACCGGTCGCCCAGGCTCGCCTGATGGTCGACTATCCTGGCCAGCCCTTCCTCACCCAGTTCGGCCAGCGTAAGGAAGAGCTTAAGACCGGCAAACCGGCGCGACCACTGCACCGAATGGGTATACGGGTCCCGTGTTTCGGCGCCAGACCGCTCCGGCATGTAGCTGGCCTCGGCTCGAAAGGCGCGTGCGATGACTTCGGAGTGGCGACAGAAGAACATCCCGCATCCCATGGCCACTGAAAACCACTTGTGCGCGTCGCAGGTAATGGAATCCGCATACTCGATGCCGACGAGATGAGGTCGCAGCGATGCCGATACGATCGCGGCTCCGCCCCAGGCCGCGTCAACGTGGAACCAGAGCCGTTCGTCGCGACAGAACTGTGCCAGCTCGGACAACGGATCGATGATCCCGGCCGCTGTCGTGCCAGCGGTGCCGACAACCAGAAACGGCGCGAGCCCGCGCCGGCGATCCTGCGCCACCTGGTCAGCCAGAGCGCTGAGATCCATCTTCAGGTCGCCATCCGCTGGAACCGTACGCACCGCATCCCGACCGAGGCCTGTCATATGCGCGATCTTGCTGAACGTATGGTGTGCCTGGCTGGAAATGTAAAACACGGGAGAATTTGGGATGCCGCGCAGCCCCTGCTCGCCATATTCGGGAAACGCCTGCGTCAGCGCCGCAATGACCGCGGAGAGATTCGCCTCAGCGCCGCCGCCGGTGAAGCTGGCGGCAGTTTGGGAAGGCAGGCCGAACTTGCCGGCCAGCCAAGCCAGTGTGTGGCGCTCGATCTCAATGGCCGCAGGCGAAGTCCGCCATGCAGCGAGCTGCGGATTGTAGGTTGACGCCAGCGTGTCGGCAACCACTGACGCTAGCCCCACACTGGGATTGAACAGCCCGAAGTAGCGGGGATGGGTGACCTGGACCTGCCAGCGGCGCAGCATCTGCTCGACGTCCTCCGCCGCATCCTCCAGCGGTACGCTGTGCTGGAAATCGTAAGCCGCCAGATGTTCTCGAATTTCCGCCGCAGTCACCTCGGGATAGATCGGACCGCCGTCGATAGCAGCTTCGGCGGCGCGAAATTCATCTCTCAGGCGGTCAATGAGCATACATTCCTGTCGCTTTACAGCATTTCCGTTTTGCGTTCCCGGGTTTTATTCCGGGTTTCGCCGAGCCATCTGCGCAGCCAACGCGAAGGCCGCGCCTTACAGTCGAACGTTTCCGGCCTGGATGCGGTCGTAGATAGAACGGTCGAGCGAACGTAAAGTCTGCGTCTCCGGGTTGTCGAAATAGAGGGCATCGGACATCACCTCCGGGTTATACCCCTGCTTCACCAGCTCCGCCTTCGAATACTTAAAGGTCCCTGTAACGTCGCAATTCTCGCGAAAGCGCAAAAACGCGGGCCGAGCATACGATGCCAGGGAAGCAGCCATATATTCCCGCAGCCGGGCCAGCTCCGGCCTTCCCTCGACCGTCAGGGCGGCCATGCCGACGCGCCCTTCGGCACCGGGTACTTTTACGCCATAGACCACGGCATGCTTCACGCCGGGGAAGCCGCACAGGATCTCCGCAACCTCTGTAGTCGCGACGTTCTCACCCTTCCAGCGGAAGGTATCGCCGACGCGATCCACATAATAGAAGAAGCCTTTCTCGTCACGCCGCATCAGGTCGCCGGTGCGCACCCACATATCGCCCGGCTCGAACACGTTCCGCAGCAGCTTTTGTTCTGAGGCCTGCGGATCGGTATAGCCTTCGTAGCGGCTGCCGGTGGGCGAGGTCTCGCTCGACCCGCGAGCCAGCGCTTCCCCGGCCTCGTTCGGTGCACAGGGGATGCAGAATCCCTGAACATCGCGGTAAGGCAGTTCCGTCTCAGGATCGAACCGAACCAGTACAGGCGCGAGCCGATGCGCCAGGTAAGGAGGCACCCGCCCGATAGAGCCGGGCTTGCCCTCAACGTTGAAGAGCGACAGACCGCCTTCGGTCGAGGCATAGAACTCAAAGACAGCCGGAATCCCGAACCGTTCTCTGAACTCATTCCACACATCAGCAGACATGCCGTTGCCGCAGGCGACGCGTATGCGATGACTGCGATCAAGGCGCCCCGCTGGCGCATGCAGAAGATAACGGCAGAATTCCCCGATGTACTGAAACATCGAGCAGTCCCAGCGGACCACATCGGCCCAGAACTCACGGGCGGAAAACGACTCCCGGATGGCTACGCTGGCGCCCGCGACGAGAGCCGCCCCCGGCGCCAGAACTCCTCCCACGCTGTGATACATGGGCAGGCAGTCGTACATGCGGTCTTCCGGCTGCATGCCGAGCATCGCCGCGAACCAGGAGCACCACTGCAGAATGCGCCCGTGACTCACGCGCGCCGCCTTGGGCAAACCGGTCGTGCCCGAGGTATAGATGTACAAAGCCAGATCGCCGATCGTGACCCGGGGCCGTTCCACTTCGGCCAGCCGTTCCGACGGCAGTTCGCGCAGCCAGGCATCGATGCGCGGAAAGCGGTCATCGTCCACACCATGCAGCCAGATCGCCGGCTCTGCGGTCGCCATGTTAAGCGCTGAAAGCAGAGTCTCCCGGTATTCCCCGGTGACGATCACATGCTGCGGACGCGCAACATCGATGCAGTGGGCCAGCGACGAGCCAATGAGATTGGTATTCAATAACGCCACAATACCGCCGGCTGCTGCGATGCCCGACCAGCAGGCGAAATATTCAGGCCGGCTCGTCATCAGAAGGGCCACCACGTCACCCTTTCGGATTCCCTGCTGCAGAGCCCATCGCGTGTAACGGTCCGAACGGTCCGCCAGCTCGCCGAACGTGAAGCTTTCCCGATCCGCTACCAGGGCAGCAGCGTTGCCGGATCGTTCCGCGACCTCTGCAATCACCGTGGACAGCAGACGCTCAGGATTCCGTGCAATCGATGATGTCGACTCGAGAGCGCGCAGCCACACCTGCGACGCCTTGCCGGCCGGGATGGAAGCGACGGCAGCAGTCTCGGTCATGCCGTACTCCCCGCGTCCACCGTGATCACGGTTCCCGTAATGTTCTTTGCCCCGTCGCTCAGCAGAAACTCTACCGCGCTCGCCACATCGTTCACATCGGCGAGGCGGCGGAGGGCGCTCCGTCGAACCACTCTCTCGCGCTCCTCGCCCTGGAGCCCGGTGGTGAGCTGTGTGTCGATGAACCCCGGGGCCACGCAATTGACGTTGATCCCCATGCGGCCGACTTCGCGCGCCAGCGAGCGCGAGAATCCCGTCAGCGCGGATTTGGTCGCGCTGTAGACGGCGAGGCCGCTGTATCCCGTGAACGCCGTGATCGAGGCAATGTTGACGATACGCCCCGCGCCGTCGCTCATCATGCCCCGAACCACGGCCTTCGTCAGAACCATTGGAGAAACCAGGTTGACCTGCACCATCTGCTCGATTTGAGACGTGGGCATCATCGCCAGGGCTCCCTCAAAACTGATACCCGCACAATTGACCAACCCGTAGATCGGCCCGGACTGCTTGCGGAGTTCCGAAACAAGCGCAGGGATTTCGTCGATGCAGGAAAGATCGAAGCTGCGAAAGGAAAGCATTCCCGGGCCAGAGCCCTGCGCGTGCGCGCGTAGCTCCGCCAGTTCTTTCGTTTCGGAACGTGCGATCCCCAGAACCGAGTACCCGGAAGCGACGAGCCGCGATACGATGCCCAGCCCGAGCCCACGACTCGCTCCTGTAACAACGACGTTACGCATTCCCGCGCAGCACTTTCCCGGATTCCGACAACGGCAGTACCGGCACGATCCGGATGGCCGCGGGCACCTTATGCGCGGGCAGGCTCTCGTGACACAGGTGGAGGATATCGTCCTCAATCGTGGATGTATCCATGTCCTCAATCGAGCCGCCTGGCCTCAGCACCACGTCAGCCACTACCAACGCGCCCGTGATGCGGCTTTTCTTCGCCCGCACCACGCACATCTGTACTTCAGGATGGCGGCCGATCACCGATTCGATCTCTTCCGGATGCACCTTAAGGCCGCCGACATTGATCACGCCATCACGCCGGCCGCAGAAGAAATAGCGGTCCTCGCGCATTTCCACCAGGTCTCCCGAATCCACCCAGCCATCGGGATCCCTCAGCATCGGCACATTCTCTCCGAGATAGCAGCGTGCGTTGCCCGCAGATCGGATGCGCAGCCTGCCGTCACGAAGGGATATCTCGACACCGGGGATGCTGGTCAGTGCCCTCGACGGAAAGCCCGATAACGCGTCGTCCACTTCAAATGCCAGGCCTGCTTCCGTCGAAGCGAACGCGTGCACGATGCGGGCCGTGGGAAAGGTCTCCCGCAGGCTGTTCAGGACAGCCTGATCCGGAGCTTCTCCGGAGAGGCGGACGTACTCCGGGTTCAGCCGCCGAATTGAGGAGCTCATGAGAGCTCGGCGCCAGTGGGATGGCGTTCCGGAGATGTGCGTGACTCCGGATGACCCCGCCCGCTCCAGGAAATCCCCAGTCGGCTCCCCAACCCCGGGAAGAACGAGAGAGGTGCCCGTCAGCAGCGCGCGAAGCAGAATCTGAAGACCGCCATAGCGGCGAATGTCATAGAAGGTGCTCCACACGATCGCCCGGCTCGACGCGCGGCCCCGGCGAATGCCCGCAGCCAGGCTGGCCAGCGTGTGCGCCACCAGTTTCGGAACACCGGTTGTTCCCGAGGTCAGCAGAACCCATTCCGTCTCATAGTGGAGCCGCCCATTTGCGGTCGCCGGCTCAAGGTTGCGACTGCATGGACTGAAGTAGAGTGGCCGGGCTCGACTGAAGTACGTTACATCGCGGTCCGACACGATGCTGTCCACATCCGCAAGGTCCATCACATGGGGAAGATGCTCCACCGGCAGATCGGGCGGGCAGAGTACAACCCGGCGCGCCACACCATCCAGCTCAATCAGGGCCGAGGCCGTGGTCAGCTGCCTTTGGGTTGCCAGAAGCACCGATCGTCCCTGCAACTCGTCTGCGCGGCCGTACAACGCTGAACCGGTGAGCAGATCCGGCAGGGCCACGCAATGATCCCCTTCCCGCACAAAAAGGTCAGACGGATCACCCGCTTCACGGATCGCGCCTCCGAGATTCATGATTTCCAGCTGGAGGAATGTCATATGCCGCACCTCGCTTTCGCGTTTTCTCTTTCCATAAGGCGCTCCTGCGCGCGACTACGTTTCCGTCGTTCCCCTGCGGTCCGGCTCCGGGCTGGCTCCATGTTTCCGAGGCACCAGAGGCTGCAGATGCCGTGAAAACAACTTCAGCGAAACATCCTGGCGGAATGGAATGCCGCACTTCGCAACCGGAACTGCCGGATTTCCCTGCACGACCGTCATCGGCGGCACTGACTGCGATACGACGCTGCCGGCTTTCACGACCGCTCCTCGCCCCACGATGACCCCGGGAAGAATGATCGCCCCCGGACCGATAAAGGCTTCCCGCTCGATGCGGACGCCGCGTTGTTCCTTGAAGTGTGCGATCACCAGCGCGCGCATGCTGATGGCAACGCCATCCTCGATCACGATGAGATCGGGACGTGCCGTATCGAGGACCACGTCGTAACCGATCCAGACTCCCCTGCCGATCTTCACTCCCCGCGCGCGGTGCAGGACGACGCGAAGGCTCTGCGCTCCCGGTAGCATCCGAGCCAGAATTTGCAGAATCCGGCCATACATTCCCCGCAGAGAGCTCTCTTCGGGTTCGTGCCAGTCGCCCAGGATCGCATCGGGAGTATTCACGGTGATTGGCGCCGAATCCGAAGCCGCAGATGAGGCGCCCGGAGGCTCATCAGAGCGTGCAGGCTGACTGTCCGGAGACTGGACATGCGGGGCTTCCGAAGACGGCCAGGATCCGATCACAGGAGGCATAAGATTTACCGAGCCGACGCCTCATACAAGCCAACAAACTCTCCGAACGTAATGGGGAAAAGGACATCTTCCGCTGCGAACGGATCCACGCCCAGGGAATCCTCAAGCCGCGTCACCACTACGGCGAAACAAAGAGAATCGAGCCCGGACTCGAGAAGGGGCATATCGTCGGTCAGAGCCGCGAGAGCTCGTCCGTGCTCCTCAGCTACTTTCCTGAACTGGTCTGAGATGGCAGAGCGAATCGTCATGGTTCGAGGGTCTCAAAGCTTGTTGTCTGTTCCGGCCGACCTGTGAACCGTCATCGGCCGGAATGCAGAATTTTTACGAGTTTGGCGGAGAAATCAGCAGAGATTCTCCACTTCAGCTGGATCAGTGCTTCCGCAGACTCAGCCAACAGGGCTTTCAGGCCGCAGACGATTCCGGACGGACGATCTGCTGGAGTAAATCGCGCAACAGCCAGACGCCTTCCATCACATCGGCTTCCTCAGGAAGCGGATTGACGGCCATCTCTTTCCACAATGCCTCATAGAGGCCCGCGGTATGTGCAATGTCACACACTCCATGCACATCCGTGTATTCCATCTCTTTGGATCCCTGCTCGGCCGCAAGCGCAGCCAGGAAGGGCATGAACTTCTGAATAAAGCCCTCAAAAAACGCCATCGACGCCAGCGACTGGACGCCGCACAGATGGCCCAGAAACAGCCGCATCTTCGTCAGATCGTCGTGCACGGCCAAAGCGTCGCGGTCGGTGGGAAATGCGTCCGCCTCCATAGCAAACTTCCGCATCATGTGCGGGTGGGCGTCGCGGGTTTCCTCGCGGAGATTATCCATAATGATGGGCCGCGCATTCTCTGCCTTCGTGGCAATCAGCGTTGCGGTCATCCAGTAGATGAAATTGCCCTCCAGAACCGAGGAGTAGCGCGCGATAATGCCCCGCCGCTGGTCGCTCGTCAGTTGGCGAGGATCCGGCAGCGTTGCGATCAGTTCATCGACGGTCGTCTCGATCGACTCCTGAATCGCGGCCTGCGACTTAACTTCCGACACGAGAAATTCGGATTCCGCAATCGTGCTCATGGTGAATCGCTCCTTGGCTGAGGTTTGACGTTACACGGAGAACGCCCGGGTTCGTCGCCGTTCGGCGGTTCTCCGTTTGGCTTCCGTAGAAAATTGGGGATAATGCCCTGGGTCGGCATTGATCGTGTTCTGGTTAACTCAATGTACCCTCGGCGTTTTACCCCAACAATCCCCCGGAGGTAACGGGGAGGCCCGTTAATAGTAATCCTGCTAATGGGTCATTGGTAGATAGTAATGTCACGCAATAAGTCGGCGAAGAGCGGATCCGTCGCCGAGCCGCCTCAGCGCCGAGTTCACACGATGCGCAAAGGTTCCGGAACGGCCCGCATCGGTACCGGTGGGCGGCGATACCCTGCGAACCATCACACCATCGAAGCGGGAGCGGGCCAACGTGACCGACCTGTAAGAATCCAGCCCCATCAGTTAGCCCGCGCGATCGCCTCACGCGTTTGCTTTCCGTTCACCGCGCGCAGAATCCCCCTGGGATTCGCATCGCGCAGCTCCTCCGGCAGGATCGCCTCCGGGCACCCCTGATAGCACACCGGCCGGGCGAAGCGCAGCACGGCGGGTGTGCCCACCGATGTGAACCGGCTGTCTGACGTAGCCGGATACGGTCCGCCATGCACCATGGCGTCCGACACCTCCACTCCCGTAGGGTATCCGTTGAAGATCACCCGTCCCGCTTTGCGTTCAAGAATCGCGATCAGGTCGCGGAACTCCGCCAGGTCCTTCTCCGTGCCGTGCACAGTCGCCGTCAGATGTCCCTCGAGATCTTCGGCAGCCTGCATCATCTTCTCCCGCTCGCCATAGCGGATCACCAGTGTCGTGGGTCCGAAGACTTCCTCGCTCAGTTCCGGCTGCTGCAGAAACTCTTCGATCTCAGTTTCCAGCAGCGCCGCCGTCACTCCACACGAGGTCTGCGCCACAGCCGTTTCGCGCATCTCGATTCCCCTCGCGCCACGCCGGGCATCAAGCGATTTTCGATAGCTCGCCGCGATTCCTGGCGTGAGCAGGGTCGCAGCCGTGCTCTCGGCGGTCAGCCGCCGCAGCTCCGTCATGAGAGGTTCGGCCTCGGGCTGATCCGGTAAGAACACCATGCCTGGCTTGGTGCATTGCTGGCCCGCTACCGCGGTGAACGACCCAAACAGCCCCGTCGCGATTCCCATCCCCTGCTTCCGCAGCGCGCCCGGCAGCACAAACACAGGATTTGTGCTGCCCATCTCCGCGAAACAAGGGATCGGCCTCGGACGCTGCGCGGCGAGATCCATCAGGGCTCGGCCACCCTTGCGGGAGCCTGTAAAGCCGACCGCCTGAATCAGCGGATGCTGCACCAGCGCCTTCCCCACTTCAAGACCCGCATCGAACAGCAGCGAAAACAGACCTTCCGGCGCGCCGCAGCTCCGGATGCTCTCCGTAATGATCCTTCCCGCCAGCTCGCTCGTGCCCGGGTGCGCCGGATGCGCCTTCACCACCACTGCATTGCCTGCAGCCAGTGCCGATGCCGTATCGCCGCCGGCCACTGAATACGCCAGCGGAAAATTGCTGGCTCCAAACACCGCTACCGGTCCCAGCGGCTGCAGCATCGATCTGAGGTCTGGGCGCGGCAGCGGCGTCCGCTCCGGCATCGCCGTATGGATGCGCGCCTCCACCCACGATCCTTCCTCAATCAACTGCGCAAACATTCGAAGCTGATTGCTGGTGCGCAGCGTCTCCCCACGCAGCCTCGCCTCCGGCAATGCCGACTCCAGCTGCGCTCGCGCCACCAGCGCGTCCGTCGCCGCATCGAGGCCTTCCGCGATGGAGTGCAGCACGTGAGCCCGTTGCACGCCGCTCACATGCCGCCATTCCACGAAGGCTTTCTGTGCCGCTCGCGCAGCCCGATCAACGTCTTCCGCCAAAGCCGAGCAATACGTCGGCTCGATCGCCTGCCCGGTTGCCGGATTCGTCGCACGAAACTGTGCGCCACCCTTCTTCATCTGTACCCCGGCAATCAGCGAAAGCCCTGCCAGCTCCATCTCATCCTCCATTAGCCAGAATGCCGTGCTGTGCGCCGCAGCCAGAGAACGCTTTGCCGCGGCGCGGACACTCTCGCGCTCTGGTCCGTGCCTCTCATCCGCGCCGGAGGCCTGCCTGGAGCCAGCCCTCGTTGCCCGGTGCACCTGCTCGGTAATTGTATGAGCCTCGTCCGCGGCATTTATCCGCAGCGGCAGAAAGGATGGTGCGACCTTACTTCTGCTGTCGGCACCTCCGCCTCAACCGGAACGTCGTGGTCAAACGCAGATTTGACGAGCTCCTCGAAGGAGTTAACGGGTGATCTCACCACGAATGATTTGTCTCGCGGAAGCCGCGTCAGCAGGGCGCCAGATCGGCGAGGTGACGCCTTCGAGGGCGGCCCGCGGGATCGAACCCTCGACCTCCGCTTCATTTCGAATACTGCTTTTTCCCTCTGTCGAGGGTTCGATTCAGGCGCTGAAGCGGGCGCTTTTTGAGCCACCAGCGCGACTCAATTTCAGTCAGTTACGAGATAAACGGCCTCTCTCAACGCAGAGGTCGCGGGATCGAGCCCCGTCTCCCCGCCATCTTCCTCCTCCTATACATAGGCACGCGCTACCGGGCTCGATGACCCGGAATAGACCCCGTCCACCTCCCCGCCTGGACTGGAGACCGCAGGAGGCTCCCGTCGCCATCTACACTGCAAGCATCAGATCTGTCCCAGCTTTGTCGTCAGGAATCCAAAAATGCGCTTCCGTCGTTCCTCGTCTGCCCTGCTTCCGCTTCTTCTCTCGCTGGGCTCTTTGGCACTTCCGGCTCAGGAGCCGAACCCTGCCGCGCCCGCAACCTCTTCCCTGCTCCCTAACGGCATCACGGTCGAGAATGCCGCGTGCACCGAACAGATCACCGCACTTCGCGACGACGTTCTCCGCATCCGCCTCTGGCGCGGGTCGAACCCTCCCGAGGACGCTTCCTGGGCCGTCCTTACCGAAGCCAGGTCCAGTGCGGTGCCTGTCGTTGAAGCGAATGGCCCGGACTTCTTTGGATTCCGCACCCGCTCGCTGCTGGTGAAGGTCGATCGGCAAACCCTTGAAGTTACCATCGAAGATCTCTCCGGCAAGATCCTCCAGCAGGATGCACGCCCGATCCGCTTCGACGGCGCTGCGTTTCGGATCTACAAGGAGATGTCGCTCGACGAGCACTTCTTTGGTCTCGGCGACAAGACCGGTCCTCTCGATCGCCGCAACGAGGCCTTCACCCTGTGGAACACCGACGCCTATCGCTTTCAGGAATCCACCGACCCCATCTACAAGAGCATTCCTTATTTCATGACTTATCGAGCAGGTCGGGCCCTGGGCGTTCTCCTCGACAACACCTGGCGCTCCAGCTTTGACTTCGGCAAGGAGAGTGCGACGGCCTATTCCTTCGGTGCCGTCAGCGGCCCTGTGGACTACTACGTCTTCTACGGCCCCTCGCCAAAGCAGGTGGTGGAGACCTACGCATGGCTCACCGGCACTCCGCCTCTGCCGCCTCTTTGGACACTCGGCTTTCAGCAATCCCGCTACAGCTACATGACCCAACAACGCGTGCTCGAAGTGGCGAAGCGATTCCGCGACGATCACATTCCCGCCGACGCCCTCTACCTCGACATCGACTATCAGGACCAGAACCGCCCTTTCACCGTCAATCGCACCGCCTTTCCCGACTTGCGCGGGATGATCGCGCAGCTGCGCGCGGAAGACTTTCACCTCGTGATGATCACCGACCTCCATATCGCGAATCTCCCCGGCCAGAACTACGCGCCCTATGACACCGGAACGGCAGGCGATCACTTTGTAAAGAACCCCGACGGCTCGGTCTACAGCGGACGCGTCTGGCCCGGCCCCGCCGTCTTCCCGGACTTCACGCGCCAGCAGACTCGCGCATGGTGGGGCACGCTCTATCGCGGCTTTCATGACGATGGCGCCGAAGGCTTCTGGAACGACATGAATGAGCCTTCCATCTTCGACTCCCCCACCCTCACCATGCCCGAGGACGTCGTTCATCGCATCGACGAGCCCGGCTTTCGCCCGCGCACCGCCACCCACGCTGAGATTCACAACGTCTATGGCATGGAGAACTCCCGCGCCACGTTCGAAGGCCTGCGCGCGCTCGATCCCAATACCCGTCCCTTCGTTCTCACCCGCGCCTCTTATGCCGGGGGCCAGCGTTATGCCGCTACCTGGACCGGCGACAACAGCAGCACCTGGAACCATCTCCGCCTCACCACGCCGATGCTGGAAAACCTCGGCCTCAGCGGCTTTGCCTTCAGCGGCGCCGATGTCGGCGGCTATGCCGGAAGCCCTACCCCCGATCTCCTGACAAAGTGGATCGAGGTGAGCGCCTTCCAGCCCATCGATCGCGACCACACTGAGAAGGGATCCGCGGATCAGGAGCCCTGGATCGGCGGCCTGCAGCAGGAAGCCATTCGCCGCCACTTCATCGAGGTCCGCTACCGGCTCATGCCGTATCTCTATACCTTTGCCGACGAGGCTTCGCGCACGGGGCTTCCCCTCGTCCGGCCTCTCTTCCTCGAGTTCCCCGATGCCGCGCCCGACCACCATCCCCTCGACACGGATCTAACCGCGGGCGGCGAATTCCTCCTCGGTGCCGATCTCCTCATCGCTCCAGGCAGCTATCCCGACCAGGCCGGGCCCTATGAAATCGAACTCCCCTCAGCGAACTGGTACGACTTCTGGACCGGTAAGCCAGTCGCGGCTCCGGCCCAGGCGGGCTCTTCCGGCCCCGCATCCGTCGCCCACTCCAGCGGTCCCATCAGCATCACGGTTCCTTCGGATCCGGCCCAGCTCCCTGTCTTCGTGCGCGCCGGCTCCATCCTCCCCATCGCGCCCCTGGTGCAAAGCACCAACCAAACTCCTCAGGGGCCCCTCACCCTGCGCGTCTATGCCGGTGAACCCTGCAACGGCCATCTCTACTCGGACGACGGCAAAACCTACGGCTATCAGCACGGGGCGTTTCTGCGTGAAGAGTTCAGCTGCCGAATCGACCAGCAGGGTATGCATCTGGATATCGGTGCCCGCCAGGGCTCCTGGCCTGCATGGTGGAAGGAAATTCGCTTCGAGATCCACGGCTGGACCGCCGCTCGCGGAGAGATCGATTTGAACGGCACGAAAGTCAAAACCTCAGTCGCTCGCGAGAAGCAGGATCTGGCTTTCACGATGGCCGATGACGGCACTGGTCTGAAGATCGACATAAGATAGATTCGCAGTGAGTGATCCATGCTCTGCGGGTGGCTAACCGGCTGCTTGCAAGCGCTGCATCATCACGCGCAATCCGGAGGTCCGGAAATGAATCTGTCGAGACGTGCATTTACCAGAGTAGCCGCACTCAGTGCCACCGGACGCGCCCTTGCAGGCGCGCTGCCAGGGCTGGCCCAGGTGCAGGGAGAACATTTCAACACCGCGACTGCGCATCCGGTCCCGTCCATTCAGGACATCGAAACCCCGGAACAAAAGAACGCGCGCATGCAGTGGTTCCGCGAAGCGCGCTTCGGCATGTTTATCCACTGGGGCTTGTATTCGATTCTCGCCGGGCGCTGGGAGGGCAAAGAGGTCCCAGGTATTGGCGAGTGGATCATGAACCGTGCCTCCATTCCCGTAGCGCAATACCAGGCCCTCGCCGCCCGGTTCAACCCCACGCAGTTCAGCGCTGCCGGAATCGTCAGCCTTGCAAAGGCCGCGGGACAAAAGTACATCGTCATCACCTCGAAGCACCATGATGGCTTTGCCATGTTCAATTCGAGCGCCAACCCCTTCAATATCGTTCAGGCAACGCCCTTCAAACGCGATCCCCTGAAAGAGCTGGCCGCGGAGTGTCGTCGGCAGGGCCTCAAACTCGGCTTCTACTACTCGCAGGATCAGGACTGGACCGCACCCGGCGGAGCTGCCTACAAGACCGGCAATCACCAGCCGCCCACCTATCACTGGGACCCGGCGCAGAATGGCAGCTTCGCCACTTACCTTCAAACCAAGGCGATCCCTCAGATCCGCGAACTGCTCACCAACTATGGCGAGTTCCCTGCAATCGTCTGGTTCGATACCCCCACTAAAGACATGACTCCGGACCTGGCCGGGAAGATCGTCTCGGTCCTGAATCAACATCCAAAGCTCATCTGGAACAATCGCCTCGGCGGCGGCTACCAGGGCGACACGGAGACTCCCGAGCAGTACATTCCAGCTCGTGGATATCCAGGACGCGACTGGGAATCGTGTATGACGATGAACGACACCTGGGGCTACAAAGTCGACGACACCAACTTCAAGAGCACGGAAACGCTGCTGCGCAACCTCATCGATATCGCCAGCAAAGGTGGAAATTACCTTCTGAACATCGGACCCGAAGCCACCGGCGAGGTCCCGCAACCCGAGGTCGTTCGCCTCCATGAAATGGGCCGCTGGCTGGCGGTCAATGGCGAGGCGATCTATGCCACCCGCCCCACGCTCTTCGGAGACGAAGCGGGTTCTTTTTCCGCCACGGAAAAAGACGAGGACGGCAAGCCGAAGTTCATTCCCAGTTGGCAGTGGAGATCGACGACCACCGCCGACCGGATTTACATCCACCTCTTCGATTGGCCGGGAACAACGTTCCACCTCAGCAAAGTTCCGCGTCAGGTCACCGGCGCCTGGCTCCTGGCAGATTCAGCGCGCAGCCCGTTGAAAGTCACCCGGACCGCAGGCGGCATCGACGTCGCCCTTCCCGCGAAGGCGCCCGATCCGATCGCGACCGTGCTGGTGCTGAAGACCGCTTAGACTCGCTCACGGCACTATCTGGTACTCACGGCCTCCCGCTCTGGCTCGCCAAGACGCCGGTAATTCCCCGGCCTTCGGTGATCGAGTAGATTCGGTCAACGCCAGGCAGTCTAAGCTTCTCGACGAAGCCACTCGGCCAGTGAACTTCAACAAGGCTCACGCTCGTGGACTTGCCGAGACCGAAGTGCACTCTCTGATCGCTGGACGAAAGATAGCTGCCACCGCTCAACACATCCCCGCGCTGGCGCACGCCCCCCGCCGTCAGATACACCGCCGCCCCCACTGCATCCCTGGGACTCTTCGGCCCACCGATCAGTTTGAGTTCGACCCAGTGGTTATCGTCGCGATTCACGTTTCGCAACAGCACCGGATGCCCGTCCAGCACATTGACGACGACATCGATCTTGCCATCATTAAACAGGTCGCCGAACGCGGCGCCGCGGCCGGCAAACGTCTCCGCCAACCCGCTACCCTCGACCGCCGGAACGAGCTCAAATCGTTTTCCCTGCAGATTGCGATACAGCAGGGGGCGCTGCGCGAAACTGGTTCCCCAGTCATGCTGATCCACCTGCGGATAGACATGACCGTTGATCATCATCGCGTCTTTCCAGCCATCGTTATCGAAATCAATGAGCCCCGCTCCCCATCCCAGAAACGGAATGCTGTCCTGAGCGATGCCCGCCTGATAACTCACATCGGTAAAGTTGGCGCCTCCGTCGTTTCGATAAAGCACGTTATAGTCATCGGAAAAATCCGTAACCAGCAGATCGAGGAGACCGTTGTTCCGATAATCGCCTGCCGCCAGGCCCATGCCGGCGATTTCACGGCCATCCCCATTCACCGCAAACCCTGAAGCATAACTGTCGTCTTCAAACGTGCCGTTGCCTTTGTTAATGTAAAGGTAGTTGGGAGTCGAGTCATCAGCTACAGCCAGATCGACCTTGCCGTCGTTGTTGAGGTCGGCGAATACTGCACCGAGGCCGTAATAGCGATTGGGATCGCTGACTCCCGCTTTTGCGCTCACATCAGTAAAAGTGCCGTTGCCATTGTTGTGGAACAGATGATCCGGTTCCCCGCGAAGTCCGCGAGGACCGCACATCACGGGAACCCCGCGGAAACTGCACGAGGAAAACGCGACCGCCGAGGAACCCGGAATGGGAGGCTGGCTGAGGTCGTAGTGGACATAGCCGGCAACGAAGAGGTCCAGGCGCCCGTCTCCGTCGTAGTCGCCGAACGTGGCACCGGTTGACCAGTTACCCAGCTGCACCCCAGCCTTCTCCGCCACATCCGTGAAGGTGCCATCGTGATTATTGCGGTACAAACGATTTTTCCCGAAGTTGCTGACAAAGATATCCGGCCAGCCATCATTGTCGTAGTCGCCGACGGCAACGCCAAACCCCCAGCGATCGTTGGTAACGCCGGCTTTCTCGGCGACGTCCGTAAACGTGCCGTCGCGATTATTGTGAAAGAGCGCGGCATGTGGCGGGGTAGTCTTTCCGCTTACCGCATCGTAAGTCGATCCGTTGACCAGATAGATGTCGAGCCATCCATCGTTGTCATAGTCCAGCAGGCCTACGCCGGAACCGTTCGTGTCGATGATGAATTGCTTGTTCGGCGCGCCCATGTGGTGGGTCCATGTATCCAGTCCCGCCTGGTGAGTAACATCCGAAAAGACGACCGGCCCCAATTTCACAA
>DASRRO010000172.1:0-39628 GCA_035656855.1 Acidobacteriaceae bacterium | reverse complement strand
TGCCCAGCTGTAGTCTCGGCATCCGAAAGCTTATTGGATAGGTGCGATCGGCTGGTGGTTTCAGAATTGGAATTGAAGACCTCAAAAACGGTTTCGCTAACGATCCCGGCAACCACAAGAAACAGACCTAGCGCTGCCATTGGATATTTCCAGCTACCGGGGTTATCCGGTAATGGACTCCTCTTTCTTCTGTGTCTCCACCAATTCTTTAGGTTGAAGGTTACTTCCCAAATTTCGAGCGTGCATCCAGCCGCAACAATAATGCCCGAAATCCACACTCCTCTAAACCATTTGGCGCTCGTAGCCTCAAGCGATAGCCTGATCGGGTCAATCGCCGAAGAAGACGCGTACATCAGGGAAAGAAAAAAAGAAGTGAGGTGGTTCCTCATCATCCTTTCCTGTCTGGGCGTTGTTACGTTTGCGGGCGTGCCATAATCCTAGCAGGTAACCCGTATGCGGCGATGCTCCAAACTCAGCCAAAAAGAAAAGCGAAATGGCAAGAGAAAACTCCTGATTCCCTAGAAAGAGATTCAGGAGTTGATGAGGCCGGTCACCTTCGATGAGTTCGAAGCGATTGTGAAACGGGCTGTTCCGCGCTCGCCAGATTCTGATCCAGAAGAGAAGCAAACATCGGCTCATTAGCGGTTCTGCGGTTGTAACGGAACAGGGACCTGGGGCTCGGCGCGGCAGCGGTGATTTCTCGTGGCAGGAAGCGCTTCAGCGTTATTTCCGGATAGCCGGTCGTACGGCCACAATCACCCGGACTAGAGGCGGCGCATGACTGCGAACAAAAGCCATGCGGCGGCGAATATTGCCACGGCAAGCAGCATGCGGGACCAAAACCCTCGTTCGGTGGCGGCTGCATTGGAAGTGCTTCGCAAGCCTCGAATCATTAGAACGTTCCCTAAGACGAGCCAAGCCACGCTCGCAATAACGAAGGTCCTGAGAGGCGTGTTGGCAGGCACAGTGTAGAAAGCGAGCACGATGCCGCAGAGCATACCGGCTTCCAGAATGGAGGTCTTTATGGTCCTTGTGAGCTTCAACGGCTTCTCCGAACTCGATGCCTTCATGTTAATGGGCGGAATGTTTGAATGCTGAGTCGAGGAGGAGCACGAGGTGTTACAAGAAGCTGAACTCAGCGGAGACGCTGATTCAGAGAAGAACCTCGGAGGCTCCTCAGAGACGACATGTACTACATCGGACTGGACGTACACAAGAAGACGATCAGCTATTGCGTGAAGGACGGGGCTGGCCGTGTGCATCAGGAAGGCAGGATCGGCGCGACGCGGCAACAGCTGGATGCGTGGATCAGGACCCTTCCCGAGCCCCGCACCATTGCCATGGAAGCGACCATCTTCACGGTCGGCAATACGGAGGTTCGAAAGGGCCGAACCGGCCGAGAGGACTGGCCTCAGGGGCTAAAGCCCATATCTTTATCGCTCGTTACGGCACGACTGAAGTCGTGCCCTGATACAAAAGCGACCGAATGAGATTTGGGCTTTCCCAACTTGTCGCCTCCCGTTCGACTCGCTCGCTGACGCGACCTTTGCTCAGGGCAGGCTACTGCGCGAGGCGACACGGCACGACTGAAGTCGTGCCCTGATACAAAAGCAACCGAATGAGATTTGGGCTTTCCAAGCCGTCGCCTCCCGTTCGAATCGCTCGATGACGCGACCTTCGCTCAGGGCAGGTTACTGCGCGAGGCGACAGGGATGGGGCACCCGGCATCGATGCAGGGTTCTGACTGAATGGTCGGCAACACTTCCTTTTCGAGGCACCGGTCCGAAGGAAGTGGTCAGTCAGGGAGAGAGCCGAGGCTAGCGACGCTTGAGATTTTTGCGGCGATCGCCACCGATCCCTCCGCGCTGGGTACCTTCGTGATGCGGACAACTCGTTTCGCTACGGGAGTCCCCGTTCGACTCGCCCGCTTCCGCCGACTCGCTCATGGCAGGCTGTTCGACTTCGCGCCGGGACACATCGTGTACCGCCGGGAAGATCGTGGCGGCGCTTCGCTAATCACTATGCCTGGCTTCCTCTGTCGACATTGCCTGCTGTGTTGCCGCTTATGGTTTTTGCGCGGGAGGGTCCAGGTATTTGATGAGGAGGACTTCGTTTCCCTGCTCGTTGTAGATGAGTTCGTCGACGGTGCCGGCGGCGAGGAGGAGGCCATAACCTCCAGCACGCATTCCTTCCTGGTTGCGCTGCACGATGTGGGCCGTGGGATCGTCGGATGAGTTGGAATGGACTGCATGGGTGATGGCTTCTTTGCGGAATCCCGCGCCCGGATCGCGAACCCGAAAGGTCATGGTTCGGGCGGTGCGGATGGCGTTCACCTCGACGACCTGATCGGGATTAAACGCGGCGCCGTGCTCCATGGCGTTGACGAGTATCTCGCGAAGGGCCAGCATGATCTCCTGACGTGCGGTCTCGGGCAGCTGCGCGGCGAACTCTCTGGCAAAAGACATGAGACGGTCAGCGGTGGCAAGGCGGCAGTTGACGCGGACGGCGATCCAGCCAGGGCGTGCGGAGATGACTTCGATGTCTTCGTTGGACTCGTCGCCGGTCGCCGCGTTGCGCGCGACGCAAAAGATCTCGAGCGCGTCGAAGGGAGGCGTGAAACAACCGAAGACGCGCGCACGAAGCGCTGCGATGATCTCGCTCGGGGTGCTGTGAGGGGCGAGCACAATGCACTTGAGATTGGGCCGTATGAGCCTCATCTCCTGGAGGAGAGCGAGAGCTTCATCGATGACGCCGTCGGCGCTGGTGATGATGACACCGAAGGCACGGCAGCGCAGCCGGTGGAGTGCATCGATGTGGCCGGCAGCGTACTCGAACGGCAAACCCTCGCCTGTGAGGAGTTCGCCGACTTCGTGACTGACCGGGGTTTGACTGTCGACGATGAGAACTCGGCTCATGGCGACCTTTCGGAGGGACCGCGTTGATTCTAGATCATTGGGCCCGGGGGAGGCTCGCCGTCGCCGGCCCCGGAACTCCAGCAACGGGAAGTCTTCGCGCGCATGCCCTAACGGCGCGAGAAGACTGGATCGGGAGCGCGGCGAACATCTTCCGGACGGAAGAGGAAGCCGGTTTCGAGCCGGCAGGCTGAACGGGGCGGGAGCCGCTCTGATTCAGTCAAACGTTTTACTGGGGTGGACACGCGATGCTATAGTGGCCTGCCTGCGAAGGAGAACACGATGAATCGCCGTCAATTTCTGAATCAGTCGGTCGCCGCGACGGGGGCGGTGTTGCTGGGCGAGCGCGGGTGGGCCGCTGCTGAGTTCCAGCCGACAACTCCTGCGGCAAGTGCAGCGCAGGTGAGCGAGAGCGGCGACGCGGTCTTCCCCAACAACTTCCTGTGGGGGATTGCGACATCGGCCTTCCAGGTGGAAGGCGCGTGGAACGAGGATGGCAAGGGCGAGTCGATCTGGGATCGCTGGACGCATACGCAGGGACGGGTGAAAGGCGCGGCGACGGCAGATGTTGCGTGCGATCAGTACCACCGCTATCGGGAGGACATCGCCATCCTGCGGCGGATGAACCTGAAGAGCTATCGCTTCTCGATTGCATGGCCGCGGATTCAGCCGACGGGCACAGGCGCCCCGAACATGAAAGGCCTCGATCACTACAGCCGCCTGGCGGATGCGCTGCTGGAGGCGGGGATTCGCCCCTTCTGCACGCTGTACCACTGGGATCTGCCGCAGGGGCTGGAGGATCGCGGGGGGTGGCCTAATCGCGATCTCGCCGGCTATTACGCGGAGTATGCGGGGATCCTTGCGAAGCATCTGGGCGACCGCATTACGGTGTGGGCTCCGTTCAACATGCCGTGGTCGTTTACGTGGATGGGCTACGGGGTGGGCGTGTTTCCGCCAGGGCGCGCGACGTACGCGAATTTTCTGAAGGCGGCGCACACGGTGAACCTGGCGCAGGGCGAGGCCTTTCGCGCGATCAAAGCCGCGTCAGCGAAGGCGACGGTGGGCAGCGCGTATGGGATGGCGCCGGCTTATCCCAAGACGGACAGCGAGGCGGACAAGGCGGCGGCGGAGCGCTACCACGCGATGAACAACGTGTATTTTCTGGAGACGGCGATGCACGGGCGGTACCCCAACGCGTTTGTGGTGCCGGTGCCGTATGAGGAGATGGGCTTTCGTCCGGGCGATGAAAAGATCATGCAGGTGCCGCTGGACTGGATCGGGTTTCACTACTACACGCGGAGGATCGTGTCGGACGCGGGCGGCACGGGCCGCGGATCGAGCAGCGGCAGCTTTGGGACGGAGACGGAGGAGGATACCGCGGCGGGCCGCGATCCTTATACGCGTTTTCACGCAGCGATGCCGGCCGAAGGTCCGCTGACGGATGCAGGGCTGGAGATCTTTCCGCGGGGCATCTACGACCTGGTGACGCGGATCTCGCGCGACTATAACCACCCGATGATCGAAATCACCGAGAGCGGCTGCAGCTATCTCGACGGGCCCTACGCGAAGGAGGGCGGGCGGGTGCCGGATGTGCGTCGAATTGCATGGTTCCGCGAGGAGCTGACGGAGCTGGCGCGTGCGATTCGCGATGGGGCGCGGGTGCGGGCGTTCCATGCATGGAGCCTGCTGGACAATTTTGAGTGGGCGGATGGATACTCGGAGCGCTACGGGCTGACGTATGTGGACTTCCGGGATCAGACGCGGACGGTAAAGGATTCGGGCACCTGGTATGGGCGGGTGGCAGCGGAAAATCGGTTGCCCGCGTAGACGCTCCCGAGGGCGCGCTGAACACCGTTTCCGGCGACGCGTTATTCAGGCAGGGCAGACGTAGCTGTGGGACAACCCGCCGAGGGGCCAGAGTGTCCTATGGGGCGGGAGTTTGCGCGTTCCGGGTTGATCCGGGCCGGCATCCCGATTCGGGGGCCCGCATTTTTCCATCCGTTCTTTTCCATGTAAGGCCAATCAGGTAACGCAACTCAGGAAACGGAGGGGGAGCACGAGTATGAAAAAGACACTGGCAGTTTGCACAGTCGGTTTGCTCGCCGCAGGCATGACGCTGGCCGCGAGCGCGCAGAACAAAATAGACAATGAGCTGGATCAGGCTACGCAAATCATGAATGAGATGACCGGGCCGCAGTCGACTGCGGGGATTCCGGACGCGGTGCTGAAGGATGCGAAGTGCGTGGCGGTGATTCCGAAGATGCTGAAGGCCGGATTTGTGGTGGGCGGCCAGCACGGCGATGGAGTAGCGACCTGCAAGATGGCTGACGGAAGGTGGAGTCCACCGGCGCCGTTCCAGTTGTCGGGAGCGAGTTTTGGCGCGCAGATCGGCGGCGAAGAGCAGGGCTACGTGATGATGATCATGAACCACCAGGGCATGGATGCGCTGATGTCCGGACACTTTAAAGTCGGCGCGGGCGTGGATGCCGCGGCGGGTCCGGTGGGACGGGAAGCGTCGGGATCGGGTGGCTGGAAGGCTTCGATTCTGAGCTATTCACGGGCGAAGGGCGCTTACGTGGGCGCGACGCTGCAGGGCGCCGAACTGAATCAGGACCACGGAGCGACGAAGGCTCTGTTTGGGAATGAAGTGCCGTTCGCGGACATTCTGCATGGGCAGGCGCACACGACGGAAAGTGCGGCGGAGCAGTTCGTGCATACCATCAATCACGCGGTGCGGCAGGCCAAAGCGACGGACTGAAGAAGGCCACAGGCCACAGGCCACAGGCCACAGGACACAGGACACAGGACACAGGACACAGGACACGGGACACAGGACACAGGACACAGGACACAGGACACAGGACACGGGACACGGGACACGGGACACGGGACACGGGACACGGGACACAGGACACGGGACACAGGAATGGACCTCACTGGGCAGCGTTGCCTGGTGGGGTCCTTTTTTGCTCAGGCTTCGGGGGTGAGCTCGAGGTCTTCGAAGCGGCGCAGCTTGTAAATGGCGATGGAGACGATCCACGCCAGCGCGAAGATGCCGACGATGCAGTAGCCCAGCATGCCGAAGTTGTCGTTAAGGCGGCTGACCAGCGCCCAGAAGGCGCCCTGCAGGTGGAAATGGCCGCCAAGGAGGCCGAGGGCCTCGACGCCTCCCACTACAAACGCCACCACCACGGATACAGATGTAATGGTCAGGTTGTAGTACAGCTTGCGGATGGGTTTGATGTACGCCCATCCATACGCGCCGAGCATCAGGATATTGTCGGTCGTATCGATGAGCGACATGCCGGCGGCGAAGAGCACCGGGAAGACAAGGATCGACCAGAGGGAGAGGCCGCGGGAAGCTTCCGCTGCGGAGAGGCCGAGGAGACCGATTTCGGTGGCGGTGTCGAAGCCGAGTCCAAAGAGGAAGCCGAGCGGGTACATGTGCCAGCTGCGGCGGATCATGGCAAAGACGGGGCGGAAGATGCGGGCGAGAAAGCCGCGGCTGTTGAGGAGCAGGTCGAAATCCTCGTCAACGTAGGGTTCGCCGCGGCGGACGCGCCTGAAGGTGGCATACACGGAGCGCAGGATGATGAGGTTCACCAGGGCGATGGCGAGAAGGAAGAGTGCCGAGACACTGGTGCCGATGAGTCCGCCAATGGAGCGGTAGTGGTCGATGTGCTGCTGCAGTCCCAGGGTGGCGGCGGCGAGGAGCAGCGCGCCAAGGATGACCACCGTCGAGTGGCCGAGAGAGAACATGAAGCCGACGGCCACGGGCCGTTTGCCTTCCTGCATCAGTTTGCGGGTGACGTTGTCGATGGCGGCGATGTGGTCGGCGTCGACGGCGTGGCGGAGTCCGAAGGAATAGGCGAGAAAAGCCGTGCCGAGCAGGACGGGGTAGCGGTGGAAGGCGGCGACTGCCCAGAGCCATGCGCCGGCGTTGAAGACGAAGAGGAGCGCATAGATGCCCAGAATCCGGCCGCGGACGTGGTCGGCGTGATCGCTGAAGAGATGGCGCAAAGCGGGCATGGGCACCTACAGGGTACAGGGTGCGGGGGACAGGGAGTCGGTGATCGAATACACCGTTGAGCGTTCGCGCTACAGGCGCAGGGTGGCTTCGATCAGGGGTGCGACGTAGCCGCCGACTTCGATGCCGTCAGCTCCGTCCTGGCCGAGGATGGCGACGTGGAGCAGGCTGCGGCGGCCCATCTTCGTGCCTTGTTCGCTCACAAAGCGAGTGCCCGGCGCGCCGGAGACGAGATGGTTGCGGATCATATAGGCGGCGAGGGGTCCGGTGGCGCTGCCCGTGGCGGGGTCTTCAACGACACCGTGCTCCGGGGCAAACATGCGGGAATACGCCCCCTGCGGCGTGGGCGTGAAAACGAAGACAAAGAATGCATCGGCTTCGGCCGGAGTGAGCGAAGCGCGGATCGCCTGCAGGCCGGAAAGGTCGAGCCAGGCGCGATCGACCGCCGCCTTGTCTTTGAGCGCAACGAAGATGGCAGGATTTCCGGCGGTAACGAGTTGCGGCGCCAGGGGGAGCAGGTCAGCAGGCTCGAGGCCGAGGACGCGGGCGCAGAGAGCGGGATCGAACGTGCTGCAGAACTCAATGGGTGGGGTGCGCAGCCAGATGAGCGCCCGCCCGCTGGTCTGCCCGCCGGGTTCCACGCGGATCGGAACCGGGCCAACGCCTTCCTGGAGGGCGAAGCGCTCCGTGCCGCGCGGGACGAGGCCTTCGTCGAGGAGGACGAACGCGGAGCCGACGGTCGGATGTCCGGCAAAGATCAGCTCTTTGGCCGGGGTGAAGATGCGGAGGCGGGCGGCGCAGGCGGGATCCGTCGACGGCAGAACGAAGGCCGTCTCCGAAAGGTTCAGCTCGCGGGCGATTTTCGGCATGAGTGCGCCGTCGATGCCGGAGGCATCGGGGAAGACGGCGAGGGCATTGCCTTCGAGGGGATGCTCGGTGAAGACGTCGACGACGCGGTAGCGATGATCCATAGCCGCAGTGTAGCGGGTGGAATCAGAGGACGAAGGCGCGGAACATCCACCAGATGAGGAAGAGGGCGACGATGGCAAGAACGACGTGAGCAAGCCACTGGCCGGCGGTTTGGGGTCTGCCAAATCGAAACATCCGGCGATAGTAGCAGGAGCGAAGGGTCTGAGCGAAGGAGCGCATCGCTTTCGGATTCGGCTGGCTTGCCCTTGACAGGCAGGCCGATTCGGAGATAAAAGGATTCAATACGAAACGATAAGAAATAAATCAATGTTTCGTATGCGGTTATTCTTTGGAGGCAGTCATGCGCAAGTTTCGTTCCCTCGCGTGGGCAGTCGTGTTTCTGGTCTCTTCTGTTCTGCTGGTGCGAGCGCAATCGACGAATGAGGCGGTGCTGGCCGGCACCATCACGGATCCAAGCGCAGCCGTGATCCCGGGCGCCACACTGACGCTGACGGACGTCGGGACCAACATCGCGCGGACGACGCAAACGAACGGCCAGGGCGACTACTCGTTTCGCGCGCTGCCTCCGGCGACCTACAAGATGGTGATCCAGGCGACGGGCTTCGGAACCGTGGAACAGGACAACATCGTTCTTACGGTGAACCAAAAGGCCACGCTGAACACGACGCTGCATCCCGCGGCGGCTTCCACCAACATCACGGTGCATGCGATCCCGGTGCTGCTGGATTCAGAAGACGCGACGCTGGGCACAGATGTGAGCAGCAAGTATCTGGTGCAGATTCCGCTGATGAGCCGCGACTCGTTCGGGCTGACGTTTTTGGCCGGGGGCGTGACGGAGACGACGGGCTCGGGCACGCAGGACAGCTATCCGAGCGGGACCAATTTTGTTTCGAACGGGCAGCGCAATTCGACAGCGGACATTCGCCTGGACGGCGATTTGCTGAGCGCGCCGGAGCAGGGCGAGGGTGGCACAACGAACGTGTATTACCAGCCGTCGGTAGAAGCGCTGCAGGAATTCAAGGTTCAGAACAACAGCTTCTCCGCGGAATACGGCAACAACGGCGGGACGGTGGTGAACACGGTCATGAAGTCCGGCACCAACCAGTTCCATGGCAGCGGGTGGTGGTACGGGCAGCGGGCGGCGTTCGACGCGCGCGACTTCTTTAATACCGGACCAGTGCCGGGTCATCAGGAGGATCAGGTCGGATTTACGCTGGGGGGGCCGATCCGGAAGGACAAGACATTCTTCTTTGGCGATTTGTCAATCGTCCGCGATCGCGAGCCGGTGAATATTGTGGCCACGGTGCCAACCGACGCCGAGCGCAACGGCGACTACTCGCAGACGATGGCGTATGACGCAAACGGGAACCTGGTGCAGAACCAGATTTTCGATCCGTTCACCACGGACGCGAATGGCAACCGAACCGCCTACAACGGGAACATGGTTCCGCAGACCGAGTGGGATCCGGTGGGCGAGGCGATCCTGAATCTGTACCCCAAGCCGAACACGTCGGGGGATGCGGGAATCGGGACGAACAATTATCGCGATGTGATTCTGGCGGCGTCGAACAGCCAGCAGTTCGACATCAAGCTCGACCAGAACTTCAGCCCGCGTTCGCGGATAAGCGCACGCTACAGCTACCAGCACAACGACGGCAGCACGCCGGGTGTTTTTACCGACGATATTTTCGACGATGGAATCAATTACACCGGCGCGTTCTACAACGACGGGCTGGAGTACACTTTTGCTCCGACCGCGAACACCCTGTGGGTGAGCAATTTCGGAATCGATCGGGTTGCGCAGCCTTCGTTCACGCGGACGCCGGATCCGACGACCATCGGCTTCCCCTCGTATCTGGACGACGCGAACGGCATCGCGCGCATGCCTTCCATTCTGCCCAACGATTACGGCGACTATTCGCGGTTCACGCCGCTCTACAGCCAGTGCTGCGTGGACACGAAATTCGCGCACACCCTGCTGAATTACTCCTCCAGCTTCTCGTGGACGCACGGGCGGCACAGTCTGAAGTTCGGCGGAGAACAGCGGATCTTCTACAACAACTTCGATCAGCCGAACTATCCAACCGGATTCTTCAGCTTCGATCAGACTGTGTCATCGGCGACGCCGTATGACACGGCGAATGGAACGCAGGGGAATTCGTTCGCGAACATGCTGATCGGCTATGGCGACACAGGCGGCATCAACGTGCAGCCGGCTGTGGCGGATATGTCGCGGGAGACCGCTTTCTACGCCGAGGACAGCTGGCATGCGTCGTCGAAGCTCACGCTGGATCTGGGCGTGCGCTACGAGTGGAGCACCCCTTACGCGGAGCGCCACAATTACAGCGAGTTCAGCGACTTTACCGCGAGCAGCGGGCAGCCGGTTCCCGGTCTCAGCGCGTATCAGGCGAGCGACACTCCTCCCGGGGCGACGATTTTCGCGGGCAGCGGTATGCGCACGCTCGCGGTCGACCGGAACAACGTGGCGCCGCGGCTGGGGTTTGCGTGGCAGGTGAATCCCACAACGGTGGTGCGCGGCGGCGCCGGCATTTACTACGGCCTGAATGTTGCGACCAACTTCCAGTATCCGGGACCGGCGTTTGCGGCCAGTCCGTCGGTGTTCTTTTCCAAGGACAACTACCAGACGCGGTTTGCGACGCTGGAGAATCCGTTCCCGGGCGGCATTCCGCAGCCGCAGGGAACGAAATACGGGAAGCTCGCGGACTGGGGACTGAACGACTCCAACAACATGGATCTGGAGCCGGCGCGCAACGCGGAGATCTATCAGTGGAACTTCGGCGTCCAGCAGGCGATTCCGTGGAAGATCGTGCTGGGCATCGACTACTCGGCGAATCGATCGACGCATCTGCCGTGGGGCGGGTACAGCAGCACCAGCAACCGCAACTTCATCCACTCCAATGTGCGCGACCAGTACAGCAGCGACCAGCTGAGCACGCTGGTGGACAACCCGTTCCAGCCGCTGTTCAGCGGGCCGAATGCGATCTTCAACGAGCCGGAGTCGCGCTACGGCGACGATCAACTGCCGCTCATCAATTTGCTGCGCCCCTATCCGCAATACGACGGCGTGTTCTCGGGGCTGCCGAAGCTGGCGGCGAGTTCCTGGTACAACTCGATGCAGGTGCGGTTCCAGAAACGGGAGAGCCAGTATCTTTCGTTCGAGGGCAACTACACGTGGTCGAAGGCTGAAGACGATTCTTCGGTTGGCTTCAATGCCTTCGTCGGCTATCTGGATACCGGTAATCCGCAGGAGCTGGACAACCTGAAAGCGGAGTGGTCGATCAGCGCGAATGACGCGACCAACCGTCTGGCGGCCGCGGTGGTGGCCGATTCGCCGATTGGGCGCGGCCGGGCCATCGGCGCGAACATGAACCGTGTGCTGGATTACTTTGTGGGCGGCTGGCAGGGTTCAACGCTGATGACCTTCCAGACCGGCACGCCGATGCCAATCGCGTTGGGGAATCCGCGCCTGGCCGACGGCAACCAGCGCCCCGACGTGACCTGCTCGCAGGTGAAGACGGGGATCAGCATTCACAATGCGGCGTTCACGCAGCAGCCGTATCTGAACGGAAACTGCTTCGCGGATCCGGGGGATCAGCAGGCGGGCAATGCGCCGCGCTACTTCTCCAACATTCGCGGCGACAGCATTCGGGACTTCGATGTGTCGTTCATGAAGTCGGAAACGCTGCCCCACGAGAGCCGGCTGGAGTTCCACGTGGACCTGTTCAATTTCACTAACACGCCGCGCTTTGCATTTCCGGATTACGGGTATGAGGACTCGACTTTCGGCATCGTGAGCTCGACGGCGGCGGGCTACATTCCGCGGCACCTGCAGTTCGGCGCGCGCTATCAGTTCTGAGTCAGGGCGGGGCCTGCACGGTTCCGCTCGTGCTTTCCTTCCACAGAGAGTGAGGGATTTCATGTCTGCTGCCTCGTGGGGAGCGTTCCGTAAAACGGCGGGGGTACTTATTGTCGGCCTCGCGTGCAGCGCGGCGGTGAGCGCGCAGAGCTATGACGGGCCGGCGCGCGCATGGATGCGCAAGGTGCGGATCGCCGCTTATCCGCTGACGCCGCAGAACGCGCAGCAGATCGTGCAGCAGGCCCAGGCCAGCGGCGTCTACGGCATAGAGGTGGACAATGACATCGAGGGGCGCTATGAGAGCTTCCTCGATCCGTCCGAGAAGCTGCAGGCGATCCATCTGGTGGCGGACGCGGCGCACAAGGCGGGCAACAAGGCCTTCGTCTACATCGCGGGGACGGAATGCATCTCGCTGAACGCGGATGGGCCGCACACCCTGGCCAAAGAGCATCCGGACTGGCTGCAGCGCAAGGTCACCGGGCAGCCGGCGATTTTCGGATCGAAGTCGGCGTTCTGGATTCGCCCCGGCGAAGAGGATGTTTGGGTGAGCCCCTATGCCGAGCCGTGGCGGAAGATCTACATGCAGCACATCCGGCAGATTGCGGCGACCGGCATCGACGGCATCTACGTGGATATTCCCTACTGGATGACGCACTTCACCGGATGGGAAGACAGCTGGGCCAGCTTCGACGACGCGACGGTGGCAGCGTTCAAAAAGGCGACGGGGCTGGACGCACGGAAGGATATCAAGCTGGGCGATGCCGACGATCCGGGATTCCGCAAGTGGATTGATTTCCGGATTCAGACGATTAACGATTTCCTGGCGGAGATTCGGCAGAACGCAGTCTCGGTGAATGCGAACATCGCGCTGATCCCTGAGATTTACCCGGGAATCGAGGACGCGGCGCCTCGCGTGGGTTCGGATGTCTATCAGCTCTACCCGGTTGTGGACGCGATCGCGCACGAGTATGAGTTCGGTGACAGCGAAGATCACACGGCAGCCTCGCGCTCGCCCTTCGATTGGTTCAATTACCAGATCGGCATGCGCAGCTTCCGCGCCTTCGCCGGCGAGACGAAGCCAACGTGGATTCTGAACTACTCCTGGGACGGCGCGAAAAACGTAAAGCCGCGCGAAGCGATGCTTTCGCTGGCGAACTCCGAGCTGACCGCGGGCGCGAATTTCTGGGATGCGCGGGGGCACGTAATGTCCGGCTCGAATGACATGCCCACGCGCGTACAGATCTTCCACTGGATTGCCGCACATGAAGACATCTACGGCGCGGAGCGGCAGCCCGAGGGCGAGACAGGCGTCTACTTCTCCGACACCACGCGAAACTACTATCCCAACGAATTTGTAGCGGCCTATCGGGGCGTGCTGCTGATGCTATTGCAGAATCACGTGCAGTTTCGGATCGTGACGGAGCGGACACTGGACGAGTTTCACGGCAAGGTGCTGGTGCTCCCCGATGTGCGTGTGCTGAGCGAGAAGGAAGCCGCTGGAGTGGAGGCGTTCGCCGACCACGGCGGGCGTGTGGTCCTGACCGGCAAAATCGACGCGCGGCTAGACGGGCTGAAGGGTGCAGCGCGTTTTCCGGATCAGCCGGAGTTGCGGTACCTGAGCGCGGCGCAGAAGGATTTCTATGGTGTGAATCCTGCAAGCGAGCCGGATCTGCTGCATGCGATCGCGACAGAGAGCGGGGTGAGAGTCGAGGCTTCACAAAACGTCGTCATCCACGAAGCGCGGGTGAAGGGGCGGACGTATCTTTTCCTGGCGAACTTTTCGGGATTGCAGGCCGGCCAGAACGAGAAGCCGGCGAGACAGGAGGGGATTCGCGTGATGCTGCAGCCCGGCCAGGGCAAGACGCTGCACTGGCTGCCGTTCCTTGGGACGGAGACGACGGTGCAGGGCCGGGCGTCGAGCGATGGGGTGACGTTTACGCTGCCGGCGCTGGATCGCGGCGCGGTGGCGTGGTTCGAATAGCTATTTGAAGAGTCAGCGCCGCGCCGCTCCGATTTCCGCTAATAGATGCTAAGCTCCGGCACCACGCGGCTGATGGCGCCGGTGGGACTCGGCGTGTCCGGATGCAGGCCTGCGTGGATGGACGCGAAGAGGCCGAGCAGCTGTCCGAAGAGAACGTCGAGCATGGGGCGGCAGGCGTCCGGGATGGCGACGGCGGTTTGCGGCGAGAGCACATGTTCGGCTTCGCCAGCCAGCGCGCGCGGATCGGCGGAAACCGCGACACGAGTGCGGACGAGCCCTTTGGCGCCAATTTCGCGCAGCAGATCGAGCTCATAATTGCGGCGCGGCGCCTGGCTGGAAATGAAGGACACCAGCAGTGTGTCCCGATCCAGGGCAGCCATCGGCCCGTGGCGCAGAGCCAGGGTCGCCTGCGACATGCTCAGCACGCGGCCTGCGGTCAGCTCCAGCACCTTAAGGGCGGACTCCATCGCCGCTCCGGCGAGTCCGCCCGATCCGACGAAGCAGACACGGGGGTGGTCTTCGTTGACGAGGTCGAAGGCAAGATGCGCGGCCTGCGGCAACAGGGCATCCGCGGTCGTTGCCAAAGCATTCACGATGAGTGCGTAGCCGGCCGGATCAGAAATATACGCGAGAAACTGCCCGGTCAGCACCATGTTTGTGAAGGAACTGGTCATCGCCAGGCTGCGGTCGTTCACCTCGTCGTCGAGGACGATGGCGTGACAGCCAGGCCGACCTTCGACGGCCTGCATCATGCGTCCGGAGCCATTGCAGGAGACGAGCAGGTGGCTGATCTGCGGGCACTCATCGAGCGCGCGCTCGAGCACGGCGACCCCCTCGGGACTGTCGCCGGAGCGCGAGAAGGAGATCCAAAGATAGCGGCGGCCCGGGACGAGCGAATCGGAGAAATCCGTGAGCAGGCTGGTGCTGGCCACCGGAATCACTTCACACTGCCAGCAGTGACGCAGCAGATGGTGGAGCGAACGCCCGATGTAATCCGAGGTTCCTGCGCCCACCAGAAAAACGGTGGGACGCTTTTCGGGTTCGTCACGCAAGCCAGCGGATGCAAGAAACGCTTCGAGCTGGTTGCGGTGCGCCTGCAACCGGTCCAGCGTGCGGCGCCACGTGCGAGGCTGCTGCGCAATTTCCTGCGGAGTGTGCTGCAGCCCGCGCTCCAGCTTTTCCGACGCGGGCAGGCGGAGCAATGTCGATAAGGGATCCACGGTGATCTCTCGTGCTCCCGACCACATAGATGAAGTGGGCGGGAAGTCTCCTGAAGTCACGGTCATCGTAACAAATCGTAAGCGATAAGTGCAAAGCGAAAGTATTTTGCGGTAAAGCTCTCTCTCGCTCAGCGAGACTCGGAATCTCCGGAGAGGGATTCGAAAGTCCGCACTTCAAAGGGCGCCAGACGAATCATAGCGTGGTGGGGGTCGAGCCGGACGGGCGCCGCGCCGGGCTTGCCAAACGGATCAGACGCCATGTCGCCGAACCTCCCTCCCTGCGGTACCTGCAGCGCCGACTTCAGATCCAGTGTGTACGACTGCGGTTTGTCTGAGGGATTGCGCAGGGTGACAATCCATCCCTGCGGGCTCCACGCAGCCCAGCCGTAGACCCTGAGCAGCCCGGGATCGCCGCCGATCCAGTGCGTATCGACGAGGATGTCCGCGTTGTGGCGCGCCCAGTTGGCAGCGTGCGCCAGCACGTCCCAGTCCGCGGAACTGAGCAGCGAAGGCGTGATGTACATCTCCTGCAGCTGTGTGCCGGTGCCGAAGTAGGAGTGGACCTCATCGGGAAAATCGCGGCCGGGATCGGTGCTGAGGCGATCGGCAAGCTTCGCGTAGATGATCCCGTGCAGCATCAGCGAATTGATGGGGAAGAGCGGACCGCGCTCGACCGTGTTGCGATAGGTCTGCTCGTCGCGGTAAGTAATCCACTGCTGGCGCGAGGACCCGACGCCGGCAAAACCGTCGTCATCGCCGCCGCGCCAGATGGAGTCGGCGTAGAACAGCCAGAAGGGCGAAGGATACGTGCCGGTGGTGAGATTGATAAAGGTGCCCCGCCCGCGCTGACGGATGACCTGGATGAGATGGATGGCGGCGTCGAAGTCGCTGTCGAAGGCGCTGCCGGGGAAGACGCGATCGGCGTTGCCGGTGCCGTCGATTTTGAACTGGTTCACGCCGTAACGGTCGACCATCTCCAGGCACATCTGCTCGAACCGCTGGTAGTACTTCGGTCCGGAGAGCGCATAGCCGCCCTTGATGATTTCGTAGCCATGGGCGCGGCCATACGCGATGCGCTCCTTGCGGCGCTCCATGTAGCCGCCCCACGGCGAAAACCAGACGCCGATGCCGGCGTGGATCTGCTCAGCGGCGCCGGCCGTTTTGGTAAAGCCATCCGGGAAGCCACTGTTAAAGCCCCACATGGAATTGGGATTGTCCCAACCGTCGTCGAAGAGAAAGGAATTCATCTCCACGTGGCGCTGGTCGACCAGCTCGCGGCCGAAGGCCTGGATGCGGTCAATCGCGTCTGTTTCGTTGTAGGCGCCGCCGTACGCGATATCGAACCAGGAGTTGTAGTGCAGGAAGGGGCTGTAGGCGCGGGGGCGCTCGTTCTCGATGTAATGCAGAACGGCACGGCGCATTTGTCCTGGGGCAGCCACGCCCACGACAGAAGAGTACGTTGTGCTCTGGCCAGCGCGCAGCGGCAGCACGCGGGCAAGCGCAGCGACACCATGGCCGCCATCGACCCGGGCGGTGGAGAGCGGATGCTCAAAGCCGAAGAACATACCGGAATCGACGATGGGCGAACCGCGCACGGTGCCGGAAACATGCGCGCCCGGATCATTGAAGTCGAGCATGCGTATTTCGGCAATCGGGGCATCGGAAGAGGCCAGGATCGTCAGTTCCTGGCGGAAGTAGCCGGCGTGGTCACGCATCAGCAAACACCAGTGGAGTTGACCGGGAAACTTCGGGTCGGAAAAGTCAGCGCAGGCGCGCTTTCCAGGCGTGCGGCTGGCGGCCGCACCCTGCGGCAGATCGCTGACGGTGAGCGGCTCCATGCGCATCGCGGACGAGCGTAACGCGGTGCCGTCCTTCATGGTGAGGACGAAGGCCTGTGGAAGATCGACCGCGCGCCCTGCCAGTTCGTCACGGACGTGCAGTCCCTGGAGGTGGCCCGCCGCGGCGAGAATCTCGACAGCAATGCCGTCGCCCTGGAGGCGCTGTCCGGCATTGCCGGGCAGTGTGGTGATGGTCTGGGCCTGAGCGGAGCCGGCGGCCCACGCGGCGGACAAAAGCACAGCAATCCAGAGGCGTATCGGAGTTTTTCTTTCGTGATGGGTGCAGGTCAAAACGCGTCCTCCAGCGTGGAGTCTGCGGCCCGTTTGCCGCGCATCAGGAAATAAACGATCAGCCCGACCACGACCCATGCGGCCCCCAGCAGCTTGGCATTCCGGCTGAGATTGAACCAGATGAAGGTGCAGATGGCGATTCCAGCGATCGGAATGGTGGCTGCCAGGAAAACCTTTTCCTTCGAGCGAAATTTGTAGTGGATGAGCGCTGCCGCATTGACGCCAATGAAGGCAATGAAGGCGCCGAAGTTCAGCAGCTCCGCGCCCTTTTCATAGGTGAGCAGAAACGCACCGCCGAGCGTGATGAGCCCGAGCAGCAGCACATTGTTGCGCGGAATATTGTTGCGGAGGCTGACGGCTCCGAAGAACCGGCGGGGCAAAGCGTTGGCTCGGCCCATGCCGTAGAGCAGGCGGGCAGCGCCGAACTGGGCGGCAATGCCCGAGCCCATATTGGCGAGAAGCAGCGTGGCATTGAGCAGCTGGAACAGAAAGCGCCCGCCGACGCGCTGGGCCACGTGCACGAACGCCGTGTCCACCATGCTTTCCGGAAACAGGCTGGTCCACGGCCACGCCAGCTGCGCCACGTACACCTCAACCGCCGAGAGCACCCCGATGGCGAGGCAGGTAAGCACCGTGGCCAGCATGATGTTGCGCTGCGGGTTCTCCACTTCCTCCGACATCGTGGAGATGCCGTCGAAGCCGATATACGTCAGAACGGCGAGCGAGGTGCCATGCAGCAGGCGGCCGGCATTGAAGGTTGCCGGATCATAGAAAGGAACCAGCCACTCGTAGCCCGTGGGGCGCGCCACCAGCGCGATGTAGCGAATGCCAAACGCGAGGAAGATGACAACGACAATGCCCATCCCAAGGGCGAGGACGGTATTCACGCGGCTCGAAGCCTGCACGCCGATGAGGTTGAGCGCGGTGAAGAGAATGCCAAACGCCAGCGCCCAGGCGGCATAGGGGACTTGCGGAAAAACGTTAAGAGCGGCCGCGCTGCACCAGATAACGCAGATGATCGGGTTCAGCATGTAGTCCATCAGCATGGACCAGCCGACTACGTAACCCGCCATGGGGTGAATCTCATGTCCGACATAGGTATACGCGGAGCCCGCACTGGGATAAATGCGCGCCATGCGTCCGTAGCTGACGGCGGTGAGCAGCATGGCCACCATGGCGATGAGGAGGGTGGTGACCACGTGGCCGCGCGCCGCGTTGCTGACCACGCCGTAGATGCCCATCGGGGCGGTGGGCTGAATAATGATGATGCCGTAGAGAATCAGGTGGCGCAGCTTGAGCGCGCGGCGCAGCCCGGGCGCTCCAGCCGGATTCGTGGTGGTGGATGGCTCCAGAGAGTGCCTCCTGCGCGCGAACGGTCGCGCTCGCCAGACTACAACGGAAACGGAAATGCGTGTTGCCGAAGAAAATCTTCGCGCAGCGCACGGTCACGAAATGCCTCGGTACCTCCGGGGCGCAGTGTCGAAAGCGCGCCGGTGATGTTCCCCGCGCGAGCGCAGGTTTCCGGATCGGCGCCGCGCAGCCACGCAGAAAGAAAGCCGGCATTAAAGGTATCGCCGGCGCCGATCGTATCGACCGGGGTGACCTGTATGCCGGGGACTTCGATGCGCTTCGTCCCCTGCTGGACCAGAGCGCCCCGCGCGCCGCATTTCACGGCGATTAGAGGAATGCGCGGTGCCAGGACATCCAGCGCGTCTTCTACCGTGTCGCGGCGGGCGATGCGGCGGATTTCATCGTCGTTGGGCAGCAGAAGATCAATGTAGGGCAGAATCGCGTCGAGAATGCCGTCCCAGCGATCGTCGGGGTCATCGTTCGTATCGAGGGAAATCGTGAGGCCGCGCTGCTTGAGCGTTCGGAACAGGTCCGGCAGGCCGGCGTGCAGTCCCTGCTGCAGAAACAGGGACGAGAGATGGAAATGGCGCGCCGAGCACAAATAGTCGAGGTCGAGGTCGGCGCAGGTCATCTCGAACATCGCGCCCGGATAGGTGAGGATGCGCCGCGTGGCGCCGTGGTGCAGCAGGATGGTGACGCCGGTTTTTGTCCCGCCAGTCGAGCGGATCGCATGGGAGAGATCCACCTGACTTTCCCCCAGGCGCTCCAGAGCAATGCGTCCCAGTTCATCGTCGCCGGCGCGGGTAACGAAACCGGTGCGCGTCCCAAGCAAAGAAAGATTGTGTGCCAGGATCGCGGAGGAGCTGCCCAGGGTCAGCTCAAAATTCGTGGCAAGGATTTCCCGGTTGAGCGGAATCGACTCCGGGAGGCCGTAGAGGATGAGGTCGAGGTTGACTTCTCCGGCGAGGGTGAGGTCGAAGTGCGCCATAGGCGTGGCTAATCCGGCGGTCTCGATGAGACTTTTTCGAGGATTCCGTATTATTACCATTCTTTTCTCGTCGACGGCAATGGGTTCAGATCGAAATCGGGGTGAGAGGGACTGGCGGGCGAGGCCGGGAGGGCCGCCATCGTCGCTTTGGCTTGTATTTTCCGGGCTGTAGCCGCTCTGGGAGCGGGAAGAATCGCTTGACAGAGGGGTTCCGTGTCCACTAGTCTGCGATACCGGATCGACATGGTTCGAAATGAAACGAAATTTACGAATCAGTCAGGCGGCTCGGGAGGAACAGGCGTGAAAGACAACGCGAAGCGGCGAGTCGGCGCATGGGTGGTGGTGGTTCTGCTGGCCGGTGCGGTCGCGTGGCCAATGGCGCTCACGGCACAGACCGGCGGCTTACGCGTGCAGGTGCACCCCGATGGCCGGTACAGCCTCGGTATGCCGGGCGGCTCGGGTTTTGCTTTGACCACCGGTGTCGCGGCGCAAGTGGATGGCCGCTGGCTGCGCACGCGCGATTATCCGAAGCATGCGATCCGGCAGGCCGAGGCGCAGGGCGAGCTGGGCGCGGCGACAGAGTGGACTGTGACGGCTTCGGGTCTCGCCGGCGCGCCGAACCTCGTCTACCGTCTGCGCGCGTACCGCGACGCGCCCTTCGCCGATGTGCAGGACACAGTGGAAAACACGACCGGGCATGCGATCCATGTGGGGGCGATCCGCGCCATCGACGCCAGCGGCGAGGACGTCGTCAATCTCGGTGGCCCGCCGGAGCGGGACCGCGTCGATTCCGACAGCTTCAGCGAGGACCGGCCGGCGATGCAGATCCACGACCTGGCCGATGCGCCTTACAAGCAGCCGACCCTGATGCATCGCGGCGTCGGCACCCAGCTCATTTACAACCGCGAAAGCCAGGAAAGCCTGTTTGTCGGCGCGCTCACCTCGGACAAGTTCATGACCATCCTGCGCCTGCATCTGGCGCCCGGCGACGCACCGCAGATCGCCTCGTATGAAGTGGAATCCACCGGCACCACAGAGCTGGAGAAAGAGAACTCCCTCCAGGATTCGCCCGCCGAAGATCAGATCCCGCTCAGTCTCGCGGTTCCCAGCGGCGAACACCTCGATTCCGAACGCGTGCTGCTGAGCGTCAGCAAGGACTACCACGACCAGCTGGAAACCTACGGCTCACTCATCCGGCAGATCCACCACCCGCGCTCGGCGCCGCCGCTGATGGGCTGGTGGAGCTGGACCGCTTTCTACTTCGGCCTGAACGAAGGCGCGGCGCTCACCAACGCACAGTGGGAGTCGCAACACCTCCTCTCCCTCGGCTACAACGTCTTTCACATTGACGAGGGCTACCAGTACGCGCGGGGCGAATACACGACGCCCAACGCGACCCTGTTTCCGCGCGGCCTCACGCCGCTGGAGTACAACGTGCGCGGGTTGGGCCTCATGCCCGGCATCTGGACCGCGCCCTTTGAGGTCTCACAGCGTGCCTGGGTTTACGAGCACCACCCGGACTGGCTCATTCACAACGCGAAAGGCGAGCCGATTCCCGCGGGCAACGTCGTCGAGGGCAAAGACACGCTCTACATGCTGGACGTGACGAACCCCGGCGCGGCTGATTATCTGCGCCAGACCTACACGAAGCTCGTGCACGAGTGGGGCATTCACTACATCAAGCTCGACTTTATGGATGACAGCGCGATCGAGGGTTACTTCCATCAGCCCAATACGACCGCGATGGAGGCCCAGCGCATCGGCCTCGGCATTATCCGCAAAGCCGTTGGCGACGATGTCTATCTCGACAAAGATGGCAGCGTGATGCTGAACCCGGTGGGCTATGTGGAGTACGGGCGCATCTCGCAGGACACCGGCCACACTTTTGAGGCGACGAGAGAGGCCGAGCCAGGCATTGCCGCACGCTACTACATGAACCGCAATTATTTTGTCGCCGATCCCGATGCGTTTGCCGTCTCCACGCAAACAATCGCCGACCAAAGCTGGCATGAGAGCCACAAGCCGGCAACCCTGGACGAGTCCCGTGCCGCGATCGCGCTGGCCGCCGCAACCGCCGGCATGTTTGAGATCGGCGACAACCTTCCCACCCTCGACCACGAGCCCGACCGCCTGGCGCTGATTGAAAACAAGGATCTCATCGACATGGTCCAGATGGGCCGCTCCGCCACACCCATCGACCTGATGGACTACCGCGAGCAGGACCAGCAGCCGACGATCTTCTTCCTGAAAGAGTCGCCGCGACAAAGCATCCTCACGGTCTTCAACTGGACGAAGCAGCCGGTGGAGCGGACGATCGCGCTGGAACAGCTCGGCCTCGCGCCGGGCACGCAATATGCCCTCTCCGACGTGCTGGAGAAGAAGGACCTGCCTGCGCCCGCCGACGGCCAGGTCCAGCTCGCCATCCCCGCCGAATCGGTACGGATGGTGAAGTTCATCGACAGCAGCGCGACGGTTGCCGACCCCGAGATTCGGGAGGATGTACCCAACGGTGGCGCAGCCGGCGCGACGATTGACCTCTCCGCCGAGCAAACGGGCGGGGATCCGGTGGTCGCCTGGGCGTGGACCTTTGGCGATGGCGTGACGGCGGCCGGGAGGAAGACCACCCACGCCTGGACTGAACCCGGCGATTATCCCGTCACCCTGACCGCTGAGGGCCTGAACGGAGAGAAGACGCAGAAGCAGGTCGAGGTTCACATCAACGGACACATGTCCACGCGATTCGATCCGGCGGAGATCCGCAGGCTGCCGTGAGGGCGGCGATCGTTGGCGCGGGCCCGAAGGAGCCGCTATGATGCGGCATGAACCGCCGGCCGGCAACGGCGCGGCGTGCGACAGACTGATGGCACGAACACCTGCAAAAGCCGCGACCGCACCCAACGAGAACAGCCAGATGCTCATCGATGAGCGGCGCCGCCACATTTTGTCGCTGGTACAGACCCAGGGCCGCGTGCTGGTGGGTGAGCTGTCGCGGGCGCTGGGCATCTCGCAAATCACCATCCGCAAAGACCTCGAACATCTGCAGGTGCGCGGCCTGGTGCAGCGAACCCACGGCGGTGCGCTGCGGCTGCAGTCCGGTGCATTGTTCGATCCGTCGCTGCAGGAAAAGCAGAAACAGCACTCCCAGGAAAAGCAGCGCATCGCCGATCAGGCCGCGCGCATGGTTGAGGAAGGCCAGTGCGTGATGCTGGACTCCGGCACCACCACCACGGCCGTGGCGCAGGCGCTCAAACGCTTCTCGCAGCTCACGCTCATCACCAACGCGGTCAACATTGCCGCGGACCTGGCCAGCACCAACTTTGAGGTGATCCTCATCGGCGGCACGCTGCGCAAGAATTCGTTCTCTCTGGTCGGGCCTCTGGCCGAGGATGTTCTCGACGAGATGCACGCCGACATTCTCTTCCTGGGCGTGGACGGCTTCGATGTAGAGACCGGCATCACGACGCCCAACTTCCTCGAGTCGCGCGTGAATCGCGCCATGGTCAAGGCGTCGCGCCGTATCGTGGTGGTCTGCGACTCCACAAAATTCAACCGGCGCAGCCTCTCGCGCATCATCCCCACTTCGGCCGTTCACTGCGTGATCACCGACAAAAACCTGCCTCGCGAGAGCGAGGAAGCGCTCCGCAACCAAAATATTGAGGTCGTCCTCGTCTAGCCGCGCATGGCATCCACGAAAAGCAACGAAGATCGCGACAAATTTGTTGACCTGGTGACCGCGACGGCGGAGGTGACTCTGCCTCTGGGCGAATTCCGCCCGAAATCGATGCTGGTGACAAACGAGCACCATATCGAGCGGGCGCGCTTTCCGGTCATCGACTATCACAACCACCTCGACTCAGTGGAGCCTGAGGACGCGTTGCGCGTGATGGACGCGTGCGGCGTGGAGAAGATCGTCAACATCACCATGAAGACCGGCGACCCGGCCCTGCGCATGATCGACAAGTTTGCCGCCGCCGATCCGCAGCGCTTCGCCACCATTGGCTGGATGGACTGGTCGGACGTCGCCGAAACGGGCTTCGTCGAGCGCACCTGCACACGTCTGGAGCAACTCGCCGAGCGCGGCGCGGTGGGCATCAAATTCTGGAAGGACCTCGGCCTGACCGTCCGCGATGCCAGCGGGGCGTTGCTGCGCATCGACGACGACTGCCTGGCTCCGATCTTCGACAAGGCCGCCGAGCTGGGCATGCCCGTCATGTTCCACACCGCCGATCCCGACGCCTTCTTTGTGCCGGTCGATGCGCGCAACGAACGCTATGAGGAACTGGCCGCGCATCCTGACTGGAGCTTTTACGGATCGCAATACTCCAAGCGCGAGCTGCTCGACCAGCGCGACCGGGTGATCGCCCGCCATCCGCGGACGACGTTCATCGCCGCGCATGTGGCGGAAAGCGGCGAGAATCTGGCCCGCGTCGAGAAGCTGCTGGAAACCTGCCCCAATGTCTCGGTGGACATCAGCGCACGCGCCTCGGAGCTCGGCCGCCAGCCTTACTCCGCCCGCCGATTCTTCCTCCACTTTGCCGATCGCATCCTCTTCGGCACGGACCTGCTGCCGGAAATATCGATGTATCGCCTCTATTTTCGCTTCCTCGAGACAGCCGACGAATACTTCGAATATCCCTCGCATGCGTCGCGCCAGGGCCGCTGGAACATCTATGGACTGCACCTCCCCGACGACGTTTTGCGGAAGGTGTATCGTGAAAATGCGCTGCGACTGCTGGCCCTGAAGCCTGTCATCGCGGACAAATCGGCTGGATCTCCGCAATCCGCGGCTCCGCAGGCTCATGAATAATTCCCAGGCACGTGTGGTGCGTTATCGCCGTCTGCTGCTCGCCTTTTCCGGACTGGGCGGTCTGCTCTACGGCGCGGACATCGGCATCATCGCCGCGGCTCTTCTCTACCTCAGCCACACCATCGATCTGACCATCGCGCAAACCTCCCTGGTGGTGGCCGCCGTCCTGGGCGGGAGCATGTTCTCGTCGCTGGCTGCCGGCATGCTGGCAGACTGGGTCGGCCGCCGTAAGATGACCATCGTCAGCGGTCTCATGTTCATCGTGAGCATCGTCATCATCGTGCTTTCGCATGGCTTCACCGGCCTCTTCACGGGGCGGTTGTTGCAGGGCATGAGCGGCGGCGTCATCGCTGTAGTCGTGCCGCTGTATCTGGCGGAGTGCCTTCCCGCCAACGAGCGCGGGCGCGGAACCGGCTTCTTCCAGTTCATGCTCACCTTCGGCATCGTGCTGGCGGCTTTTATCGGATGGCTCTACACCCGCCACGCTGAAACCGTCATTGCCCATGCCGCCGGCAATGCTGTGCTCATCGAGGCTGCGCAGAACCATGCGTGGCGCGGCATGTTTCTCACCGTCATCTACCCGGGCATTCTGTTTTTCATCTCATGCTTCTTCCTGAGCGAAACGCCGCGCTGGCTCTTTCGCAAAGGCCGCATCGCGGAGGCGCGGACCGCGCTGCTGCGGGGGCTCCCGGAGCAGGAGGCCGATGTGGTGTGGCAGGAAATGGAAGACGTGGCGCGCGAGGAGAAAGTCGCCACCGACACCGGCGCGCACGACTCCCTCTGGCGTCGCAAATACGTTGTGCCCTTTGTGCTGGCCTGTATCGTGCTGGCGCTTACGCAAACCACGGGCATCAATTCCATTCTCAGCTTCCTGGTCATCATCCTGCGCCAGGCCGGCATGGGTGCGCGCCATGCCACCCAGGGCGACGTGGTGGTGAAGGTCCTCAATTCCGTCATGACTCTGGTCGCGGTTGCCCTGGTCGATCGCCGCGGACGCCGCTTCCTCCTGCGCATCGGCACCGGAGGCGTGGTTGTTGCGCTCCTCGCGGCCGGCCTCATCTTTTACAGCATCGAGACGCGAACCTCTGACGTGCGCAGCACCCTGCAGTCGGCCGTCAGCGGCGACAGCCTTACCCTGCCGCTGAGCAGCGCGACCCTGCCCGCGGAGACGGCCGGCCGACCTACCTCGCTCACCGTGGTCTACTCCTATGGCGACGGCGACCACATGGATACGGTACTGAGCGACACCCCGGACCCAGTGGTCCACGTCACGCCGGATCCGCAGGAAGCGGGCAAGCCACTGATCATTCGCCGCGCGCGCTACGGGCTAATTCCCGTACCAGGCATTGGCTGGGCCGTGGCCGGCTGCCTGGCGTTGTTCATCCTGGGCTACGCCTTCGGACCCGGCGTCGTGGTCTGGCTCATACTCTCCGAGTTGATGCCGACCCGCATTCGCTCCACAGGCATGGGCGTCGCCATGCTCATCAACCAGGGGATCTCGACGGCGATTGCTGCACTCTTTTTGCCGGTGGTCGGCATCTTTGGGTATTACGCTATGTTCTTTTTCTGGGCGGGCTGCACGTTTCTCTATTTCCTGACCGCCACCTTCCTGCTGCCGGAGACCAAGGGGCGGACGCTGGAGGAGATCGAGAAGTATTTTGAAGGTGGCGGCAAGCAGGCCGCCGTCGCGGGCGGTGGTTCGCTCTCCTGAACTATGGGAAAAAGATGTACCCGAAGGCCTTCGGCCTGGGTATAAAGTTCTTTCGTTCACATCAGCTGGCGGATTTGTAACCGAATTCATCGGGTTGCGGGGAGGGGTAGCAGTGCTGACGAAAACCAAAGGAATTTTCCTGAGCTTCGCATTGTGTGGCGCGTCCGCCGTGAGCGCGTTGGCCCAGTCGGGGCCGGCGGTGCTCACCATCCATGCCGATCAGACAGCCTCGCAGGTCAGCCCGACGCTCTACGGCCTCATGACCGAGGAAATTAACCACTCCTATGAAGGCGGCCTCTACGCGGAGATGGTGAGCAATAACACGTTTCACGGCGACTGGTCCGGAGTGCTGGACTGGTACATCCTCGAGAACGGCAATGCGTCGGCAAAAATGTCCGTGGACAAGGCGACCGGACCCAGCGAGGCGCTGAGTCACAGCTTGCGGATCGACGTGAGCGCGGGTACCGAAGCGGGCAGTGCCGGCGTGCTCAACACCGGCTACTGGGGCATGGGATTGCATCCGAACACCACCTACAAGGGCTCCTTCTACGCGAAAGAAGATTCGGAATCCGTCGGTCCGGTGACCGTACGCCTGGTCGCCAATGAAACCGGAAAAGTCCTGGCCAGCGCCTCCGTGAGCGACCTTGGCACCGACTGGGCTCAGCACACCTTCACGCTGAAGACGGGCCCCATCGAGCCTTCGCTCGCCAACCACCTTGAGATCACCGTCGCCCATCCTGGAACGCTCTGGCTCAACCTGGTCTCGCTCTTTCCGCCCACGTATCAGGACCGGCCCAACGGCAATCGCATCGATCTGATGGAGAAGCTGGCCGCGATGCATCCGGCCTTTCTGCGCTTCCCCGGCGGCAATTATCTTGAGGGCAATCACCTCGCCGACTGGTACGACTGGAAGAAGACGATCGGCCCACTGGTCGATCGACCGGGCCATCCCAGTCCCTGGGGCTACTGGTCCACGGATGACTTCGGCTTTCTGGAATTTCTGGAGTGGTGCGAGGACCTGCACATGCGCCCGGTGCTCGCCGTCTACGCAGGCTACGCGCTGGAGCATGAGCACATCGCGCCCGGGCCCGACCTCGAGCCCTTCGTGCAGAGCGCACTCGATGAGATCGAGTACATGACCGGCAGCACGGATACAAAGTGGGGCGCCGAACGCGCGAAGGACGGCCATCCCGCACCGTTTCATCTCACCTATGTCGAGATCGGCAATGAGGACTGGTTCGACGCGTCAGGCAGCTACGATGCGCGCTACGCTCAGTTCTACAAAGCCATCAAGGCTAAGTACCCTGACCTGCAGCTCATCGCAACAGCGCCGGGCGTGAAGAGCGTCCGCCCCGACGTGATCGACGATCACTACTATCTGCGGGCAACGCAGTTCTTCGCCGATACGACGCACTATGACAAAACCGACCGCAGCGGGCCAAAGATCTTCGTCGGTGAATGGGCGACGCGCGAAGGCACGCCCACCCCGAACTTCGGCGCGGCGCTCGGCGATGCTGCCTGGATGACCGGCCTCGAGCGCAACAGCGACCAGATCGTCATGGCCTCCTACGCGCCGCTGCTCACGAACGTCAGCCGGTCAGCGGGCGCCATGCAGTGGGATACGGACCTGATCGGCTACGACGCGCTGCACAGCTACGGCTCGCCCAGCTACTACGCGCAGGTCATGTTCTCGAAATATCTCGGCCAGGAGACGCCGAAATCGGAACTGGAAGGCTCTGGCCCGCGGTTCTTCTACTCGGTCACCAAAGATACGGCGAAGAACCAGCTCTATGTGAAGCTGGTGAACGCCACGTCGGACGCGCGAGAACTCGACATCCATGTCGACGGCGCCACGCTGGCCGCACAGGGGCGTCAGGTGGTGCTGAGCGCAAAAGATACCCAGGCCACCAACACCCTCGAGCAGCCGTCGAACATCGTTCCGGTAGAAACCGCGCTGGCGACACAAGGGGCCACGCTGCATCACCGGATGCCGCCATTCTCCATTGAAGTGCTGGTCCTGAAACTGCACTGAAGGACCGCAGGAGTTAAGAAGGAAAAAGCATCATGGCCATCGTCGCAGGAGTGGATTTCGGAACCCTGAGCGTCCGCGTGTCGATCCTCGACAGCGAGCGCGGTCGCCTCAGCACTGCCGTCCACGAATACCCGCTGCATCGCAAACGCGATGATCCCGACTACGCGACCCAGGCGCACGCCGACCAGATGGCCGGTTTGGTGGCGGCGACCCACGCGGCGGTCCGCAACGCCGATATCCGCGGTGATGACGTCCAGGCCATCGCCCTTGATACCACCGGCTCCAGCGTTGTGCCCGTCGACGCGCGCCTGCAGCCTCTCAACGACTACTACCTGTGGTGCGATCATCGCGCCAAGTCCGAGGCGCAGGAAATCACCGCCCTCGCCCACCAGCAGAATCTGGAAGCCATCGAGTGGTGCGGCGGCGTCTACTCGCACGAGTGGGGATTCGCCAAGCTGCTGCACTGGCTGCGCCACAATCCTGACAAGCGCGCGCAGTTCGCGTCCGCCTTCGAGCACTGCGACATGGTCGCGGCCACGCTGTGCGGCATCACCGATCCAAAGCAGGTGAAGCGCAGTGTCTGCGCCATGGGGCACAAGTGGATGTGGAATACGAAGTGGGACGGGTTGCCCCCGCAGTCGTTCCTCTCCGGCGTCGACCCGCTCTTCGACGGCGTCCGCGACAAGCTCGCCGGCGAATATCGCACCTCCGACCACCTCGCCGGCCATCTTTCCCCGCACTGGGCAGAGCAATTGGGCCTGCGCGCGGGCATTCCCATCCCCGTCGGCGCCTTTGACGCGCACTGGGATGCCCTGGGAGCCGGGTGCCGCGAAGGCGACGTGGTCAACGTCGTCGGCACTTCAACCTGCATCATCGCCATGGCCAAAGAGATGCGCCTCATCCCCGGCGTCTGCGGCGTGGTCCCCGGCAGCGTGCATCCGCAATACACCGGCATCGAAGCCGGGCTCTCCGCCACGGGCGACATATTTGACGCCATCGCAAAGCGCGCCGGCGTGAAGGTCTCGGTGCTCTCACAGGGACTCGACGCCTACCGCGCCGGCCAAACCGGCCTGCTGCGCCTTTCCTGGGACAACGGCGACCGCACCGTCCTCGTCAATCCCGATCTCGGCGGCGTCACCCTGGGATGGAACCTCATCCACACCGCGCAGGACGAGCTCTTCGCCGCTATCGAAGGCACCGCCTTCCACACGCGCATCATCCTCGAGCGCATGGCCGAATACGGCGTGCCGGTCAACCGCGTTATCAACGCCGGCGGCATCCCGCAGAACAACCCGGTCCTCAATCAGGTCTATGCCGACGTGCTCGGCAAGCCCGTCCTCGTGCCCGGGGAGATCCCAACCAGCCTCGGCTCCGGCATCTTCGCCATGGTCGCGGCTGGCGCATTCTCCACCGTCGAAGCCGCCCAGGCAAAGCTCTGCCCCGCCTTCAGGACTTTCACCCCCAACCCCGCCGCGGTGTCCATCAGCGACCGCCTGTACCATCTCTATCGGAAGGTCTACTTCGCCCTCGGCACGCGCAACGCCCAGGCGGTTCCCCTGGGAGAGATCCTCCCCGAGCTGCGCAAAATCTCCGAAGAAGTTCGCGCGCAGCAGTAATCGCGCCGAATCGATCCCGCGCTCGACACCCCAGCGCAAAAAAAGGGTGCTCCGTTTGGAGCACCCTGTGAATTTTCAGCTTCAGGGAGGCAAATCAGAAGCTGAAACGCGCCTGCAACTGCACTGTGCGTCCGCCCAGTGCGCCGCCGGCGACACCAAAGTCGGAGTTGACCGACGTGACCGCCCCCGTGGGATCCACCCCACCCAGCGAGGTGTCGATCGACCCGGTATTGAGGTTTGTCTTGTTAAACAGGTTGTAAGTATCAACGCGGACCGTGAAGTTTGCGTTCTCTCCCAAAACCCGGTTGTTCGGCAGACCAAACGCCTTGGCCAGGCTGGCGTCCACACCGTTGTAGCCGGGGCCGTTCAGCGAGTTCCGCTGTATTCCTGGTAACGGTCCTGGAACCGTCGCCGGGAATGCCGGTCCCAGAGCGTAGGTGGGTGCCGCGAAGTACTTCGTTCCGTTGCCGCCGTAGTTCGGGTTGCTGGCCTTCATGAACGTGCTGTTCGACGTGTTCGAACCGGCTCCGCCCGCGATCGACGCAGGCCGTACCGATCCGTACCCGCTGCCCTGGTAGTAGATGCCCTGCGTGTTGTACTGCGGATTCCACGGGAAGCCGCCGTGGACGTTCCAGATGCCGCTCAGCGACCACCCGCCGGCAACCTTCTCCAGCGCGCTGTTGCCGTGGAAGAATACCGGCTGCCACAGCCCGAACAGCTTGAATGCGTTCCCGATGTTGTAGTCGGAGCGCCCATACGCGGCATGCGTGTCGTAGGGATATGGATCTTCTGAATAAGGTCCGGAGTTTTCGTCCATGGCCTTGGCCCAGGTGTACTGCACTTCCGCCTGGAAGCCCTGCGCGAAGTTGTGGGCAAACGATGCGTTCAGCCCGTTGTAATTGCCGTTCCCGGAGTTCTCGTAGTAGTCGAGGTAATTGACAATGGGATTGAGCGCCAGATTGCTCTGGGCCGCAATCGCATTCCACTCGTTCTGGATGAGCAGATGCCGCATCAGACTTCCCTGGTATCCCAAAGTCGCCACGTTGTTGTAAGGCAGCTGATACTCCGCATCCAGCGAGTAGTGGTAATTGGTGATGGTCTTTGCATGTCCGGGAAAGCCCGTGACCGACGTCGTCCCGCTCGTCGGCAGGTTGTTGCTGCCGAAGGTGGTGATCGTCGCCGGATTCGGCGCATACCCGAAGATCGAGTTGATGTTGCCGGCTGTCTGGTACAGAATGCCGACGCCCGCGCAGGTGGGATTGCTGGTGAAGGGATAGGGACAGGTGAAGTTGGCCTGCACCGCATTCGGCGGGTTGCCGTTGCCATTCGCGGTGATGGCGATTTCGTTCTGGTTGTAGCTGATGCCGAAGCCGCCGCGGAGTACCAGCTTGTTGTCTGACATCTTCGGTTGCCACGCAAAGCCCAGTTGCGGCCCCCAGTTGCCCTTATCCGCCGTGTACAGATTGCCGCCCACCCGGACGTTCATCCCGGTCAGCGGATCCGGCCCGCTGCCGAACCGCAGCACGTCCAGGTTGTCTTCCTTCGAGGAGAACGGCCCGAAGTACGACCAGCGCAGCCCTGCATTGATGGTCAGATTCGGCCGGATCTTATAGTCGTCCTGCACGAAGAAGCCCCAGATATCCGAGCGATCGTCCTGCCGGTTTGCAAACGGGACGCCGGTGGAGTGATCGAACTGCCCGCTCTCGAAGTACGGCGCATCGTTGGCGAAGTCCCACAGGTTATGGAAATTGAATCCCGGCCGCGCAGCGTAGACGGGATTGTTCAGGTAATAGAGGCGCGTCAGCTCGCCGCCCGCCTTGATGCTCTGCCGGCCCAGCACCTTGGTCAGCACGTCGTTGTAGCTGTAGGTCCACTGGTTCAGGTTGCTCGGTCCCGGCGCCCCCAAAAACTGGAAGCCATCCTGGCTGCCAATCGTTCCAATGGCGTCCACGTTGTCCTGCGGCAATCCGAACGGCTCCTGTGAGTTGCTGGTTACCTCATTCCACCGCCAGCCCGCCCCGTTGGCGCGCGCCTGGTTCAGCAGCGTTGCCGAGAAGGTGTGGTTCCAGATCAGCGAGGCCGCATCGTTCACCTGGCTGTGATGCCACAGGTTGGCCGACCGCACCGGCCCGTTGAAGTCCGTTGTGCTCACCGGCACCCAGTAGATAGCAAACGTCAGGCGGTCCTTCTGCGTGACATCCGCATCGACACGGCCGTTGTACTGGATCTGTGAGGTATTCGTCGGATCCACCGTGTTGAAGTAGGCCAGGTCCGGTACCCCGTCCAGTCCCCCGCCCACGCCCGGCGTGTTGGAGTTGCCACCGTAGGTCAGATCCTGGGTGCCGAGCGCGCTCGTCAGCGGCGAGCCCACATCCAGGCCTCCGCTCAGTGTCGCGCAGTTCGTGCCTTCCGTGAGTCCGATGGATGCGCAGGTGCGCGCAATCATCGCGCTCGAGGAAACGCTCTCGCCTTTGTACGACAGGTATTTCCCGGCAATGCTGCCCGACGGTCCCGCGGAAGAGTCGAACTGCGAGGTCTCATACCACCCCTGCGCCGTGCTCACGGCAGAGGTAGGCGAGGTTTCAAAATTGAAGAATGCGAAAATTTTGTTCTTCCAGAGCGGGCCGCCCAGGCTGCCCCCGTACTGGTTGAAGCGGTTCTGGTCGCGATTCAGGCCTCGCGAGGCCGGCGTTCCGGCATGCTCCGAGCCCAGACCGTTCCAGCGCTGATACGCATTCAGTCCCGGCCGCGACGCCTTGAAGAAAGCGCTGCCGTGTACCTGATTCGCTCCGCCCTTGGTTGTTACCTGGATCAGGCCGCCGCTGAACCGTCCGTTCTCCGCGTCGTAGCTGTTGGCTACCACCTTCATGTTGTCCACGGAGTCTTCGCTGGGCGTGATTACCGACGTCCCGCCCCACACCGCGCTCGTCGTGCTGATCCCGTCCACGGTGATGCCGTTCGTTTCGTACTGTCCGCCGCGGGTCTGAACCTGCGGCCCGTTCTCCGTTTCGAAGATGCCGCCCGAGCCTCCGCCTGTTCCGCCCGGTCCCTGGTTGCCAGGATAGTTGTAGGCGCCACCGCCGCTGCCCTGCGAAGAGTCGCCGAATACGCCCGGCGTCAGCTGCGCCAGCTGGAAGACGTCGCGGTTGAACGATGGCAGGTGCTGGATCTGGTTGCTGGAGACCGTGGCGCTCACCGTCGCTGTGTCGGTGTCCAGCGCCAGTGTCGTGCCAGAGACGGCGACCGTCTCCGCCACATTACCGACATCGAGCTGGACATCGAGCGCATTCAGCTGCTCGGGGATAATTTGTACCTGCTCGAGAACCTTTTTCTTGAACCCCTGTGCTTCCACCGTCAGCCGGAAATGGGCCGGGGGCAATCCATTGAATGTATAAATGCCGTTGGCCGTGGTCACCGTCTGGCTGGCGTTCGTGTCGATATTCACCAGGCTTACGGTGGCTCCGTTAACGACGGCGCCCTGCGGGTCGGTAATCACCCCGCGCAACGAAGCGTTGTACTGGGCCCGCGCCGCGGGTGCCAGCAGGCAAATCAGAAGGGCCGGCAACAGCAGAGCCCAGCGCCCGATTTTGAAACCGCTTGGTTGTGAAGGAAGCTTCTGAAGTCCAGGGGATGGCGGGCAGGGAATTCCACACGTACGGTCTTTCATTCTGACGCTCCTTAAAAACCCAGTTCTTTCTGGTCGCGCCCCCGGTTCTCATGCCGGGTGGCTGATGGAAGGCTTTGGACTACGGATCTCCCGCCTCCCTTTGTGGTACAAACGATTGTTCACGGTTGCGCAATCGTTTGTGCTGCGTCCACTAGGAAACACCTTTAGGGTGACACCTGTCAATGGCCATGCCCCGCAGCGCACCATAAGGGAAACGTCGTTCCGGCCCGCTCCCGGGAGCCGTCCGGCGCAAGGAGGAAGGTTTGATCCGCCGTCATCGATCAGTCCGGAGCGTGGGGTTGCTGGCACTCACCCTGGCAGGGGTTCTCGCTGCCGTCCTGCCCGCCCGCGCCGACCAGAACTATTCCCAGCAGGTCTTTTTCGAGAACAGCCTTTCTGCCGGCGACTACTTCTACTCGAGCGGCAGCATCAGTGCTCCCAGCACCCTGCGCCTCGTTGACAAGAAGCTCCCCATTGAAACCAGCACCTTCATCAGCGGCCCCAACGCCGTCGTTCTCCAGTGGGAATCCATGCCCGAGGGCGGGCGGACCGCGGAGATGAACCTCTACACCTGGCGCGATCGCACCATCGAGTTTCCCGGCACGAACCTCTGGATCTGGGTCTGGTCCCCCGATCCGCTACCCGCCGCGGACCTTCCCCATCTGGCCGTCCACGATGTAGGGGGCAATTTCTCCTCGCCCCTCGACCTCAGCGCCTTTGCGCACGAGCTGCCCGCCCATCAGTGGACCCGGCTCCGTATCCCCCTCAGCGCCTTCCGCACCGCCTCCGTGCATCCGCTTCACCCCCATGAGCTCGACCGCCTCGTCTTCATCCAGGGCACTGCCGACTCTGCGCCACACACCCTCTACCTCGACGATATCCGCATCGAAGACGATCCTCCGGCCCACCAGACCGCACCCCCCGCGCCCCAGCACGTCCAGGCCAAAGGCTACGAGCGCCACATCGACATCACCTGGGATCCGGTCGCCGATCCTGCCCTCGCCCAGTACGTTATTTATCGATCAGAGAATGACGGCCCCTTCCAACCCATCGGCGTCCAGCGCCCCGGCGTCAACCGCTTTTGCGATTACACCGGCGATCCGCACATAACCGCCAGTTATCGAGTCACTGCGCGCACCTCAGCGCTGCGCGAATCGGCGCCCTCCGCGCCGGCCACGGCCTCCACCCACCCCATGACCGACGACCAGCTGCTCACCATGGTCCAGGAAGCCTCCTTCCGTTACTACTGGGAGGCCGCCGGCCCGCACTCGGGCATGACCCGCGAAAGCACCCCGGGCAACGACGACATCCTGGCCATGGGCGCGAGCGGGTTCGGCGTCATGGCCATCACCGTTGCCGCCGACCGCGGCTTTATCACCCAGCAGCAGGCTATCGATCGGCTCCTGAAGATCACCAGCTTCCTCGCCCACGCCGACCGCTACCACGGCGCCTGGCCCCACTTCCTCAGCGACAGCACCGGCCATACCCTGCCCGTCTTCGGCATGGTGGACAACGGCGCCGACCTCGTCGAAACCTCTTTCATGATGGAAGGCCTGCTCGCCGCCCGCCAGTACTTCAAAGCTGACGGACCCTCCGGCCAGGAGCTCTACAACCGCATCACCCAGCTCTGGGAAGGCGTGGACTGGAACTGGTTCCGTGCCACTCCGCAGCGCGACGCCCTCTACTGGCACTGGTCGCCGGACTACTCCTTCACGATCGCCAACCGACTCACCGGCTGGAACGAGGTGATGATCACGTATCTCGAAGCCATCGCCTCGCCCACTCATCCCATTCCCGCCAGCGATTTCTACAGCGGCTGGGCCGGCGAAGGCATCGGCAACCCATACGCCAACGGCAAAAGCTACTACGGCATCACGCTGCCGGTCGGCGGCGGCACCGGCGGGCCGCTCTTCTTCACCGACTACTCGTTCATGGGATTCGATCCCAAACGCATCCACGACCGCTTTGCGGATTACTTCGATCAGAATCGCGCCCAGGCTCGCATCAACCAGCAATACTGCATCCACGACCCCAATCACTGGAAAGGCTACGGCCCAGACGACTGGGGCCTCACCGCCGTCGATGGTCCCGAAGGCTACGTTCCCTACGAGCCCACCGCCGACCTCGACGATGGCACTCTCGCCCCCACCGGCGCCATCAGTGCGATGCCCTACACGCCGGAAGCCTCCATGGCCGCCCTCCGCCACTTCTATCGCGACCTTGGCGCGCAGGTCTGGGGCATCTACGGTTTCCGCGACTCGTTCAATCTCCAGCGCAATTGGTTCTCCGGCATTACTATGGGTCTCAATCAGGCCCCCCAGGCCGTCATGATCGAAAACGCCCGCACCGGCCTTATCTGGAAAAACTTCATGGCGAACCCCGAAGTCCGGCCCATGCTGGACAAAATCGGCTTTCGTCCCGACCAACCGTAGCCGCGACGCGCACGCCACTGCATCGAGAGTTCAGGAATCCGACGCCCCAGCACAACGCGAACGAAGCCCACCAATGGCGCCGTCACCAATGGACGCAGCAACGTGAGCCTCAAAGAGCTCGCCGCGCATCTCGGCCTGTCTCTCACCACCGTCTCGCGCGTCCTCAACAACGCCGGCGCTGAATATCGCATTGCCCAGGCCACGCAGCAGCGTGTGCTCGAGGCCGCAGCCGCCTTCAACTACCATCCCAACGCCTTTGCGCGCGGCCTGCGCAAAAAGCGCAGCTACACCGTCGGGGTTATGGTCCCCGAAATCAGCGAAGGCTACTCCGCGGCGGTTCTCAGCGGCATTGAAGACGCTCTTCTCGAGGAGAAGTTCTTTTACTTCGTCGTGAGCCACCGCCACCGCGCCGATCTCCTCGCGGAGTATCCCCGCCTCCTCGAAGCCCGCGCTGTCGAAGGCATCATCGCCGTCGACACGCCGCTCCCCGAAGTTCCCGCCATCCCCGCCGTCGCCGTCTCCGGTCATCGCGGCAAGAACGGCATCCTCACCATCGAGATCGATCACCTCGCCGCCGCCCGCTTCGCTCTGACCCATCTGGCCGAGCTCGGCCACCGGCGCATCGCCTTCATCAAAGGCCAGAAGTTCAGCTCCGATACCAAAGCCCGCTGGGAGGCCATCCGCAAAGTCTGCGACGCCCTTCGCCTCACCATCGATCCCGAACTGGTGGTTCAGCTGGAAGGCGTCGCGCCCGGCAGCGAGCCCGGCCACGTCGCCACCCGCGAGCTCCTCGCCCGCAACCGCCACTTCTCCGCCATTTTCTGCTTCAACGACGCCTCGGCGATCGGCGCCATCGACGCGCTCCACGAGGCCGGCCTCCACGTCCCTCGCGACGTCTCCATCGTCGGCTTTGACGATATCCCCGGTGCAGCGACCATTCGCCCCGCCCTCACCACCGTCCGTCAGCCGCTCGTCGAAATGGGCCGCACCGCCGCCATCACCCTGCTCCGCCTCATCCGCGAAGACGTCCGCGACCTGCCCCAGCGCTCCATCCTCGTCTCCCCCAGCTTCATCCGCCGCCACTCGACGGAACGCGCCTCGGCGCACTGACATACTGCGCCAGCACCTTTCTTCTATTTCCTATTGCCTATTCCCTGATCTCCTACTCCTCCCGTACCTCGCTCCGCCCGGCCTTTACCGCTACCGCGATCCGCTTGCCGCCCTCCACCAGCCGTCCCCGCGCCGCCTTCCCGTTCACCAGCACATGCTGCATGCCGGCTTTCACCGGAAACTCCACCGTCGCCGTCATCCCCTCCGGCACGTCCACCGTCGCCGTCAGCCCGTGCTCCTTCGTCAAATTCACCCGCAGCAATCCGTGCGGCGTCGGCTCGCCGCCCTTTGCCCAATCCAAATCCACCAAGTCAGGACGAATCGTCACCGTCGCAAACCCCGGCCCTGTCGGTTGGATCCCCAGCACCTGCTCCATCAGCCAGTACGTCGGCCCGCTCGACCACCCATGCGCCAGGCTGATTCGATATCCGGCGGTATCGTCCGCCTGCAGATCCACATGCGGATCATCCTTCGGCCACGCTGGATCGTACGCCTCCCAGAAGCTTGTCGCCCCCTCGTGAATCATCCCGCCCCAGTACTCCCGAATCCAGTCCAGCGCCGCCTGCCTGTGGCCAATCTCCGCCATCGCATCCAGCACGTAGGCGCCGTAATACGGCGAGATCACGGACGGCTGATACGTCTTCTCGCCCACATGCGACAGTACGTTCTGCCAGATATCCCCATACTGCTCCGGCTTGGCCACGCCGGAAAGCACCGCCATCGCATTCGTCTGCCAGCGCGGCCCGAACGAGCCGGAGTCCGTGCTTCTCCCCGCCGTCCAGTCCCGCTTCTGGCTCGTCTGCGTGAGCGCATCCGCCCGCTGCTCCCAGTGCACCGCGTTCTCCGTGTCGCCCAACTCGCGCAGCAGCCACGCCCCCGCGTGATAGGCGCGGACGTATTCGAGCGTCGTTGCCTTTTGCGTCTCCGGGCTGATTCCGTTCAGCCCCGGCGACCAGTCCACGTACAGCCACTCGTGCGTGTGATTGATGAAATGATTCTCCGCGTCGAAATCCAGATCCATAAACGCAAGCAGCGCCAAAATTCGATCATGCATCGATGCGACGTAATCCTTGTCGCCGGTGTGTTTGTAAAAATCCGCCAGCTCCGTAAACCAGTACGACGAGTACCCGGGAATCCCGTTCACCGCGTCGTGCAGCGGCAGCGGCCCCACCAGCCGCGTCAATGTGTCCTTCAACAGGAACCGGTCCGCGAACACTGCATCGCTCACACGCCCGCTGATGTCCGTATCGCCCATCCACCGCCCGCGGTCCCGCTTCGGCGCGTCCCAGATGTCGTTCTGCATGCACAGGTGCGTCGTGTACGCGCCTGTCTCCCAGATCTCGTTGAGCAGCTTGTCCGACGATTCGAAGCTCCCCTGGTACTGCACCGGGTAGAAGATGTCCTCCACCCGAATCGCCCGAAACTTCATCTCCGGCGTACCCGACAGAAACCGAATCTGCGCATACCGGAACGACGACTTCGGCCCCAGCCCCGTCCCATGCGGCGTCACGTGCAGCACATCCACGCCCAGATACGGCTCGTCGTGCGCCTCGTCAATCGACTCCCCATACGCAATCGACACGGTCAGCGGAGCGGGCGAATCCGAAACCACCTGCACCCGCCCCGCGATTTCGCGCCCAAAGTCCAGCGTCAGCGTCGGAACGTACTCGTTCGGCGCATGCGCCGGTCCCTGATGCACGATGAACTCCTGCGCCGGATCTTCGTTGCCCGACGTCAGCGCGTCCACATTCTCAAAGCTCCCCAGCCCCGCATACACATCGCTCACTTTCTCCGCCGGCAAAAACGTATGGGCCAGAAATGGCGACTCGCCCTGGTATCCGGGCCACATATACATCCCCGCATCCTGGTTCCACTGGAAGAAGTCGATGTTGCTCTCGATCCCTCCCTCGGCGTCCACGGCCGGCCAGTCGCTGTCGTCGAAGCTCGCGCTCATCCAGCCATCGGTCTTGTCTTTCGTCGCCTTCCACTCCGGCCCGCTGATCAGGATCGCCGGCGCAAGCACTCCCGGCGGCGCCGGCAGAATCTTCGCCACCAAACGGTCCCCATGATCCACGGCGATGGCTATCACGTTATCGCCCGTCCGCAGCAGCCGCGTCACATCGATCACGAAAACCTTGGGCGAAATCCGTGACAGCGGATCGGCCGCTACCCGCTCCGCCTCGCTCCCATTCACAAACACATCGGCGTTTCCGGGCCCCGCGAGATACAGCTCCGCCGCCGGCGGCGCGCCGTCCAGATGAAAGTTCACACGGAAATACCGCGGTGCCTCCTGTTGGGCATCGCTCTGGTGCGCAGGGTCGTGCGTCCAGATGTACTGCTCCGGCAGCGGCTGATGGAACGACGAGAACAGCACCGGATGCTGAATCTCCCGCGTCGGATCCAGCTGCCCGTCTGCCGGCCGAGTCGGCACAACCGGAGCCTCCTGGCCCCCGGCGGTCATCGCGGCCAGCAGCAGAACAACAAACCAGCAGGACAGAGAAAGCCAGGCAAAGCGACGCATCATTCCGGGGCTCCAGAGCAAACAAGTTTCTTGCAAGTGCCGAAACTAAGCGCGCAGGCGCGCTATGTCAAACGTGCGGTGCGCCGCCTCCCTGGACAAAAATTGTCATGATGAGCATCGCGCCGCCAATAGCTCCCGATTGTTCGACGACGCGCCCTGATCTCCTCGATGAGTGCATCGGCCTGTAGTCACCAGTCGAAACTGCCGCCATTGTGGATATGCAGACACAAGCCGACATATCAATACTGATCTTCCAGGCGTGCCTAAGCGGCTGTCCGCGCGCTGCCGGAGATGATGGACAGGATCGCGCAAGGTTCG
>DASRRO010000171.1:0-3238 GCA_035656855.1 Acidobacteriaceae bacterium | reverse complement strand
TGCGCTTTCTGCGTATCATGAGTGCCTCAGTAGAAGCTGACCGTGGAGCGTTTATCGCCCATCATGGTTTCGACGACCCACGGTTTGGGAGCTACCGCAACCCGGATGGGTCTGGGGGCGGGCATGCCGGGTTCCGCTTTGGCGGAGGGCAGGGAAGCCAGTTGCGCGAGAGCGACCGGTGTCGCACCGGCCTGGCTATGATCGCCGCCGTTGCGAAGGACAAAGTGAATGGTCCCCTTCTCGCTGGCGAGGACGGCCTTTTCAGCTTCCTCAGGGGATAGCAGAAGGGTGACCACATCGACAGACACAGGCTTACCGGTCGGATCCGGCTGAACCTGATGGCCGGCGGCCAGAACTTCGGCATCCTGGAGCACGGTTGCTGTCAGCGCCTCGGGATGGGCCTCGTCTCTATAGGTTACGAGCACGTCCACGTGCGTCCCCGGCATGAGGAAGCCGGCCACACCGACAACCTCGTCGGAGCGAAGCGCGATGGCGCGCATCCCAGTGGGAATTTTTCCCGTGAGACCGATGCCCGAACCGGGAGTGGCAAGCTGGCGGTCGAGAATCGGCTGTCCGCCGGAAAGCGGATAGAGCACCGCGCGGCCAACGACATCGTCGACTTTGACGAAGCTGCCATCGAGCGGATGGGACTTCGGCCAGTCAATCATGGAGAGGTCCTCTCGGCGGATGACTTCGCCGGGATCGAGGGCGCGGGCAGCTGCAACATACTGGTTGGGCTGCTGGACTACGGTGCGCGAGGCATGGGCGACCCTGCGGCTGAGCCAGAACGTAAAGAGGCCGGAGATTACCAGGGCAACGACGAGAGCAAGCATCAGGCGGCGGGCCATATCAGATCACCTTTGGAACGCCGTGAGGAAGAGCGTCGTCGCAGTGCCCGCGGCAACAGCCAGGGCATAAGGAAGACGCAGCGTCCTCGCATTCGCGAGATTGAGTTGTGGGTGAGGGGCGAGGCCCTCGATGCGATGGTGCAGGGCGAGCGCGCCGACGTTCCGGATGGTTTCCCGGAGGCGTCCGCGCCAAAGGGCAAGGCCGAGAGCCATCACACCGCCGGCCAGGGCTGTAAGAATGAGAAGCCAGGGGACCAGCGGCATGCCGGCAATGGCAGCAACCGCGGTCATGAGTTTGACATCGCCGGCACCCATGCCGCCGGCGAGCCAGAAGATCAGAAAGAGAACACCGCAGATGAGACCGGCGAGCGCGGCGAGTGCCAGCTGTTTCCAGCCGCCGAGAACCAGATGCAGCAGTAAACCGAGAAGGATGCCGGGCAACGTGATGAAGTTCGGAATCCGGCGGCTGCGCACGTCGAACACGGATCCGGCAAGAGCGCAGGTCAGCGCTACGGTCGGATACAGCCACTCGGTAAGATGATTCGACATGCGATGACCCCAGTACGACTCTGTTCGACCTTATCGGCGGTCGGAGCGAAGATGTTCATCTCACCTGAGCGTCCTGGAATCCGGGAGGGGAAATCAGGCGCGCCAGGCAGATGCGTGAAAGACCTGCGATGTGAGAGGAAGACGTCCGGGGGCACTTGCTCCGAGGTCGTTGCCAGCACATCGCGCCGCGGCATCCCGGCCTGGGACTTTCCCTTGCGGGGGCAGCCAGGAAATCCGCACGATGCTGCGTCGTCCTTCGGTTCGTTTCCCGGAGCGGTCAGCCAGTTACGAGACGCCGGCCCAGGAAAGGGATTGAAATTGTGTCGCCATGCTGATTGCTGACCGATCGTGAGGTGCCGGGAGGTGGGATGGTCGCGACCGGGCCTGAAAACGTGGCCGCGACCTCATCTTGTCGATCCGGTTCAGATCGCTGCTCGCCCGAAGACGAGGGCAAATCCAACCGATCCACCCAACCAGAGACCGGCAAATACGAAAACAGTCAGAACATCAGTGATGGTTACAGGCTGCTGCCGATGGTGTTGAATTCGCTGCCGATTTTGTTGCTCAGAGACCCCATCGCAACGATGGCGCCCAGGGCGATGAGGGCTGCGATCAGAGCGTACTCGATCAGGTCCTGGCCGGACTCATCGTTCATCAGGTTCGTGAAAAGCTGTTTCATTACCGTTCTCCTTGTAAGTGGCGGCGCGGTTATCCTGTAGACAAATTCGGACCGCGCTGCGTTGGTGGTGATTGTTGTCACATTGCGCCAGAGTGTCGCTTTGCCGCAATGCCATTTAAGTGTTACCCTTTGCTACTTTTGTCCAAACTCTGGTACTGAAGAAAAGCAAAAACCAAGTGATTCAGGTTATGCAGCGCGACGGTACTTCCGATCTGCGAAGATCCCGCCATGAAATGAATCAGAGACTACTGCCGATGGTGTTGAATTCGCTGTCAATCTTGTTCGTCAGGCCTTTCAGCGCTGCAATTGCAGCGACCGCGATCAGTGCCGCGATTAACGCGTACTCGATCAGGTCCTGACCGGAATCGTCGTTGAGTAAACTTCTCAGGAGCCGCGAAGGCCAGATCATCGAATCTCTCCCTGGTACAGCAGCAGGTTCCTGCCGGTGCGCCGGCCATTGCGCCTGCTGTTTGTGTGAATTGCTATTGAGATATTGCGATGGAGTGCCTCCCGCGGCAATGCTCAGTAAGTGTTACCGCCTGGTACTTCAGTGGGGCGTGTCGCCGCAACGTTAAGAATGGGAATTTGAGATTTTGTCACGCCGGTTCGGGTTGGCACTCCCCCCGGGGGAGCTGCCATCCCGCTCGGTCAAAGGCCGCGTTCATTCCCGCAGGCGTGATGCAGTATCCCGCAATGTCCCTCCCCCGCCGAAGGATTCCCAAGGAACCGGTGGTCCGAGAGAACGACACCCTCAAGCGCCGGTTACAGGTCTCGCGGCACGGAAAGCCGCGCAGGATCAGGGGTAACCTTCGCTCCCGATCTGCTGGGTTGCCGCGCTCTGGCTTCGGTGACGGCATGCGCCCTCCGTCCGCACGACAGGAATCAGCGATACCAGAGAGCCGTTACTCCCGGTCTCCCGTGGAAGGAACTAAAGAGAGTACCCCCTGCGGGAGCGGTGAACGGTTTTGTCTCGCATCAGACAGCCGCGGTGCCAGGCCTCCTGAAAGCGGCGCGAGTCCTCCCGGCAACCGTGCATTCCCATCGCGGCGTGTGCCGTCGACTACCACCTTTGGGGGAGACATGCACGGCGGTGTTATCCGGGCTTGCGGTGGGTGCTATCGACTGCCCCCCTGTCGACGCCGATCATGATGAGGCACATCTT
>DASRRO010000170.1:0-13750 GCA_035656855.1 Acidobacteriaceae bacterium | reverse complement strand
TGCGGGCAGTTCATGGGCCGCAGCACCATCTGCTCGGTTTCGAGGTCCATGGGAGGAAACATGTCCTCGTGGTAATGCTCCCAGTGACCGGAACGAACATACAGATCGACCTTGGCGAGGCTGGGCGTGTAGACGTGCTCGTAGCCCATCTGGCGCTCGAGACCGAGGATGTATTCCTCGAGCAGCCGCCGAATGGTGGCGCCTTTCGGCAGCCAGAGCGGCAGACCCGCGCCGACCTCCTCGCTTACGGTGAAAAGTTCCAGCTCCTTGCCGAGGCGGCGATGGTCGCGGCGTTTGGCGTCTTCGATCCGCTCCAGATACTCGTCGAGATCCTTCTTTGAGAAGAAGGCGGTTCCATAGATGCGCTGAAGCTGGGCGTTCTTTTCGTCGCCGAGCCAGTAGGCGCCGGAAAGGCTCATCACTTTGAAGGCCTTCACGCGACCGGTGGCTGGCACATGTGGGCCGCGGCAGAAGTCGACGAAGCGGCCGTTCCGGTAGAGCGAGATGGCTTCGCCTGGGTGCGTGAACTTCTCCACGAAGTGGACCTTCATGAAGTCATTGCCGGCTTTGAACTGCTGCAGGCCGTCCTCGCGCGGCTCAAACTCGCGGACGAATTTCTCGTTGCGGGCGACAACCTCCGCCATCCGGCCTTCGATGAGCTTCAGATCCTCCGGAGTAAAGGGAGTGGGGCGCCAGAAGTCGTAGAAGAAGCCGGCGTCGGTGGCTGGACCGTGGCCGAGCTTGGTTTCAGGAAACAGCTCCGTAACCGCGGTCGCCATGACGTGCGCTGCCGAATGGCGCAGCACCTTCAGCGCTTCGGGATCTCTCTCGGTGATGAGCTGCAGCGCGACGTCTTCCTCGAGTGGCGTGCCCAGATCGACCAGCCGCTCTGCGTGTGGATCTTCGGCAGAGTACATGGATGCTTCGACGGCATCAGTGACTGCGGCGGCCGGGGCGGCTGCACGCACTGGCCGGATGCGCGCGACGACGGCCGCCTGCGCAAGACGCGGAGAGATGCTTTCGGCGATGGCCAGCGGCGTTGTGCCGGCGGGCACCTCGCGGACGGAGCCATCGGGGAGCTGAACCTGAATGGAACTCATATGCAGCAGGTTAACGGAGTCGGCGGCTCCGGTACATATCACCCCGGTCACACCAACACCGCGGGTGGGCTGGTTCGGCGACATTCAGCGCGCCGATCGAGCGCCGAGCCTCACTTCAGCCCAATGTGCACCGTCATTTGGATGTTGCCCCAGTCGGTGACGTTGGGGTAGGTTTCGAAGTCCGACTGATAGGCGCGCACGCCGCCCAGCTGCTGCGGGGACAGCTGGTTGATCTTTTGCCACAGCGCCGGAATGACTTCCTGCGGCGGTCCCTGGTCGGACTGGATCGCAGCATATCTGCCGGCCTGGATCTTCTGGACGACGAAGCCGTCGGGCACCTTGTCCGCGGACGAGACCCGCACGCCAAGGGTGTAGTTGTATTGCCCGCTGTGGTCGGAAGCGTAGTCGCTGTAGACCACGACCAGGTCGTCGCTGACACGGTTGGGAACCTGCGAAAGCTTATCGCCCTGCATCACGCTCTGCCACAGCTGCGGAATCTCACCCTGTCCGCCCGCTTCTTTCTCGTTGGTGGTGCGGACGGTCAGACCTGCAACGATAAAACTGTCCTGCTGCTGATCCTGCACAGCGGGAGCCGCGGCGGGTGCTGCTGGTGTTTGAGTGCTGGAAGTCTGAGCGAAGCCTGGGAGCGCCAGAGTAACAAGGAGCGGTAAAGCATATCGGACGCAGGCGGAGAACATTCCAGAGCAGTATACGCAGCGTCGAGGGCACAGGTTCAGAGTTCTTTAGTTATCTTGACCTCGTCAAGTCGGTCAGGTAAGCATCGCTCTAGGTTCCGACTTATATCCCTCGTTGGTGGCAGGTCTATGGCCGCGATGGTCTGCTGTTGCGCGCTTGGCGCGGGTAAGATGAGATCAAGTCTCCTGAGCGAACAGAAACAAGGGTCCGTTGCCAATCACTGAGCTGGAAGCACGACGGGGTTGGAGGGCGGCGACAGCCCTGCTGGCGCTGGCGGTCGTCTGGGTCAGCGGATGCCAGAACATTCAGGATTCGACACCGGCCCAAACCATGGTGCGAGTGATCGACGCCTCCTGGAATGCTCCGCCGGTCGATGTGGAGATCAGCTCCACGCCAATTGCCGTGAACATTGGGGCGGCGACTTTTACCAACTACGCCTTTCTGCCGCCAGAGAACGCGACGGCCTACGTGGTTCCGGCCAAAACGACTACCGCATCCGCGTCAGTGGCTGGCGCCTTTCTGGTGGGGCAGCAGCATTCGGTGTTCATCACGGACACCAGTGGCGGCTATCAGGCGACGCTCCTGACGGACCAGGCGGTCAACCCACCCGCCGGATATGTCTCTTTGCGATTTCTGCAGCAGGCGGTTCATACCGGAGCGGTGGACATCTATCTGGTCCCGAGCAACGGGACCCTCGCGGGTGCCAGGCCGCTTCTCAGCAATGTGGCAACTGGAACGGTTTCCGGCTACATGAATGTGCAGGCAGACAGCTATGCGCTGGTGATCGCGCCGGCCGGGGATACCAATCCAAAGGACGTTTACACCAGCGAGGCCCTGCAGTTCGCCGATGGGCAGGTGCGGAGCGTGCTGATCATGGACGCGCAGCTAACGACGAAGCCGCCGGTCACGATTGCGATTGGCGACGACCTGAACTGACGGCTGGAACGTGGCATTCTGGTCTGGATGGAAATCACCGGCCAGGATGCTCTGATCGTCGTCGACGTGCAGAATGACTTCTGCGCGGGCGGTGCCTTACCGGTTCCCGACGGCGACGCCGTGATTCCCGTAATTCTGGCGATCGCCGACCGGCTCGAGCACATTCTGCTCACGCAGGACTGGCATCCTCCTGGCCACTGCTCCTTTGCGTCGAGCCATCCTGGACGGAAGCCGTTCGATATCGATCCGGTCTCAGGAGAGCGGCTGTGGCCGGACCATTGCGTGCAGGGAATGCGCGGTTCAGAATTTAATCCATCACTTCAACTATCACGGGCCGAGTTAATCCTGCGTAAGGGCGTTCGCAAGCAGATCGATTCCTACTCGGCGTTCTTCGAGAACGACCACGCGACGCCAACCGGATTGGCCGGATACGGGCGGGAGCGTGGATTTCGGCGGTTCTTCTTTGCGGGGCTTGCGTTTGATTTTTGTGTCGGCTTTTCCGCGCTGGATGCGCGGCGGTGCGGCTTCGAGGCGGTAGTCATTCGGGATGCCTGCCGCGGGATCGACGCGGATGAATCGATGGCGATGGAGGCCAAACTGGCCGGTGCCGGCGTGGCCCTGGTGGAAAGTCGCAACCTATAGCATTCCCGCTCCGAGACAGACAGCCTCAGTTCTGCGTCCGGTCGCTCGACACGCCGGGAATCAGGGCTTCACAGCAGTCAGGATCCAGCTTCTGCGGTGCGTCGCGAATGAGAAGCGCCAGCGCGTCCTCGTGGGTGAGCCCTGAACGGTAAGGGCGATCCTCGGTGAGGGCGCCATAAACATCGGCGACAGTAATAATGCGCGCCTCCAGCGGAAGCTGCCGGCTGGCGAGGTGATTGGGGTAACCGGAGCCGTCGAGCTTCTCGTGGTGCGCGCCGGCAATCTGCGCCAACTCGCGGAACGAGGCAATGCGGGACAGAATCTGCTGGGTCAGGTGCGGGTGTTCCTGAACCACCAGCCACTCCGATGCCGTGAGCTTGCCGGGCTTGTCGAGGATGGAGTTGGGAACGCGGAGCTTGCCCAGATCGTGCAGCAACGCGGCGCGATTCACCATCTGCTGCCGTTCGGGACTGAGTCCCAGGCGACGGGCAATCTGGCGTGCTGCGGCAGTGACGCCGACCGAATGACGGAATGTGAAGGAGGATTTGGCGTCCACAACATCCGCAAAAGCCTCACAGATCAGGTCGACGTCCGCGGCCGTCAGTTGATGCACGCGTTCCGGAGCCAGGTCGAGCACGGCCGCCCGGGTCTCGTATTCCGCGGTGGAAGCCAGCGCGTACGTCCAGAGTGTGCCGCAGCGATGAAGGCGAGTGGCGACACGGACGATATCGGGATCGAACCAGCGGCCCGCTCGTTCGTGGAGAACCTGCAGAGCCTTGTTGATCCCCCGCTCAGTGGCAAAGACATCGAGATGCTGGGCGACAGCAAGAATCCGCGAGCCCAGGGGAATGGCTTTGCCTCTGCGCCGCTCGGGATACCCGCTGCCGTCCCAGTGCTCGTCCAGACCGCGAACGGCTTCAGCGGCGGCGGCGCCAAGACCCAGTTTGCGAAGAATTTGCGCGCCGCGATCGCAGCGAAGCGTGATCATCTCCTCGTTGTTGCGATGCTGGGTGAGTCCGATGCGAACGATCCCGGCCGCGCGGCGAAAAGTTCCGGCCTCCGGGAGAATGCTCGTCCAGAGCAGGCTCAGAGTGGAGGCTTTTGGACGGCTGGGCCGTGTCCAGTCCTCCAGCTTGACGCCTGCTTTGACTTTTCGCTCATCGCCGCCGCCGATAATCTGGCAGAGCCGGGCCGCGTTGCTGCTGCAACCGATGTCTTTCAGCAGCAAAGAATCGTACAGGCTGGCGCGCTCTTCGGCGGGGAGACGCAGTTCTTCGGCAAGGCGCATCCCCAGGACGCACGTCCGCAACGCATGTCCGGGCACGGCGCCTTCAGTGAGATCGAGCGCGAAAGAGAGTGCGGAGAGGATCTCCGCCAGAGAAATGCTCCGGGCTGTGCCAGGGGACGGGAACGGAATGACGCGCGCTGTCGACGCTACAGTAGCCACAGCTTCTCCCGGGCAATCCTGCGGAAGGTTGACAGTAACAGGATTGCCAGGAGATGCAACTCCCACAAAAGTAGTGAGTTACTGCAGTATCCGCGCGGCTGCCGCAGCAGGGGTCAGCGGGCTCTTGCTTCCATTTCGAGGAGCTGCTCTTTTCGTTTGATCCCCCAGCGATACCCGGTCGGCTTGCCGTCGCTGCCGATGACGCGATGGCAGGGGATCACGACTGCCACCGGGTTCGTCGCGCAGGCTCGAGCCACTGCGCGCACCGCTGTCGGCTGCCCCAGCGATTGTGCGACCTGGGTATAGGTCCGGGTTTCGCCGCGCGGGATCCGCCGCAGTGCCTCCCACACGCGCATCTGAAAGGCCGTGGCACGCAGGTCAAGAGGAAGATCGAGAGCAGCGGGATGGCCGGTGAACTGCGAGAGCACTTTCTGCAGGTGAGGGTCAAGGCTCGGGTCCGGGTGGATCTTCGCCGCGGGGAACTGAGCCCGGAGCTCGCGCCTGAGCTGCGACTCGGTATCGCCGAGGATCACCGAACAGAGGCCGCGCTCGGTGGCGGCGATAAGCACCTTGCCTAACGGACCGTCGCCGATGGCGTAACCGATCTTTGCGTCTTTGCCGCCGGCACGGAACTTCCCCGGAGCCATGCCAAGTTGGGCGGTTTCGTAGGCGCGCCCGGGGCCTGAGTAGCCGGCGTCGTAAATGGCATCAGTCACGCGGGCCGAGCCAGTGGCAAGCTCTTTGCGGAAGGACGCGGCGCGGCGCTGGCGCTGATACTGCGCGGGCGTGATGCCCAGCACCCGCCGGAAGGCGCGCTCGATCGTAAAGGGACTGCGGCCGGTCGCGCGGGCCAGTTCCTCAAGCGTGACGAGACGATCGCTGCCGAGCTTTGCCGAAATCGCTTCTACCAGAGCCGCATCCGCATGGGGCAACTGCGGCCGGCAACGGCGGCATGGTCGATAGCCGGCACTGATAGCGGTGTCGGGGTCAGGAAAGAACAGCACATGGGTCCGGGCCGGACGGCGGCTGGGGCAGGTGGGCCTGCAAAAGATGCCGGTGGTCTTCACGGCATAGACCATCTCCGTATCAGCGGCGGGATCACGGGCCAGAACCGCGGCCCAGGCCTGATCTTCGGGAATCATGGTAGCTGCAGTCATCGTACTCGTCTCCTCCGAAGAAAAGCATGACAGCAGCCGGACGGTCGGACACTCCGGAGATTGCGCGCAAATTGCGTCGAGCTGCGGGCATCCAGAGAGAAAGGAGGATGAGCCATGCAGAAGAAGAACAGGGCGAAGAAAGGCGGAGCGAAAGAGCGGGTGGGCACCAGGACAGCGGCGAAGCAGCACGCTGGAGGGCGCGAGTTTGGCAACGTGATCGAGCCGATGCAGGCGGAGATGGCCAGCGAAAATAAAGGGCTTGCGGCCGACTTCGGAAGCAATTCCTCGCGGCCGGAACGAAACATGGCGGCACACAGCAGGAGATCCGCGGCCTGAGTTACCAGCGCCACCAGCCTGGCGGAAAGATCGCGTGCCAGTTAGCGCGCAGGAGCGTCAGCCCCAGAATGAGCGCGGCGAGAATGAGGATCCCGGCGGCCTGCTGGCGGCGCAGCCGGGCCGGGGTCATTCCTCACCCGGAGCGATGTTGTAGAGGAAGTAGAAGCGCAGCTCCAGGAATGGGCCTTTAAACTGCTTTGGCAGAGCCGGGAACGGCGAGGCGCCGGTAATGCCCGCCCACGCGGAGCGGTCGAGCGCCACATCGCCGGAAGGTCCCTCCAGCTGCATGCTCTGGACGCTGCCGTCCGGCATGATGCGGAAGCGAATGAGGACTTTGCCCTGCTTGTTGATGGGCGAGCGTGCTTCTTCGGGAATGATGGGGTACCACGCCCTCTTCGTATCCCAGATCACGCGCTGGATGTAGGGGCCGAAGTCCACACCCATGGTGTCGCTCAGGATGTCCACTGCTCCCTGCATCCCCTGGTGCTGCGGAGCGGCGCCCTGGCCCATATCGCCGCCGTATTGGCCGCCACGGCCCTGCATAGCCTGGCGCATGGCCTGCTGCAATTGCTGGTTGGGATCGGCGGCGCCAGAACGGAAGTTCGGCTGCGGCGCCATGGGCGGCGCCTCCAGATGAGCCTGGTTGTTTTGCGGCAGGGGCTGGGCGGGCGGCGTGGGCGGCGTTTGCTGCGCCACCTGAGGCTGCGGCGGCGCGGGTGCTGCCGGCTGCTGGGTGGGTGGGGCGGGCGCCGGAACGGGCGGTCCGGCCCGTCGCATCGCTTCCAGCTCCTGCATCGTCTTCCTGTCGATTGTCGGGTGCTGCGACTGGGCCACGCGATCCTTGTCGGAGATGACGTTCGTCGGCTTCGGCTTGAACTTCTTCAGAGCGTCCGGAGGCAGGTCCAGGAAGGTGAGGTCCTTCTGGCGCTGCTTCATGACGACCGACGGATCAACGACGCGGACGTGGTAAATGTACTTGGGCCCGTAAAGCAGATACCAGGCGATGAGCATGTGGATGATGACCGCAATCCACAGCTTTTCCCGCAGGCCGGCCCAGCTGCGGCTGCCCTCCAGCTCGTCGATGACGTGCAACAGATCGGTATGGTCCAGCCCTTCGTAGCGGCGGCGAAACGGCACACGCACAACGGAGCCGTTGGAGCTTTCAGAGAGGCTGGCCGCAGATCGGGAATCCGGCGATTCCTGGGACTCGCTCTCGCTGGCAAGCTCCTCCACCAGAGGGTCGAGCGGCTCAGTTGGGGTTATACGAATCGGCATTCCGGGGTGACTTCATTTAATGCGCGGCTCGAACCGGCCCACTGAGCGCTTTCTGACTGCGCCGCAGGGTGAAGCGGGAACGCCACGGATTCCTTGTAACTATTTTCTCATCAAAACGGCGGAAACTTGCCTGTTTGTACAATCGAATTCGTGACTTCCGATTCCCGGAACTCCCCATCTCGAAGCGCCGGTGTCATTACCGTCAGCGACGCGTGTTCCAGGGGTTTGCGCGAGGACCTTTCGGGCCCCCTGGTGGCTCGGACGTTAGACGCTGCCGGTTGGGAAACGGTGCTGCACGTTATGGTTCCAGACGAACAAAGCCTCATCGAAGACGCAATCCGGCGCGCCGCGGGAGCTGCGAGCCTGGTGGTTACCACCGGAGGAACCGGCATCGGCCCGCGGGACGTAACTCCGGAGGCAACCCGGGCGGTCTGCGACCGGCTCCTGGACGGGGTGCCCGAGCTGATGCGGGCAGAAGGGCGACGCCAGACTCCGATGGCGATTCTCAGCCGGGCGGTTTGCGGGACCCTGGGAAGGACTCTCGTGCTGAATCTGCCCGGCAGCCCGGCCGGAGCCGTGAACTCGCTCGAGGCTGTCCTGCCGGTCCTCCCGCACGCCGTCGATCTTCTGGCGGGCAAAACGGAGCATCGCACGAAGGAAGAGCCTGCGGCATCCGAACCAGCAGACACGAGAAAGGCTGAACGCTCCTGAAATCCCTCTTCCTGAACTTCACCCGGTGGATCGAGCACTTCCTCCTGCCGCTGGGCCCGTGGGGCGTGCTGCTGGGTTCGTTTATCGACTCGGCGTCGATCCCTATTCCCATCGATCTGCTGATGGCGCTTTGGGCCTTCAACGACAAGCGGCACTTCTACGTTTACGCATTGCTGGCTGCCGCCGGCTCATCTCTGGGTGGCCTGGTGCCATTCCTGCTCGGCCGTGCCGGGGGTGAGCTGTTTCTGTTGAAGAGAGTCAACCGCGCTCGTTTTGAAGCGCTGCGCGATCGCTTCGAGAAGCAGGAGTTCCTGGCGGTCATGGTTCCCTCCATGCTGCCGCCCCCCACCACCTGGAAGCTCTTTGTCTTCGGCGCGGGCGTCTTTGAAATGCGCACCCTCAATTTCATGCTCGCGGTCTTCGTGGGCAGGACGATCCGTTTCGGCGTCGAAAGCTTTCTGGCCGTGAAGTATGGACCGCAGATCATCACGGTTCTGGGTGATCTGGCAAAGAAACACCTCGCCCTCACGCTGTTGGTGCTGGTGCTGATCTTCGGAGGTCTGGGCTGGTGGATTTGGGGGAAGCTGAAGGGGAAAAAGCCGATCTCCGAACCGGCGCAGAGCTAGTAGGGCTGGTTCTTCCAGATGTACGGCACAAAATAGTTCGCCAGAAACCACGACAGCAGAAACATCACCGCCATCAGGCTCACGCTCCAGAAGAAGAGGCGGACGGGCAACGTCCGCAGCAGGGGTGGAACGGGTTCGGGGTCGAACTTCCGGTTGGGGATCTCAAACAGCAGACCGCTGGCGAAACAGACGCTGGCGGCAAGCCCCAGTGTGGCCAGCGCGGAGAAGAGGCGATCTTCCCAGCTCGTCCCAGGAATAAAGAACGCGCGGCCCAGCAGCACGTACAGCGACAGGACGCTTCCCGCCAGACCGAAGAATTTGGCAATCTGCAGCATTGGGATTGCCCGTTCCCGTTGTGCTATCCGCGAATGCCCTTCAGCGCCGGATACACGCGGCGATACCCTGCATACCCTTCAGCATACCGCTGGACGAGCTTTGGATCCGGCTGAATGGTCTCAGCAACAGTAATGCCGGCGGCACAAGCCGCTTCCAGGTCCGGCCAGCCACCGGCGCCAACGCCGGCGAGCAGCGCAGCGCCAAAGGCTCCGCCCTCTTCCGCCATAAGCCGCTCGCAGGGATAGCCGTAGATGTTGGCCTGAATCGTCCGCCACAGAGGCCCGCGTGCCCCACCACCGCCGAGCCGCACGCCTTTCACCGGAATACCCAGGTCCGCGAAGAGCGTGAAGGTGTCCTTAAGCGAATACGCCACTCCCTCGAGCACGGCGCGGGTGAAGTGCGCGCGGGTGGTGGTGGCCGTGATCCCAACAAAGGCCGCGGTGGCCTGCGAGTCGAGGTGGGGGGTGCGTTCGCCGAGGAGATAGGGGGTCCAGAGCAGGCCATCGCTGCCGGCGGGGAGGTTGGCAGCGTCGGCGGTGAGTTGGTCGTAGGTCTGATCTGGAGCCAGCGTTTCCCGGAGCCAGCGCAGCGACAGGCCGGCCGCCTGGGTCACGCCCATTACATGCCAGCGCCCGGGGACCGCGTGGCAGAAAGTATGCAGGCGTCCGTGGGGATCGCGCGTGGGCGCCGCGGTGGCTGCGAAAACCACGCCCGAGGTGCCGATGGTGGCGGAAACCGATCCCGGCTGCAGAATGCCCATGCCCACCGCGCCCGCTCCCTGATCGCCGGCTCCGGCAGCGACGGGCGTGCCCGCGGTCAGCCCTGTGCGTTCGGCTGCCTCCACGCTGATCTTCGCGCAGATCTCCGGCGACTCGAACAGCTCCGGCAGCCAGCTTTCCGGGATCCCTGCGACCTTCTCTACCTCCCGCGACCAGCGCCGATGCGCGACGTCAAGCAGCAGCGTTCCAGAGGCCTCATGCACGTCGATGGCGTAGCTGCCGGTGAGCCGGTAGCGTACGTAATCCTTGGGGCACATGACATGCGCGATCTTCGCAAAGATCTCCGGCTCATGATCCCTGACCCACAGAAGTTTGGTGAGTGTGAAGTTTGGCAGCGCAGGATTCGCCGTCAGCTCGATGAGCTTTTCACGGCCCTTCTCACCTCCGCCGAACTGATCGTGGAGCCAGTCACATTGCGGACCGGTGCGCTGGTCGCACCAGATGAGTGAGGGCCGCAGGACTTTGCCGCTCTTGTCGAGCATGACCGCGCCGTGCATCTGGCCGGTCAGACCAACAGCCTGAGTGCGGACGCCGGGAACGGCGGCGATGACTTCGCGGATGGCCTGTTGCCCGGCGCGCCACCAGTCGTCGGGATCCTGCTCCGCCCAGCCCGGGTGCGGCGTGCGAAACGGCTGGTGTTCGCTGGAGGCAGAGGCGATTAGCTGGCCCTTGTCGTTCACCAGAACGGCACGCGTGCCCCCTGTCCCCACATCCATTCCCAAAAACACGGCATTTCTCCCAACTAAATCGCTGTACTCACAGCTCCCCCACACTCTACCAGAGACAGGAGAGGGTGCGACGCCGCTACGATCAGGCCATCCGGGATTCCGGCAGTGTCAGGTTATCCGCCGAGAGAAGTCGCGTATCCGGAACCGGCTCGCTGTAGCGAACCGCGAAATTCTCGACGTGACGCAAGGCAAAGACGGGTGAACCGGCGGCGGTCTGTGCCTGAATGCGGAAAAAGTTTGCGTCCTGAACATCTTCCAGCACAAGCGCCGGCCGCGCATCCGGGGCGATGGTCTTAACCTGCACGTTGCTCATGGAGAGGCCCGTCACGTGACGCACATAGAATCCGAACGCGGGCATGGGTCCAAACATATTCGGGTCGGGATACTTCTGCTCGTTCTCCGGCGGCTGGATGCTTCCCAGTTGCGCCGTCCCACCGCCCTGGGCGACGATCAGCACATCGTGGAGACTGATGTCCTCGATCAACGCATCCGGCACGCCGCTGATAATCGAACACAGGGTAGAAGCGGCATTCCAGCAGACAATGTTGCTGAACATCACTCGCCGAATGGACCCAATCTTTGTCGATGTCGCCGGTCCACGCAGCCGTGCGCCCAGTCGCACGAAAATCGGCGCCGTCACTATATCCCGCATGGTGATGTTCGTAATGGTCACGTCTTCAAGCCGCGCGCCGTCCTCCGACTCGAGGGCAAATCCGTTACATCCCTCAAATACGCAGTTCGAAATCGCGATGTTGATGAAGCCGCCGTTCGACTCGGTGCCAAACTTGATCCGGCCTGTGCGCGAAACCTTGTCGTCCTCACCATATTTCTGCCACGTGCCATCAAGAACCGTTCCCATCACCCACGAACCCGAGACATAGCAGTTCGTAATGGTTACATTCTCGGTGGCGCGAGGCTTTCCCAGAGCATAGGAACTCTTCAGACAGATACCGTCGTCCCAGGGCGAATTCACGGTGCAGTTGGAGACGCGCACATTCCGGCAGCAGTCGATGTCCATGCCGTCGCGATTGGTGTCGATGAGCAGGTTGTCGACGGTGAGATTGTCGACTCCGGTCGCAAGAATTCCGAACCATCCCCCCTGCAGAATGGCAAAGTCGCGCAGGATCACATTGCGGCAGTTCTTCAGGGCGATCGTCTTGTCGCCCATACCCGGCTCCTGAGCCTGCCCGGGTCCGCTCTCGCTTTTGGTCAGACCCTTGCCGTGGAGCAGTCCCGCGCCGGTGATGGAGACATCCTGCAGGTCCTCGCCCCACAGCAAACTGTTATGGAAGTGACTGTGGCCGTAATCCTGATAGGCTTCCCACGGATTTGGCTCGGCCGGGTCGTAGTGCGGCCCTTCCGCCGCCAGAATGGTCGCAGCGATATCGAGCCGCAATTCGATGCTGCTTCTCAGATGAATTGAATAACTGGCATAGGTTCCCGGCGGAAACAGGACGGTGCCACCTCCCGCCGCTGCTGCCGTCTCAATCGCCTTGTTGATTGCCGCTGTATCGTTGGCCTTGCCGTCGCCAACCGCACCGAAGTCCCGAACCGAGAACATACCGGTACTGTGAGCCGCCGAAGTTTGCGCCGATGCCGGGGTGGGCGCCCCTGCCATGCCGAGGGCGGCACCGGTAACGCCCGCGCCCGCCAGGCGAAAGAACTCTCTCCGCGTATCCGAATTTGCTCCGCGCATTGCTGCTCCTCGATTCTTCACGCTCGCGAGATCGGTCGTCGCGGCAACATCACCTTACCCGAGACTTCCCCCCGAATGGAAATTTGTCCCGCGATCGATCCTGTGGTGGGATGATGAAAGCTCGGAGCCAGTCCCTCGTGCGCGTATCGCTCTTTATCGCCTGCTACAACGACACGCTCTTTCCCGCCACCGGCAAAGCCGTGGTTCGGCTGCTGGAACGGCTGGGCCACTCCATCGATTTCCCCTTCGAGCAGACCTGCTGCGGCCAGATGCACTACAACACCGGCTACCAGCAGGAGGCCATGCCGCTGATGCGGCGCTTCGTCGAGATCTTTGCCGATGCCGAAGCCGTTTGCATTCCATCTTCCTCCTGCGTGGCCATGATCCGCGATCATTACCCGAAGATGGCCGCCGAGCAGAGCGACCCCGGACTGGCGCGCGCAGTCGATGAGCTTCTTCCCCGTGTCTACGAGCTGACCGAACTGCTCGTCCATCGCTTCGGCCTCGAAGACGTTGGCGCATACTTCCCTCACCGCGTCACGTATCACGCCAGTTGCCACTCGCAGCGCAGCCTGCACCTGGGCGACCTGCCTGTTCGGCTGCTGCGAAAAGTACGCGGCATTGATCTTGTGGACCTGCCCAACATCGACCGCTGCTGCGGTTTCGGCGGCACCTTCGCCATCAAAATGGGTGACGTCTCCGCCGCCATGCTGGCCGAAAAGATGAGGGACGTCGAGAACACGACCGCCGAGGTCGTGACTGCGGTCGACACCTCCTGCCTCATGCACATCTTCGGCGGCCTGCACCGCCAGCGCGCCGGTGTGCGCATGGCCCACATTGCCGAAATCCTGGCGCCGACGGAAACCGACGATCAGGAGGCGGCGAGGGTATGAGCATTCGCGTGGGCGAGTCCGCAACGGCGCCTTCGTTCCAGGAGGCGGCCCTGCCGCTTCTGGACGATGCGCAGCTGCGGAAGAATGTTCGGCACTCCACAGACGTAATCCAGCGCAAGCGCGCCCAGGTCGTCTCCGAAACCGCCGACTGGCAGGACCTGCGCACTACCGCCAGCGCCATCAAGGCTCATACGCTCCGCCACCTCGACCATTACCTGCTGCAGTTTGAAAAGGCCTGCACCGCGGCGGGAGGCCAGGTCCACTGGGCGTCCGACGCAGATGAGGCTAATCAGATCATCGCTGGCCTGGTCCGGCAATACGGCAGCAACGAGGTCATCAAGATCAAGACGATGACCACCGACGAAACCGGTCTGAATGAGGCGCTCGAGCAC
>DASRRO010000169.1:0-3017 GCA_035656855.1 Acidobacteriaceae bacterium | reverse complement strand
CAGTGGCAGGCACCCCGCTGCTGCCTGCGAGTGCATACATAGAATTGGCTGGAGCCGCAGCGAAGAGCATCCTTGGCGGCGATGCAGCAGCGGTCGAAAAATTGCAGTTGTCCGAGGCTGCCCCGCTTTCGGCAGAAGGTGGCCTCGAATTGCAGGTTGTGGCGACCGAGGAGTCCCACCATGTGTATGGATTGAAGTTTTTCGTCCGCGAGGATGAGACCGGCGAATGGAGGCCGACGGCAGAGTGCCTGTTGCGCCGCGTTGCCCAGGATGAACCGAAGCGCGTCGAGCTAAAGGCTTGGGAAGATGTGGAGTTTGCTTCCGGGACCACAAGTGGCGCGCAGCATGCGGAAAGAATGGCGGCGCTGGGGTATGACTTCGGGCCGAGCTTTTGCAGGATTGACTGGCTGGCGCTTGAGAGAACGAGCGGTTTGGCGCGTGTCGGATTCCCCGACGAGCTGCGGCGGGAGAGTTATCTCCTGCACCCGACTGTCTTGGACGCAGCGATGCAGGTTCTCGGCCGACTCCTGATCGAAAAAAATGGCACCGCTGAAACGCTTTTGCCGGTGTCTGTGGAAAGAACAGAATGGAAGTCGATACCTGTCGCTGGAGACGCACTCTATGCGCGTGCAACTGCCTGCTCAGACACGATGGTCGGCGATGTGGAACTCTTCGATGACGCGGGCAGACTGATCGTTGCGATTCGTGGGTTGGCATTTCGCCCGTTGCAGCCGAGGGGACGAGACACGGACGAATCGCTTTATGAAATTCGCTGGGAACGTCTGAGTGCGCCGGCTGGCGACGGGCACGGAACATCCGCCGGGAAATGGTTGCTGATTGCCGACCGATCCGGTGCGGTGCAGGAGCTTTCGGAGGCCCTCGAGTTCAGAGGCGCGGCTCCGGTTGTCGTGGAGCCCTCGACGTTGCTGAGCGGGGCGGGACTCGATGCGATTTCCGGGCTCGATGCGATCTCCGGCGTGGTGTGGCTGACACCGCTGGATCTCGACTGCAATTCAACTCTGGCCGAAGCTCAGCAGGTGCTGGCCGACGGCGCAATTATCGTGTCGCGGCTGGCGGACATTGACGATGGGTCGGATCGTGCGCGGATCTGGATGATCACGCGCGGTACTCAATCGGTGAATGGCGAAGCGGTAGAGAATGTACTGGGTGCAGGAGCCTGGGGATTTTTCGCATCGGCGAGCCATGAATATCCTTTGTCGCAGGCGAGTTGCCTCGATCTGTCGGAGGTCCGGCTCGACAGAGAAGCCTATCTCCTGGCGGATGTGTTACTCGAGAATGGAAACGAAAGCCGTGTAGCCTTGCGCGAATCAGGCAGGTCTGCGGCACGGTTGAGCCGCTTTGAACCGGCCGCGCATCGTGCACAGAGAATTTCGGTCAACGAACTTCGTAGCGCACAGCACGAATCCGAGTACTTCGAACTTGTTCAAGATGTTCCTGGCGCCATCGACAGCTTTGAACTGGTCTCCGCCTGGACTGAGACGCCCAGTGAAGGCGAGGTGGAGATAGCGGTTGAGGCAGCAGGGCTGAACTTTAAGGATGTCCTTGGGGCGATGGGCGTAAACGAGTCAATTGCCGCCTCGCGATTCGGGGGAGAATGTGCCGGCACGGTAGTGCGTATAGGAAATGGGGTGAAGGGATTACGTCCGGGCGACGAGGTCCTCGCGATCACGGGATCCTTTCAGATCGGCACTTTTGCCAGCCGTGTCAACGTGCCTGAGACGCTTGTCTTAAAAAAACCGGAGGAGATGAGCTTCTCGCAGGCTGCCGGTATTCCCTGCGTCTTCCTCACGGCATGGTATGGGTTGGTGAAGTTGGCTCGGCTGCAGAAGGGAGAACGAGTTCTGATTCATGCAGCGGCTGGAGGGGTAGGGCTGGCCGCAATCCAGATCGCGAAATGGGTTGGCGCGGAGATCTATGCGACCGTGGGTTCCGATGAGAAGCGGGACTATCTTCGGAGCCTGGGCGTGAAGCACATTATGCACTCCCGGAAACTGGACTTCGCCCGCGAAGTTCTGGAAATGACCGGCGGACAGGGTGTCGATGTGGTCCTGAATTCGCTGGCTGGGCCTGCCATCACTGCAGGCCTGGAGGCTCTCGCTCCCTACGGCCGGTTCGTTGAGATAGGGAATCGCGATATCCGGGAGAACAGCAGGATCGGCATGCGGCCGTTCCTGAAAAATCTTTCGCTGTTTGCCGTTGACCTGGCGCAGGCGGTCGAGGACCGTCGGCCGATGGTCGCTTCCATGCTTCAAGAGATCATGGAGATGTTTGACCAGGGCATTTTCAAACCACTGCCCATCCGCCCCTTCTCAGTTTCAGCAGCCGATGACGCCTTTCAGTTGATGGCCAAAGGCGGGCACATCGGCAAGATCATCCTGAATCTGCGCGACGAGGCTGCCATGGTCCGGCGGAGTCACGGCCGGCTCACAGCTGATGCAACTTATCTCATCACTGGAGGCCTCGGTGGCCTGGGACTGGTGACGGCAAAGGCGTTCATCGAAAGAGGAGCGCGGCACCTGGTGTTGACATCGCGCCGGAGCCCTTCGGACGAGGTTCTGCGGGCAGTACAGGAGTTGGAAGAGCTTGGGGCACGCGTCACAATCCGTCTCGCCGATGTGAGTATCGCGTCCGAAATCGACGCGCTGATGGACGAAATACGCGCGACGATGCCGCCGCTGCGCGGCATCGTGCACGCCGCTGGAATTCTGGATGACGCGGTGGTTGCGCACTTGTCGCAAGCCAAATTTCAGAGCGTCATGGCAGCCAAGGTGGGCGGGGCTCTGGCGCTAGACGCAAATGTGCAAGGCGGTGATCTCGACTTCCTTGTCTACTATTCTTCCGCCGCGGGAGTGCTTGGAACTCCGGGGCAGGCGAATTACGCTGCTGCCAACGCGATGCTGGACGCAATGTCGCACAGGCAGCGCGCGCGAGGAATTCCGGCGATCAGCATCGACTGGGGTACCTGGAGCGAAGTTGGCCTGGCGGCTGCAAGCGAG
>DASRRO010000168.1:0-1815 GCA_035656855.1 Acidobacteriaceae bacterium | reverse complement strand
GGGTCGCTGGGGATGTTTGGGTATCCGCGGGGAACCGAGATCGCGCGCGAGATCGAACACCTGCTGGAAAATCACGGGACGGTCGATGCGGGTTTGCTGCGGGAGCTGGTGGTGGATTTGAGGGCGAGCCTGCCGCTTTAGAGGAGCAGTTTCTTCAACTCTGCCAGGAGCCGCCGCCGATCGCCGGAGTAACTGGCGATCATTGCGGGCAGAAACGTCTCGCGATCCAGTTTTTGAAAGTCGAAGGGATGACCGAAGGTCGTCCCCAGCAATCCAAGAAAGACCAATTGCGATCGCCCGTTTCCCTCTCGGAAGGGGTGGACAGCGTTGAGCTCGCCGAGAAAACGAGTGATGCCTGAAAGAAATACATCGCGACTTCGATGCTGGAGGAATTGACCCTCGTGAAGCTCCTGAAATAGCGCATCCATTTGAGTGGAGATGTTTTCGGGATAGCAGAAGGCGTTACCGCCCTTTGCTGTTCTGACGGTGCGATACTGCCCGGCCCATTCGTATACATCCTGAAAGAGGTGACGATGCACGCTGCAATAGTGCGGCGGATCGAAGCCGCCATCGGGCAGCGGCTCTTCCGAGCGCAACGTGGAGATTTCCACCTCGAAGGCTTCGAGGCGCGTCCCGTCATGGATATCGAGAAGATTTCTGAGGACCGTCGTGCCAGGGTAGGCATACGGGTCCTCAAAGGCGTCATACGCCTCAGAGCTCATCTGCGCTTCTGCGCACCAGAAAAGGCCCGGACTGTTTCAGCCCGGCGCTGGGATGGAGAGAGCGAGATGGTCCGTTCGAGACGCTCTCTGCTTTCAGAACGGAGCGTTAGCCCTTCTATGGCCGAGATGGCCGCGAAGCTCTTGCTTCCCAGAACATATCCCTTCGTGGAATCTGCCTTGCCAGGTCCGCTCATATCTCTATTTTATCAAAGGCGAAAGTGCCGTTTGAGCTTACTTAGAAGATCAGTTGCAGGAGAGAGATGTCCAGACGCCGGCGACGGTGCCGGAGGTGCCGCTGATACGCAGGTCGACGAAGCTGCCCGCGGGAATGGCGAGGGAGCCGAGCGCGGGGCACGAGTTAGAAGACGGCGCGCAGGCGAGCGCGGTGTCGGCCATGTTCGCTGCCGAGGTGCCCAGGCGCAGAGTAACGGTAATGTTGCCGCTCTGATGTGACTGCACGTCGAGCTCGGTGGCGGTGCAGGATTGCGGGATCCAGGCGAGGACGGAATCGCTCTCGGTGGTGGAGGCGTTGGGCGAGTTGAGCGCGTAGTAGATGTTGTTGAAGCTGGCAGGGTGGTACATCGCGGCGAAGCTGTTTCCGCCGGAGGATGAGCCGGAGCCGGTGCCCGCCGGTCCGGTCGCTCCCTGGGGAATGCCGAAATTGAGGACGGCGTCCTGGGCGGTGCCGCTGTTGGTGACGGTGGCCGACGCGCCCGGCGCGAGAGTGGTAACGGCGCCGATGGAGACAGTGGCAGCGGTGCCGGCGGGGCCGGTGGGACCGAGGCTTCCGGCCTGGGCGATGACGGTCCAGGCCTGGGGGAACTGGTCAGGCTGTGAGCTGGAGTTGGCGGCGAGGGCGAGCCAGGTTGAGCCGTCGAAGCTGATGGCGTCGTTGGCGGAATAGAAGATGGAGGGCGACCACGGGCCGCGGAAGTTCATGCCGGGAGCGCCAGTGGCTCCGGTGGGACCGGCGGCGCCTGGCGGGCCGGTTTGGCCGGTTGAGCCTTGCAAACCTTGTGGGCCGGCGGGACCTTGTGCGCCGGGTGTGCCTGTAGGGCCGCCAGGACCTTGCGCGGCGAGGAGCATCCAGTAG
>DASRRO010000167.1:0-16810 GCA_035656855.1 Acidobacteriaceae bacterium | reverse complement strand
GTCGCAGCAGGCCTTCACCCGCGCCGGCAACCTGACCCTCAACCCGCCGCTCACCCACGCTGAAGACAAAGACGTCATCCCGTTCTACAACGCGTATGCCAGCGACACGTGGCACCTGAAGCCGTCCCTCACGCTGACCTACGGTATGGGCTACACCCTCGAAATGCCGCCGCACGAACAGCAGGGCAGGCAGACGGTGCTCGTTGATTCTGCCGATGAACCCATCCAGACCGAAGACTATCTCGCTCAGCGGAAAGCGGCCGCCGAACAGGGACAAGTCTATAACCCCGAAATCGGCTTCGCCCTCGTCAATAACGTAGGCGGAGGACGGAAGTATCCCTACGACCCGTTCTACGGTTCGTTCAGCCCGCGCGTCGGCGTGGCATGGAACCCGAGCTTCTCCAAAACGACGGTGATCCGCGGCGGTTACGGCCGCATCTATGGCCGTCTCAATGGTGTGGATCTGGTTCTGGTTCCGCTGCTCGGCGTTGGCCTCATTCAGGCCGCCGCCTGCCCCCAACCCTTCGCCTCCGGCGCCTGCGGTCCGACCAACCCCAACGCAGCAACCGCCTATCGCGTCGGCGTGGACGGCAACTCAGCTCCCTTGCCGACTCCTGCTGCCACCCTGCCCCAACCGGTGTATCCCGGCTTCAATGCCGTCGCCAGTTCGGCCAGTGAAGCCATGGATCCGAAATTCCGCCCGAATGATGTCGATTCGTTCGATCTGACCATTCAGCACCAGTTTGGACCCAAATTGCTGATGGAAGTCGGCTACATCGGGCGCCTGATCCACCACGAATATCAGCCCATCAACCTGAACGCCGTTCCCTACATGACGTCCGTCGGCGGACAGCAGTTCCAGCAAGCCTACGCAGCCATGGAAAAGTTCCTCGGCTGTGCAACCTCACAGGTGGCGTGCGGAGCCAATGTCCCAGCTGCGAAACTCGGCACCGGTGCTACCGCTACTCCCAACCCGGCCTATGACGCCTTTATCAATTCAGTGGCGTCCCAGGGCTTCTTCCAGGCTGCATTGAACAGCGGTTACTGCTCGGGCACAATGTCAAATGGCTCGGGCACTCCTTATGCCAGCTGTACCGCTGCGGTTCTGGATCAGGAACTCAGCAACTTCACAAGCCAGTCTGTATGGTCCATGTGGTCCGATCTGGATAATGGCGGATTCAATCCCACCCTCATCCCGCGTTCGATGCAGAACACGCCCATCGCGGGTTCTCCCTTTGGTGCCAGCGGGCAGGCGACCTCCGGCATCGCTGAGAACCTGAGCGTGGGATACGGCAATTACAACGGGGGCTTTGTCAGCTTCAGCACGCACAACTGGCACGGCCTGACCATGCAGCACAACCTCACCTGGAGCAAGGCGCTGGGCACAGGAGCTTTCGTGCAGGCCTCCAGCGAGTACACCCCCAACGATCCTTTCAACCTGGGAGCCATGTACGGCGAGCAGGCCTTCGATCACCGCATCCTCTACAACACCTACATCGTGGCGCAGGACCCCTGGTTCAAGGACCAGAGGGGATTCCTGGGACGCGCAGCCGGAGGATGGACCCTTGCACCGCTGTTCACTGCTGGTACTGGAGCGCCTGTCTACTGCAATACCAACTCGGGTGGTCAGTCCTTCGGTTCCGGCGACGCCAGCAGCTACTTCGACAATGAGCAGTGCGTGTTTAACACCCAGTACAAAGCTGGGCACTCTGCGCACTTCGGCGTAGCTGGCGCCAGCGGGATCGGAACCGCAACCTCGACCACACCGGTGAACATGTTCTCGGATCCGGTCTCGGTCTTTAACCAGGTGCGGCCGCCAATCCTTGGCATGGACACCAAAAACCCGGGCGTTGGACCGTTCATGGGTCAGAACTACTGGAACATGGATGCGGAACTGAAGAAGGACATCCGAATCGCCGAGTCGGCGACTTTCGAATTCTCCTTCATTGCCTCTAACGTTCTGAACCACAGGCAGTTCGTGGATCCAACCAATACCTTGGCGGATCCCACCAGCTGGGGTGTCCTGAACACGCAGGAAGAGGACATTAACGGAAAGCCGTTCACCCGCCAGATGGAGTTCGGCGGCCGCATCACCTTCTAAATCCCAACCCCGGCAGCCGGGCATTTCCAGGCCGCCGGACAGCTTCCCGGGCGGAGGTCCTCTGGACTTCCGCCCCTTTCCTTTCAATGCGCAACCACACTCCGGTCGGGTTGCCCACCCGCTCCTCACACCAGAGTCACAATCACGAACGAAAGTGGCATGCAATTTCCGGGTTTTGCACTTGCGCCACAGGCGACTTGACAGGTAAAAGGGTTTGCGGGGTCAATCGGGAGTAGCGAAAGTAGTACCCATAGCTACTTTCGGAACCTCTTCCCAGGCAACCTTTACTAAGTCAAAGGAATCCTCCATCCCAATGGCTGCTGACATTTTGCTGGTGGACGACAACTGCATTCAGGCGACCACCAGGAAGGCGATCCTTGCCCGCTCCGGTCGCAGTGTCGCGCTGGCCTCCGATGGCCGCCAGGCCCTTGAGTTCCTGCAGGAAAGCTCCGTCGGTCTGGTGATCACCGATCACCTTATGCCCGGCATGAACGGCCCCGAGTTTGTCGCGCAGCTCCGCCTCAGCTATCCCAACCTCCCGGTGCTGGTGCTGAGCGGACTCGGCGAGGCCGAGGACGAGTATCGCGATCTCGATGTCATGTTCCGCGTCAAGCCTTTTCCTCCCGAAGAGCTGCTGGCACTGGTACGATCCGTCCTGCAGAACCCCCTCAGCCGCACTGCCTGATCCGGCGTACGTTGCGCCTGCCCCCTCATTTCCCCACCCCTTGCATGGGATCCGCGCCCTCGCCGGTGTGAGATTTGTCACAGCGCCCCTCTTGCTATGACGAGAAGATCAGAGCGTCGCCTGGTTGCCGCACCGCCGTTTCAGTTCCCCAAAAGTGCGACAATCAGAAGGTTGAATCCCTATGCCCGCATTTGGCAGCTTTGCTCTCCTCGTCGCCCTCGCTCTGAGCGGATATAACCTGCTGGCAGGCGCCGTTGCCCTGCGCCAACTCGCCACTGGAGCTCGCGGAGCCATCGCTCCTGAACGCCTTGCGGAGACCGCCCGCCGCGCCGGCATCGCCAGCTTCTTCGCCGTCGCCTGCGCCGCTTTCGCTCTCGTCTGGGCTGCCTTTACCAACGACTTTTCCGTTGCCTACATCACGGAGCACTCCAACCGCGCCCTCCCCGCGGCCTATAAGTTCGCCGCCCTTTGGTCCGGACAGGAAGGCTCGCTGCTCCTTTGGGCGTTTCTCCTCGCCGCCTACGGCTTCGTTCTTCGCCTCCGCCACAAAGTTGACGTCAAGCTCTTTGCCTACGCCTCCACCATTCTCGCCGGCGTCCAGGTCTTTTTCCTGCTCCTTGTCAACGTCGCGGCCACGCCCTTTTCCCTGGTCACGGGTGCCGTGCCTCCCGACGGCAACGGCCTCAATCCACTCCTGCAGTATCCGGAGATGGTCATTCATCCGCCGATGCTCTACCTCGGCTACGTCGGCTTCAGCGTGCCCTTTGCCTTTGCTCTTGGCGCGCTCATCATGCGCTACCCCGGCGAGAAGTGGATCCATGTCACCCGCCGCTGGACCATGGTCACCTGGCTCTTCCTCACTGTGGGCATCTTCCTCGGAATGCACTGGGCCTACGAGGTCCTCGGCTGGGGCGGCTACTGGGGCTGGGATCCCGTCGAGAACGCCTCCCTCATGCCCTGGCTCACCGGCACTGCCTTCCTGCACTCCGTCATGATGCAGGAGAAACGCGGCATGATGAAGAGCTGGAACGTCTGGCTCATCTTCTCGACGTTCATGCTTTCCATCCTTGGCACGCTTCTCACCCGCTCAGGACTGGTCAGCTCCGTCCACGCTTTCGCTCAGTCCTCGATCGGCACCTGGTTCTGGGTCTTCCTGGTCATCGTTCTCGCGGTCTGCACCTTCGTCTACATCCTCAATCGCGACCATCTTCGAACCGAGCACAAGCTCGAATCCCTCGTCTCGCGCGAGTCCAGCTTCGCCTTCAACAATCTGGTGCTGCTCGCAGCCTGCTTCACCGTGCTCTGGGGCACGCTCTTTCCCGTCCTCTCGGAATACGTCCAGGGTAACCGCGTCACGGTCAGCGCGCCGTTCTATAACCGCGTCGCTGTCCCCATCGGCGTCTTTCTGCTCCTGCTCACGGGCATGGGGCCGCTGCTGGCCTGGCGCAGCACTTCGATGCGCAGCATCCGCAAAAATTTCGTGCTGCCCGGCATCGTGGCCCTCGTCGTCGCCGTTGGGCTCATCCCGCTCGGCGTTCATCCCTGGACGATCTTGACGACCGACCACGAGGGCGCCTTCTACGCCTGGATGACGTTCTCTCTCGCCGGCTTCGTCATCACCGCCATCTTTGCCGAGTTCTTCCACGGCGGCCGCGTCATCCAGCAGAAATCCCATCAGAACCTTTTCGCTTCGATGGTGCAGCTCGCCCGCCGCAACACGCGGCGCTATGGCGGCTACATCGTCCACTTCGGCGTCGTCCTCATTTTCATCGGGATCAGCGGCCAGGCGTTCAATCAGAGCATCGAGCGCACCATGAGCTACAAGCAAAGCTTCAACCTCGGTCCCTATCGCGTCGAGTGCCTCGATTATTCCCAGGATTCGAATCCCAACTACGACACCGAATTCGCGATGCTCAACGTCTACCGCGGCGGCCATCTCGTCACGAAGCTCGCGCCTGAGCTCCGCTTCTACTCCGCCAGCCAGCAGCCCTCCACCATCGTTGCCAATCACTCCACGCTCGCCTGGGATCTTTACGTGATTTACGCCGGCAAGGATCCTTCCACCGGCCAACCCGTTATCAAGGCCTTCCTCAATCCGCTCGTCGCGTGGATCTGGATCGGCGTGCTCGTGACGATCTTCGGGACCCTCATCGCGCTGCTGCCCAACCTCAGTGCCGCCATTGCCTCCCAGCGCCATCGCGTGCCCGCGGAAGCTGAAGCCGAAGCTGTCCCGGCGGGAAGGGCAGGCGTCTGATGCGCCGAATCACGCACAAGTCCGGTGGGCAGAACAGAACCGCTGTTTTATCAGGGCATGACTTCAGTCATGCCGAAAAGAGCCCCAAAAAGAGCTGGGCTTTAGCTCCTCCGGGAAGATTCTCCCAAACCGCTCTGCGCTGTCTGATTCTCCCCCTCATCATCGTCCTCGGCGTGTTCACCATGGGCGCCGCTGACACCGCCGGCCGCTACAGCGATCTCGGCCACAAGATCATGTGCACCTGCGGTTGCAACGAGATTCTCCTCGAGTGCAATCACATGGGCTGTCAGGCCTCCGCCAAAATGACCGTGGAGCTTCGCGCTGCCGTCGATCGCGGCGACAGCGACAACGCTGTCCTCACCGCCTTTCAGGATGAATACGGCCCCACCGCTCTCGCTGCACCCTGGCTTACAAAGTTCAACATCGTCGCCTGGGTCGTGCCGCCGCTGCTCCTGATTCTGGGCCTCGCCGGTACGTTTTTACTTGTGAAGAAGTGGCGTCTTCGCGTCGCCACCACGCCCGAAGTCGCCGACGATCCCGCCTCCCGCGATCTCCGCGACCGCATTCGCAGGGAGACCGAAATATGAGGACTCGCCGTCCAGGCAGTTTTCCCCTGAGCTCTGAGCTCTGTGCCCTGAGCCCTGCACCCCCCAACCTTTACCTCGGGGAGACCCTATGACCACCGTCGCTTGCGCCGTTCTCCTCATCGGCTCCTTCCTGTTCGTCTTCTGGCCGGAGCGAAATGTCCAGGCTCAGCACGCCAAGACCCGTCTCGAATATCTGCGTGAACGCCGCGAGGTTCTCTACGACAATCTTCGCGATCTCAATTTCGAGTTTCGCGCCGGAAAATACCCCGAAGAAGACTACGCCGCACAGCGTGCGCAGCTGGAAAACGAGGCCGCCGAAACCGTGGCCGAAATCGATCTGCTCGAATCCGATGCCCTCGCCCCCTACCAGGCCCCGCAGCACGGCTGAGCAAGACTGGACCTCCATGAAGAACCTGCTCTCTCGACTCTCACTTTTAGCCGCTCTCGCTCTGCCTGTTTCGCTCGCGGCCGCCACCATTTCCGGAACCGTCATCGACAAGACCACCGGCAAGCCCGCCGCCGGCGATACCGCCGTGCTCCTCGACCTGCAGCAGGGCATGACCGAATCCGCGCAGGCCACCATCGACGCGAAGGGTCACTACTCTTTCAACGTGCCCGACACTCAGGGCATGCATCTGGTCCGCGTCGATCACCAGAAGGCCTCCTACTACGGTCCGGTTCCCCCCAACACGACCAGCGTCAACATCGACGTTTTTGACGTCGCTCCGAAAGTCGACGGTCTCCACCTCTACGCCGACGTCGCCCGCATGGAAACCGACCAGCAGGGCCTTAGCGTCACCGAGAGCTACTTCGTTCGCAACGAATCCAAGCCGCCGAAGACTCAGCTCAGCGCCCACAGCTTTGAGGTCTACCTGCCCCCCAACGCCATCCTCGAAGGCGCCACCGCGGCCGGTCCCGGCGGCATGGCCGTCGCCAGCTCCCCAGTGCCCACCGGTGAAAAAGGCCACTACGCCTTCATCTTTCCCCTGCGTCCCGGCGAAACGCGCTTTCAGATTGGCTACCACCTGCCCTACAGCGGCAGCGCCACCCTCCATGCCCAAGTCTCGATGCCTGCCGATAACGTCGCCGTCATGCTGCCCAAAGCCATGACCTTCTCCGGCCAGGGATTTCAGCCCCTCCAGGGGGATGCAAGCGGTCCCGGCACCCAGACCTGGCTCGCCGCCAATGTGAAACCTGGCGCCCCTGTTTCCTACACCGTCTCCGGCACCGGATCCATGCCCCGTGAACAGCAGCAGGCCCAGGGCGGTCCCGGGCAAGGCATGGGCTCACCCGATCAGTCCGGTGCGGCTCCGGACCAACCAGCCCAGTCCGGTCAATCCGCGATGCCCAACACACCCGGCGGCGGACTCGGCAATCCCATCGACACCCCCGATCCGCTCCAGAAATATAAGTGGTGGATCCTCAGCGGCGTCGGCCTCGCTCTCGTCATCGCCGCCGGATTCATGCTCCGCGCCAAGCCCGGTCAGCAGCCTGCTATCGCCGGCGCCGCGCCCGCCCCGAATCCGCTGGCGTCCACTCTGCCGCCTGGCATGAAGGCCACCGCCGTTCGCGCCGGTCTCGCCTCCTCTCCCGCGCCCAACGGCACTCACGAGAAGCCGGTGACCAGTTCCGGGACACTCGCCGCTCTCAAAGACGAACTCTTCGCCCTCGAAACCGAACGCGTCGAAGGCAAAATCACCGACGCTGAATACGCCGAGCACAAAGCTGCGCTCGAGGTTCTGCTCAAACGAGCCCTGGCTCGCGAAGCTGCAACGAAATTAGGGTAAGGAATCAGAAAGGGAGCGCGGCACGCCCGTGGCGCAGCGCGCAGCTGCGCTTACGCGGTCAGCCAGGTAAGGATCAGAACCAGCGCCGCTGCGATCGCACCAATCCGATAGGCGGTTTCCTGCCTGCGGCTGGAGCTCTGCGGTCCATTCGGGGGAGTCGTCATACGCGCCTCGCGAAAACTACTGCTGCTGTGCTGCCTGCTTAGACACATTCTTCGGCAAAACTGATTCGGAAAACGAGGACATTTTTCAGAAATTTTCAGGACGTCACTTCTTCGTCAGCAGCCAGCTCTTCACACCCACGATTCGAACCTCTCTGCCCCGTCATTCTCCTCGCGCTTCCCGGATGTACAATCGCCTCGATGAGTGCACCCGGATCCGGTACCGGACTCTTTCCACCCGACCGCCCCGAGACTCGCGAGCCGCGATCGCCGCTGCCCTGGATCATCGCCGGCGGTGTGGTCATCCTCATCCTTGCCGCCATCGTCTTTATGAGCCACCGCACGGCCCCATCCAATCCCGGCGGAGCCGGCCTTGCGCCTCCGGATCCCTACGCGGCAAGCCTGAACCTCAGTAACATCCAGATGAGCCAGGCCAACAGCGCCATCGGCGGCGAAAGCACCTATCTCGACGGTCAGATCGCCAACAACGGCTCGGAAACCCTCACCGCCATCACCGTCCAGGTCGCCTTCCGCGATGTCGCCAACCAGCTCGTCCAGAAGGACACTCTCCCCCTCAACCTCATCCGCACGCGTGTCCCCTACGTGGATACCGAGGCTGTCCGTGCCGATCCTATCCTTCCCCGGCAGACCCGCGAATTTCGCCTCATCTTTGACCACATCTCCCAGGACTGGAACCAGAGTTACCCCGAAATCCGGGTCATCGCCGTCACCGGTAAATAGTGCCAACCCGGTAAATTCTTCCTTCGCTCCCTGCAAGTGCTGCACGACCGTCCCCGGGACCCGCCGTTCGGCCCTTCCGTCCGCGCGAATAAACGCTGATTCAAAATGGCTTATGGTCTTTCCGAATCCCGGCCGGGTTTGGCAAAGCATGTGCTCTTTCTCCCGCGTACCACGGGGTGCTGCGCAGCGTTCCCGGATTCGTTGAAATAAGGACAGGAAGACTAAAACTTATGAAAACCAAATTGAATCCCGGATCGATCACCGTAATGCTGGTGGCGGCGAGTCTGGGTTTGCCAGCGGTTGCGCAGTCCAATACTCCCCCTCAGCAGTCACCTCAAGTTCAAACCGGTGCTTCCACTAACGCCAACGCGCCCGAAGGACAGAACGGAACCCCCGAAACCGGCACCGGCAAAGCTCCGCTGGCGACCAAGTCCAATGAGGGCTTCTGGGGTCACATGAACCCCTTCGCTCGCAAAAAGTGGGTCGCCCGGCAAATCGACCCTGTAAAGGATCGGCTCAACGAGCTCGACCAGCTCCAGGCGAAGAACGCCAACGATATTAAGGACGTCGACCAGCGCGCCCAGAACGGCATTCATGCCGCGCAGTCCACGGCTGACCAGGCCAACCAGACCGCTGGCCAGGCCAACCAGACCGCGACCCAGGCCACGCAGGTCGCCCAGACCGCCAGCCAGAAGACCGAACAGCTCGGCCAGACGGTTGCCGGCATCGATCAGTATCACCCGATTACCAACACCGACATCAACTTCCGTCCCGGGCAGAGCGTGCTGAACCAGAAGGCGAAAGACGCTCTGGACCAGGTCGTCAGCCAGATGCAGGGCCAGAAGGGCTACGTGGTTGAAGTTGCCGGCTACTCGCGCAGCCGCGGCGCAGTCGGTATGCAGCAATCCCAGCATATGGCGGAAGCCGTCGTCCGGTACCTGGCTGAACACCAGATTCCGGTCTGGCGGATCCACGAAATCGCCATGGGCAACACACCCCTCAGCTCGGACAACGGCGGAGAAGCCAAGCCGGGCAGCGTGGTTCGTGTCAGCCTGATGGCCAACAGTTTAGCGTCCTTGAGCGCGCCGAATGGCGGCTCACCGACTGGCGCGACGCAGCAGTAACTCCACGCAGCCCTCCCCTCAAGGGTGCTGCGTCGCAGCCAACCGGATCGGCCTCAACGGAAGGCAGGTCGCAACAAGCTCTCACACAACGAGAGAACCAAGGCAGATTGGCCCCTCACCCCGAGGGGCCCTTTTTTTGCCCCTCACAACTCGTCGGACGACTCTCATCCGCGCACGGCAAACTCTAAACTCTATCCGCTATCCTTCCCGCTTACGATCCGTGCGGCACAATCCGCGACAGGACCTGCTCGGCGTACCCGTTTACCGTGATTTTCCCCATCAACTCCACCTTCGCCCCAAACGCCTCCCGATAGTCGGCGGCCGCAAGCGTCTCCGGGCCGGTGAACTCGTCGAACACGCAGAGGTACGGCTTGCGCAGCGTATCCATGCGCGCCAGTTCGAACAGAGTCGAGGAGTAAAGGTCGGCATCGTGGTTGACCAGCAGATTATTGCGGTCCGCGATGTGTCTGTGCAGCTCGTCCCAGGTGTCTTTGAACCATCCCTTGATCAGAGTGGCGCGCGGATCCTCGATTGCCGGGACCTTTCCCCCCAGATCGAAATAGCCGGCAGGAATCTTCCCAAACGCCTCGGGAAGCCCCTGGAAGCTGTCCAGCCCGATGAACCTTGAGGACGGGTTGGTGTTGTTGGCCAGAAACCAGCGAAACGACTCGCCTTCGAAGACGCCAACCTCGACATACGTGATCGACGCCTCTCGTCCGCCAGCGGCTTCGATCGCGGCCGACCAGATCGCGGGCTTGTCCTTGTACTCTCGCAGCGACCCGATCTCGGGGAACTGTTCTCGCAGCAGCGCATACGTCAGGGCGCGCTTGTAAAACTTGACGCTCGCGCGCGACGACAGAGACTTCACGATGGACTTCACGCGGGCTCCCCCAAAAGAAGATTGCTATTGTCTTGCGGCTATCTTCGCATGAGCCACACAACGAAGCTCAGGACAACGCTGACGACGATGCAGGTGGCCAGCGGGAAGTAGACCGTGGAGTGCCTGCCGCGCCAGACGAAGTCGCCAGGCAGACGGCCCAGCGGCAGTCCGGTTTTGCCCAGCAGCAGCACCGCCACGCCGACGACGGCAATCAGCAGCCCCACCCCGATCAGCACCCGTCCCAGATCGCCCATAGGGTGAGTTTAGACCGAGCACCCCCACCCCCTCCCCTGGGGGCTTCAAGACTTAATTGAAAACAAAGGTACGGCAGGGTAATACCCTGAGGGTATTACCCTCCATCCCTCCTGTTGCGGGTCTTCTGAGCCTGGGATCGCGCACCGGCACGACTCGGCAAGAAGAAAGCCCTGCGGATCCATACGCGCGCAGAGCTCTGGTACGACGTATCTCAAGGATGAAGCGCGCGGCTCCGCTAAGGCAAGCGAAAAGCGCAGGGCGGACGGTACGGAGGTAAGGGTTGAGACTTAGCGACCGCCCGCAGCATTCCGACATCGCGGTTCAATTCGTTTGCAGGCCTCCGTAGTGATCGCGTATCGGACGGCCCCTTCATCCCGCGCTCCAGCAGTTGAGCCCGCCCTTGCCTTTGCCGACTTAAGAAACTCAATGCCCTTTGCAGCATCCAACTCCGGCCCGACGGCAAACGATATCACGATCGCGTGAGCGGCATTGTTTCTCACAAGTGTCGATGCCTGATTACCCTGAATGACACGGAGCACGTCGGCACGAGCGGGCTCTCCAATTCTCGCCAGTGCGCGCAACGCTGGATAATCGTCGCCTTCCAGTGGCGGATGCAGGAAAAAGCCCTTCTTTTCGGCAGGCGATAGCGGCTTCTTAAAAGGCAGGTACCTGACTAACTCGGGTATTGCGGCGCGAAATTTGAGCTCATCAATCATATCGATTGCGCCTGCGATGCATTGTACGGCCGCAGGATCCGTTTCAAATGGATCTTGTCCGCGCAGGACTGCTAACGCCTCTTGCCCCGTCGTGATGGTGTGCGTGCTACACGTCTGCGGGTGCATCCAGGACGACGTTGTGATGAGCGTCGCTGCAAGAATGAAATAAATTTGCCCCATGGCATTCCCTGGTACGGAGGTAAGGGGGAGGGTCCGTACTCTCTTGTTCGTTTCCCGAATCTTCATAGCCACAATCCATACCTGTTCAGCCGGCGCCTCCTATGCCGACTTCCGCCTCTTCGGCGAAGCCGCGTGCGCGCTGTCCATCGCGTGCCGCAGCAGAGCATTGACCCGTGTCTGATAGCCCCGCCCGTAGCTCTTCAGCCAGTCCACAACGTCCTGGTCCAGCTGCATCGTTACCGGCTTTTTCGGCGGCCGATAGAACCGGCCCATTTCCGCTCCGCTCCAGTTCACGACCTCCGGCATCTCGGACACATCAATGTCGGCGTCCTTTTTGGTGGCCACGGCTGCGATCTGGCGGCTCTGCTCTTTTGTGAACTTCCTCATACGCTTTCCTCTCTCGGCTGGTCGCCGCCCGGGCTGAAATCAGCCGAATCGCTTCTTCCCCATCTTTGGCCGCAAACGCGGTGTGGACGACATAGAGCACGACCCCGGGGGCGATCTCACCCAGAGTCACAAAGCGCTCTTCCTCTTCATGAATCCGGTCCCGCTGGGTCAGCGCGAAAGGGTCGTCGAAAACCGCCTCCGCTACATCGAACCCAATCCCATGCTTCGCAAGGTTCTGCCGGTTCTTCCCGTCGTCGAACTCGACCGCATACCGGCCCCGATCCGTCTTCAGTTTATGTCCAGTACATACAAATGCCAATACAAATGGCCATGACGTCCTGTTGTCCAGAAGGGGACCGGAAACCCCTGGTTCTTGCCAATACACCCGGTAATGAGGACCAGGGGCAGTTTTCGCCGGATGGACGCTGGGTGGCGTACACGTCGAACGAAACAGGCCAGAGTGAGATTTATGTGATTCCGTTTCCGCCCAATCCGAGTGGCGGGAAATGGATGGTATCGCGAGATGGCGGCGTGCAGGCTCGCTGGCGGCGCGATGGCAGGGAGTTGTTTTACATTTCGCCCGACTGGAAGATGATGGCGGTGGACGTGGGCACCAGCCCAACGTTCCAGGCTGGCACGCCTCGTGCTCTGTTCGATACCGAGATGGTGGATACAGGCATTCGCACCGGACCCTTTAGCTGGGACATCGCGCCCGACGGCAAGAGATTTCTGATCATCAGCCCGAACTCCAGCGGCAATTCGTTGCTGAACGTGGTTCTGAACTGGCAAGCGAAGGGACATTGAGACAGGAGATTGCGGCGGATTCCGGGAATCCGCCGCGAAGGAGTCTCCTGGGGTCGTTGAGAATCAGCAGGGCCCTGTTCCCCAGCTGAGAGGTTCGCCTGCATTTTGTTTCCGCGCGCGATTGAGATGGACGAGATCTGCGGCTGAAAGCGGACCTGGTGTGCGAAGGGGGCCCGGGCTCGTGACACTCCGCCTTCGGCGGCGCGGTCCTTTTGCCGATTGATTCCGCTGTTCGCGGCCGGGGTTCTGTCGACTACGATGGAAGCCACGCACGTACGGGAGATGATATGAAGAAGAACCGTGGATGGCTTGTGGCGGGTCTGGTGATTGCGGTGGCAGCGAGTTGCGTGTGTTGCGCGCGAGCCCAGGAGGCGGCAGATCGATCAGCCGGCTGGCAGGCGACACTCCATGAGATGGTGCCGCTTTTGGGCCACCGAAACTGGATCCTGATTGTGGATTCTGCCTATCCTCTGCAGTATTCGCCGGGGATTGAGACGATTGAGACGGGGGCGTCTCAGACAGAGGTGCTGCGGGATGTGCTGAACGCCGTCGACCACTCTATCCATGTGCGCCCGGTGGTTTTCATGGATGCCGAGCTTCCCTTTGTTCCGGAGCAGGATGCACCTGGGGTCTCTCAGGCACGGAGCGAATTGAAGGCCATCCTGGGAACGCGGCCGGTGACTCGCCTGCCGCACGAGCAATTGCTGCAGAAGGTGGATGCGGTCAGCCGAAGTTACAAGGTCCTCATCCTGAAAACCAGCGAGACGGTCCCTTACACATCGGTTTTCCTGCAGCTCAACTGCAAATACTGGAGCGACGACGCGGAGGCTCGGCTGCGCTCGGCGATGCAGCAGGCGGGCGACAAGTCGCGTTAAGGAGCGCCCCGCTCCACTCTCTTCTCGGGACGAGGCGCAGCGGGGTGGAAGCAGGCGATGCGGCTGTTCGTGACTTCTCCAGGCAAGGCGATCAGGTTGCGATCGATCACGGCGCGAACCGTCGCGGCTGGTCCCGCGGCACGCAGGTTGATGAGCAGCTCATGGCGGCTCGCGGGAGAGGCGTCGAGATTGCCTTCCACGATGGGCGACTGCCCGTTGGCGCAGATGGCGGCTTTCACATAACCGGTCGCCGCACGCAGGATGGCTTTGAGATGGACGACGGTAATGCCGGCGGCGGTGAGATCGGCGTCGAGGCGTTCGAAGAGCGGACCCAGGACCATTGCAGGCGATTGGGGAACCGCACAACGAATGGTGGCTTCGGCGTTCAGCCAGGCCAACGCCGCCTCGGCTCTGGCATATTGCTCGTAGTCGATGTCGAGGATGGTATTCCCGCTCGATAATTCTCCCGACAACACTTCATCCAGCCATGCGACGACGCCCTGGCCAGTCCTGGCGCTGATCTGTCGCGCGGCGGGCACAGGGAGGGTGGGCACTGCGTGGCCGAGGTCGGATTTCGTAAAGCAAACCAGGTCGGCTTCTTCGATTTGCTTGCGGAAGAGGAACGCCAGACTGGAATCGGCGCGCTCGCGAAGTAATTCGGATGCTCGCGCCGGATCGAGGAGGACTGTGTAGGGCGCCACGCGGACCTGATCGTTGTATTCGAGGAGGGGATGGAGCGTGGTGGCGGAGATGTCGGTGCAACTGCCTACAGGCTCGGCGAAAATCACATCGGGCGCATGTGCGCGGAGTTGGTCGATCACTTCGACCAGGCGAGAAAATCGGCAGCAGAAACATCCTCCGGTCACTTCGCCGTGCCGGATGTTATGGAGCGCTGCGTATTCCGTATCGACCAGAGCCTCTCCCTGATCATTCAGGATGATGGCGCTGCGCAAGCCGCGGCGCTCCAGCTCGCGGGCGGCGGCCAGCAGCAGAGTGGTCTTCCCAGCTCCCAGAAAGCCGCCGACGAGGACTACCCATGGCTGGGCACTCACGCGCGCACCTCGAGTCGGAGTACGTCTCCTTCTTTCAGAACGAGGGGTTCGTCGAAGCGGAATGCGGTTGTGCCGGGGGAGGAACGGAATGAATGTGACAGCCGGGCACCACCGCGGGCAGCCACGGTCGTTCTGCCAGAGCCGTGGATCTCGCAGGATCGGCAGGCGAGCGTGCCGGTGAGCAACTGCAGCTCAAAATGCGTTGCGGCTGCGACGCGGTTGCAGGAGAAAACGCCCCAGCCGGTGCCGTTGGACCAGAAGCTGCGGAAGCTGTCGTTGTACGAAGGCGGGAGCGCGCGGATGGCGCCGTGCTGTCCGTCGTAGTCGAATCCGCTGAGGATCACGACACTCGACCAGGATGCCATGGCACGCGCGTAGTGATGACCGCATTCGGCCTCGTCCCACGGATTTCTCTTCTCTCCGTCGTAGCGAGCTCTGACGTTCCCAATGCACTCAACACCTTCGTTCTGCATGCCGGAGGCGATCATGAGCGCGGCGGTGGCATGCTCGAATCCGGTCATCACCTCGGCGAAGTACGGGAACGGTATGTGCGGGCGCGGGGCGGTGCCATAGTCGCAAATGACCATGGCGGCTTCATCGTTCAGCGCGAAGGTTCGCTCCACGTTGTCGTGGTCGATGAGGGTCCGCTTGTAGTTGTAGCGATAGATAGAGTGCAGGACAGAGCGGATATGTTCCGGAGAAATGAGCGGACCGAGCTGCATGACAGATGCGAGGTACTGGCCCATGAGCTGATCGATCAAACAGCCGGCGCCCAGCTGGAACTGGGGATCCTCCGGATTGAATCCGCTGGTGCCAATGCGCAGAGTGGGATGAATTGCGTCCAGAGGGTAGCGGCGAATTTGCTGGATGAAGAACTCGCCGTTGAAAAGATTGGCCTCGATCCACTGCCGGCCTTGCTCGAAGAGGGCTTTATATTGCTGGGCAGAGGCTTCGTCTCCCGAGGCGAGTGCCATCTCTTCGCCGGCGCGGAGCGCTCCGAGATAGTAGATGCTGCACAGCGGATTAGGACCGAAGAAGGCAACATCGTAGGTATTGTTCTGCACACCGGTGGTCACGCCGCTCTTCCGCGGGTCCCAACCATTGCTGACCCAGGCAAAGGCAATCGCCTGGCGCACGCGGGGCCAGATGCTCGTGAGCCAGGCATTGTCTCCGGAGAGCCGCCAGTCAAGATACGCATGCATGATCTGACCCATGTGCCCGTCGGTGGCGATGATGCCGTCGCGCGCCTCGCCGTCGGGCAGAAGCTGGCGCGCGTGGATGCCGCCGTCTTCATCCTCGGAGTAACCAAACGCCGCCGTGCGCAGGGACCGCGCAAACGACGGGAAGAGGAAGGCCGTAGCGGTTTCGTAGCTCCACACATGGGTGCAGTTGCCATAGCAGCAGCCGAGGTGGTCATCGCTTCCTTCGAAACCGTGGAACTCGCCGTCAGCGGTGCGGAAGCAGGTGGTGGAGGCGAGCGTAGAAAGATTGGCGCTGGCCGCTTCCCGAACGACAGCCGGCAGCGTGCTCTCGCGAAACGCCTGCGCGAACTGTCGCGTCTTTCGCTCCAGTGGCTCGAGATGACGAGCCGCATGGAGTGCAGCCTCCCACGCATCGGCAAACCGCGCGGCATAGAAATTTCCGATGACCGTTTTTTCTTTTCCCGCAGGAGCGGTCCAGCCGCAACCCTCCGGCGTTCGATTGGGAAAATGCCAGGCCAGGAGAAACGTGAAATCCCCCGACTGTCCAGGCGGGATGGTCCGGGACTGACAGAGGGCGCCTACCTTATTGCGTTCCGACGGTTCGTCGTTCATCTGCCCGGTTTTCGAGAAGGCGTCCCAGAACAGCAGCGGGGAGTTCCACCAGGAGCCTTTGGGCCATCCACGCCAGGATGTCAGGTGAATATCGGGCGAGGGAATCGCGCCGATGACGAAGCTTCCGTGCAGCGGGTCGTCTTCTGCCAGCTCTGGATTCGTCATGAACAGGCCGGTCAGGCTCGCATTGGAGCGAAGCTCATTGACTCTCTTTTCCTGAACCCCGCTGCCGGCAAACATGCCCGTGGTGCCGTTGAGCACAGGATTGTCGATGGAGAACGCAATCGAAACCTTCGCAGGCGCGCGGCCGGGATTATGGACGCGATAGCGCAACACGGCGACGGGCAGGCTGGAGTCATCGGGCACATGGGGGATGAAGGGCGAGAACGCATCGAGACCGACGACGA
>DASRRO010000166.1:0-20750 GCA_035656855.1 Acidobacteriaceae bacterium | reverse complement strand
GTAGTGGGTTCGATGAAGCGCGGGAACGAAATCCTCGGCTGGGGTATGGGGACCGCGACATGGCATGCGGGGCGCGGATCGGCGACGGTGCGGGTGCGGCTGGGCGCGGATGGACGGGTGCGGGCGTCGAGCGCGACCCAGGATATCGGAACCGGGACTTATACGGTGTTTGCTGTGGTAGTAGCGGACAAGCTGGGGATCTCGCTGGAGCGCGTGGACGTGGTGCTGGGCGATACGGCGCTCCCGCCCGGACCGATGTCGGGGGGATCGACGGCAACAGCAAGTGTGCTGCCGGCGATCGATAAGGCGACGGACAACGTGACCAGCCTGCTGTTCGAACTGGCGACACGCACGCCGGGATCAGCCTTTGAGAAGAGTGACCCCAGGACACTGGCGCTCACCAATGGGCGTGTACACGCGCAGGGGCAGGCGGCGGAGAGTGGAGTGCCATTTGAGAAGCTGCTGCAGTTGCGGCGGCTGGCTTCGCTCGAAGCTGAGGCGCATACAGGTGGGGCCGAGGAAACGGGGAAATATTCGAGCCATTGCTTCGGCGCGCAGTTTCTGGAGGTGGCGTGGGATCCGGGAATCGCTCGGCTGCTGGTGACGCGGTCGGTGACCGTGATCGACGCCGGCCGGATCATCAGCGAGAAGACGGCGCGGAACCAGATTCTGGGTGGCGTGGTGTGGGGCATCAGCATGGGGATGTTTGAGGAGACGATCTACGATCCGCGGACCGGAAAGCCGATCAACAATAACTACGCGGACTATCTGGTGCCGACGAACGCGGACATCGAGCAGATGGAGTGCCACTTTGTGCAGCATCCTGACCTTCATCTGAACGAATATGGCGCGCGGGGCGTAGGAGAGATCGGATTGACGGGAGTGGCATCGGCGCTGACAATGGCGGTGTATCACGCAACCGGCATTCGCGTGCGTAAGCTGCCCATCCGGCTGGAAAACCTGATGAGTGCGCCGGCGATGACGGCGTAAGAGGCGATGGCAGAGCTGAGGCAAATCCTGGATCTGTGGAAGCGCGCCAGCGCAACCGGGGAAGAGATTTGTCTGGCCACGGTGGTGGGCGTTGAAGGGTCTGCTTATCGGCGGCCGGGAGCGCGCATGATTCTGACCGCGAGCGGCCGCAGAGCGGGAACGGTGAGCGGCGGCTGCCTGGAAGCGGAGATCGCGAAAAAGGCCTGGTGGCTGACAGAGAAGGGACCGGCGATCCAGCGCTACAGCAGTTTTTTCGACGATGATGGCACGATGCCCTACGGCCTGGGCTGCGGCGGGACAGTGATGGTGCTGCTGGAGCGCGGCGAGGCCGCTGCACAATGCCTGGAAGCGGTGCGTCGGAGCGTGGAGGAACGCACTGTATCGGTGATTGTAACCGATACAGTGACCAAAGGAGCGGGCACGTGGCTGGTCTTGAACGCCACGGGCGAGGTCGTGTATGCGCGGGATGCAGCGCCGGAGATGGAGCGGCTGGCGCGAGAGGCGCTGGCAAACCGCACATCCGCAACGATGCGGGTTCTCTTTGCAGAATGGGTTGCGCCGCCGCCGGCGCTCACGATCTTCGGCGCGGGCGACGATGCGCGACCGCTGGTAGACTTTGCCGATACGCTGGGCTGGCATGTGACGGTGGCCGACGGGCGAACGAGTCTATCGCGGTATGGGCGTTTTCCGCGGGCGTCGCTCGTGAGCAGTCTTGAAGCGGCGCTCACTTCGCTGACGCCGGACGATGCCGCGGTGGTGATGACGCACAGTTACGAGCAGGACGGGCAGATCCTGCGCGGGCTTCTGGCACAGCCGTTACGCTATATCGGCATGCTGGGACCGCGAGCGCGAACCGAGCGGCTGGTGAACGAAGCGGTGCGCGAGTTGGGGCTTGACCCTGAGCTGTGCCTGGGCCGATTGCACTCTCCGGTCGGCCTGGATTTGGGCGGTCACGCGCCGGCGTCGATTGCATTATCAATTGCGGCGGAACTGCAGGCGGTTTTTGCAGGGCGCGAGGCGCGGAAGCTGTCGGGCGCGCCAGCGATGCATGCCTGAGACGCGATGCGCCGCGGTGGTGCTGGCCGCCGGGGCGTCGACTCGGCTGGGAAAAACGAAACAACTGATCCGGGTGGGCGGCGAAACACTGCTGCGGCGGACGGCGCGCCTGGCGCTGAAGGCAGGGTGCGCTCCGGTAACGGCCGTGCTGGGGTACGAAGCGGAGCGTCTGCGGCCCGAGGTGGAAGCTTTGGGCGCCGCGGTGGCGGTGAATCCGCAGTGGCGGGAAGGGATGGGGGCATCGTTGCGCTGCGGGATGGAGGCACTGTGCGCGCGGGAGCCGCGCCCCGATAGAGTGCTGCTGCTGGTGTGCGATCAGCCACGGCTGACGGTGGAGCATGTGCGGGCACTGCTCGAACGCCATGCAGGGGGAGGGGCGGCGATTACGGCTTCGCTGTACGGCGGGCGGCCGGGGGTTCCAGCGGTATTTGCAGAGGAGGTGTTTCCGGAATTGCTGACGAGCGCGGGGGATCGCGGGGCGCGGGAGGTGATCCGCAAGGACGCGCGGAGGGTGCAGGCAGTGGCGTGGCCGGACGGGGAGGTGGATCTGGATCGGCCGGAGGACCTGGGGCGGCTGGCTCAGGAATGACGCGCGGGCAAAGCGGGTTGTGGGCAGAGCCCGGGTCGCCCTTGCCGGCCATGCGACAATAGCCTTGAAAAGGTCATGAAATCTTCTGCCGCAGTGGCCCCCCCACCCGCGACCATCACGCCGGAGCTTCTGGCGCAGCACGGCATCACTGCGGAAGAATATCGCCGCATTGAAGACGCCCTGGGGCGCACGCCGAGCTTCACCGAGCTCGGCATTTACAGCGTGATGTGGAGCGAGCACTGCTCCTACAAGTCCTCCAAGGTTCATTTGAAGCGGCTGCCGACGCGCAGTAAGCTCGTGGTGCAGGGGCCGGGCGAGAATGCCGGCATCATCGACGTGGGCGATGGCTGGGCATGCGCGTTCAAGATCGAGTCGCACAATCATCCTTCTTACATTGAGCCGTTTCAGGGTGCGGCGACGGGCGTGGGCGGCATTCTGCGGGACATTTTCACCATGGGGGCGCGGCCCCTGGCGGTGATGGATTCGCTGCGGTTTGGGCCGCTGACCGCCGACAAGGACACGCCAGAGGAACTGGTGCGGAAGACTCACTCCGTGGTGGAAGGCGTGGTGCACGGGATCGCCGGCTACGGCAACTGCTTTGGCGTGCCGAATCTGGGCGGGGAGACAAAGTTTGAGGCGTGCTACTCGGGAAATCCGCTGGTGAATGCGTTTGCGCTGGGGCTGGTGCGGCGCGATGAGATTTTCTATGCGAAGGCGAGCGGCATCGGGAACCCGGTGATTTATGTGGGCGCGCGCACAGGGCGGGACGGCATCCACGGCGCGACGATGGCGAGCGAGGAATTTAAGGAAGGATCGGAGCAGAAGCGTCCCAACGTGCAGGTGGGCGATCCCTTTATGGAAAAGCTGCTGCTGGAGGCGTGCCTGGAGGCGATGCAGACGGGCGCGGTGGTCGGCATCCAGGACATGGGCGCGGCGGGGCTGACGAGTTCCAGCTGCGAGATGGGCGGACGCGGCGGTGTCGGGATCGAGATGGATCTCGACCACGTTCCGCAGCGCGAGACCCACATGACCGCTTACGAGATGATGCTGAGCGAGAGCCAGGAGCGCATGCTGCTGGTGGCGGAGAAGGGACGCGAGCAGGAGGTGCTGCGGGTTTTCGACAAGTGGGGGCTGGAGGGCGTGATCGTCGGCACGGTCATTGAGGAGCCGCAGTTGCGGATTCTGCATCACGGCGAGCTGGTGGCGGATATTCCGAACCGTTCGCTGACGGATGAGTGTCCGTTGTACAACCGGCCGGTGGGCACGTGGGCGCGGCCGGAGCAGATCAAAGTGCCGCTGGATCCGCCGGCGCATGTGCTGGCGGAGTTGCAGAAGCCGCGGGATTACACGGCGGATTTGAAGAAGCTGCTGGCTTCGGCGAATATCTGCTCGAAGCGGTGGGTGTTTGAGCAGTATGACTCGATGGTGCAGACGAACACAGTGCAGGGTCCGGGCGGCGAAGCGGGCGTAATGCGGATCAAGGGGACGAATCGCGGGCTCGCCATGGCGCTCGATGGAAATGCGCGGTGGTGTTATCTGGACCCTCATTGGGGCGCGGCTCTCGCCGTGGCCGAGGCTGCGCGGAAAGTGGCCTGCACCGGAGCCACTCCGGTTGCCGCCACGAACTGTCTGAATTTCGGAAATCCGGAGAAGCCTGAAATTATGGCGCAGTTGTCGGCGGCTATCGATGGCATCGCGCTGGCCTGCAATGCGCTGGCAACGCCGATTACGGGTGGCAACGTGTCGCTTTATAACGAGACAAGAGGTGAAGGGATTTTTCCCACCCCGGTGATTGGAGTGGTGGGAATTCTCGACGACATCAGCAAGACGGTCCCGGCCGATTTCCAGCAGGCGGGCGACCAGATTCTCTTGCTCCGATCGAACTTTGAACCTTACGGTACAGAGCAACAGCGTTTGTTGGCGTTTGGCTCCTCAGAATACGTAAAAGTCGTCTTGGGCTCGTTCTGGGGCACTGTGCCAATGATCGAGATGGACGCTGAGGCATCGCTGTATCGCGCCCTGGCACGTTTGGCAGCCGCAGGACTGATTCACTCCGCACGGGATGTTTCCGAAGGAGGGCTTGCGGCAGCGTTGGCGGAGGCGGGCTTTGCACGGAGCCTGGGAGTGCGTGTAGCCGCGTTTCAGCCAGATTACGCTGATGTGCTGGACGCTTACTTTTCTGAAAAATCGGGAAATGTCGTCATTACATGCGATGCGGCATCACGTACCGCGATTGAAAAGCTCATCGACGATTATGACGAACTGTATTGTGAGCCTATTGGCGTGACGACCTCCGGAATTTTCGATATCACTTTCGATAATAAGATCGCCATCTCCGCTGGGATCGCCGATTTGCGGAATCCGTGGTCCACATCGCTCGAATCGCAGCTCGAAGCCGAGGTGACAGCGTGAAGCGGCTGCTGATGGAGGGCCTTCCCGGACAGACAGAGCCGTCGCTGTCGGGCCATTGCAGCGAAGACGTGGTCCGCAGCACTGATCCTAAGCTCCGCGAGCATTGCGGCGTGGTCGCCATCCACGGGCATCCGGATGCCTCCCGTCAGGCGTATCTGGCGCTCTATGCGTTGCAGCATCGTGGGCAGGAGTCGGCGGGGATTGCTACTGCCGACGGCACGCACCTCTCGAACATCAAGGGCATGGGGCTGGTTTCGGAGATCTTCACCGACGAAGTGCTGGCGCGGCTGAAGGGCGACATGGCCATCGGGCACACGCGCTACTCGACAACGGGCGATTCGGCGTTGCTGAATGCGCAGCCGATCCGGGTGGAGTCGACGAAGGGGCTCATCGCGATTGCGCACAACGGTAACCTGGTGAACCTGGGCAATCTGCGGGTGCATCTGGAGCGGAAGGGCGCGTTCTTCCAGACAACTTCGGACTCCGAGATCATCGTGCAACTCATCGCGCACTCGCAGGCGACCACGCTGGTGGATGCGATTGCCGACTCGCTGGGGCAGGTCGAGGGCGCGTTCTCGATTGTGATGATGACGAGGGATCGCATCTTTGCCGCCCGCGATCCGCATGGTTTCCGGCCGCTGTCGATGGGGCGGATCGTCAATCCCGACGGGCCGGACACGATTGTGTTTGCGTCGGAGACGTGCGCATTCGATCTGCTGCGGGCGAAGTTTGAACGGGACGTTCTTCCGGGCGAACTGGTGATGGTGACTGGCGACGGAGTTACCTCGCGCCAGTACGCGGCGCCGAACCAGACGAGCTGCATCTTTGAGCATGTGTATTTTGCGCGGCCCGACAGTATGATCTTCAATCGCTGGGTGCAGGAGAGCCGCGAGGAGATGGGGCGGCAGCTGGCGCGCGAGTCGCATGTGCCGGCGGACCTGGTCGTTCCCGTCCCGGACTCGGGCGTGACTGCGGCGATCGGCTATGCGGCGGAGAGCGGGATTCCGTTTCGCTTCGGGCTCATCCGCAACCACTATGTGGGGCGGACGTTCATTCAGCCGGAGCAGCGGGTGCGGGACTTCGGCGTGAAGCTGAAGCTGAATCCGGTGCGCAATCTGCTGGCGGGGCGGCGGATTATCCTGATCGACGACTCGATTATCCGTGGGACCACCAGCCGCAAGATCGTGCGTATGGTCCGGCAGGCGGGCGCGGCCGAAGTGCATCTGCGCATCAGCTGCCCGCCAACGATTTCGCCCTGCTTTTACGGGGTGGATACGCCGCGGAAGTCGGAGTTGATTGCCGCGAACAATACGATCGAAGAGATTCGTCAGTTTATTGAAGCGGATTCGCTGGCGTATTTGTCACTGGATGGGTTACGCAATGCGTGTGACGGCGGCGAAGGCAATAACTACTGCGTGGCCTGCTACACCGGCGACTATCCGACGCAGTGGGTGGATGTCGAAGACATCCTTCCGGCGGAAGCGGTAGCGCGCTGAGACCTGCTCTCGAAGATTAAGGCCCAATCCGAAACTTTCTCGCGCAACCTGCGCATCCTGTGCTGCTTCCCAATACAACAGAAGGGAGATGGTTGATGGCAACTAAGAAGAGTTCCTCACCCAGGAAGTCCTCGGGAGGCAGAAAGTACAGCCCGAAGGCGCAGAAGAAGGTCGCGCGGGTGATGCGCGAGAAGAAGAGCGGGACGCTGAAGAGCGGACGCAGCGGCAAGAAGGTGAAGAGCCGGAAACAGGCGATCGCCATCGGGCTGTCGGAGGCGCGCAAAGCCGGCGCCAAGGTGCCGAAGAAAGCATCGTCGAAGAAAAAGTCGTCCTCGAAGAAGAGCTCGTCAAAGAAAAGCAGCAGGAAGAAGTGATCGCATCGCCGCGTGGCGGGTGACGACTCCGATAGCCATGCGCCCGGAACCTGACGGTTCCGGGCGTTGCTGCTTCCGGGGAGTACCGGTTCCTGCTACCTTTCTCTGGTACTCCTAATGACTGAGAACATCCCTGTGCTTCCTTCGCATCGCTTCGTACGCGCCTGCATGCGCCAGCCGGTGGACCGCACGCCGGTCTGGTTTCTGCGCCAGGCGGGCCGCTACATGGCGGAATATATGGCGGTGCGGCGGCACCACACCCTGCTGGAGATATGCAAACGGCCGGAGCTGGCGGCGGAGGTGACCATCACCGCTGCGGAGAAGCTGGATGTGGATGCGGCGATCATTTTTGCCGATCTGCTGTTGCCTCTGGAGTGCATGGGGCTGGAGTTCGAGTTCCAGGTGGGCGAAGGGCCGGTGATTCACAAGCCGTTGCGTTCGGCGGCCGATATTGCGGCGCTGCAAACCACGCGCACAGCAGAGTTGGCCTATGTGGGGGAGGCGATCCAGCGGGTAGTGTCGCACTTTCGCGGGCGTCTGGGCATGATCGGGTTTTGCGGCGCTCCATTTACGCTGGCCAGCTACATGATCGAGGGCGGTGGTTCGCGCAATTACATCGAGACCAAAAAATTGATGTATCGGCAACCAGATGCATGGCGCGCGCTCCTGGACAAGCTGGTGGGGGTGTTGCGGGAGTTTGCGGCGCAGCAGGTGAACGCCGGCGCGGATGTGATCCAGATCTTCGACAGCTGGGCCGGCGCGCTCAGCATTGAGGACTACCGCGAGTTTGTTCTTGCGCCGACGCGGACGCTGGTGCGGGAGGTGCAGGCGCAGGGCGTGCCGGTGATCTACTTCGGCGTGGACACCGCGAGCCTGCTGCCCTCAATGCGCGAGACGGGCGCGGACGTGCTGGGCCTGGACTGGCGCACGCCGCTGGATCTGGCATGGCGCGGGCTGGATTATTCCTGCGCGGTGCAGGGCAATCTCGATCCGATCACGCTGTTTGCCGATCAGGAGTTGTTGCATACGCGGGTGCAGCAGATTCTGGATCAGGGTGGAGGACATCCAGGACACATCTTTAATCTCGGGCACGGGATTGTGCCGGGGACGCCGGTGGAAAATGTGCAGGCGGTAGTGAAGTTTGTGCGCGAGTATGTGCCGCCGGTGACGGCTGGCAAAACCGAGGCGCGCCATGGCTGATGCTGTCCTGTTGCTGGCGCATGGCACGCCGGACGTCGTGGAGGAAATCCCTGAGTATCTTGCGCGTGTGACCGGAGGGCGGCCGCTGCCAGAGGCGGTGGTGGTGGAAGTGCAGCACCGATTTTCGGCGATCGGCGGCAGCCCGCTGACCCAGCTCACGCTCGAGCAAGGTCGGCTGCTGGGCCAGGAACTGGGCCTGCCGGTCTATGTGGGCATGCGCAACTGGAAGCCGTACATCGCGGATGTAGTCCGCAGGATGCGCGCGAACGGTGTGACGCGCGTGGCGGTGACTTGCCTGGCCCCTCAGAATTCGCGTACCAGCGTCGGGTTATACCGGCGGGCGGTGTTTGCGGCGGCGGAAGGCGCGCTGGCGTTGCACTTTCTCGACGACTGGGCGGATCACCCGCTCCTGGCCGATGCTTTTGCGGAGCGACTGCGCGCGGTTCGTGAGACATGGTCGCGGGAAGTTGACGAAGCGGTTCCAGTACTGTTTACCGCGCACAGCGTGCCGTGCCGGACGGTGATTTCCGCGCCCCCGACGGACACGGGCGCGCCGCCCGATCCGCCGGATCCTTATCCAGTGGAGGCGAAGCAGACGGCGCGGCTGGTGGCAGAGCGGATTCCGGGGCTCACGGAAAAGGACTGGTTTTTCGCCTTTCAGAGCCAGGGCATGTCTGGCGGCCCGTGGCTGGGACCCACGGTGGAAGACACTTTGACCTCGCTGCACGAGCAGGGGGTGCAGCGCCTCGTAATCCAGCCAATCGGATTCCTGTGCGATCACGTGGAGATTCTCTACGACATCGACATCGGGTTTCGGGATTTTGCAGGGAAGCTGGGGATGGCGATCCGCCGGCCTGGCTCGCTCAACGATTCGCGCCTGCTAACTCTGGCGCTGGCGGATCTGGCACGGCGGGCGCTGGCCTGATTTTCGCTGTGATCCGCCCTCGGAATTTATGCGGCGTGGGCGCGCCGGGTGCATCTGAATATTCGGTAAAGCTATGAAGACCTGGCAAAAGATTGCTGTTGTCGTCCTGCCGCCGATCGTGATCGTCGGCATTGGCATTCTCTACATCCAGCACAAGCGCAGCGAGCCCAGCGTGGCGCCGCAGCCGAAGTATCAGGAGGGCACGCTGTCGCAGGACCAGATGGTGCAGCCGCGCAAGTTGTTTATCGACGACCTGAAATCGGCGAAAGACCTGATCGGCAAGCCGGTATGGATCCAGGCGGGCTATGAACTGGACTACTACCCCTACGCCGATCACCACGTGGATTTCGCGAAGAAGGCGGGCGTGCTGCCCAGCGCGGAAAAGCTGAACACTAAAGACATCGTGACGCAGAAGGTGCCGGCGAGCGTACCATCGCGAGTTCCTCGGGGAAACGAGCAGGCATTCGCCGTCTTTACGATGAATGGCGATACGAAGGAATATGCAACGGCGATCGGCACCATTCAGGGAAGCGACTCGACTTATTACTGCGACAACATTTTCTACTACGACGATCCGCACACGATGTACAACTTCTGGCCGGCGAACGTGTGGCAGGCGATCGACCAGCATCGTCCGATCCAGGGGATGAACGAACTGCAGGTGGCGATGGCGCTGGGGGTGATGCAGCAGTCGGATTCGTCCAATTACGGCAACCGGACAGTAAAGTACGATGCGGGCGGACAACACTGGTCGGTGACGTTTGAGAGTGACAAGGCGACCGCCGTGCAGCCGCCTCAGTCGAGAGGATCGGGCACCGGCGCCTGAATTGACAGGCGCCTGCTGCGCGGGCGCCGTTGCGTGTCAGGCTCGCTCCGAAAGACGTGCCGGCGAGGCCAGGAACCGTTGCCGCAGCAGCGTGAGCCAGTTTCCCAGCGGAGACGCGGCGGGAGTCGAGAACAACGTGGATCCGGCTGGCGGTAAGGGCAGGGCCGTTTTTGCATTTTTGCCGTGCGCGGCGAGCCTGGGCGCAGGGGCGGACGCTATTTCTGCACGCAGAGCACATTGCCGGAGCCACGCGGAGACGGTGAGGCCAGCCTGGTCGGCCGCCCGCTCCAGACGACGCTGCTCAGCCGTGGAAAAGCGGGTGGTGATGCGGCGGCTGCGATCCGGAGCCGGAGTGGTCTTGCCCGTGCTTTGGGCGGATGAGACGGCGGCCCGGACGGTTCCGGCCAGAACCCTTTTGAAGGCGGTTTTCTTCGGCTGGGGAGTGCGTAGCCGAACGGCGAGGGCAACGCTCTTTTTGGCGGGCGCGGCGCGGCGCGGTTCCGATTTGGATGGAGTGGAGGTTTTCAGTTGTGCGCGCGCGGGCTTTGGCTGCAACGGGAGGACGGCGAGGGCGACCGACTGGGCGCAGGCCCTTCTTGTCGGGCTGCCGGTATTCTTTCTTGCTAAATTCTTCTCACTCGATTGGAGCGGCTGGGTGGCTTTGACGATAGCCGCAGGCGGGCGGGTAGCCAGCGCCGCTGATTCTGTTCTTGCCTCAGCGAGCCTGACCGCGTCTGGCTTCGGCGTCGTCGCTGCCAAAGCTGGCAAAGCCTCTTCTGGTTTCGACGGCGCAGGTTCAGATGGAGCGGGCGGCGCAACTGACCGGAGTGCAGCGGCAGCGGCGCGGCGCGTTTGCGCCTTCTGCCGCTGGCGGAAATTGCGCATGGCCTCTTCGTAGGGAATCTCGCGCACTGAATCCGATTGTGGAGCCAGCTTCCGCTCGTTCCCATTGCCGGGATTTTTCCCCGCCCAGGTGTGGAAGCGGCTCAGAATGGTTTGAATGTCTTCAGGCTGGCTTTCCGGCTGCATTTGCGAGTCCTCCATCGTTTTGAGGGTACCGGGGAACGCGCCGGATTGATGAGGGACGATGAAAGCTTTCTCACGAAGCTTTCGGAAATGGGACGCGACCAGGTGGGCGGTTCCAAATTGGGAACCTGGCCTGGCATCCGATCGACGGCGGACCTGCCCTGCGGTTTTCCGGGAAGTGAGCTCATCCGGTATTGCGGAGGCCCGCGGCGATGCCGCTGATGGTCCCGGCAATGGCGCGGTTAACCTCGTCGGTGTCTTCGCCGGCTCGCTTGCGGCGGAGCAGGTCCACCTGTATGAGGCTCATGGGATCGACGTAGGGATTGCGCAACCAAATGGATCGCGCGAGCACGGGGTTCGATTCCAGCAAATCGCGCTGGCCGGTCACCGCGAGGATGGTTTCGCGGGTGCGCTCGAACTCGGCCTTCAACATGGCAAAGACACGCTCGCGGAGAACGGTGTCAGGCACGAGGGAGGCGTAGAGGGAGGCGATGCCGAGGTCGGCCTTGGCGAGAGCCATCTCCACGTTGCGGACCACATCGATGAAGAGCGGGAATTCGGCCATCATGTCCCGCAGGAGAGCTTCGCCGCCGGGCTTCTCCGTGAATTTCGCAAAAGCAGTGCCGACCCCAAACCAGGCCGGCACGAGCAGACGGCTCTGGGTCCATCCGAAGACCCACGGAATGGCGCGGAGGTTGGCGAAGCTGATCTGGCCGGCGCGGCGCGCGGGGCGCGAGCCGATCCGGGCGTGTTCCAACTCCCCGACGGGAGTGGCCAGCTCGAAGTACTGCAGCACGCCGGGGTCGTTGAGGATGTGCTCGCGATAGGCGCGGTACGAGATCTCCGACATCTCTTCGAAGGCGCGCTCCCATTCCGGACGGAGCACGCCGGAGTAGTGCTCGCCGGGGATGAGCGCATTGGGCCGGGCCAGCGCGTCGAGGGAGGCGGCGATCATCAGCTCGAGAGTGCGCTCGGCGAGCACGACATCGGAGTACTTGAAGTTGAGCACCTCGCCCTGTTCGGTGATGCGGATCTGTCCTTCGAACGCGTCCACGGGCTGCGCGTAGATGGCGCGATGCGTGGGCCCACCGCCGCGCCCGACGGTGCCGCCTCGGCCATGGAAGAGGCGCAGACACACACCACATTCGCGGGCGGCTTTGTGCAGGGCGCGATGGGCTCGGAAGATCTCCCAGGTGCTGGTGAGCATGCCACCGTCTTTGTTGGAGTCGGAGTAGCCCAGCATGACTTCCTGTGTGTTGTTCCATGAAGCCAGCAGCTTGTCGTAGCCGGGTGAATGCCACAGTTCGCGGCAGATGGCCGGCGCGTTGCGCAGGTCTTCAATGGATTCGAAGAGCGGAACCGGCATCAGGCCGGGATCGGCGCAATGGGCTTCTGGTCCGCTGCCGGCGACTTCCACCCCGCCGAGGCGCGCGAGCCAGACGACGGCGGTAATGTCGTCGACCGACGACGCGCCGCTGACGATGTAGTGGCGGATGGCCTCGGGGCTGCAGCCGGCCTTGATCTCGGCGATCGCGCGAAAGGTCTCCAGCACATCGCGGGTTTCGGGACTCAGCGGAGCGGGCGCGATCGCGCCGTTCTGCGCACACCAGGCTGAGGCCTCTTCCAGCGCCTTGCGATGGATGCGCGCGTGCTGCCGGATGTCCAGCGTATGCAGGTGCAGGCCGAAGGTGCGCACCATGAGAAGCAGCGGATCGATAAGGGTTTCGGCGAGACGGAGGCCTTTGCTGGCCGCCAGACTATGCCGCACGATCTGCAGGTCTTCGAGAAAGTCCTGCGCGGAGCAGTAAGGCGAGAGGCCGGCCAGTTCCGACTCCAGCAACTCGGGTTCGCGGTCGGAGCGGCCGGCGGTGCGCTGGATGCGGGCGCGCACGAAGACCAGGTAACGGCGATAGGTCTCGAACTCAAAGCGGGCGCCGAAGACAGCGTCGGCGCTGATGCGCGCTTCAGTTTGGAAATCTTTCAGGCGCTTCTGCAGCTCCTCGCTTACGGGAAGTTGCTGTGCGGATGTCGTGAGCAGGTTAATCGCCTGCTGTAGCCGCTCGTCGTAGTACGCGAGCAGCCGGGTGCGGGCGGCGAGGATGGCTTGTCGCGTGACTTCGGGCGTGACAAAGGGGTTGCCGTCGCGATCGCCGCCGATCCACGAGCCGAAGGCGAGCAGCAGCGGCAGCTCCGACAGCTCCAGCTCGAGGCCGTATTCACTGCGCAGGGCGGCGGCCACTTCTTCGTACAGGCGGGGGAGCGTCTCAAAGATGGAAACGTCGTAGTAGTCGAGGCCCATGCGCACTTCGTCGCCGACAGCGGGGCGGCGGCTGCGGACTTCATCCGTCTGCCAGAGCGCGGTGATCTCCGCGGTCAGAGCCTCTTCGAGCGTAGCCAGCTCTTCGTCGGACACCGGGATGCGGTCGAGTCTTTCGAGGAATTCGCCCATGCGCCGCCGCTTCATCAGAACACTGCGCCGCGCGATCTCAGTGGGATGAGCCGTAAAGACGGGCACAACGAGGATGCGCCGCAGCCACGCCAAAGCCTTTTCCGCAGAAATACCCGCCTGGCGCATGGCGCGCAGGGTTCCGCGCAGTTCGCCGCGCTGCGCTTCGCGCCGGGTGTCGCCGCTGATCTGGAGCGAGAGGCGGCGACGCTTGCGGTGATTTGTCTCGGCGAGGTTAATCAGTTCGAAGTAGAAAGCGAAAGCGCGGCTGAGCTGGTCTGCCTGTTCGACCGGCATGGCGTTGATCGCGAGCACGGCCATCTGCAGCCGGTCCTCGGCTTCGCGGCTGAGCCCCTGAGCCTGCGCTTCGCGGCGGCGGATCGCGCTCTGACGGAGTTCCTCGACTTTTTCGTATAAGGCCTCGCCCGCCTGCTCGCGCAGGACGCGGCCGAGCAGCAGCCCCAGGGAACGCACATCGCGGCGGAGAGGCGCTTCTTTTTGCTCACCGGAGCGCGCTTCCATCTCGGCCAGGCGTTCTTCCCAGCTGTCGGGCTTCCACAAAGGCACCATGATTCTGATTCAAACACACCGCGTGATAGCATGGCGGGCACGTTTGCTCATGCGCTCGATTCAGGGACTGCGATGAAAACTCCGATCCACGTCGTCGTTGTTGCATTTTTTCTGATTGCGGCCTTCGGTCCGGGCCGTGCGCGGACTGATCTCCGTTCCGGCGGCGAGCAGCCCTTCGACATCGTGATCGTGCACGGACACATCATCGACGGTACTGGCTCGCCCTGGTATTCGGGCGACATCGGCATCCGCGCCGGGCGTATCGCGGCCATCGGCAATCTCACATCTGCGCCGCGCGGCCGCACCATCGACGCGCACGGCGATGTGGTGGCGCCGGGATTTATCGACATGCTGGGCCAGTCGGAGCTGACGATGCTGGTGGATCCGCGACTGCCTTCGAAGATCTACCAGGGCATCACGACGGAAGTTACGGGCGAAGGCGACTCCGTGGCTCCGCTGAACGATCGGATGATAGCCGCCGATCGCGGCGGCTATGCTCACCTGAAGGTTAACCCTGATTGGCGGACGCTCCGGCAGTATTTTGCGCGCATTGAGAAGCAGGGGATGGGCATCAACCTGGCCAGCTATGTGGGGGCCACCAGCGTGCGCCGCATGGTTCTGGGAGATGCCGATGTGCGGCCGACTCCAGCGCAACTGGAGCAGATGGAGGGGCTGGTCCGGCAGGCGATGCAGGACGGTGCGGTCGGGGTGTCGACGGCACTGCAGTACGCACCCGCACCCTACGCGAAGACCGACGAGCTGATCGCGCTGGCGAAGGCGGCGGCGCAGTATGGCGGCATTTACGCTTCGCATATTCGCAGCGAAGGCGACGCGGAGACGGCGGCAATCGATGAGGCGATTCGCATCGGGCGTGAGGCGCATATTCCGGTCGAGATCTGGCATTTGAAAACGGCGGGCAAGAACAACTGGGGCAAGATGCCCCAAATCATTGCGCAGATCGACGCCGCACGGGCCTCCGGGTTGGACATCAGCGCTAACACGTACGCGTATACGGCCTGGTTCAATACTTTCTCGGCGTTTATTCCACCATGGGCGCACGATGGCGGCGACGCCGCCCTGATTCAGCGGTTGAAGGATCCCCCTACTCGCGCGCGCATTCGACATGACATGCTCGATCCGCATGGCGACTGGGACAACGAATGGCAGGAGATTCCCGGTCCCGAGGCCGTCCAGATCGCCGTGGTGCAGAATCCTACGCTGATGCCGCTGCAGGGGAAGACGCTGAAGGAGGTTGCGGCGCTTTGGCACGAGGATCCGATCGATGCGCTGTGCGACTTCCTGATCAAAGACAACGCCTTCACCAGTGTCGCGGTCTTCGGCATGAGTGAGCCGGATGTGGAGCTGGCACTGAAGCAACCCTGGGTCTCCATCGACAATGACTCACAGGGGACGTCGCCGGAGGGCTTGCTTGGGCAGGAGCATCCGCATCCGCGGGCCTATGGAACCTTTCCGCGTATTCTCCGGGAATATGTGCGCGAGAAGCATGTGCTGACGCTTCCCGATGCGATCCGCAAATTTACCGCGCTGCCGGCGCAGCGAATGCGCTTCACGAATCGCGGCGTGCTGAAACAGGGCATGGCGGCGGATGTCGTCATCTTCGATCCAGCCACGATTCGGGATCTCGCGACGTATGAGAAGCCCAATCAGCTTTCGCAGGGCATGGAGTGGGTGCTGGTGAACGGCGTGCCTGTGATCGCGGACGGCACGATGACCGGAGCGCTGCCGGGGAGGGTGCTGCGGGGCGAGGGATACGTGGTGCGGTGAGCGAACATCGACCCAGGGACCGCAGGGGCGTTATTCTCTTCACGACATGTGTGCCTTGCTGATTCGGTTCCGAATGCTGCCCGCCCTCGCTGCCACTCTTGCACTTGCCGTGCCTCTTTTGGCCCAGCAAAACTCGACCATGAAACCCGAAGAGACGGAGGTGTGGCAGCCGGTGCCGCCGGTGGTCACTCCGGGCGCCACGGACAGCGCGCCGCCTTCGGATGCCATTCATCTCTTCGATGGCAGCAATGAGGACGAGTGGGTTTCCGCGCAGGATCACAAGCCGGCAAAGTGGGTCGTCCACGACGGGATTCTCACGGTGAGTAAGTCCACCGGGAACATCGAGACGAAGCGGATGTTCAAGGATTACCAACTGCACATCGAGTTTCGGATTCCCGCTGACATTACCGGCACCAGCCAGGCCCGCGGCAACAGCGGTGTGTTTCTGGCGTCCATGGGATCGGGCGACGCGGGTTATGAGTTGCAGGTGCTCGACTCGTACAAGAACTCCACTTATGTGAATGGCATGGCGGGTAGCCTCTACAAGCAGTCGATCCCCCTGGCGAATCCTGCCCGGCCGCCGGGCGAGTGGGAGAGCTACGACGTGATCTGGACCGCTCCGCGCTTCAACGCGGACGGCTCAGTGAAGACGCCTGCTTACGCCACGGTGTGCTTCAACGGGGTGTTGGTCGATGACCACTTCGCTCTGCAGGGGCAGACGCTGTATATCGGCAAGCCGTTCTACAAGGCGTACGATCGCGCGCCGATCAAGCTGCAGGCACATGGCGACAAGAGCGCTCCGATCAGCTTCCGGAATATATGGGTGCGGGAGCTGCCGTGAGAAGGCAGCGGACAGCGAATAGGGATAGCGTAGAAACGCGCCAGTGAGAGCTCGGTCCTGACCAGGCATCCTATACGCTATTCGCTAACCGCTCGCTTCATACGATCTTCATCGCTTCCGGATCCCAGTGGACGAGTTTGTCCTGCTCGTAGCTGAGGTTGCTGAGAAGTGCGGCACCGGCGGCGCGGAAGCCGAAGACGGCGTCCTCGACCACGGGTTGGCGCGAGCGAACGGCGGCGAAGAAATTCTTCAGGTGGTCATAGCTGTCGCTGTAATCATGGGGCGCCTCATAGCGCTCAAAACCTTCGGCCGGCGGACCCGCGGGATGGACCTCGGGATATTTTTCGCGATACCGCTGCTCGATCTTCTGCTGCATGGCATTGGTGAAGGTACCGATCATCAGACCTGGCTCTCTTGAGCGCGGGACGCGGCTTACGCTGACGGAATTGCCGGCAATCTCCATCTGCCCTTCGGAACCGGAGAAGGTGAGGCCCTCGTTCTCCTCGCCGCCGTCGACAAAATTGACGCGCAGGCCGAGGTTGAAACCCTCCGGATAATCGAACAGCCCCAGCATCACGTCCGGCACGTCGCGGCCATCCTTCCAGAAGCGCAGGCCTCCGGTGGCCACCGCGCGGGTCGGGCCCTTCGCGCCGGTGATGAAGTGCGTTCCGCTGAAGAGGTGCACGAAGAGATCGCCGGCCACGCCGCTTCCGTAGGCTTTCCACTTGCGCCACTGGAAGAAGTGCTCGGCGTTGAAGGGAATTTTCGCCGCGGTGCCAAGGAAGCGCGGCCAGTCACAGGTCTCGGGGGACGCGTCCAGCGGCACGGTGTAGTCCCAGGCGCCGATGGCGGAGTTGCGGTCCCAGTGTGCCTCGACCATGTTGAGTTTGCCGATGGCGCCCGAGGCCAGAAGCTCTTTCGCCTTGGCGTAGATCATCGAACTGACCCGCTGGCTGCCGATCTGGATGATGCGCTTCGTGGCGCGCGCGGTTTCAATGATCTTCGGGCCGTCGCCGTAGAGGTGGATCATCGGTTTCTCGCAGTAGACGTCCTTGCCGGCGTTCATCGCGTCCACGGACGCCTGCATGTGCCAGTGGTCGGGGGTGCCGATGATGACGGCATCAATGTCTTTGCGCTCGAGAACCTCGCCGTAGTTGCGGGTGGTGAAGAGGTCTCCGCCCCAAAGCTCCTTGCTGTGTTCGAGACGGCCGTCGTAGCAGTCGGCGACCGCAACAAGCTTCACACCGGGAACCTGCAGGGCGGTCTTTGTATCGAACTGGCCCTGACCGCCGGCGCCGATCAGCGCAATCTGTATCTGATCGTTGGCGGCAATCCGGCTCGCGGGCTCGTCCTGTATGGAGGTCAACGCATGGAGCCGTGTTGCGATGAGGGTTTCTGCTGTTGTCGTTCCCGCTGCTTTCAGAAAATTCCGTCGATTCACGTGTCCCCCTGCGACCGCATGCAGCCGCCCCTGCCAACATAATCGCTTTTGCGGCTGCGTGCTGTGGCCTGCTGGCGCGACTTGAAAAATCGTCGCAGCACATTTTGCCGGGGCGGCTATCATCGAGACGCCATGGGAACGGGCTCTCAGTTTGCGAGGTATCCAAGTCTGCGCGACCGGATCGTGGTGGTCACCGGAGGCGCCAGTGGGATCGGCGAAGCGATCGTCGAGGCATTCACCGCCAATGGCTCTCAGGTCGTCTTCCTCGACGTGCAAACCGAGGCGGCGGAGCGGCTCGTGGCCCGGTTGACCGATGGGAGTCCGCATGCGCCAGTTTTCGTTCCGTGCGATCTGACCGATAATACGTCCCAGCGGGCGGCTGTCGAAGGCATTCTGCGCGAATTCGACGCCGTCGATGTGCTGGTGAACAATGCCGGCAACGACACGCGCCACACGATCGAAGAGGTGACTCCGGAGTTCTGGGACCGGACCATCGCCGTCAACCTGAAGCAGCAGTTCTTCATGGCGCAGGCGGTGATTCCCGGCATGCGGCAGGCGGGGCGCGGGTCGATCATCAACATGAGCTCCATTGCCTGGATGATTCCGTCGATCAACGTCCCGGTCTACGTTACGGCGAAGGCCGGCATCGTGGGGATGACGCGTACCCTCGCGCACGAGCTGGGCCGGTGGAACATTCGCGTGAACTGCGTTCTGCCGGGCGCCATCGCAACGGAACGCCAGAGGCGCCTGTGGCTGACCCCGGAGTACGAGGCCGAGGTCCTGGCGGCGCAGGCGCTGCAGAGGCTGATTGAGCCTGAGGAGGTGGCGCGGCTGATTCTGTTTCTCGCGGCCGACGACAGCTCCGCCATCACCAACCAGAGTCACATCATCGACGGCGGCTGGGTCTGACGCTGTGCGCTCGCCGGGAATCGGCCTGGTCAACAGCCTGGGCCCAGGACGTTTCCAGGGGCGCATACAATCGGCAGAATGCGCCGCTTCCGATGCGTGCTTTTCTCCCTCGTTGCTTCCCTGGTCGTTCTGCCTGCTGGCGCGCAGAGCCTGCAAACGCAGATCGCCCGCATTGCCGCGCAGGCTCACGGACGCGTGGGGGTCGCCTGCTCCCTGCCTGGGAAAACGCTTGCCTGCGACTTCCACGCGTCCGAAGCGCTCCCTATGCAGTCGGTCTACAAGCTCCCGATCGCCGTAGTCGTGCTGCACGCCGTAGAGCAGGAAAGGCTCTCGCTCACGCAGAATCTCCGCTTCCTGCCGTCGGACATCGGCTTGCCTGCCGAGTACAGCCCGCTCAAGGACGCGCACCCGCATGGCGGTGTGGAGATTCCGGTTCAGGAACTGCTCCAGCGCATGATCGAGCAGAGCGACAACGTGGCCTGCGACATGCTGCTGCGAACTTTGGGCGGCCCCGCCGTTGTCGACCGCTCTCTGCGCTCGCTGGGATTCGCCGGGATTCACATCGTGGACTATGAGAAGTTCGTGGACCGCGATGAGCGTCTGCAGTACCGCAACTCCGCCACTCCGCACGCCCTTGTCATCCTGCTGCGACGTCTCGCGGACCGCTCGCCACTATCGCCGGAGCACACGCAGCTTCTTCTGGGCTGGATGACGGACAATCACACTGGCGACAGCCGCATCCGCGCCGAACTGCCTCCGGGCACAGTTGTCGCGGATAAGACCGGCACCGCTGGCCAGAATCGGCCGCGGATGAATGCCACCAACGACATCGCGCTGATCACGCTGCCCGATGGGCGCAAGCTGGCCATCGCCGTTCTCATTGCGGATGCTCGCGCTCCATTTCCGGTCCGGGAGCGAGTGATCGCGCAGATTGCGCAGGCGATCGACACGGCAGCAACCACGCCGACGCCGGCCAGCGGTCCCTGATCGTCAACAGAATTGCCAGCCGAGTGCGGCCTACATGGGGTGGGCTACGGTCTGCGCGTTCGGCACCAGCTGCTGGTAGACCTCGTTGGGGATTGGGCTGCGCCAGTGGCCGGTCATCCGCGCAAAAAAGACCAGACCAAAGAAGAGGATCGCGATCATAACCGCAACGGTGCCGGGACGAAGGGCACGGCCCCTCCAGCGCTCGGCGGGCGTGACAGACTTCTTCGGCGGCAGCGCGAACTGCAGCGCGTTTTCCACCCGACAGGAGGCGACACAGGCCAGGCAGGCGCTGCATTCCACCGAGCGGATCTGGATGAGCTGATCGACCTTAAGCTGCGCGGGGCATGCCTTGCTGCACTTGCCGCAGTCAATGCAGGCCTCGGCGTCTCGGCGGATCTTCGTCGGGCTCAGGAGCGAAACCAATCCCATCAGGGCGCCGTAGGGACAGAGATAGCGGCACCAGAAGTTCTGGATGAGCAGCGACAGGCCGGCGAGGATCCCAAGAACGATGATTCCCGTGAATGTGAGAGTCCGGAAGAAGTCCAGCATCTTCACGTCTGCGATCAGGCCGTAAGGCGTCATCATAAAGCCGGCCAGCGCGTCGGCGGACATGTACCCGATGACCCCGATGAAGAAAGCCAGGAGGATGTACTTCAGGCTGCGGAGAGTGAGGTCGAGCCAGCGGGGCGGCACCAGGTTGCGACCGAACAGGCGGCGGCCGATCTTCCAGAGAACTTCCGACAAGGTGCCGACCGGGCAGAGCCAGGAGCAGAAGGCTTTCTTGAGAAGCAGGCTCATCAGAAGGAATGCGAGCAGGAGATACATTGCCGCCGGGTGTATGGGCGCTACATGGCCGGTGAAGAAGAGGTACTTCAGA
>DASRRO010000165.1:0-11325 GCA_035656855.1 Acidobacteriaceae bacterium | reverse complement strand
AGATCGCGCCGGCATCGCGCGTCTGACGTCCTTGCGCGCCGGCTCACCGTTTTCTCAATCGCACCGACTCCCAGCTCCCATCCGACGACCACCCGCCATCCACCGTCAGCGTGTGCCCGTTCACAAAGCCGCTCTCCCGTTCATCTGCCAGAAACGCAATCGCCCGCGCCACATCGTCCGGCGTCGCGAACCGCCCCATCGGCACCCGCTGCGTGATGTCCGCATCGGTGTAGCTGCCGCCCGCCTGATCCGCCAAGTCCATCTCCGTCTTCACCCATCCCGGACACACCGCGTTCACCCGCACCCCGCGCCCGCCCCACTCCGCCGCCAGCGTCCGCGTCAGCCCCACCAGCCCGTGCTTTGACGCGTTATACGCCGCGCGATCCGCCACCGCCACCAGCCCCGCAATCGACGCCACGTTCACAATCGATCCGCTCCCCGCCGCCAGCATCCGCTTCCCGAACGCCTTCGCCATCAGAAACGGCCCCACCAGATTCACCTCCAGCATCCGCCGATACTCCGCCGCGGTCGTCTCCTCCGCCGCGCGAATCAGGCTGATCCCCGCATTGTTCACCAGCACATCCGCCCGACCCCACGCCTCGATCACCTGCTCGGCGAAGCGCTCTACCGCGTCCTCATCCGTCACATCGCCGGCGAACGCCATTGCCTCCCCGCCGCGCAGCCGAATCCCCTCCACGGTCGCCGCCGCCGTTTGCAGATCCATCACCGCTACCCGATAGCCTCTCTCCGAAAGCAGCTCCGCCGTCCGCCGCCCAATGCCCTGCGCCCCACCCGTCACCACCGCAACCCGATCGCCTCCACTCATCTCTTCCCTCCCCGCAGTTTCCACAACACCTGTCGCACCAGTCCCATCCACTCCCGCGCGTCCGGTTGTGTCAGCCCCATATGCCGGACCAGCCGCCGCACCCTCTTCTCTAAGACAGCCGACCCACCCTCCTCCACACCCTCGCTGCGCTCCAGCACTTCCACCAGCAGCGTCACCAGCCGCTCCCGATCGCCGGCCGTCGCCGCTGCCCACTCCACCTCCACCCCGCTCGCCGCCTCTCCGTCCCGAATCATTTCGTACAACACCACTGCCACTGCCTGCCCCAGGTTCATCGACGGCTGCTCCATCTCCGTCGGAATTCGTATCACCCTCTGGCACGGTCCCAGCTCCTCATTGGACAAGCCCCGCTTCTCCGACCCAAACAGCATCGCCACCCGCGCCCCGCTCCGCAGCTGCTGCCGGATCTCCTCCACTCCGGCCTCCAGCCTCTGCAACGGCTCCTCCGTCGTTCGCTGGCGACCCTCCGCCGTCCCCACCACCAGCGTGCAGTCCGCCACCGCCTCAGTCACTCTGTCGAAGACCTCCGCTGCCGCCAGCACCGGCTCCGCATCCACCGCCGATCTCGCCTCGCGAAACGCTTTCTCGTATGGATCCACCACCCGCAGATGCCCGAACCCGAAATTCACCATCGCCCGCGCCGCCGCGCCAATGTTCAGCGGATTTCGCGTCCGCACCAGCACCACCCGCAGTCGATCGCGCTCCTCCGCCGTCAGCCCCACGTCACGCTCCTCAGCAACTTGTCAGATCCGAATCGCACGCCACCGTCTACTATAGGCAGGGCAGGCCCGCTCTCACCACGCATCCGCCAACATTGAATTGAAAGATCCATCATGCCCGTCCGCACCATCATTGAGCCCTTCCGCATCAAGAGCGTCGAACCCATTCGCTGGACCACCCGCGCCCAGCGCGAGCAGCTGCTCACCGCCGCCCACCACAACATGTTCCTGCTCCCCGCCGACGATGTCCTCATCGACCTCCTCACCGACTCCGGCACCGGCGCCATGTCCACCCACCAGTGGGCCGCCATGATGGAAGGCGACGAGAGTTACGCTGGCAGCCGCAGCTTCGACCACTTCCGCGACTCCATTCAGGACATCTTCGGTTACAAACACGTCATTCCCACCCACCAGGGCCGCGCCGCCGAACGCATCCTCTTCGGTGTCTCCTGCAAAAAGGGCGACGTCATCCCCAATAACACCCACTTTGACACCACCCGCGCCAACGTCGAGTTCACCGGCGCCGAAGCCGTCGACCTCCTCACCGCCGAAGGCCGTCTGCCCTCCGTCACCGCACCATTCAAAGGCAATATGGATGTCGCCGCCCTCGAAGCCCTCATCGCCAGGCACGGCCGCGATCGCATTCCATTAGTCATGCTCACGGTGACAAATAACTCCGGCGGCGGCCAGCCCGTCTCCATGGAAAACGTCCGCCAGGTCAGCGCCGTCTGCCGCCGCCACGGCATCCCCCTCTACTTTGACGCCTGCCGCTTTGCCGAAAATTCCTGGTTCATCAAACTCCGCGAGCCCGGCTACGCCGACAAGACCCCCAAACAAATCGCCCAGGAAATGTTCAGCTTCGGCGACGGCTGCACCATGTCCGCCAAAAAAGACGGCATGGCCAACATCGGCGGCTTCCTCTGCACCAACGACGACATCCTCGCCCAGCAGGAAAAAGACCTGCTCATCCTCACCGAAGGCTACCCCACCTACGGCGGCCTTGCCGGACGCGACCTCGAAGCCATCGCCGTCGGCGTGCAGGAAGCTCTCCGCGAAGACTACCTCCGCTATCGCATCGCCTCCACCGCTTACCTCGGCAACCACATCGCCGCCGAAGGGGTTCCGATTGTCCAGCCCCCCGGCGGCCACGCTATCTACCTCGACGCCCGCGCCTTCCTGCCCCACATCCCGCAGGACCAGTTCCCCGGCGTCGCCCTCGCCTGCGAGCTCTACCTCGAAGGCGGCGTCCGCTCTGTCGAAATCGGAACCCTCATGTTCGCCGCCGCCGCGCAGATGGACCTCGTCCGCCTCGCCATCCCGCGCCGCGTCTATACCCAGAGCCACATCGATTACCTGGTCGAAGTCATCATCGAAGTCTGGAAGAATCGCGAGCGCATCCGCGGTATGCGCCTCACACACGAAGCGCCCTTCCTGCGCCACTTCACCGCCCACCTGGAGCCGCGTCAAGATGAATCATTGGGTATGCTAAATAACAGTAGGTAATACCCGGTCTTACCCCCATGCCTCAAACCGCAGTCACCAGTCTCAAACTCAACACCGAAACGAAGGCACGCGTCCAGCGGCTGGCCGACGCCCGTCGCAGAACACCTCACTGGATCCTCCGCGAGGCCGTTGAGCAATATGTTGAGCGCGAAGAAGCGCGCGAACGGTTGCGTCAGGATGCGCTGACAGCTTGGAAACACTACCAGGAAACGGGACTTCACCTGACTGCCAGCGAGGCGGATACGTGGCTGGCCAGGCTGGAAGCCGGTAAGCGCTCTGCCCCTCCCAAATGCCACACTTAGTGTGGTCTGCAGCGGCCCTTGCGGACGTTGCCCGTCTCTGCGCGTTCCTTGCGCCCAACAACCCTGATGCCGCTTGCCGTGCTGTTGTCGCCATCCGCCATGAGCTGAAAACTCTCCGCACCCATCCGGAAATCGGTCGCCCGGTCGAGAACATGCTTCCCGAATTCCGCGAATGGATGACTGAGTTCGGCCACAGCGCCTGTGTCGCGTTGTACCATTTCGATGGTCGCAGGACCGTCGTGCTGACCGTGCGTCACGGTCGCGAAGCCGGATACTAACCGCCCCCTACCCCAGCGCTACCTCGATCCGCTCCGCCTCCCGATCGATCTTCGTAATCCGGAAGCTCCGAATCTGCCCCACCCCCACCGGCTCCGCAGCCGCCTTCGCCGCCGTCTGCCCCTTCCACCGCGCCTGCAGCATCGAGGTCAGCGCCGACAAATCCGCTCCGCCGCCGCTCTTCTCCTCACTCGCCCCTGAACTTTTCTCCAGCACGCACGCAGCGCGAATCCCCTGCCCCAGTTCCACGGTCGCCTTCTCCCCGTTCAACTCCACCACGCGCCCAGAAACCCCATCGCCTTCCTTGTGCTCCTCGAGATACTCCTTCAGGCTGGTCGGCACCATCTGCTTCATGCTCAGCTTCACCTGCCGCTTCTCAGCATCAATCGCCAGCACCATCGCCCGCACCACCTGCCCCACCTTCAACACGTCCTGCGGATGATGGATATGCTTCTCCGCGCTGATCTCGCTTACGTGGACCAGCCCCTCCACCCCCTCGCTCATCTGCACGAACGCGCCGAACTTCATCAGGTTGGTCACCGGACCCTCCACTGCCGAACCGACCGGGAACTTCTGCGCTGCATCCGCCCACGGATCGCCCAGTGTCTGCTTCAGCCCCAGCCCAATCCGCTTCTCCGCCGGCTGCACGGAGAGGATCACCGCCTCCACCGTGTCGCCCTCTTTCAAAATGTCGCTGGGCTTCCGCACCTTCTTCACCCACGACATCTCGCTCACGTGGATCAGCCCCTCGATTCCCGGCTCCAGTTCCACGAACGCGCCAAAATCCATCAGCCGCGTCACCCGCCCTGTGATCCGGTCGCCCACTTTGTACTTGCCCTGCGCGGCCTCCCACGGCTCTGCCTGCAGCTGCTTCATCCCCAGCGAAATCTTTCGCGTCTCCGGATCGATCTTCAGCAGCTTTACCTGCACCGTCTGCCCAACCGTCAGCACGTCCTCGGGACTCGCCACGCGACTCCACGACAAATCGCTCACGTGCAGCAGCCCATCCACGCCGCCCAAATCCACGAACGCCCCGTACGGCATCAGGCTTCGCACCGTGCCTTCGACCACGTCGCCTTCGTTCAGCCCCGCCGCGCGGCTCTGTGCCTGCACCAACGCCTGCTCTTCGAGCACGCTGCGCCGATCCACGACTACGTCCTCATCGGCGGCGTCCAGCTTGATAATCCGGCAGGTGATCTCCTGCCCGACAAGATCGTTCAGTTCCCTCTCGTCGCGCGCGCCACTTCGCGACTGCGGCATAAACGCCCGCACCCCCACGTCGACACTGAGTCCGCCCTTCACGACGGCGGTTACGGTTCCCACAATCGGCGTCTTCTGCGCGAACGCTTCCTCCAGCGCCGTCCAGTCGCGTGGCTGGCTCACCCGAAACAGAGACAGGTCGTAATAGCCTTCACTCCGCCCCTTCACCGAGACGCCCAGCTTGTCGCCCACCTGGACCTTCTCCGCGTTGTTTGGAAACGCGCTGCGCGGCAGCACGCCCTCCACCTTGTAGCCGATGTCCACGAACACGCTGTCTGCCGAAAGAGACAGCACCGTCCCCTCCAGCTGCTTCTGACCGGCTTCTTTCTTGTGGCTGTGCTCGAACTCGGCCAGCAACTCGCCAAATGATTCGGCGCTCTCTGGAGTGGTCTCTGTGGAGGTCTCTGCGGGGGAAGGTGTGCTCTCGGTGTCCATAGGTCTCTTTTATTCTGTCACGCCCGTTCCGGGCCGGCAGCGCCGCCCCGTACAATGGGCCCGATTCACAGACTCAGACCTTACCCAGGAGAGAGCAAGCATGGGGTCGATCGTTGCAGGCATTGGATGGCACATGATCGGCGCCGCGGCCGCCGCCTGCTTCTACGCTCCCATCGAAAAGGTAAAGAAATGGTCGTGGGAAACCACCTGGGCCATCGCCGGAATCTTCTCCTGGGTCCTGCTCCCCATCGTCGTCAGCCTGATCCTTCTCCCCCACTTCGCCAGCTTCTACGCGGCCACCCCCGCCTCCGTCCTCACTCGTACCTTCCTCTTCGGAGCCATGTGGGGCATCGGCAATGTGAATTACGGCCTCACCATGCGCTATCTCGGCATGTCCCTCGGCATCGGCGTCGCCATCGGAGTCACGCTCGTCGTGGGCACCCTCGTTCCGCCTCTTCTCCACGGCCAGTTCCTGGTTCTCTTCACGAGCAAGGGCGGCCTCTGTACGCTGGCCGGAATCCTCACCGCGCTCCTCGGCATTGCCATCGTTTCCTGCGCCGGGCACCGCAAGGAAAAAGTGCTCGGTCTCGCCGCCGCAGAATTCAGCCTCACAAAAGGCCTCATTCTCGCCGTCCTCTGCGGCATCTTCTCTTCCGGCATGTCTTTCGCCATCGACGCAGCCCGGCCCATGGCCGCAGCCGCTATCGCTGCCGGAGTTAAGCCTCTTTACGCAGCCCTCCCCAGCTACGTCGTCATCATGGGCGGCGGAGCGCTCATCAACTTCGCCTATTGCTTTACGCGGCTGAGCTTCAAGCGCGACCTTTCCCTCCGCCGCGACCTCTCCCAGCCCGGCCGCATTCTGCTCATCAACGGCAGCATGGCCGCGTCAGGCGGCATCCTCTGGTATCTCCAGTTTTTCTTCTATGCGTGGGGAGCCGCCAACATTCCCAGCCGCCTCTTCTTCATCAACTGGATGCTGCATATGAGCCTGTACGTGCTCTTCGGCGGCCTGGTCGGCCTCGCGCTTGGTGAGTGGAAAGGCGCCGGTCAGCGTCCCGTGCGCTGGCTCTGGGTGGGCATGCTGGTCATCATCGCGGCCGCCAACCTGGTCGGCCTCGGCCTCGCACCCTGAACTCAGCTCCGATCGACTACGCGTCGTACCCCATTCCCGCCACCGCTTGCAGTTCTTCCGCCACCGGACCGCTCGTCCGCAGGATCCGCAGCTCATCCGCCGTCATATATCCCGGACCTACCCCCAGCCACACCTTGGCCAGCAGGTCCGCCACCGTGCTCCGCATGGCGTCATCCGCCAGATTGGAGAAACCCCACCGCCAGTAGTCCATCAGAGACCCTGTGTGCCAGTGGCCGTACTCGTCGAACCCCATCCCTTCAAACACAGCATCCATGGGTGTCTGCATTTTCCCACTCCCTTTCCCAATCTCTTCCGGGACGATGACCGAATCGTCGCAAAATCAGCGGAGCCCCCGATGTGACATCGATCACCCACAGAAACCCGGCGCGTCTCTAGGGTCCAAACCCTCGCCTTCTGGAATAGATGCGCTCCCGGGAATTCTGTTTCGTCCTGCCGCCGATGTAATGTATGTGCATGAAAAAAATCGCTTCCGGCTGCGTCCCCAGGCGTCTCGCCACCCTGCTTACCCTCTTCTGCCTCGGCGCCATCTCATGCCTCCCGGCGTTCGCCCAGTCTGACAACGACCACCCTTCCGCCAAACCTGCTGCCGAAAAGAACGAAGCAACCCCTGAGAAAGTTCCCGACAAAGACAAGCTTCCCCCTCTGCCGCCTGACGCCCACACCCAGCAGAGCATCACCATCGACGGCAAAAAGCTCCCCTACACCGTCACCGTAGGTACGCTCATCGCCCGCGATTCGGATGGCAAGCCCGCCGGCGATGTCGTCTACACCGCCTACACTGTCGACCAGCCCAACCGCCCCGTCACCTTCGCCTTCAACGGTGGACCTGGCGCCTCCTCCGTCTTCCTCAACTTCGGCGCCATCGGTCCCAAGCACCTCGACAACGTCGGCAACCAGGGCGACAGCGCCTCCGACCCACCTACCCTCTCCGACAATCCCGGCACCTGGCTCGACTTCACCGACCTCGTCTTCATCGATCCCATCGGTACCGGCTTCAGCCGCTCCCTCGTCTCCACCGATGAGACGAAGAAGCTCTTCTACTCCACCGTCCCCGACATCGAGTACCTCTCCCGCGCCGTCTATGACTGGCTTGTCAAAAATGGCCGCCTCGACTCCCGCAAGTACCTCGTCGGCGAAAGCTACGGCGGATTCCGCGGCCCCCGCATCACCTACTACCTCCAGTCCCAGCTCGGCGTCGCCATGAACGGCGTCGTCCTCGTCTCGCCCTATCTCAACCCCACCATCGAGCAGGACGGCGACCTCTCCCCCCTCCCGTGGATGGTCACCCTCCCCTCCATTACCGCCGCCAACCTCGAGCGCCAGGACAAGCTCACCCCCGACGCCATGAAGTCCGTCATCGACTACGATCTTGGCGACTACGCCACCGCCCTCATCAAGGGCAATTCCGATCCGGCCCTCCAGACCGCCATGATTCAGAAGGTCACCGAGATGACCGGCCTCGATCCCACCTTCGTCAAAGAATCAGGAGGCCGCCTCGAAACCGGCGCCTACCTCCGCGAAGTCCACCGCGAGCAGGGCAAGATTGGCTCCGTCTACGACTCCAACGTGACCATGTTCGACCCCTTCCCCTGGGCTCCCGACCAGCGCGCCAACGATCCTCTGCTCGCCAGCATGATCGCCCCCACCACCACCGCCATGGTCAACTTCGATACCCAGGTCGTCGGCTGGAAAGTTGACGCCCGCTACAACGCCCTCTCTTACGACGTGAACCGCCAGTGGAGCCGCGACGAGGCCATGCGCGAAGGCTCTGTCACCCAGCTCCGCAGCGCCGTCGCCGCCGATCCCAAGCTCCGCGTCATGATCGTCCATGGATGGAACGACCTCTCCTGCCCCTTCATGGGCTCCATCCTCACCGTCAACGAAATGCCGGTCATGGGCGATCCCACCCGGGTCTCCGTCCATGAGTTCCCCGGCGGCCACATGTTCTACACCCGCGAGAGCAGCCGCATCGCCCTCCGCAAGGACGTAATGGCCATGTTCGCCAAGCACTAACTCCGGCCGAATCCCACCCCAGGGCGCAGGTTTCAGTCACCTGCGCCCTTTTCCCGTCCTGTGACCCGGATCACATACCCAGCCCCCCTGATGGCGAACACTGGAGCCTGAGTCTGTAGAAAGGACCCGGCCCGTGGCGATCCCCTCCAGCGGCGCTGTGACTCCCACCTGTTGTCTGGCGCATGACCTCCTCAACAAGCTCACCGCCATCCTGGCCCAGTGTGAGCTGCTGCAGTCGGAATCCCCCCCGCCGGCTACCTCGGAGCGCGTCCAGGTGATCCAGGATCTGGCCCGCCAAATCGGCCAGACCGTCGTCCACCACCAGTGCACTCTCGACGAGATTCTCCGCGGCCACGTCCAGCGCATCCGTTAACCACGCCCGCCCCACCCAATCCCGCGCATCAAGTTCTGCATCGCCTCTCCGCCCAAACCCGGGTTAAGATGAAACTCCGCTATGTTTCCCCGGCCCCCTGCTTTTAGGCTCTTCTCACCTTCCGGCTCTCCGCCCGGCCCCATCGCCTCTCGATGCTGACCTACGCCATTGCCTTCGTACAGGACGTTCAACTCGTCTGCTTCGCCGTCATCCTCACCTGCATGTCATTGCAGGACCGCGCCAACCGCAGCCTCCGCTGGCTTGCCTGGGGCTACGTCGCCGGATCCTTCGGCGCTTTCCTCGATTTCGGCAGCCACGTTCTGCCCCACTGGATCTCCTGGGGCGTTGCCATGGAAGCCGCGCCTCTCGGCTACGCCTGCTTCTATATGGCGGTCGCCTGTTTCGTTCGCCGCGGCATCCGCGCCCGCTGGCTCTGGCTCCTCGTCCTGCTCGCCACCCTGCCCTTCTACCTCCAGTGGAGCGGCACCGCCGGCCTCGACGCCAGCTCCACTCTGCAGGACGCCATTCTCGCCCTCGAAACCGCCTGCACCACCCTCCTTCTCCTCCTCACGCCCGACCGCGAGACGCGCCTGCCCCGCCGCGCCATCGCCGCCTTCCTTGGCATCTATTCCGCCGTTGAAGCCACCCGCGTCGCCCTCTTTCTTGCCACGGGACAAATGCCCGACCATGTCGCCCCTTCCGTCGAAGTCGCCAGCGGACTGGTCTACGTCGTCTCCTGCTCCGTGCTGCCGCTGGGCTTTATCTGGATGATGAATGCCCGGCTCCTCGTCCACCTCAACCGCCAGTCCATGATCGATCCCCTCACCGAGCTGCTCAACCGCCGCGGTTTGCAGGCCGCCGCCGAGGTCGAACTGGCCCGCTACGCCCGCTCCGGCCACGACTTTGCCGTCGTCGTCCTCGACATCGACTTCTTCAAGCTCCTCAACGACCGCTTTGGACATCCCGGCGGTGACGCCGTCCTCTGCCAGGTCTCGCACTTTCTCCGCAATAGGGTGCGCGAAACCGATATCGTGGGGCGCCTCGGCGGCGAGGAGTTCGTCCTCATCCTGCCCGGCTTCGGCGAACCCGATGGAGCGGGCGATGACATCCTCCACGCCATCGACCGAATCCGCATGGCCCTGGCCGAGAAGCCCATCCCCTTTGGACCCCACCTGGTCCGAGTGACCGCCAGCTTTGGAGTAACGGTGTCGAACGGCCGCCGAACCCTGACCTGGGAACTCCTCCAAAGCGAAGCCGATCGAGCCCTCTACGCGGCTAAGGCAGCCGGGCGCAATGTTGCCCGCCTTTACGACGAGACGCTGGCGGAGCTCCCGGTGAGCCGCGGCTGACGGGCAGCCGCAAGGCTCTCTCCGCAAAGGACCGGAGGAGCGGTGTGATGTTCGTCACATCCCCGCATCAGCCATTCCCTCATTCTTCTTCCAGACACCGCTTCTGGCCCGTTGCCCTCAGAGCGCGACGGGCCTTTTTTCATCGACATGTCAAACCTCTTCGCAAGGCTCGACGAGCATGCCATTGCGGCAAAGCTGCACAGCGGAGGCATGCTGTTTCGTCACGGCGATCCCGTCTCAGGGGCGTATACGATCCGCAGCGGCAAAGTGGCCCTCATCTGGATATCCAATGAAGGTCTTTCCCCAATGGACACTCTGGGACCCGGCGCGATCCTGGGTCTGCCCGCTGTCCTGAACGGTGAGTACAGCCTCAGCGCACGCGCCCTGGTAGATTGCGAGGTCGGATTCCTGCCCGCCTCGCGAGTTCTGGACATGCTTGCGACCGATCACGGCATGTTGCAGGAGGTAACGAAGCTGCTGGCGTCTGAAGTCGCCCGCATGCGCGACCTCGCACGGAATCGAACCACACAGATCTAACCCCTTCCCATCGGGGTAACGTTGTCCCTGCGCTTGTCAGGCCCCTGACAAACGTGACTCGCTTCCCATCTCTCGAGACTCTCATCCGCGGCGGAAACGATTTGGGAGGCCAGGCACCGGGCGCACGTCGACTCGATCAGCACCAGTTCCCCGCGCAGGATCGGCACGCGAACGAATTTCAGGGGCTTCTTTTCCATGTTCCCGGAACCGGCGCCATACCCATTCGGCTCTGGTGCGGGAGTATAGGGACCGATCCTGAAAACAAACTGAAGACCCCACCCAATCAGCCCCCAGGGTTTTGCAACAGGGATCGGCCGCGCAAGCGGCGGAAAAGGTACCCAAGCGGTGCGGGCTGGAAGGTGCGGGCTGGCAGGCGCGGGCTGGCAGGTGCGGACTGGCAGTTGCGGAATGGAAGGTGCGGGCTGGAAGGTGCGGGCTGGCAGGTGCGGGCTGGCAGGTGCGGGCTGGTAGGTGCGGGCTGGTAGGTGCGGGCTGGCAGGTGCGGGTTGGAAGCTGCGGGCTGGCAGGTGCAGGCTGGAAGGTGCGGGCCGGCAGGTGCAG
>DASRRO010000164.1:0-1788 GCA_035656855.1 Acidobacteriaceae bacterium | reverse complement strand
TACTCGCTGTCCCGCCGGTAGCGGATCGCGGGGACCTCGATAGGGTGCCAGTAGCGGCGGACCTCCACGCCCGCCGGCGACACCTTGATCCAGTGGGCCGGCGGCAGAGCCTCCACGCCCTCGAAAAAGGTATCCGTGCCGCGGCGGTCCAGCGCGGTTAGAAAGTGCGCCGCGTGCTGCACGTTGATGCGGCAGCCGACGGAGGGCAATGCGCAGAGCCCATGCGGCATGGAGGCGAAGGCGAAGCCGCCACCGGGGCCGAACGAGCGCGTGAAGTGGAGCGGGCGCTCGCCGGTATGGTCGCGGGCGAGAAAGAGGGTCCTGCTCCCGGGGTCCCAGCAGGCGAAGGCGAAGCCGCCGATCAGATGATCCAGGATGCGGACGTTCCAGCGCGTCCACGCAGCGGCAAAGACTTCGTCGTCGGATGCCGTCGACGGAAGGCCGAGCTCGATGGTCAGGTCACCGTGATTGTCGATGCGCAGGTCGGCTACGAAAGCCGTCGCGGGAGAAGATGGCCGGGGCGGCGGACCAAATGAGGCGACGGGATTCAGATGGTAGTCACTGGAAGCAAGGACCAAGTCTGGAGCCGGCTGGCGAATGATGGCGGGCGCAGGGGCGATCGCTCCAAGCACGGAGGAGCAGGCGTCACGGGACGCTGGAGTGCCTGGAGACCACAGCCCCGCGATGGCGCGCATGTGGCTGCGGACGTTCCTGTTCATCGATGGGAATAGACGCGAGCAGGGCGCACTGCGCCTTCAGCCACGGGAGAGGTTCCTGCGAGCAGGTGGGTTACTTTGAATGGATGGAACAGCGAATGGTGCAGAAACAGGCAGCATTCAGCTCGACTTATGTCTATTAACTCCGTCATGCACATGGCTGTGGCCGCCCTGCGCGTCCGCCAGAGCCAGAATGTCTAGCATGGGCTTCTTCCATTCCCGCTTTTGCGCGGCAATAGCCGATGCCGGATGTTGGGCATTCATAGTGGGGGCGTCTTTCATCCATCCTCCGAATGAAACAGATGCAAAAGCCGATTGGCTGGCTGTACCGGCCAATTCACATGACCGCGGTTGAGGCTCTCTGGACCCTTTACTACTCGGACAAGGCTGCTGCCTGCATCTGGCAGGACAAAACTGCGTTCTATTTCATTGTCCGGGCAATAAGACGAACCGTCAATTCCCTATATGTAAAAGTCTGGCCCGAATCCCATGAATCGTTAACCCGATTCTGTGCGGTTGCAGTTGGTTGAAACGAAGACAGATGTTCCCGCTATGCCGCCTGCTCGGGTAACCTTGACCAGTATGCGCACATGCTCGCCTCAGGGGAATGCATCTTCCGGGGGATGCAGCCGATTCGTAGTTACCGAACCGCATTCAGCCTCCGAGCGGAACGGATTTTCCTGCCGGAGAGCGCTTTTATTCTGTGGTCCAGCGTATATCTATGGGAAATCCGATCCGAAAATCCAATCCGGGGAGTCCGCCTGAACAGCTACCGTATCGGCCCCTTCTTCTACATAACTGAGCTGCTACTACCTGAGCTGGCAATGGTAACGCTGGAACGAGACGCCGTGCCCGTCCACATCCGGGTGGGCAAGACCCCGGCGGCCCTTTCCGTCCCTCTGGCGGCTACGCCGGACTACGAGGCCAGCGACTCGGAGTTTCTTCTCCGGCTTCCCGGGGTCGCTACGTATTACGCCCGCCAGGGAGTGGAGATCATCATGGATCCCGAAGCGGGCGCACCGGAGCTCGATCTCCGGTCGTACCTGATGGGCAGCCTCTTCGCCGTCATCTG
>DASRRO010000163.1:0-5803 GCA_035656855.1 Acidobacteriaceae bacterium | reverse complement strand
GGCGACTGCCATCGTGACGGCCCTGATGGTGGCGCTCTCCGTAGCCTGGCTGCGGTGGAAAGCGCGCAGGCGTCCGCAGTCAGTCTCCCGCGGGCTGGTTGCGTAAACACTTGACGCGGAGCCTGCACGTCGAGGGGCGTCGACGTTCATGAAAAGAGAAACGGGGGCCCGAGACGACCCTTAAAGGATTATACTCAGGGACGCCAGGCGGCAAGCAATGGTCGATAGCGTCTTGGTGCCTTGTGCCCGCCGCGGAGCATGACCTCAGTTGCAGCGATTTATGGTTTGGTGGCGATGCCGACCTTGCAAAAGGCCGGCTCGACTCCGTTGGAGAGTTTGTGAGGTATTGCCAACTGAGCCGAGCCTGGCTAATTCAAAGCAAGGTGAGTATGCCATGGCAAAGCATAAAAAGTCTACTTTTGAACGTCTGCAAGGCCAGCCGCTGAACCGCAGCCAGCGGCGCGAGTTAGGGCGGCGGCTGGAGTCCGCCAATCCCGGGCTGGAGGTAGTCCATCGGGATGCCGCCGCGATTGATGCGGGCAGCGCGAGTCATTTCGTAGCGGTGCCACCGGATCGGGATGAGCGGCCGGTGCGGGAGTTTGGATCCTGGACCAACGCGCTGCAGCAGTTGGTGGAGTGGCTGAGAGCATGCCGTATCCGCACGGTGGTCATGCAGTCGACCGGAGTGTACTGGATCGGCCTGCTTGAAGTGTTGGAAGCGGCGGGCTTCGAGGTGTTCCTGGTGAATGCGCGGGGGACTAAGAATCTGCCGGGTCGCAAGAGCGACGTGCAGGAGTGTCAATGGCTGCTGAAGCTGCACACCTACGGGCTGTTGCGGAACTCGTTCCGGCCGTCAGCGCCGATCCGGGCGGCGCGCACGCTGTGGCGGCAGCGACTACGGTTGGTGGCGCAAGCTGGGGAGACGATCCAGCAAATGCAAAAGGCGCTGACCACCATGAACGTGCAGTTGTCCAATTCCATTAGCGATATCGCCGGCAAGACCGGGATGTCGATCCTGCGGGCGATTCTGAAGGGGGAGCGGGATCCGAAGGCGCTGGCGAAATTGCGGCACTGCAGCATCCATGCGAGCGAAGCGGAAATCGCGGCCTGCCTGGAGGGGAACTGGAACCCGGAGGTGCTGTTTGAATTGCGGCAGGTGACGGAGACCTATGACCATATTCAACGGCAGATCCTGGATTGTGACCTGGAGGTGGCCAAACGGATGGCTGCGTTACCGGATGCCGCGAGGAAGCAGGAGGGGGAGGAGGTAGCGCAGAAGACGCCTGGGAAAGTGCCGGCGGGCAGCCGAGCCCGGAAAAAGAATCAACCGCATTTCGAATTGGGGGCAGAACTGCGGCGCATTCTGGGAGTAGACGGGACGGCCATCGACGGGATGGATGTATTGACGTGGCAGGTGATCGTGACGGAGGTCGGCACGGATTTGAGCGCCTTTCCGACGGAAAATCATTTCGCGGCGTGGGCGGGGTTGGTGCCGCGGCCGGAGATCAGTGGAGGGAAGGTGATCCGGCATGTGAAGTGCGAAGGTAGTTATCGGGTAGGGCAGGCGTTGCGGATGTCGGCACAAGCGCTGTCGCGGAGTGATTCGTATCTGGGGGCGCGATATCGAAGCCTGCGCGGGAAGTTGGGGGCGCCCAAGGCGAACAAAGCCATGGCGCGGTATCTGGCATGTCTGGTGTATCGGCTACTGACGAAAGGAAAAGAGTACGTGGATCGCGGGGCGGCATACTTCGAAAAGAAGCGGGAAGACCGGGAATTGGTGATGCTGCAACAAAAGGCCGCCGTCCGGGGGATGAAGCTGATACCAGTCGTCTAAAACCGAGACGCCCACTGGTCTCGCAGCGTCTTACAGTGGACTACAGGCCGGCTCCGGTGGGGAAGGGCAGGAGAAGTTTCTGGAGAGGCGCGGAGTCGCAGAGAAAACCCAATTTGTCTTCTCTGCGTTTTTCTCTGCGTCTCCGCGCCTCCGCGTCAAGAGTTAGTAGTTTGCTTCCATTCGCCACCTCGCAGCATCAATAAGGTGAGTCATGAATGCCTGACCCATTGGGCCATCTCGCCAAGTACACTCTTCTCGTGGTGGGAGCGTTGTTTCCGATCGTGAACCCGATCGGCAATACGCCCATTTTTCTGTCGTTGACCCGCGGGCTTTCGGGACACAGCCGAGTCGCGCTGGCGCGGATGATCGCCCTGAACGGCCTGATCCTGATTCTGGCATCGATTTTTATCGGTACTCATATCCTGGCCTTCTTCGGCATCTCTCTACCGGTGGTGCAGGTGGGTGGAGGGCTGGTGGTGATTTCGACCGGCTGGGCCCTGCTGCGGCAGCCGGATGACGATCCCAGCAGCGAAAAGGCCGGGCGGCAGTGCAATGACGCCGATTACGCGCGCCAGGCATTCTATCCTCTGACGCTGCCCCTCACCGTCGGACCCGGCTCGATCTCGGTGGCCATCACAGTCGGCGCCAACCGGCCGGAAGGCTCGGAGTGGCGCTGGCCGTTGATCGCGGGCATGGTGCTCGGGTCGCTGCTGATTTCCGGGTCGATTTATTGGAGCTACCGCTTCGCCGAGCGGATCGGGCGCACGTTGGGCGATTCGGCCATGAATGTGATCATCCGGCTTTCGTCGTTTATTCTGGTGTGCATCGGCGTGCAAATTCTCTGGAACGGCCTCAGCGCGCTGCTGCGGACGGTGGCGAGGCCGGCATGAGGGCGGATACAGGGCGGCTGCGCTATCATGGGTTCGACACCCTTTTATGCCTGCTCCCAGCCAAACCGGGATTGACGAAGCCACACTCGTCGCGCAATCGCGCGAAGGGGATACGGTCGCTTTTTCGGAGCTGGTGCGGCGCTACGAGGGGAAGATCTTCCGCCTGGCGCAGCATGTCACCCAAAATCGCGAGGATGCCGAAGATGTGCTCCAGGAGACCTTCATGAAGGCCTACGAGCACCTCGATCAGTTCCAGGGCAATTCGAAGTTTTATACCTGGATCGTGCGCATCGCCGTGAACCAGGCGCTGATGAAACTGCGGCGCAAGAAGACCAGCAAGACGGTGTCGCTCGACGAGACCATCGACACCGGTGAGGATACGGTAGTGCGCGAGATCGCGGCGTGGGACGAAAATCCCGAGCAGCGCTTCTCTCGCGAGGAACTGGGCGAGATCCTGGATTCGGCGATCCAAGGCCTGGAGTCTCCTTACCGTTCGGTTTTTGTGCTGCGAGACATCGAAGAGCTTTCGACCGAGGAGACCGCCGACGCGCTGGGCCTCTCCATTCCGGCCGTCAAGAGCAGGCTGCTGCGGGCGCGGCTGCAACTGCGCGAGAAGCTTACCCGCCAATTCAAGCGCAAGGGAGAAGACGCCTTTGCTTACCTGTAAGGAGTTTCTCAACGAGGTCGGCGACTACCTGGACGAGGGGATCGACGCCGAGTTGAAGGTCAAGCTGGAAAAACATATCACTGAGTGCCCCAACTGTTGGGTGATCTACGACACCATGAAGAAGACCATCCAGATTTACAAGGGCATGAACCCCTGCGCCATCCCCGCCGATGTGGAAGCCCGGCTGATGCGTGCGCTCGAACGGAAAATGGCGGACAAAGGAAAAGTCGGAGCTGATTAACCGAAGCATTGGACGCGGAGACGCGGAGGCGCGGAGAAAAACGCAGAGAACGCTTTTGATTTTTCCCGGTTTTTCTCCGCGCCTCCGCGTCCAATGCTTCGGTTTACTCCGGCCACGGCTGCACATTCAGGTTCGGCGTGACCACCACCTGCCCTTGCAGCACATGGACGCTCTCAGCCAGCGGTATCAGATTGCGGACGAAGTCCGCGTCCATCAGGGAATTCAGGTCGGCGCGGTCGAAGGCCCACACGTAGTAGTCGCCGGGACGCAGGTTGCCGAGATCGAATCTTCCATCCATGCCGGCTGGCGCCGTGCGCACAAACGGCAGGCCGAGCAGGGTTTCATCTTTCGGCGCGAGCGCCACGGTGGAGCCCCAGCCATTTTCCACCAGGCCCACCGCGCGCCCCGCGCCGCCGCGGTAGACCACCCGGACGGCAGGTCCGCCGGCGGCCAGTTCCACCGCCTGACCGGTCACATCGGCGACGCCCAGCCGCACCGATTCCAAATAATGCCCCTGGATCTGCCCCAGCGCCTGAATGCGGTACCGGCCGGCATACACATTGGCGATGCGTAAAGAGCCGTCCGGACGCTCGTCCGCGCTGGCCCGCACGTCCGGCGCGCCGGACGCGGACGCCAACTGGATGGTCACCGGCGCCCGTTGCCCGTAGGCGTTGAGCGGGTCGTCACGCTCCACAAAGCCCTCCATCGTGAAAGGCGGCGCCAGGCGAACGGTCACCTGCTCCACATCGCGGCGCGCCACCGAGACCGGCGCCGAGCCCCTCCACACCACCGTGCCGCGCTTGACGTCGGCAAAGATCCGCCAATCGCCCGGACACACCGCCGGCAATTCGAAGGAGCCATCGGCGGCTGATTGTGCGCGCGCCTCCGGTTCGGTAAGCGGCTCGGCGGAATGCAAAGTCACGTCAGCGCCGGCCGCCGGTTTGCCGAGCTCGTCGAGCACCACTCCCCTCACGCGCCAGAGCGGAGCGGACCGCAGCCGGATGTCATAGGCGGTCAGATTCGAGCCGCCGTGGATCATAATGATCTGCGCGCCGCTGCGCTCGGTGGCATTGGGATAGTAAGTGGCCGCCCAGGTGAGCCGCTCCCCCTCGGCTGCCGTGGGAAGCGGCAGGTTGAAGTGCTGCTGCTCAGTGCCGCCCGAACCGGGCAGCATGGGCCGCGCCAGCAGGACGTAAGCGCCCGGCATCAGGCTCCGAACGTAGAATTTGCCGTCGCCATCCGTCAGGGTGACCGAAAGGCCGCCTCCGCGCGCCCGCAGCGTTTCGATCTGCAGGCCCGAGGCTGGGCGGCCTTCGCCATCCACCACGCGGCCTGTCAGCGTGCCGTAGGGCGTGAATTCCTCTTGAAAGTGCACCGGTGCGGTCATGTCGGCGACATGGAAGGGCCTGGACGCGGGATCGGAAATGGGCAGCGGCAGATAATCGCGGGTGTCGAAACTGATGGAGTAATCGCCCGGCGCCACCAGCGGAATGTAGAACCGGCCGGCCGGGTCGGTGTAAGTCTCATAGGTGAGCTGCACCTGAGCCGCGCTGACCATAACCTTCGCCCCAGCGATCCCCGCGCGCGTGATCTTGTTGACAAGCTGTCCCGCCACCGGGCTGCCATTCTGCGCCGCGGCAACTAAGGGAAGCAACAGGAGCAGCCATCGGCGGGGCATCTGCTACCACGCTAGCACTGCCGCTTACCGGACGGCGAGCACCTGCTTATGGCTTTCCACGCGCTCTCCACGCAGCCATTCCTGTACCCGCTCCAGATAAAGATAAATCACCGGCGTGATGTAGAGCGTCAGAAACTGGCTCACCAGCAGGCCCCCCACCACCGCCAGGCCCAGTGGCTGGCGCGCATCGGCGCCTTCGCCGTAGCCGAGAGCGATGGGCAGCGTGCCGAACAGCGCCGCCACCGTGGTCATCATGATCGGGCGGAAGCGCAGCAGGCAGCCCTGCCAGATGGCGTCGTAAGCGCTCGAACCCTGGTGCCGCGCATCGATCGCGAAGTCAATCATCATGATCGCGTTCTTCTTCACGATGCCGATCAGCAGCACGATGCCGACGATGCCGTCCACCGAAAGGCTCATGCCGCACAGGATCAGCGCCAGCAGCGCACCGACACCGGCCGATGGCAGGGTCGAGAGGATCGTCACCGGATGAACG
>DASRRO010000162.1:0-2756 GCA_035656855.1 Acidobacteriaceae bacterium | reverse complement strand
GCGGGATTCACTGCGCCGGAAGCGACGCCGTGGCTGCCGATCGAGCAGGATTGGGCGACGAAGAATGCGGCGGTGCAGCGGGCGGATGCGAAGTCGATGCTGACGCTGTATCGCAGGCTGCTGGCGTTGCGGCGGCAGCATGACACGCTGCATGCTGGAGCGATTGCGGATGTGGTGGCAGAGGGCGAGGTGCTGCGGTATCGGCGGGTGGCACTGGCAGAGGGAGAGAGCACGGATTTTCAGGTGCTGCTGAATCTGGGGTCGGAGATTGTGACGGTGAGGACTGCGCCGGGGACGGTGGTGCTGACGACGCTGCTGGATGGAGCGGGGGCGCGGGTGGGCGATGAGGATGCGAGCGTTACGCTAGAGGCAGGTGAAGGACTGTTGATCGCGTTGGATTGAGAGGTGAATGATGCCGAAGATTATGCCGTTTCTGTGGTTCGACAGGAATGCGGAAGAGGCTGTGGAGTTTTATCTGAATATCTTTCCGAACTCGCGGAAGGTGGATGAGCTGCGGACGACCGAGGCTGGACCGGGGCCAAGGGACAGTGTCCTCACGATTGAGTTCGAGCTGGATGGACAGCGATTCATCGCGCTAAATGGCGGACCGGACCATGCGTTCAATGAGGCGGTCTCGTTTTACATTCCATGCAAAGACCAGGCGGAGATTGATTCGTATTGGTCGAAGTTGCTCGAAGGCGGCGGGAGTCCGATCGCGTGCGGATGGCTGAAGGACCGTTTCGGTCTGCGGTGGCAGGTTGTTCCGGAGAACGTCGGCAAACTTCTGCGGCATCCGGAGGCGATGCGCGTGATGATGACGATGACGAAGATGGATTTGGCGGCGCTGGAGGCGGCGGCGGGGAAGCAAGATTGAGCAGGGCATGCGACGCCGAGAGGCTGTAGCGCATCTAGGCCAATAGACGACGCATGTGGATTGCGCGGAACGGGTGGCGATGACATACAGGATTGCGCGAGGAGCTCAGATGTTTGGGCCGTACTCGACCGCGGAAGTGCAGCGATATCTGGCTTCAGGGAATGTTTTGCCGACCGACCTGGCGCAGGCCGAGGGTATGGCGGAATGGCTGCCGGTGGGTGAGCTGTTCCCCGCTGCGCCGCTGCCGCATGCGCCGATGGCCGCAGTGCTGTTTCCCGATCCGCCGGACCTGCCGTGGTGGGTGGCGCTGCTGCTGGGGATTGTGACGGGTGGGCTGTTTTTCGTGATCTGGGACATTGTGGAGGCCGCGTGGATGCGGCGCGTGGCGCTGGCGAGCGCGGCGCTGGGATTGTATGTCGTGGTGGCCGTGCTGTATGTGCTGCGGCTGCCGCAGGCGTGGCACAGCATCGCCTATAACGCTTTCAACGGGCCGCCGATTGTGGCCACGCCGCTGGGGGACTTCGTGGGTTTGGCGGGGCTGGCGCTGGCGATTGTGGCGCGGTTTGTGTTTCGCGGCGAGTTATTGCGGCACTTCAACGGGCCGGAGCCGCTGGGATTGCACTTGAATGCGTTCTGGACGCTGCTGTTCGGCGGGCTGTACTTTCAGTTTCACTTCAACCGGATTAATGAGCGGAAGCGGGCGTTGCGAGTGAGTGTGCCGGGGGTTTGAGGGATCGTGGCGCTCCGAGCAGAAAGCAGATCCTTCGGCTCCGCGCTTCGCTCAGGATGACAATGCCCGATAAACAGGATCTCTCTCGGAAAGACGAAAGGCCGCACTCGGCGAGCGCGGCCTTTTGTGCTGGAGTGATGATTAGGCGTGAGTGGGGGTGGCGGCGGCGGGTTCGGGGGTGGTCGACGCTGCAGCGGCGTTGCCGCCCTTGGCGTCGGCGCCGGGCTTGCGGATGTCGATGCCGCCTTTGAAGAAGGCGCCGTCCTCGATGGAGATGCGGGCGGCGACGACATCGCCGGTGAGCGAGCCTTCGCTGCGGATGTCGACGCGGTCAGAGGCCTGGCAGTTGCCGCGGACCTTGCCGAGCACCACAATCTCGCGGGCCATGATGTTGGCCGCGACCTGGCCGTTACGGCCGACGGTGACGCGGTTGCCGGGCAGATTGATGGCGCCTTCGACCTTACCGTCGACATAGAGCGACTCGGAGCCGGAGAGCTCGCCCTTGACGACGAGGCTCTTGCCGATGGTGGCCTGCTCGCTGGCGGCGGTGCCGGCAGCGGCGGCGGTGCGGCTGGGGTCAAATCCAGCGCTGCCGGCGGGAGGCTGGGGACGCGCGGGTTCCGGGGTTGGAGGCGTTTGATTGCCAGGCTGGTTCGGTTTCCACATAGTCAATTTCCTTTCCTCGTCAGGAGGGTTCTCTCGCCGGTTTCGAGCCGCCCACGCCGATCTCCGCGTATCACAGCTGCTGGCCCCGCGCTTCGTCCACGATACTCCATTTGCCCGAAAAGACGCCCGGAGGGAATTCGCAAAGGAACCGTGCGCGGTTCCGGGCAGACGGAATGATCAGCAAATAGTTGGACGGATGGAATGGGCGTTGGTGTTGTGGAAGGACGGGACAATCTGGCGGGTTGATCAGGGGCTTAAGCCCCTCATGTGTTCTGGCCTGATTCAGCGGCCTGAAGGCGGCTGCTACTCCGGGCGAGTCTCTGCCACTGAATGATTTGGCTCCGGCGCGGCTTACATGACCTGCAGAAACTCGGGCGAGACGGGGTTTTCGTACTGGGAGTAGTCGCGGGTGACGACGGTGAGGCCGGAGCCGGTGACGAAGTAGTTCTTCTTGTCCTCGGCGGGGTCGTAGCCGATGACGGTGCC
>DASRRO010000161.1:0-36310 GCA_035656855.1 Acidobacteriaceae bacterium | reverse complement strand
AGTGGCCCGCGATTACTGAAAATCAGTACGGCTCCGGTACCCTGCTCTACGAAGGAACATACCTCTCCGACGCCCTCCAGCAGGACGTCCTGCTCGACGTCCTCCACCGCCTCGGCGTCACCGGTCCCGACCAGCAGCTCCCCGCCGCGATCCACGCCGTGCATGGCACCAACCGCCACAGCGCCCGCATCGATTACTACTTCAACTACTCCAGCACTCCGGTCTCTTTCACCTGGCAGGAACCCTCCGGCACCGATCTGCTCACCGGCCGCACCCTCGCCACCGGCCAGTCCGCCACCATCCAGCCCTGGGATTTGCTGCTGATCGAAGAGAAATAAGCCTCTCCCGATCCGCCGAACCCTGACGTCGGCCTCCCGCGCCCCGCCCCGCGCGTTCCATCTTTATGCCGGTCATTACCTTCGAGATGTGTCTCTCACTGCGTCTGTGAGATTCATCACATTCCAATTTCTCCCAGCGGGCCGACACTGGGTCGGATTCGAAATTCTCTCTCGACTCCCGCTTTGCTCGCCTCTGCTGCCGGGGCAAAGCATCAACTCCGGGCGCCTTCGGACCCACCCGTCCGCACGCCGAAGGAGGACGCCATGCAGTTGCGCCCCTCGACCTTCCAGGTCCTTGCTCCTGCCCTCCTGGTTCTGTTCCTTTCCGTCTTTACAAATTTGCCCGCGCAAACTATCGCGCCCTCCGCCCTTCTCGACAAGCAGTACAACCCCGCCAATCCTCTGGCTCGGGCCATCGCCGATGAGCTCCGCCTCGCTGGCGACTACCTCGTCGGCCGCGGCGTCGCCAAAGATCCTGCCCAGGCCGTCTACTGGTACCGGAAGGCCGCCGACCAGGGCGACCCCAACGCTCAAAATCAGCTTGGCTATTTCTATTGTTGGGGCATCGGCGTCGAGCGCGACGAAGCCCAGGCAGCGAAATGGTTCATGCGTGCCGCCGCCTCCGGCTCCCAGTCGGCCAAGCTCAATCTCGCCGTCATGGTTCTCAAGGGCAGCGGCGGCCCTCGCGACGTCCGATTCGCTCTCGACCTGCTGCATCAGCTTGCCGAAAAGAACAATCCCCGCGCTGAATGCTACCTCGGCGTGCTCTCCATGATCGGCGAAGGCGTTCCCCTCGATCCCCAGCAGGCGGAGAAGTGGTTTGCCCGCGCCGCCAAAGCGAAGAATCCCGAAGGCGAATACGCCATGGGCCGTATCTGGTCTTTCGATCCCGGTCACGAACATAACTTCGCCCGGGCCGGAGACTTTCTCCGCCGCTCCGCCCGCGCCGGCTACGTCCCCGCCATGCACGTCCTCGGTCTCCTCCTCCTCGATCACCCCAATATCGCGAAGCATCCGGATGAAGCCCTCGCCTCCCTGCGCCACGCCTCCGAAGCCGGTACCTGGCAGGCTTCCGATGCCCTCGCCATTCTCGCCCGCGACGGCCGCAGTGGCGTTCCCCAGGACATCTCCCAGGCCTTCTTCTGGTTCAATGTCGCCGTCGCTCAGGGAGGTCCCGAGACCCTGGGTCCGGTGCGCGCCGACCTCCTCCGCGCCCGCGACCTCCTCACCGCCGACCAGCAGACCCGCCAAATCGATGCCGCCCAGGTATGGCTGCAGCTTCATCCGCACCAGGACCTCTTTGTCTTCGACAGCGGAGTCCACGCCCTGTTCCCCATCCAGGAGGTCTACGCCGCCCCCAACGGCGAATAATCGCAACCGCGAAAGTCAGCGGAATAAGGACAGGCTCCCCCTTCGCATCAGGGAACAATCCCGGGTGCCCCTTCTTGTCGCCTCAGCTGTATCGAGGCGACAGGGTGGGAAGCCGCAAACCTAAACTGAGTGCGTTTGTATCGGGGCATGGCTTCAGCCATGCCGTCCCCGCCGTAGAAAGAGTGTGGGCTTTCGCCCCTGCGGCTTTTCCCAACCCCCATAAACTACCCGTATATCCAATCCCCATGGAGCAGACTCCCCCATCTTCGGAGTGCCCTGCTCGAGTGGCCCATCCGCTCCAGCTCCTTTTGAATATCCGGATGCAGCGCGTACTTCTTCAGGTGCCAGCGGCTTTCCCGCTATCCACAGGCAACCCATTTCCTCCCGGGAACAAAATCCCGCTCCCCCGCCGCCCCCGCATCCTAAATGCCGAGGAGATAAGGACCCACCATGTCAGCAAAGAAATATCTGATTCTCGCCAGCCTTGGGCTCTTCGCGTGCGGCATCGGCTGCCGTAAGAACGCCGTCGACAAGAGCGCCTTCGAGTCCGCCATCAACACCTGGTACAGCGCGCACCCCGTCTGTGTCTGGTCGGCTACGGTCAAGTTTCCCGCCCAGGCCGACACCAACAACGAAGACCAGACCAAAGGCTTTGACGCTCTCACCGACGCAGGCATGCTCACCCGCACTCCCGCCCAGAAGAAGCGCTTCCTCATCGGATCCAAACAGGTCAATGACTACGACCTCTCCGACAAGGGTCGCTCCACCTGGACCGCCGACCCCAGCCAGCCCGGCTACGGCAACTTCTGCGTCGGCCATCCCTCGGTCACGTCCATTGACAGCTACAGTCCCGCCGATACCGCTGACGCCGCGCAGTACAGCGTCGCCTTTCACGATGCCGTGAAGAATCTCCCCGACTGGGCCAGCTCCGCTGAGATGAAGACGGCCTTCCCTAAGCTCGTCACCGTCACCTCCGGCCAGCAAACCGCCACCGCCACCCTGGTCAAGAGCAACGCCGGATGGCAGGTCACCGCCGTCAGCCCCTCTGCCGGCAGCGGCACCCTCCCGCAATAACAACGGAGCAGGAAGACAGCAATCCGGGCAGCCGCTCGATCCAACCGCTGCCCGGCAGCGTTCCGCAGCCGGCCCTATACAGTCTTGACACCGGTACCGAGCGAATTAGGCTCTTCGTGCCCCGCGTTCTGTGCCCTGTGGTCTGTGTCCTGGGTTCTGTGGCCTGTGCCCTGTGGCCCGTGGCCTCTACCCTGCCTGCAGAAGCAGCATCACCCGCCCGCCCATCTCCGGACCCTCCGCCCGAAATGCCTCCGTTGTCGAGCCTCCGTGCGCCGAGACGAACCGCAGCCCCGCCGCCTCCAGCAGCCGCACCAACTCCGTGATCGTGTAAACCCGCAGCGACGCCTCTTTCCTTCCCGCCCCCTCCGGCCCCGACCAGTACCACGCCGTATTCACTCGCCCCGCGATGGGATCGAAGACCGGCTCCTCCACCACCAGCGTGCCGTCCGGCAATCGCTGCGCCGGCCGCAGTCCGCGCGAAAACAGCGCCACCGCTACATCGCGGTGCATCGTCTCCACCACCAGCCGCCCCCCCGGCCGCAGCGCTCCCCGCAGAGTCCGGAAGATCGCCAGATCGTCCTCCTCGCTGCCGTACCCAATTGACGTGAACAGATTCATAGCCGCGTCAAAGCCGCCCTCGTCCAGCGGCTCCCGCAGATCGTGGAGCACATAGCGCAGCCGCTCCACCGGCAGATCGCCGCGATCCCGCTCCGCCTGCGCCAGCAATTCCGCCGACTGGTCCACGCCCACCACCACCGCGCCCCGCCGCGCCATCGGCTCTGACACGCGCCCGTACCCGCACGGAGCATCGAGCAGCCGGCTGCCCTCGCGCAGCCCCAGCAGCTCCCATACCGCATCGGCATGCTGGCGGATCGCGCCGGCAATCTCCCCCGCGCCCCACAGCTGCACGTAGTCCGCATCGAAAAACGTCTTCCACCACTCGCTCATCGCAGCCCCAGCATAGTCCAGAGCGAGCTGTCCCCAGGCACCACTGGCGCTTTGCCTTTGCTTTCTGCGTTCTCTGTGGCGATCGCACGCGTCGGCCTCCATCGCGAATCATGATCCGAATATCCAATTCCCGCCCGCTCTGTGGAAATCGTGTCAAGCCCCTCCGGCCCTGACGAAAGTAACAACTGCTGATACAAAACAACTTCCAAGCCAAAATACCTTCCTGAATTTGGCAGTAAACCCCGCTCGCTTTGGTATTCTGAAAATAGGGGGTAAAAAGAAAATTCCCCTCCGGAAGGCCGCCGCAAGCGGCCTTTTCTGTTGGTACCAGAGGAGCGAGTGCCGGCATTGCCGAACTTTGAGGCCTTCAGTAAGTACCGTGTTTCCGCTTCGTCTTCCGGAGAGTCCGGTTTGGAGCCTTCAAAAAAATACCGCCCACGCAGGTATTTGCCGCTTTGGAGTCCCCAAAACAAATCGCTGCTTACCGGCAAACAAGGTACTTAACCGAAAATCTATCCCCCTGGGGGGGGCACCCCTGATGCGAAGCTACAAACCCGCGCCCTGCACCCGATACCCTGCACCCTTTCGCGCCAGCCGCGGAGACAGCAGGTGCACCGTGATGATCATGGCCGGAATCAGGAACACCATCGATCCCATCACCCACATAAAGGCTCCTGCTGCGATCTGGTCGTTCATCGCGCTCAACCCAAACAGCCGCGGCACAGCCGCATAGCTCGGATACAGCAGCTTTCCCGAGAAGCACAGCGAGGCTGACAGCGCGGTATTCACCACATCGGCCAGCAGCAGATAAGGAAGCAACAGCCACCGCCCATGATCGCCGCTTCCACTCCGCGCCCAGGGCGAACGGAACGGCCACGGCTCAATCACTGGCCACCAGAACAGAACACTCGTGAAAAAGAAGCAAGCGTGCTCGCAGTTATGCCAGTTCTCTGAAGCCAGCGCGAACTCGTATGCGCGCGGAACATGCCAGCCAAGATAAGCGACGTTCATGGCGATCCACGCGATCTTCGGCCGGGTCAGAAAACCGCCCGCCGCCGGCAGGATCCCGCTTCGGAACAGCGGACGCAGCACCCGTCGAATCAGCGGTCGCGGCAGCCCGCGCAGCATCGGCACCACCGGCGCGCCGAGAACGATCAGCGGCGGCGCTACCGACATCAGTACAAAGTGCTGCGCCATATGCATGAACAGGAGGGAATCGCTGAAGGTGTCGAGCGGCGAAGCAACCGCCACGAAAAGAGCCAAAATGCCACCCAGAAATGCCGCCAGTCGCCAGGTCGGGAACCGCTCAGGCCGCGTCCGCCGAATCTGCCGCCAGCCTCGGATATACACCAGCGCCGTGATCGCGAGAGCCGTTGTCACGACCCAGGGAATGTCCCATCGCGTTACCAGCGCATCGGCATTCATGGCTATTTGCTGCCGCTTACCGGCGGCGGCGATGGATTCTGCTCGATGTCCTTCACCGATGCGTCCGCAGCCGGAGCCTCATTGGCCGGATGCAGCGTCTCGAGAAAGCTCACCAGTGCCTCAATCTCCGGCGGCGACAGGTTCTTGCCATACGCTGGCATGTTGCCGCCGCCGGTCACGACTTTGAACCGCATCTGGTCCGGAGTCATCCGCGTCGCCACATCGTCCAGAGCCGGTCCGCGCTGGCCGCCCTCTCCGCCGATCGAGTGGCAGTTGCGGCACTGCTTGGCCTGGAAGATCACCGCACCCTGGCGCACCAGCGGCGTTGCCTCGCGCAGGTATTTCACCGGCAGCGCATCGCCGCTCCACGCGTCCATGTGCGGACTCCACGGTGTGTAAGTGGCGAGGTGCGTAAAAGCTCCCCACGCCACGGCGACCGTGGCCAGCGCCAGTACCGCCACCGGACGGCGATGCCAGCTCCTCTCGCCTTCAGGGGCGACGAACGGCACTGCCAGCAATCCGGCGATCATCAGGATCGGCGCTACCAGAATGAACGGCGTCTCCAGTGAAGGAGGCAGGAACGACAGTACCGCATAGATCCACAGGAAAGGAAAGTCCGGCTTGGGAACCGTCTGGATGATCGAAGGATCCGGCTGGCCGCCTGGACCATAGGGCCCAAAAACAACCGCGCAGACCGCCACAGCCGCCAGAATCGCGCCCGAGAACACCAGGTCCTTCCAGAACGCGCCCGGAACAAACGGAATCCCGTCGTCATGCGACAGCTTGTTGTACTCGGCGATGTAGGTCGAGCGCCGCACCGCGCGGCCTGGCATCGGCCACTCGCTGACGCCCAGCTTCAGCACCATCCAGATATGCATGGCCGCCAGAAACAGCAGCAATCCAGGAATGATGAACACATGCAGCGTAAAAAATCGCGACAGCGTCGCGCCGGCAATCACCGGACCACCGAGCAGCAGGTGCACCAGATCGCCGCCAACCCACGGCACCCGGCTCATGATGAACACGCCGATGCCCAGCCCCCAGTACGCGTCCTGGTCGAAGCGCAGCACCTGGCCGGTGAACGCCATGCCCAGCGTCATCAGCAGCAGAAAAACGCCGACAATCCACGTCAGCTCGCGGGGAAACTTGTACGACCCGAACAGAAACACCTGCGCCATGTGGATGAACACCACGGCGACCATGAAATTGGAGCCCCATCCATGAAGCGCCCGCAGAAACCATCCCAGCGGCACCTGGTGATTCAGAATGTTCAGGCTGTTCCACGCCTGTGCCCCCGACGGCACGTAAACGAGCGACAGAAGTATGCCGGTGACAATCTGCAGCATCAGCAGCGTGAAGGCCGCGCTGCCGAAGACGTACCACCAGCTCGCTGTATTGCGCGGAACTTTGTGCAGTACCGCGTCCTTCACGGGGCCTTCGACCTGCAGCCGCCGCTCGAACCAGTCGTAGACCTGCTTCATCCGCGACATGGGCAATCCCCGTCCTTGCCGGGCGTCGCGATCTGCACCAGCTTCGCTGAATTCGAGAGGGTCGGCATTTGTCCGGCGTCGATCTGTAGCTGTCTGCCCGTCACCTTGTAGTCGTAGGTAAACAGCCCGCGCTCGGGCGGCCCGGAAGCCCGCGATCCATCGGCGTAGTAAACGCCGCCGTGACACGGACACATGAAGAGCTGCGACTGCGGGAACCACCGCACCGGGCAGCCGAGATGGGCGCAGTTGATGGCGAAGACTGTGAATTGCGAGCTTCCCTCGCGGCGCACATAGCAGGCCACCTGATCGGTCTCGCCGTCCCAGGGCCGGGTCCACGGCGTCTTGTAAGAAGTGAGCCGGGTTTCGCCGACGGGAAACTGCTCCACCGAGCCCAGCGTCACCCAGGCGTTGTAATCCGAGTCTTTCTGAACCGGAGCGAAAAGGTAGCGCACAATGGGCACCGCGAGCGCGATTCCGACCAGGCCGTTGAGCGCGATACCGGCCTTCAGCAACAGCCAGCGGCGCGAGACGACCTTCGGCCCTTCGCGGTCGCTGGCCTGTTCGCTGGCCGCGCCGATCTCGGGACCAGTGTTGGGCTTATTCGGACTGTCGCTCTGTTCAACCACGTCTTATCTCCTCGGCGGAACGGGAATCGGGGCTGCGGAAACCATTGCCGGTTTCCGCAGCGATCCGAGATACGCAACGATGTCGGTAATCTGCTGCCCGGTCAGAGGCGTCTCCGGCGCGCCTTTGGCGGAATCGTGCCGCCAGTCCGGCTGGCCGATGTCCGGCCGTCCGGCAACGATGATGCTGCGCAGCGCATCGTCGCTGATCAGCGACAGGTAGACGGAGCTGGTCAGCTGTTGGCGGGCAGGTCCGTTGTGGCACATGGCGCAATGCGCCTGATACGCCTGCTCTCCGTGATCGGCATCGCCACCGGCAGGCTGCTGCAGCGGCGGAGGTGTGACACCGGCAAAGACGTCGGGCTTAGCCCACTCCTTGCGCATACCGGAGACGATGGCATCGATCTGCTGATCGGTGAGCATGCCGCCGGCCGACTGCGCCCACGCCGGCATCTGCGTGCCCGGCATGCCGCTCGCAATGATTTTCCGCAGCGTGGCGTCATCGGTCATCGTCAGATACTCCGGATTGGCCAGATCGATCGCCGGTCCGTTCTGACCGTCCGCTCCGTGGCATGCCTGGCAGTTCTGGTTATAAAGCGTATGGAAGTCGAGAATCCGATCGGGACGCAAAGGTGGATGCGCCTCCGCGCGCGCGCCCGGCATTTGCTCGCATCCGGCGAGCGCCAACAGCAAGGGAAGCGCTGCCGCCGCAATAATCCAGCGGCGCATCAGTGCTTCTCCCGGTCGCGCGGCAATGGCGGTCCGGCGTGCGGATGAGACTCCATCAGCCCTGGCGCTTCGATGCCCATACGGGCGATGAATGGCAGTCCGCTGCCCGTGCGGATGCGACTCTCTCGCGCCACGACCAGTCCGGCGACGACGCCGAAAGTCAGTTGCGAGACAAGGAACCACGGCCAGGAGATGTGCGCATCCAGCGCCGGATTGATGATGCCCATGCTGGCGTGAATGAGACCCGTCCACAGGAATGGAGCGAGGATGCCGCCCAGGATGACAGGATGTCGCGGCAGCATGGGCAACATGGCCCCGTACAGGAGGCCGACGAGGAGGGACACGACCGCCTGGATAACGACGGCAATCAGGAACCACTCCCAGTGGAACGAGGCGATCTGTGCGTCAGTGATTTGCCGGGGTGTAGCGCCGGCGCCTCCCAGCAGGTTCACCGGATACCAGAGGCTGTGGTGTGCGATCAGACCGTAGATGATCGCGGGAAAGATCATTGCTATCCCGCCCGCAATGCCGCCCTTGATTCCGCTGGTAACCGGATAGGTCTCAACGGGCAGATGCGCGCGGTGTTCGGGACCGATCTCCAGCCGCTCGACCGTGCGCCGCGTAGTCTCAATCGTGATCGGCTGCACCACGACGGGAATGTCCTCGTGCGCTTCGTGGGGCAGCACCTGGCGAAACCATCCCACGCAGCCGGCCACCACGAGGACACCGCCAAAGGCGCTGATCCAGAGGGTCGTCACCAGGCCGGCCGCCGCCATCATGCAGCCGAAGGCGAGGATGATCGGCCACGAGGTGGGCGCAGGGAGATGAACGGTCTCACTGTGTGCCGGGCCCGCCTTGTGCTGTGTCTCTGTCATCGTTTTTTCCCGCTATCGCCCCACGATGTACACAACGGTGAAGACCACGATCCAAACGGCGTCAACAAAATGCCAGTAGAGCGCCCAGACCTGAATGCGTTCGGAGTGGGTCTCGTTGACGTGCCCGGTCAGCGTGAACAGCAGAATGAGAATCAACCCGATCAGTCCGACGACCACGTGGGTCGCATGCAGTCCCACCAGAGAATAAAAGGTGGTGCCGAACAGATTGGTGCGGATGGTCAGTCCATCCTGGAAGATCAGCTTGTGCCACTCAAATCCGGTGCCGACGATAAAGATGATTCCCAGCGCGATGGTAAGCCCCCACAGCGCGGCAAACGACTTCATCTTCCCGCGATCGATCTGCCGCTCGGCCAGCCAGATCGTCACGCTGCTGGAAAGCAGGCAGACGGTGTTGAAGATCGGGATGTCGAGAACCTGCTGCGGTGTCGGTCCGCTGAGGTCCTTGCCGATGTAGTAAATGTAGGCGACAACAAAGATGGTGAAGATGCCGCACTCCCCGATGATGAGGGAGAGCATGGCCACCCTCCCGCGCGAGGGCAGGACCCAGGGTTCGGCAACGGGAGAGACAGGAATCGCGCTCATGCTTCGTACTTCCAGTCCGGATCTTCCGGATGTTTTAGATCCCACAGGGGACGCCGGCTGTTGACGACAGGGTCGGCGGCGAAATTATAGACCGGAGGCGGCGACGGCGTAGACCACTCCAGAGTCCAGGCGTCCCACGGATCGTTGCCCGCCGCTTTGCCCTTTCGATACGAGTAGATCAGGTTCCACGCGAAGATCAGCACGGCAATCGCCTGGATGAATCCGCCGATGGAAATGATCATGTTCAGATGTCCCCATCCGCGGTCGGGCTCATACGTATAGATCTGGCGGGGCATGCCGAGGAAGCCGACGAAGTGCATCGTGTCGAAGGTGATATGGAAGCCGATGACAAAGATCCAGAAGTGCCACTTGCCCAGCGTCTCGTTCAGCATGCGGCCCGTCGCCTTGGGATACCAGTAATAGATCCCCGCGAAAATGTTCATAACAATGGCGCCGACCAGCACGTAATGGAAATGGGCAATCAGGAAGTAGGAGTTGTGCAGCTGCCAGTCCCACGGCGCCACGGCCAGCATGATGCCCGTCAGCCCGGCGATAAGGAACTGGAAGAGAAAGGCGATGGCGAAGAGCATCGGCACCGTGAAACGGATCTTGCCGCCCCACAGAGTCGCGAGCCAGTTGAAGATCTTAATGCCGGTGGGAATGCTGACCAGCATGGTGGAGAGAACGAAGAAGGTATTGCTCACCGAGGTCATCCCAATGGTGAACATATGGTGCGCCCAGACACCCATGCTGACGAAGGCGATGCCGACCGAGGCCGCTACCATTGCCGGATAGCCGAAAATGGCCTTGCGCGCAAACACTGGTACGATCTCGTTCTCGATGGCGAAGGCGGGCAGCACGAGGATGTAGACCTCCGGATGGCCGAAGATCCAGAAGAAGTGCGCCCAGATGACTGCGGAGCCGCCGGCTTGCGCGTCGAAGAAATGGCCGCCCAGGTAGCGATCGATCAGGAGCATCACCTGCGCCGCGGTCAGAGGCGTGATGGTGACCAGGGTCATGCCGCTCACCACCAGCATCAGCCAGACGAAAAGCGGCATGCGCAGCAGCGTCATGCCGCGGCAGCGCATGGAGAGGGTGGTGGCGATGATATTGATGGCGGTACCCAGAGTGCCAAAACCGCTCAGGATCAGCGCAAGAGCCCAGTAATCGACGGGATGTCCCACCGAAAAAGGCTTCTCGGTCAGGGGGGCATAGGCGAACCATCCAACATCGGGAGCATTGCCCATGCCGTAGAGTCCAAACCCGCCGATAAAGCTGTAGTAAAGGAGAATGCCGCCGAAGGCGGTAAGCCAGAAGCTGAACGCGTTCAGCCGGGGAAAGGCCATGTCGCGGGCGCCGATCATGAGCGGCACCAGGTAATTCGCGAAACCGAAAAGGATAGGCATGCCCACCAGGAACACCATGGTGGTGCCGTGCATGGTGAAGAACCGGTTGAACACCTCCGGCGGCAGGAAGTGATTATTTGGGACGGCGAGCTGAATGCGGATGCAGATGGCCTCCACTCCGGCGACCAGCAGGAAGAACAGCGAGTAGACGATGTAGAGAATGCCCAGCCGTTTGTGGTCCACGGTGATGACCCAGTCATGCAGCCACTCCACCAGCGGCCTCGGCCGATGGTGGATCGGCGTCAGGTCAAGCGCTCCGGCGATGGGCAAAGTCTGATCGGCCATCTGTCATCCTGGTGAAGCTAATGCAGCGAATCGAGGTAAGCCACCAACTCGTCGATCTCATGGTCGTCGAGCTGCATGGCCGGCATGAGGACTCCTTCTTTGAAGTGATCCGGATCCTTGATCCATTCGCGCAGATTCTCCGGGTTATTCGGGACAGCGCCGGATGCGATGGTGGCGCGGCTGGCCAGATGAGTGAGATCCGGGCCAAACCGCCCGGTGGCCGCAGTGCCGGTAATTGCGTGGCAGTTGGTGCAGGCGTGCGTCTCGAAGATCTGTCGTCCAGCTGCCACCTGAGGATACTGAGCGCCGGCCTGCTGCTGATCCTTCACCCAGGCGGCAAACTGCGTGGGTGTATCTACGTAGACCCGCAACAGCATCTTGGCGTGTTCGATGCCACAGAATTGTGCACACTGCCCTAAGTACAGGCCCGGACGCTGCGGCTCGATCCATGTTTCATTCGGGTGATTCGGGATGACGTCGGTTTTTCCCGCGAGCTGAGGAACCCAGAAGCTGTGCATGACGTCGGCGGAAAGCAGATGCAGGAAGGTGGCCGATCCCACCGGAACATGCAGCTCATTCGCGGTGACGATGCCGAGTTTGGGATAGCGGAACTCCCACCAGAACTGATGGGCAACGACGGTGACATCGAGGGCGGATTTCGGCTTCGGCGCGTCCTGAATGGCAAAAATGATGCGGGCCGTGGTGAGGAAGAGCACAACGACAATCAGGATCGGGACTACGGTCCATGCCAGTTCCACCTGGGTGCTGCCATAAATCTGGGCGGGTTCGCTGGTATCGTCGCCGCGAGCGCGATAGCGGATCAGAGCCCACGTCAGCAGGCCCGCAACCACAACAAAGATGCCGCCCGTGATGGCCAGGACAAACAGAGACAGGTGGAAGATGCTGTCGGCGGGTGTGGATTCCGGAGCAAAGATGCTGGGTACCTGCTGGGGAACATCTCCCCAGGCAGACCTTGCCGCGCAGGCGATCAGCAGAGGAGTTGTCAGCCGAATCGCTCGTGCGCCGTGCTCCCGGATCATGAAGTTCATCTGCGGTCGGATCAGGACTTTGTTGGATGCTCTTTTAGGTGGTTCGGACAGTGAGGACGTGGTGATGGTGGCCCGGAGAACGTCCTTCATGTGGGCCCATGCTCGCTCAGGGGCGGCATGCGTGAAGTGTCGCGGATGGAATTCATCCGTCTGAAGAACAATCTTAGCAGTAAATCAGACAGATTTTGAGGGATGGGTGGGGCTCCAAAAACTCATAGGCTCGCCAGCGCAGCCACGGCAAGACCCCTGAGCAGAATGGCGGACGGGTGAACCCTCCGGGCGCAGGTTTTGTGCCGGGCGAACTCTGCGTGCAGAACCGCCGGACTATGCGAGACGGGGAGAGCCGGTTTCAAATTTCGCTATCGCCGGTGCCGGCTGGATGAATACCTGCGCCCGCACCGGGTCTCCGCCAGTCGACTCGATGGTCTCGCGCGTGCATTGACACAGGCTGGCGAGAACCAGGTGCGATTCCGCGCTGAGTTCCAGCCCGGCCGCTATGAGAACGCTGTACATCTCGACGCAAATGGCGCGCACAAATTCAAATTCAATGGCCGCCACCCCTCCTGTATCGAAACGACGCGAGAGCACGTCGCCTCCGCAGGCCATGATGGCCCCGGTTAGAAAGCGAACCGTCCGCGGGGCGTCTTCTGCGGCCAGGGCGATGAGGTTCAGTTCCCATCCTCCCCGGACACCTCGGTTCAGTTCAGCAGCGTCGTCCACACTGCCTCCATCGGAAAATGGAAGGGAGACTTCAGTGTGTTTTCTTTCTCTCCGAACTAAAGCTTGAGGGCTGTGCTACCGTTGCCTCATGCTGGTGGGAACGGGAATCGATTTGATCGAAGTTCCGCGTATCGAACGTTCCATCGAACGCTTCGGCGACAGGTTCCTGCGTCGTGTCTTTACCGATGCAGAAATCGCCTATTGTCGCGCGCGAACCACGGCCAGCGAGAGCTTTGCCGCTCGCTTTGCCGCCAAAGAAGCAGGAGCCAAGGCGCTCGGTACCGGTATTCAACACGGCGTTTCATGGAAAGAGCTGGAGGTCCAGCGTCTGCCGGGTCAGCGTCCTGCGCTGCAACTAACGGGACGCGCCCGTACCATTGCCGGACAATTGGGCGTGACGCGTGTCTCACTTTCGCTCACTCATACCTCGGCTCTGGCCATGGCCACGGTGCATCTGGAGGGCTAACGTCGCAGGGCCGCGGTCGCATCAACGCTGGAGACGCGCGTGGGTCGGGTAGCCTCGCGCGCCAGATCGCGGAATGCCGAATAAACGAACGATCCGAGGTACCAGCCATCGATGAACTTATAGGGCGTTTCGCCGGTGGTGTAGTGGCCGCAGGGAAGCACTTTCGATACAAAGTCGATGCCGTGCGTGGCAAAGTTAGCCAGCACCTGCTCGGAATACTCCGGTAGAAACGTCAGGTCGTAGCGAGCATGGATGACCAGCACCTTTTTCGGATGCTGCGCGAAGCGCTCCATATACGACACCGGGCTGATGCTGCTCCACAGACGATAGAGTTGTTGCTGGCTCATGCCCGTATGCTCGAACGCTGTCCGGATGTGGCGCGTGCTCTGCCCCGTCCACACCACATCGCCAAAGGCCATGGAGGCGTGGTTGAAGGCATTCACTCGCAGCCGAGCGTCGTGAGCGCTGGCAATGAAGGCATAACAGGATCCAAGGCTGGTTCCCAGGATGCCGAACTGTTCATAACCCTGCGACTCCAGCCAGTCGAGGCAGCAGCGTACGTCGATGACCGCCTGACGCACTGACGTGATCGTGCGGCCGATGTTGGAGCTGACGGCGTAGTCGGAGCGCTCGATCTCTGCAGGCCGGCGAACATCGTGGAAAGGCTTGCTGAGCCGAAGCGCGGAAATACCGAACCGGTTAAACAGAGAACACAGTACATTGTGGCTGAACGCATCGGCATTCCACTGCGGCATCACGATGATCGCCTGCTTCGGTCTGCCCCGCATTTTCTCTTCCGGCGCCGGATACCAGCGCGCGTTCACGAGATCGTTTTCCGGATAAGGCGTGCGCACGGGCGAGGTAAAGCGCAGGAACTGTGCCTTTGGAAGCCTGCCTTCCTTTGCCAGCCGCTTCAGTTCTGCGTCGCGGCGCAGCGTTTCCGGGCGCACGTTGGTCGGGAATAGCTGCGGCGCGCGTTCTTCCAGCCGGAAGTCGCCCGGCGTTCTGTAGCCATAGAACTTTTCGCTGTGCTGCACGATCGCATCATTGATGGCGATCAGCGCCGTTTCAGCGCCCTGGGGAGTGCATTCGGAGCGTGCGACGGCGCCATGCAGATGGTTCTCATCGATCACCTCGCAGAGCCAGTCGAGCCCCAATTCCATCGGGCGGACCACGCGATTCTCGTCGCGAGTGGTCAACGCGGTTTCCCAGCGAATCATCCAGCGGCGATAAAGCTGTTGAACCATCGCGCTAGTCCACCATCACCCGCGGTACCCGCGCGGAGATCGCGCAAAGCACCTCGTAGGGGATCGTTCCTGTTACGGATGCCAGTTCATCCGCGGTGATGCGGTCCGCACCCTGTTCGCCGATCAAAAGCACCTCGTCGCCACTCTCCACTCCGGGAATATCGGTCACATCCGCCACCGTGTGATCCATGGAGATGCGGCCCGCGATGGGAGCGCGTCGGCCGCGCACCAGCACGCTGCCCCGGTTCGAGAGGAGCCGATTAAGGCCATCGGCGTAACCCACGGCCAGGAGCGCAAGGCGAGTGGTGCGCCATGCAGTAAAAGTGCCGTCGTAACCCACAGCCGTCCCCGATTTAATCGTTCGAAGGGAGACGACACGCGTCTTCCAGGTCAGCGCCGGTTTCAGCGCTGCCGTTGGATCCTGAGGTGCACGAAGCGGCGAATAGCCGTAGAGGGCGATTCCCGTCCGCACGATGTGGCGGAGTCCCTTTTGCGCGACCCACGCGTCGAGGCAATCAGCAGGGTCACGCTGCAATGCGCCGGCCGAACTCCCGGCGCTTATGGCGTCCAGTGGAATGCCCCGATCGATGGTCGAATCGGCAGCCGCAATCAGCCGAATCTTCTGCCCGTTCGTAGCTTCACGATCCTCCGGTGAAGGAAAGTGGGTCATCAGCGCTTCCAGCCGCACCGGCGAGTCGGGTCTGAATCGCTCCAGCAGCTGCTCAATCTGTTCCCGCGCTGCCCCCTGGCGTGACATCCCAGTGTCGATCTCCAGGTGCACCGGCACCTGTCCAGTGTGCAAACCGTGTCTCTGTGCCGCGTCTTCCAGCCAGTGCAGATGGGTTCGCTCCCAAACGACTGGCGTCAGGCGATGTTCAATCACTGCCTCGGCTTCCTGGTGCCACAAACCCGTCATGATCAGAATGTGAGCGTCCGGACATTCTCGCCGCAGCTCGACGCCCTCTTCCACGCACGTAACGCCAAACCGGCGTGCGCCCGCTGCTTCGAGGGCCTGCGCGCAGTTCGCCAGACCGTGCCCATACGCATTAGCTTTAATAACGGCAAGAACATCCGTCTGCGGGCAGGCGAGGCGGCGCAGCAGATCAAAATTGTGAGCGAGCTTGCCGCGGGAAATCTCAGCCCAGGTAGGTCGCGTGTAGGTCATCGTTTCTGAGCGGAAGGCCGGCCTGAAGACTCCCCGGTCTGCCTCTGCCCCCGCGTCAATTCGGAGGATTGGAATTGGCCGCCGTCTGTCCTGCAGACGGCTTCGATTGCGCCCCTTTGTAAAACAAAGGAATGTGAAACGGCTCCGAGGCGTCGCTCTTCTTCGAGGCTCTCTGTTTTCCCGGCTTCGAATCCACGACTGACGTGCGTTGCGCATTGACGCAGGCCCAGTGATCGCGCGCTCGATTATAGATATGCGTGAAGATGCCTCGCTCCTCCCGCACATTGCCATTCGTTCGCCATTTCGCGATATAGGTTCCGCTCACGACGGCAGTGTCTCCGAACGTCCGCACGCTGACGACGCGCTGTTCCAGGCTGATCGGCTCGTCTCCCTTGTCGAAGAGCGAAGCGATCTGCTGGTTGCGCGTGGTGACATCGCCCGTCGCAGAAATGTTAACGAAGACCGGAGACAGCAGGAACTCGAGGGTGTACTGGTCGTTCTTGACGACGGCGTTGCTCCACTGGTCCTCGTAGCCCTGGAATTCTTTCACTTCCGGGGGCTGCTGCTGACCGGGAATCACGGATTCCGCCTGCTGCGCACACAGCGCGACCGAAGAACCCAGCGTGCACAAACAGACGGCTGACAACAGAAATTTGAAATGCATAGACACAACTCACTCACGGGGGAGCCTTAATTCATGATAGACGCTCGCATGGCGGGAACGCCATCGGCCCTCCGGATTTCGGGGCCTCTTTTTCACAGTAAGACCCTGTTTGTTCCTGATATTCACAGCCGGTTCATCCACCCGGATCCGTCCTAAACTCGATGGAGGCTATGGCTACAACCCCCGACATTGAATTCGAGCGCGGACTGCCCGCCTCGCTCGACGCCGAGCGCACGATCCTGGGCGCTGTCCTCCTCGACAACCATGCCTACAGCGAGGCCGCCACGACCCTGCGGCCCGACGACTTCGCCCTCGCGGCACATCAGCGCGTCTTTGCCCGCATGGGCGAGCTGATCGACCGCAGTCACGCGGTGGACATCGTCACCCTCAGTGAGGAACTCGCCCGCCGCAAGGAGATCGAGTCCGTCGGCGGCGTCGCGTGGCTGGCTTCGCTGACGGAAGGCCTGCCGCGCCGGCTTTCCATTGAAGAGTATGTCCGCATCGTCAAGGACAAATCGCTGCTGCGTCAGTTGATCAACATTTGTTCGAGTGCGATTACGCGCGCGGCCGACCAGAGCGAAGAGGCGTTGGATGTTTTGAACGCCGCTGAGACGTCCCTCCTCGAGGTCACGGAAAAGGGCATCACGCGGAGTTTCTCCGCAGTCCATGAGATCGTCGCCGGATCCTTCAAGACCATCGACAACCTCTATAAGCAGGGGCAACATCAGGTCACAGGTCTGCGCACCTTCCTGACGAAGTTCGATGAGATGACGAGCGGGCTCCAGAAATCCGAGCTGACCATCATCGCGGCGCGCCCCTCGATGGGGAAGACCGCGCTGGCCATCAACGTTGCCCAGAACGCCGCGATTAAAGGTGGCAAGGTCGTAGCCATTTTCTCGCTGGAAATGTCGAAAGAGTCGCTGCTGCGCCGCATGCTTGCCTCCGAAGCCCACGTGGGTGCGAAGAAGATTCAGACTGGCTTTCTGCCGCGCGAAGACCGGGACAAGCTGACCAATGCACTGGAGCGCCTTGTGGAGGCGCAGCTCTATGTCGATGACACGCCTGGTGTCTCCCTGACCGAGATGCGCGCCAAAGCGCGACGGCTGCGCCAGTCCGCTGGCAGTCTTGATCTGATCGTGGTCGATTATCTGCAGCTCATGACCGCCGGCACTATGGGCCCCGGTGCCAGGCGGTATGAGAACCGCACCCAGGAAGTTTCCGCCATTTCCCGCGGTCTGAAAGCGCTCGCCAAAGAGCTGGAGATTCCGGTGATCGCGCTCTCCCAGCTCTCCCGCGCCTCGGAACAGCGCGGCGGCGACAAGAAGCCGATGTTGTCCGATCTGCGCGAGTCCGGCTCGATCGAACAGGATGCCGACGTGGTCGCCTTCATCCACCGCGAGAGCTACTACAACCGGGACGATCCGGACAACGAGCACAAAGCCGAGATCATCATTGCCAAACAACGCAACGGCCCGACCGGCTCCATTGAGGTTGGCTGGGTCTCCGACTTTACTCTCTTCGCGGATGCTGCCGGAGACGGAGACGATTTCGTTGGATAAGCACCGATCGAAGGTCAGGCCTGCGAACCAGGCCGCCCATCAGGCCTGAGCCGTCTGGCGTTTTGCCTGAATCTCGATATAGACGTTCACCAGGCTGAGCGCAGCAGGCGTGACTCCGGGAATGCGACTTGCCTGCCCCAGTGTCGCCGGCCTCACGCGCGTCAGTTTCTCCTGCATCTCGCGCGAAAGCCCGCTCACCTGGGTGTAATCGAACCACTCGGGAATGCCACGCTCTTCGGCCCTCTTCAACTTTTCGATTGCCTTCTTCTGCTGGTCGAGATAGCCGGCGTATTTGATCTCCGTCTCTACGGACTTCAGCTCGTTGTGCTCCCGCGCTGGCGGATGTCCGTCGCTCACTGCGGCAAGCCACGGCGCAAAGACCGGATCCGTCAGCTGTTCTCGCAGTGCCGGCCAGATCGTCTCGATCGTGACTTCAGGGCGGCGCAGCACCTGGGCCCAGGTTTGTCCGGCCGGCCAGTCGCCACCGCTCGCTTTGCCCACGCTGAGCACTTTTTCCAGCGCCACGGCCCGCCCCTGCTTGGCCTCATACTCGGCCCAGGCAGCGTCGCCGATCAGTCCCAGCCGCCGCCCATAAGGCGTCAGGCGCCGGTCCGCATTGTCGATCCGCAGATGCAGGCGAAATTCCGCCCGCGACGTGAACATACGGTAAGGCTCATTCGTGCCTTTCGATATCAGGTCGTCGATCAGAATTCCTGTGTACGCTTCGGTGCGATCGAGCGTGAACGGCGCCTCACCCTTAACGTTGAGGGCGGCGTTGATCCCGGCCATGATGCCCTGGCAGGCCGCCTCCTCATACCCCGAGGTCCCGTTGATCTGCCCGGCCAGATACAGTCCCTGGAAATTCTTCACCCGCAGCGACCGGTCCAGTTCGGTGGGATCGATCGCGTCATACTCAATGGCGTAGCCTGGCCGCAGCATCTCCGCATTCTCCAGGCCCGGGATCGAGTGCACGATCTGCGACTGCACGTCCATGGGCAGCGAGGTCGACATGCCGTTCACATACACCTCGTGTGTGTTCAGCCCCTCTGGTTCGAGAAAAAACTGGTGCTGCTCCTTGTCGGGGAACTTCACCACCTTATCTTCAATGGACGGGCAATAGCGCGGTCCGATTGCCTGGATCTGCCCTGTATACATGGGTGAGCGGTGCACATTTTCCCGAATGATGCGCAGCGTCTCCGGCGTGGTGAAGGCGATGTGGCAGGAAATCTGACGCTGGGGCAGGGTGCGCGTGCGAAAGCTGAACGGCGTAGGATCGACATCGCCGGGCTGCTCCGCAAAGCGCGACCAGTCAATGGTGCGTCCGTCCAGACGCGGCGGTGTTCCCGTCTTAAGCCGACAGCCGCGCAGGCCCAGCCGCTTCAGAGCCTCGCCCAGCAGCACTGACGGAGGTTCGCCGCTGCGTCCGGCTGGGTAGTGCTCTTCGCCGCAGTGGATCAGCCCATTTAGAAACGTCCCCGTGGTGATGACCGTCGCACCGGCATAGACTACTCGCCCACCCCGCAGCCGAATGCCGCAGACGCGCGACGCCTCCAGGACCAGATCGCAGACCTCGGCCTGCTTGATGAAGAGATTTGGTTGCGACTCCAGCACCTCGCGCATCTTCACCCGGTACTGCTGCTTATCGCACTGCGCACGGGGCGACCAGACGGCGGGGCCGCGCGAGGTGTTCAGCAGGCGGAACTGGATACCGACGGCATCGGCGACCTCGCCCATGATGCCGCCGAGCGCATCGACCTCGCGCACCAGGTGACCCTTGGCGATCCCCCCGATCGCCGGATTGCAGCTCATCTGGGCAATCAGATCAAGATTCAGTGTGAACAGGGCGGTGCGCAGTCCCACGCGCGCCGAGGCCATCGCCGCTTCGCAACCTGCGTGGCCGGCGCCCACGACAACAACGTCGTATTGTTCGGTAAAAACCATGCTGGAGTTGGAGCGCTTCAAGCCTGGCGAGCGGGTCTGCCCTGGGGGGTGGAGCCGCTGCCTTCCATCGCCATTCTAACGGGTTGGCTGCACCGTCCAAGGAAAACGCGGCGGCCGAAGCCGCCGCGCACGATTCTCGATCCCGAAGCTTCAGAACATCAGATGCAGCGACATCTCGATCAGCCGCTGGCTCCCGATGGCGCTGGTCACCACTCCCAGTTGGCTGCTCGAACTGGTCTGCGGCGGCGTATAGAGTTCCCACGCGCAATTCGGCGAAGCGCCGGAGCAGGTAGCAGGGCCGTTTGGAGTGGTCACGGGAAGCGGACCGGGCTGGACCTGATGCCCGTAGCCATATTCACCCTGGATCCCTCCGCTGACATAACTGATTTCGTCGTAATTGGGGTTGAGCACGATATTGTTGGTGGGCACATCGAAGCTCGGCGTGTTCGTCACATTGAACACTTCGAACTGATAGCGGAGGTTATATCGCTCGGTCACATGAATATCTTTTTGCAGCGTCATATCCGCGCGCCTCTGGAAGGCCTGGCGGAAGATATTGCGCTGCCCCGGAACAAACGTCGTTTCGTACACGTCGCACAGCGGACCTCCGCCGGGACCGGCATTCCCACCCGAGGTCGTGGTATCGCAGGGCGGAACTCCGTTGTCCCCGGGATTAACCAGAGGAATGTAAAAATCCTCCGCCTTCAGCGCGGGAGCATACGCTGCCGTCACTCCGCCGCTGCCGTCGGGCATCGCATAGGTATAAGCCCCGGAGTGGCCTGTACTCACAGACTTTGGCGATAGCCCTGGCTTGATGGGAAGAATAGGATTCATCAGTTCGATGTTTCCGCCGAAGTACTCGCTGCCGACCGACCCGGAGTAGTCGTAAATGCTGTATGGCTCGCCGCTGGTCAGCACCGTGATGCCCAGTAACGACCAGTTGTTGGTCAGCTTGCCCAGCCAGTTATGTTCATTCCTCACCGCATTGGGCAGGTTCAGAATGTAATTGAAGGTCAGCGTATTGGTCTGATCAAAGTCCGCGTCAGCATATGAGGATCGCAGATCGTTTGGATTATCGCCGGTGAAGAATAGCCCGATGTCGCTCTGCTCATCCAGGGTGTGCGCCCAGGTGTACGACATCCCCAACTGGAGGTTGTGGGACATCCGCTTCGTCAGTTGTGCCTGCAAGGCATCGTAGGAGGAGATCGCCGCGGTTTCGAAGCTGGCCGAATTGGGGTCGTATCCCACGTAGGGCACACGCAAATCCACGTTGCCGCCGCTGTACGTGTCATAGGGCTCCGAGGCCATGGCGTAAGGCGTCCCGTCCGGACCCGTGTTGTCGCTCAGTACCTGAAGCCCGTAGGAATACATCTGCCCATTGATCGAATGCGACGGCGAGGCGATCCCTGGTTCATTAAATGGAATCGGTACGACCTCGTGCTTACCGCGGTTGCCGACATACCCGATATCGATGGAAAGATCGCCGCGCGGCTGCCACTGGAAGTCCAGCATCCAGTTCTCCGTGTACGGCAGCACGTTGTTGATGTTGTAATTTCCAATGACCAGCGGGCCGTCAGGTGCGCCGTCGTTACAGTTGTACCCATTAAGGTTGTTGCCGTTGTAAACGTTGGCCGAGGTGCACGCGGATTCAATCGAATCAACCGTCGGCATCAGCGCAGCCAGATTGGAAGGGGTAGTGGGCGAGACGAAGCTCGTAAAGGGACTGCTCAGAGTTCCATTGGCGCTTGTATATGCCGCAAACGGGGCCTCCTGCGTTACTCCGAACGGCCCGCTGATGCCTGAACCCGCCGGTGGTGACAGGTACTGAAAGTATTCTCCGCGGTCATAGTAAAGGCCCGCGCCGGCGCGCCATACCAGCTTGCCGCCGAATGCCTTCGGCGCCCAGGCCACACCCAGACGCGGAGCGATGCCCCACTGCCGGCCCTTCAGCGTCGAATCGCTCACGCCCGGCGTTCCGTACTGCTTATTGTTGCCGGCCACGATAAAGCCCGTATTCGTGACTGCGCTGTCCGTGGCCGAATAGAGTGAGGGATCGAAGTTAAAAAGATCGCCGTTCTTCTCCGAGAACGGTCCTGTGTAGTCGTAACGTACTCCCGCCGTGATGCTCAGGTTCGGCAGCACCTGCCATTTGTCCGTTGCAAACCCGCCTGCTTCGTTGGACCGGTAGTAGCGGTCAGATCCTCCCTGCAGTACAGTTCCCCCGTGCAGTTTGCCGCTGAGAAAATTATTAAACCCCGACGTCGTCAGCTGGGAATGGTTCTCGGCGTTGTTCCTGATGTTCAGTTGGTTGTAGTTGTAGTTGAATCCGACACTCAGCGTGTGCTTGCCGAACGAAAAGATCGCTGTGGATGCCGGCGAAAGGCGATTCTCGAAGTAACCCTGGTCGACGAAACCATCGGCGTTCGAGGGGCCGAGTTTCGCGGTGTCAAAGGGAGAATAGCTGTCCACTCCGAAGTACTCGGCATTCACCCCGGGCAGGATGTTACCCGGTGCATTGAAGCCCAGCGTGGAGGCAGAGTAAGCACTCGAAAAACCGCTGTACACCTTCTGGCGCGAGAACCCGATCTGCTGCACCCAGTTGATCCGCGGTCCGAGGAGGATGGAGTTGGTCAGCGATGCGGTCTGCGCACCAGTATCTTCGCTCTCCGGGAATCCGACCGTGTTGGACGAGGCAAAAGGGCTGGTCGTCGGCGTGTGCTGGTAGAAATACTTCGCGGAGAGATGGTCGCTGTCGGTCGCGTTGTAATCCATAGACCCTGTAACCCAGTCTCCCTTGAAGACGGATGTGCCGACGGTGTTCACGTCCGGTAGCCCGCCCTGTAGTTCGGTTTGCGCGTTACCGTCGGCCGAAGGAATCAAATAGCTTCCGTTCGGCTGCTTGGCTTGCAGCAGTGCCACCGCTGCCGGATCCAATTGGGCTGTTGAGGGACAACTGCCATAGCCCGAAGCGGTCACGTAACTGGCACACGCTGCTTCGATTCCCGTTGTGCTCCGGTCGCTGCTCAGGCCGTATGGCACCTGGAACTGCGACAGCGCGCCGGTTTGGTCGGAGTCGTACAAGTGCTGGTAGCCAAGGAAGAAAAACAGCTTGTTCTTCTTGATCGGACCACCGAGCGTGGCGCCCGTGACCCAGCGATGCAGTTGCGGATTCTCCTCGGACGCGGGAAGTTCTCCGAGCGCGGCGTCCTGTTTGTAGAAGAACGGATCGGCGTTGATCAGGTTGTTTCCCAGTTCTCCGTAAACCTGCCCGTGAAGCTCGTTGGTTCCAGTGCTGGTGCTGATGGTCACATGCGCGCCGCTGGTCTGTCCCTGCTCCGCGCCATACATCGACGTGGTTACATTGATCTCCTGCATGAACTCCGGCGGCGGCGATGCCAGGCCGTTGCCGTTCGACCCGTACACAGAAACGTTGTCCTGGGTTTGGCCGCCGGTGTTACTTCCTTCCCCGATGTTGAACTGATATCGCTGGGAGGCGTCCTGGCTGGAGGTCTTGCCGTTGAACAGATTGGTCACGCTGATGCCGTTCACCGTGATCGTATTACTGGTGTCGCGCTGTCCGTTCGCCCAGATTGGCTGATTGCCCAAACCGGAATCGGTGCCCACACCCGACAGCAGCTGCGAACTCACGCCCGGCGCCAGAATGGCCAGTTGCGTGAAGCTTCCCGTTGCCAGCGGCGTCTCCGCGATCTGCGTCTTATCCAGGGTATAGCCGTTCGTCGCGTCTGTGGCATTCAGCAGAGGGTTCGCGCTGACTGTAATCGATTCCGTTACTTGTCCGGGCTTTAATGCCATATTCGGGATTGTGGTCGCCTGCCCCGTCCGTACAGTAATCCCGGGAAGCTCGATGGTCTGGAAGTTGGGCGCAGTCACGGACACGCGATAGGTGCCGATCGGCAGCTCCAGAATTTCCCAATAGCCATTCTTCTGGGCGGCAGTCGAGCGCTTCAATGCAGTTTGTTCGCTGACAACCGTCACCGTGGCGCCCTGGATGGTGGCGCCGGATACGTCGGTCACGGTTCCGTTGATGCTGCCGAGCGTTTGTTGTGCTCTGAGGCTGCGAGCGGCCAGAAAGGCGAAAATGCAAAGAATTGCGGCCGCAAAGAGCGGGAAGCGGGGATATTTCTTCATAGGAAATGGCCTCAAATGAAAGATTGCCTGCTGGCACCACGTTGCGCTCAGCCAGTGATATTTCCACGCCCTGGGGATCTGCGCGGATTGCCCTCTTACGTTTCCACAGAGGCGTGAATTTAGCGTTAATTACAACATGGTTTGTGGCGGCCCACCGACGCCATTTCGCAGAAAATGCGGTGGAAAACTCGCCACAACAGTGACAGGTTCCCTCAGAAGCGCAGTCGCAATCCAATCTGGATTTGCCGTTCCCTGGAATACGCCTGGCTGTTGGCATTCGTAACCCCGCCAAATGCGGCCGTCGGATCGTAGGCGTACTCCGCCTGCGTGCTTCCGTCCACCATCACTGTCTTCGTTTCCGGCTTCATCCCACTTTGCCAGGTAAGCGTCGCCATGTTCGGGTGGTTGGCATCGTTGGTGAGCCGGTATCCAATTGCCTGGATGTCGGTTACATTTCGATGGTTCAGCGCGTTGAAGGCTTCCCCCATGAGGTCGAATGAGCAACGGTCGCTGAGACGGATATGATTCGTGATGCGTGCGTCGAGGTTGACCTCTGCGGGATAGCGAAAGGTGTTGCGGCCGATCGGCGGAATCAGGTTTTCGCCGCCCGATCCATTCAGCCCGAGGCCCGGTGCGGCGATCGGTACGGCCTCGCCGGCCATTCCTGAATTGAACGTCTCATCCGGGTCGTGCACAACCTGCAGGCAGTCGGACCCTCGACCGGCCGCGCCGCCGGCGTTCAGCCAGTCCTGATAGGAACACGAGGGTGCGGGAACCGAACCCGCCGTCCGCATCGACCAGGGAAGTCCCGTATGCCACTCCCCTGCTATGGACAGGGAATAGCCGCCGAGAAAGAATCCCTCCGCGCCACGCGGGCGCCAGGGCTCACGGACCACCACTCCCCCGGCCACACGCTGGCGAACATCGTAATTCGAGGTTCCGTGCTCCAGGCGCATGTCCGCCGGATCATACACGTCGTTGCGATCGGCAAAAGCGGCTTCGTTCTGGCCATCGTCGATGCCATGCGCCCAGGTGTAGCCCACGTTGATCTGCAACGCGCGGACCCGGTGCATCAGGCGCAGAACCGCTCCGCGGTAATTGGAGTTCGTCTCGCTGATCACATCGGTCATCGGCCCATAGGCGGGATTCAGGCGTCGGTAATAGAAACGCGCTGGCGTGTAGATCGGATTGGTAAATCCGCCAACTGCACCTGCCTCTTTGCCCAGAGGCCCGATCTTCCCCGCGTTGCCGGGAGCGGCGATGCTGTAGAAGATCGCCGCGGTCGCGCTGCGGTCCAGATTCGTATCCATGAATTGCGTCAGGTCGTGGCCATCTGAGGCGATGGCCGCCAGCGTAAGCAGAGTGCCGCGCCCGAGCGCCTGCTCGAGCGAGAGGTCGAACGAGTTGATTTGGGGGCGGCGAAAATCCCGATCGAAGAAGACCACCTCCGGCGCGCTGGTCTGCTGATCGGAAGCGTACGGGTCGGTATATGGAGTCTCATGGCTGGCGAAAACATAGGGGAATGCCGGAGCCCCGGCGTCCATCGGGCGCCAGGAATAACTTCGCGGAGAGTCCGCCGAACCGGTGGAGGTCAGAGCGCTGTATACCGTCGCATTGGGAACGCGTCCGTAGGCGATTCCAAACCCGCCGCGGAAAATCGTACGGCCGTCTGCCCTCATATTCCAGGCAATACCCGCGCGCGGCCCGAAATCCGCCTTGTTGTGGGGCAGATGCCCGGTTTGTGGAATGTCTGCGTTGATCAGGGTTGTATTCGTGTCGGGTAGCTGTTCGTATTCATAACGGATGCCTGCGGTCAGGCTCAGCCGAGGTACAGGCTTCCACTCGTCGATCCAGTACGCTGCATAATCGGCTGTCTGGAAACTCCAGTTCGGAAGACCGACGGTTTGCCGAAACTGGGAATAGCACGGATACCGTCCCGTCCCGGTAGTCGTTCCGTTACATCTGCCGGGCGCCAGCAGATCGGAAACGAAATCCAGCAGACTCGCGTAGGAGTAGCTTCCGGTTTGGTTGTTGAGGCCCGCAACTGCGTCAACCACGTGGTTGTAGTCGTATCCGACCCGCATAGCCTGCTTTCCGTGAATCCATGTCATCGCCTCCATCAGTTGCTGGCGCGTTTCCGCCGGATATTCCGGCTTGTCGACCGTTGTGCGCGTACCGAAGGTAAAGCCGGCGCTGCGATCAATGGAGACTTGCGGCGGTAAGCCGTAGAAATTGTCTGCCAGCGATTTCTCGAAGGCGCTGTCCGCCCCCGGTGCCTGCGACAGAACATCGCGGCTGTACTGGTAGCGCAGGCTGCTGGCCAGATGCGCCGGTGCGAACGCCTCCCAACGGGCGACCGCCGCGTCGTCGCTTGTCGAACTGTTGCCGAAATTCCCAACGCTGTCAGTCTCGGTCGCTCCGCTTAGCGCCCCATAAGGAGCTGTGCGCCGCATCGAGTTGTACTGCAGCGTGATTTGATTGCGCGCGTTCACATGCAGGTCCAGCTTCGGAAACACAATCGTCCGGCGCGTTGCCCGAGGAACCTTCCCCAGCATGCTGTTCAGTTGGCTCAGGACCGTTGCATACGCGCAGGCTGCCTGAGCCGTCGACTGGGAACCGGCCACGCCGGCAGGACACCCGTGCAGCAGCGGAGACGTGCTGCCTGCAATACGCCCCTCCAGCGTCGTTAGCGTTGGACCCGACGGCGCGGCGAAGAAGACCTCCGGCTCGTTGGCGCGTGCCACAGCGGGGTCGTGCCTTTCATTTTGTTCCCAGGCCAAAAACCAGTTCGCGCGCCCGCGCTGGATGGGTCCCCCTGCTGCAATTTCCCAGCTCTGCCGGCGATCCGGAGCATGCCACGGCACCTCCTGATACGTTACCGGCTGGCCATCCACAAAGAGCACGGGCTGCCCATTCACGGTCCCGGTTGTTCCGGTGGGCTCCATTTGCATCACTTTCGTGAACGCATTCGCAGCTTGTCCCAGCGCTCCCCGGTCATAAAAGACGGCCGACCCGTGCAAGTGGCTTGCGCCGCCCCGAGTCACCGTAGTGATGCCCCCAGGCCGTCCCCGCTCTCCAGGCAATCCCGGCGCGCCTGTCTGGAATTCGCCCACCGCCGACTGTGCGGTCGCAAATCCGTTCCCTTCCGTGGCGCGCTCGCGAGCCCGAAAGGCCAGATTGTGGTCGGTTCCATCCACCGTGATGGCGTTCAGCAGAGGGCTCAGCCCGCGAAAGCTGATTCCGTCGCCTGCGCCGGTTGCTCCATCGGCGAAGAGCGCCGCCAGGCGCGACCAGTGCTGGCTGTTGTTGGGTAGTTCGCTCGCCAGGCCAGCAGCGACATCCTCGGCCACGTCTGCGCCCTGCTGCGACTGCTGCCCGTCGACCAGAACCGTGCGGTGCACGGTGAGAAGAGCCAGAACCGGATGCAGGCGCGTTGCCGTTCCCAACCCTACGAGGACATGGTCGGCTTCCCAGTCCGACAATCCAGAAACACGGACGCGCAATGTGTACTCTCCAGGCGCCAGGTCCGCGAATTGAAAATCGCCCCTGCCGTCCGACGTGCTGTCGGAGTCTTCACCGGTCGCCCCATTCTCAATTCGGACGCGAGCTCCCGTCAGCACCCGGCCGCCCGGCCCGGCCACTTCTCCGCTGACTGAGCCGCCGATCTCTGACTGGGCTGCGCACCATGTCGGCCTCGCTCCGCACAACGCCCCAAGAGCAAGAGCTATCAGTACCGCATTTGCCGGGGGAGGGAGGTGCACGTTGCCTCTTTTGCCACTGGAACGCAGCCAATCCGGAGGTGAATTTGCAGGCAGGTGAGTTCATCCTGGTGTATTCGCTAAACTGGGGGAAGCGAATGTTTATCGATGAAGCCAAAATTCGAGTCAAGGCCGGTGACGGGGGTAATGGGTGCATGGCCTTTCGCCGTGAAAAATTTGTTCCCCGCGGCGGACCGTCCGGCGGCGACGGCGGCCACGGCGGAAGCATTATCCTTGAGGCCAGTCAGCGCCACAACACGCTCGTCTATTTCCGCTTCAATCCCGAGCACAAAGCCGAGCGCGGCGAACACGGCATGGGTTCTAACTGCACCGGACGCGATGGCAAGGATCTCGTTCTGAAAGTCCCGGTTGGCGCCATGCTCTTCGACGCCGACACCGGGGAACTGGTCCACGACTTTACCCATCCCGACGAGCGCCTCGTCATCGCCCGCGGCGGACGCGGCGGACGCGGCAACCAGCACTTCGCCACCTCCACCCACCAGGCACCGCGCGAGCACGAACTCGGCCGGCCCGGCGAAGAGCGAAACTACCGCCTCGAACTCCGCGTCCTCGCCGACGTCGGACTCGTCGGCTACCCCAATGTGGGCAAGTCCACGCTCATCTCGCGTATCTCCGCGGCCCGCCCCAAAATTGCTGACTATCCTTTCACCACGCTCGAGCCCCAGCTTGGCGTCGTCACGATTGGCGATGCTCCCTACGAGGAGAGCTATGTCGTCGCAGACATTCCCGGCCTCATCGAAGGGGCGCACCTCGGCGCCGGTCTCGGCACCCAGTTCCTCCGCCACATCGAGCGCACCCGCATCCTCGCGCACCTTGTGGACGTCTCCGATGGCAGCGGCCGCCCCGATCCCGTCGAGGATTTTCGGGTCATCCTGGAAGAGCTCAGGAGCTTCGGCCATGGACTCGACAAGAAACCCATGATCGTCGTCGCCTCCAAAGCCGATGTCGCCAATCCCGACAAGCTCAAAAAGCTGGAGACAATGGCGAAGCGCCGCAAATTGCCCTTCTACGCCATCTCCGCCGTCACCGGTCTCGGCGTGGATAAGTTGAAATACGCCATTGGGGAGCGTGTGCGCGAACTGCGCGCCCTGTCGCCGGAGACCCCCGGTCCCGAGGAAACCGTTCCTGCCGCCAGCTGAACCCTAGCCGGGCAGAACTGCCAGACTGACCACACACAGCACCGCCTGGGCCACTACCACGACGCTCGTCGCCCACAGGAAGGCCTTCCGCCCGCGCGTCTCCAGGGCATCTGCAAACACGCCCCCCACAAAAGCAATCAGAAAAGGCAGAGCCCAAAGCCACGGTTCCGACTGAACCCCTGTCGTCACCAGCACCAGGAGCGGCAGCCCCACCAGCAGGGGAGTCGTGTTGCCGAAGTAGCGCGACCGCCGCGAGACCGCATAAAGAGCCAGCGCGCCGACCAGCGCGCCCGCGAACGCCGCATGTGCCGGATCCGAGAAGAACCACCGGGCTGGTTCCAGCGAAAGCCCCATCCGCGCCGCGGCGCTGCGAAAGACATAGCTGAAGGCATCCGGCCGAAACGCATACGACGCGAAGAGCAGGAAGAATGCTCCCAGCACCCAGATCAGCACCAGCGTCGGTATGTACGCGCGCCGTCCTTCGGCTACCCATGCCATGAATACGACCGCGAAGAACAGCGCCAGCACAAACGCGGCAATGTGGGCCGCTGCCGTAAATCCCAGAGCCAGCGTCAGCAGTACAATCCGGGGCCGCCACTTGCGACGGGGACCCTGGAGGGCGTGCGCGACCCCAACCGCCGTATAAACCACCGAAAACAAGCCGAACGCCGCCAGAATCTCATTGTTGGGCGCCGTGCACGCGCGCACTACGGCCGGCATGAAACAGTAGAGCGCCAATGAAATGTAGCCGCCCTCGTTGCCGAAGAGCCTGCGCGTGACCCACCACAGCGAAGCCCCCAGCGCCAGTCCCGCCAAAAGAAAGGGCAGCCGCATCAGGAACTTGATGGCGCCCACCTCGTGCCGCATCTCCCATGTGGACGTAGTGGAAGCCTGACCTGCAAGAAGGCGTTCCAGAGTCAGCGGCAGGCCCGCCGCGCGATACGCCAGAGTTCCATCGTGAATGTTGCCGCAGGTGGTGAAGTACCCCGCCAGCGGCGTGGGATGCTCCCAGATCTCCCGTCCGCAGCGCGCGAACTGATAGTCGGTTTCCGAGAGTGGCCGTCGCGCGCTCACCCACAGGCATTGAACCAGCAGAAGAAACAGCAGGGTCGCCGCGATCTTTTGCGGGCGCTCGAACCGGAATTTGCGCAGGCGGTGCTTCGTTCGCGTCGACGACATCGAGTGGCTTCTCAGCAGTGTATCGAACCCGGTCGGCCTTTCCGGCGGGTCGAACCCAACACGCCAAATCGCTCGGGTCGGCGCGAGCGCCATAGAAACCTCGCCTCGGCCTGCGTACAGACCCACATGCGGCCTCCGCCACGATGTGGGAGATGCTCTTTCCCCTCTGCAGGCCCTGCTCGTTCGCTCGCGTATCCGCCCTCGTTACGCTTTCCTTACGCGCTCTGGTGGCGGCTCTCTATAATCGACTCGCATGGCCAGCCTGCGCACCGCCAAACGATTCGTGTTGCCATTGCTTGGGCTTTGGGTCCTTCTGTACGCCTCTTTCTCCATGGTGAAGCCTCCTCTGCTCGATGGCGACGATGCCCTCAGCGCGGAGATCGCTCGCGAGATGCTCACAGCCGGTCACTGGATCACGCCCTGGGCGAACGGCTTTCGCTATGGTCATCACTCGCCGCTCCTTTACTGGACAATCGCCTGGAGCTTCGGGCTCTTCGGCGTCAGCGACTGGGCTGCCCGCCTGCCGGTCGCCCTCGCCACGCTTTGCCTCTTCACCACCACCTTTTCCCTGGGCCGCCGCACCTTCCATGCTCCCGCCGCTGCCTTCTACGCCACTCTGGCGCTGATGACTTCCTACGGCGTCTTCCTGTTCGGCCACCTCCTGCTGCGCGATGTCTTTCTTTGTCTCTGGACCACGCTTGCCATCAACTGCTTCTGGCGTTCCCTCGAACAGGAAAAACATCGCCTCGGCACGGCCGTGGGCTTTGGAGCCTGCTGCGCCCTCGGCGTTCTCACCCAGGGTCTGGCCGGTATCCTTTTCCCCCTGGTAGTCGTCTTTCTGTATCTGCTCTTCACGCGCCGCCTGGGTCACTTCCTGCGCTGGCATCCCGTGCCGGCCCTGCTCGCCTTCTTCGTCATCGTCCTGCCATGGCATATTGCGGCGCGAATTGATTCCGGCCACATCCGTCTCGGCGCCCTCATGCCGGCCATGCAGGGAGGCCGCGTTCCCCTCTTCGTCTTCTGGCCCCTGCTCCTGCTCTGGATCGTTCCCTGGTGCGCGTTTTCCCTCCGCGCTCTCCGCATCGGAGCTTCGCCTCAACCGGATCGCCGCCGTCAGGCCCGTCTCCTCTGCCTCCTCTGGATCTTCACTGTCCTCCTGTTCTTCAGCTTCACGGCGCGCCAGGAATTCAACCTGCTCTCCGCCCTGCCTCCCATGGCGCTGCTCGCCGGTGGCTGGCTCGCCGAAGACGAATCGCTGCCGCACCACCAGGGCCGCATTGCCGCTGTCATCCTCTTCTGCATCGGCATGGCTGCCGCTGCGTTCGTCGGTTATCTGTTGTTTACCGCGCCGCGGCCCGCCCCCGGCGTGGATATCGCCACCCTCCTCCGTCCTCATCCCGGTGCCCACGCGGTCTTCTTCGGATACCTCTTCGAGCTCACTCTGCCCGCCATGGGAGCCTTCAGAGTCCCGCTCTGGATCGCCTTCGTGGCTCTTCTGGTTGGAGTCTCCGGCGGCCTCGTTTTCCGCCTGCGCGACAACGCGCGCATGGCCAACTGCTTTCTGGCCGGCATGATCGTCGCCATTCTCATCGCTGCGCATCTGGCCCTCAATACGTTTTCTCCGGTGCTTTCCTCGCAGATTCTCGCCGAAGCCATCAAGCCCGAAGTCCGTCCCGTCGACACTGTCGTCGTCAACGGTCCCTTCGAAGGGGCCTCTTCGCTCGCCTTCTATCTTGAGAGGCAGTTGCTGATCCTTAGCGGGAGCGGGACCGGGCAAAACCCCGGCTCGGGAGTCTCCGCCAACCCATCGATCTTTATCAGCCCGGTCGACCTGGCAAATCGTTGGGGTGGAACCGCCCGCGTCTGGTTCTGGTCTCCGGTCGAAGATCTGCCCACCCTGCCGGGCCCGGTTTATGTCATCGGCCGCAGCGGCGGCAAAGAGATCGTCAGCAACCAGCCCAACAGCGGCGGCGCCAGCTTCTGAGAACCCTTGTTCTGCCCCCGCCCCGGCTGGATTCCAGCAGCAGTCGTAGGCGCAAATCCATCGAAAGGTGGTTGTCTCCGAGCCGCCGCTCCTGCATGCTGGCCAGACCAATGTTCAAAGCCTCCGCAGGCATCCTCAGTGCCCTGGCCCTGGTTTCGGCTGCCGCTGCCCAGTCCCCGCCCCCATCGCCGGGGTACGCCGGCCCTGGATCGTTGTCGGGCCATCCCGTCACCCTCTCCATTTATGAGCGCGTGCGCGAGGAGAACTGGCAATGGTTCGCCGCCCCACCCACATCGAATACCTATTCCTACCTGCCGTCTCTGCTGCGCATCGCTCTCAGCCAGCGGGTTGGCCGCTGGGACTGGCAGCTCGAACTCTCCCAGCCCGCGGTTCTCGGCCTTCCCAGCGATGCCGTCTCCCCAGTGTCCGCGAAGGGTCAACTCGGTCTCGGGGGCACCTATTACGCTTCCAGCGGCAACAACCCCGATCCCGCCGCCGCCTTTCTCAAGCAGGGCTTTCTCCGCTATCGCTTCGGCGAGGACAAGACCCTCCGCCTCGGCCGCTTTGAATTCTTCGGTGGCGTCGAAACTCATCCCAAAGATCCCACCGTAGCCTGGCTGCAGAACAATCGCATCCAGCAGCGCCTGATCGGCAATTTCGGATTCACGAATGGGCAGCGCAGTTTCGACGGCGTTGACGCCCATTACGGATCCGGCGCATGGGACGTAACCGCCATGGCCGCACGCGCTGATCAGGGCGTCTGCACCATGAATGGCAACCCTGAACTCAATGTCGATGCCCAGTACCTGGCCTTCACCCGCACCGCCGCCCGCGGTCGCGTTCTCGCCCGCACCTTCGCCATCGGCTATCACGACGGCCGCACCGGCGTCACCAAAACCGACAACCGTCCCCTGGCCGTCCGTCAGGCCGATCACAAAAATATCCGGCTCGGCACCTGGGGCGGCAGCCTGATCGCCACGCAGCCCGCCGGACCCGGCACTCTGGACTTTGTCTTCTGGGGCGCCCTGCAGTACGGCGCCTGGGGATCCGAGAGCGACCGCGCCGGCGGCGCCGCTCTCGAAGGCGGCTATCGCCTCACTCAGGTCCCCTCCATGCCCTGGCTTCGCGGCGGCTGGTGGCGGGGCTCCGGCGATAACGATCCTTCCGACAACAAAAACACAACCTTCTTTCAGATGCTCCCCACGCCCCGCGTCTACGCGCGCCTGCCCTTCTATAACCTCATGAACAATACCGACAGCTTTGTCCAGCTCATTGACGATCCGGCGAGGAAGCTGCAGCTGCGCAGCGACCTTCACTGGATCAACCTCACCTCCGGCCATGACCTCTGGTACCTGGGCGGCGGCGCCTATGACAACAAGGTCTTCGGCTTTACCGGGCGCCCCGCCAATGGCGACACCTCTCTGGCTTCCGTCGCCGATATCAGCTCGGACTGGCAAACCACTTCTCATCTAGCCGTCAACCTCTATTACGGATACGGCTGGGGAAAGCGCGCCGTTTCCGCCATCTATCCCACCGGGTCGAACATCCAGTTCGGCTATGCCGAGCTCGTCTGGCGCTGGGGCCTCACCTCCAGGACAGGCATGAGCCATTAGGCGTGATGAACCTCTTCGGTTGACCCTGTCCACAACTCCCGATAAACTAAACTGGTTTGGCGATTCTGCCCGTCCCGTGTGTCTTCGGGACTCCCGGCGGGTTAACCCGCTGGCGAGAAGCAAGGGATTCCGCCCAGCTCAGATTTTCAGGCGCGTTCGTCCTGCCCGGTGCTGCATTCTTCCCGGCTATGGCGAATGCCGGAGGCATTATGTACGCGGTCATCCGCACTGGTGGGAAACAATATCGGGTCGCTCCCGGCGATGTGCTCAAGGTGGAAAGCCTCACCCCCGGCGACGACGGTTCCGTCGAATTCAGTGATGTTCTGGCCTTTTCCGGCGACGCCGGCTCGCTCGTCAAGCCCCAGTCCGCGAAGGTTCTCGGCACCGTGATCGGCGAAGGCCGCGGCGACAAGATCCTGGTCTTTCACTTCAAGCGCAAGAAGCAATACAAGAAGCTCCAGGGACATCGCCAGGGCTTCACCCAGATTCGCATCAGCGAGATTCAGGTCGACGGTAACCGCTACACGGCCTAGCGCAGTTCGACATTCGATACAGGAACAGGATATGGCACACAAAAAAGGTTTAGGCAGTTCCAAGAACGGCCGCGATTCCAACGCTCAACGCCTGGGCGTTAAGAAATTCGCCGGCCAGGTGGTCACCGGTGGCTCGATCATCGTTCGCCAGCGTGGCACGAAACTCAAGCCTGGCCTGAATGTCGGCCGCGGCAGCGACGATACCCTCTTCGCGAAGATCGACGGCCGCGTGAAATTCATCGACCGCGGACGTACCGGGCGATTCGTCGCCGTTGAAGCTGTAACCGCGGAATAGCCGCCCCAACCGATCTTTCCAAGGCCGGACTCTTCTGAGTCCGGCCTTTCTCACGCTGCCAGCGCAGCCCTGAATCTGCCCCCCACCGTCAATCCTGCGCAAACGGGAAAGCCCCGGATCAACCGGGGCTTTCTCACGAGAATGACGATATTTCCCAGTGGGAGAATTTCTTAGTGGGAGACAACCACAGGATTCTTCGCCAGCACGCGGTCCACGACGCCTTCGATGTCCTGCAGGAAGAAGCCTGTCGGCGCTCCGGCAACGGCAGGCTGTGAAAGCTGTCCCAGCCCCTTGGCCAGCGAGTTCCAGCGCGCCAGCATCGATTGCGGAGGCAGCACTACCATTTTCCGCTCGACCGCCGGCTCAGGCACAAGGAAGTACGCCGACCACGTAACGAGCACAATCGTCGTCGCAGCCTGCAGCGCCAGCGCTGCTGTCGATGTCAGGCCCGGGTACCGAGCCGATAACGCCGTGAAGACCAGATCAGCCCCTGCCTGCAAGCCAAAACCCAGGCCGATGCCAAACAGGCGGCTGCGGAAGGAACGGCCCAGCGCATGGATCGAGAGCGCCAGGAACGCCAGCAGGCAGAGCTCCATCACACTGACGCATCGCGCTGTCTGAATTCCCACCGGGCCAATGCGATCGGCACTCGTATTCGCAAAAGCTGCCGGTAGCGCAATCGCTCCCACGCAAACCACAGCTGAAACAATGCTGACCCACCGAAAGGCCATCAGCCCCAGACGCCGGAGACCCGGAACTGGCTCCATGACCCGCTTGAAGACTTCCTGCACGACAAAGAAAATCGCGATCGCGCTGATCAGGTAAGAGATCCAGTAGCCGTAGAAATAGACCTCGTAACGAAGGGTGTCGCAGACAGGCATGCCATCGCCCCATACGTGAAGGACGATCTCGAAGAAGAATGTCTGGCTGGCGCGCACGCTGAAGTAGGTCGCCAAAGCGGGAAGGCGACGCGCTGCACCCGAACGGAAGAATGCGATTGCTGCAATCAGCAAGAATGCAGGCTCAAGCCTCGTGAGAATATCTTGCAGATGGGCCATCGCTTCCTCTTAGAGATACGAGGATAGCTGGAATGCCCCATCTGCTCAACGGAAAAAACTCATCGAGAGGCTCTGCAGCCTGCAACTTTTGTGCTACGGTGGTGACCGTAGTACTGACGGGCTATTTGCCAGTCGTGCAGTGATTCGGTCCGCAGGTCGGCATCGGATAAGCCGAGCTCACCGCCTGGTGGTTCGGAATAAAGGTCGCCTTCGCATGCGACGAGAGAACGGCGGCGGAACAACCAGCTGCGAACATTCCGAGAACGAGAGCTCTAACGGCGAATTTCATGACTGTCATACTCCTCAAAAGTGGTAGAGACAACGTGTTACAGGGATCACTATACTGGCTATACTGCGAAGTTCATTCTCTGAGTGATATTATCTAAGTATTATATAGATACGGTTACCGCCGTACTTTTTCTCGCTCTCTTCACCCCTGCTCTTCCCCCTCTCTGATCCTCCTGCTGTATCGCTCATTTCCCTGTAAATGACTGTTTTATTGAAGCTTGGCCGCTGGACGGCATCCCTGCTTCCTCATTTCGCTCCCAACGCTCCGGCCCCCCTGCTCTTTCCCCAGCCAATAAGCGAATAGATATGCCCCTG
>DASRRO010000160.1:0-4721 GCA_035656855.1 Acidobacteriaceae bacterium | reverse complement strand
TTTGATGACCGCTCGCCCGTTGCTTCGTCCCGCCGAACTGCTGCCATTCACTTTTGTGGAACGCCCATCCTCCGCCCCTTCCTGCGACTTGCCCTCGACCACTGACAACACCACGCCGTCGATACGGTTGTCGAGAGTACGGTAGGGAGTGATACGAAGCGTGAACCACCCGCCTTTATCGTTCTGTACCGGATCGTTCCGGGGCTGCACCCGCTGCATCACATCCAGCATCATCTCTTCCAGTTTCTTCACGTCAACCGTGAGGTTGAGCCGCGGAATGGGCCGGCCCACGTCGCCGGGCCTCAGGCCCAGCGCGGAGGTGGCCTGCGGCGTGTACCGTCGAACGCTCAGGTCCGATCCAACCATCACCATTGGCAAATTCACGCTGTTGAGCAAATTGGTCAGGTCGTTATTCAACTGTGTCAGCAGATCGTTGCGGTGCTGCATCTCCTCGTTCACCGTGTGCAGCTCTTCGTTGGATGACTCCAGCTCTTCCTTCGAGGTCTGCAACTCCTCGTTGGTGCTCTGCAGCTCTTCGTTCCCCGACTGAATCTCTTCGTTGGCCGACTGCAGCTCCTCGTTCGTGGCTTCCTGCATTTCGATAATCGATTGCAGATATTCCCGCGTCGCGGAAAGCTCCTGCTTGAGCTGCGCCAGTTGCCGGTCTTTCTCCACGCGCTCCGTCTCGGCCAGTGGCTCATGATCCTCAGTACGCGCGCCGTCGCTTTCGACCGGAACCGGCTCAAAAACGATCAAGTAGCTGTGCTGGTCCTGAATCGGCGTGCGGAAGGGCAAAACCCGCACGTTGGTGGTGTGGTTCTGACCATCGCCATCCGATCGCAGATTACGCCGCTCTACTTCGATACCGCTCTTCTTCGCTTCCTCGATCGCGTTCTGCAGCTCGAAGAGCATTCCTGGGCGAGCCATTTTCAACAGATTGAGGCTGGCTTTGCCGGGCGCCAGCTCGAGGAAGTTTCCGGTTCGCCCGCGACTCTGCAGAATCTCCATCTGATCGTTCACCACCACCGCCGGCGGCGCGTACCGCGTCAACAACAGGCGATCGGCTTCCCGCTGCAGTTCCAGCGGAGCCTTCAGCAGTTCGGTCGGCCGTACCGTTGGCATGGGCAGTTCCGGCGCTCCCCGCTCCCGCGCGGCCGGCCCAACCGAAAAACCGAACGTGACTGGAGTGGAGACGAGTTTCTTGCGATAGATTTTTTGCTTCTTGTCGACCATTTCGAACAGCTCCGAACCCGCACCCAGCAGACCCTCCGTATTGCCGATCATCAGGAACCCGGTGGGGTTGAGAGCGTAGTGAAAAATGGGAATAACCCGTTTCTGCAACGACTGGCCAAGGTAAATCATCACGTTTCTGCAGCTCACCAGATCCATGCGGGAGAAGGGCGGATCGTTGAAAATGTTCTGCGTCGAAAAAATGCAGAGGTCGCGTATGGTCTTGCTGATCTGATACCCGCCGTCGGCCTTGTGGAAGAAGCGGCGCAGCCGCGCCGGGCTTACATCGGTCTCGATGCTTTCCTTATAAACTGCGGCACGCGCCCGCTGCACCGCAACCTCGCTCAGGTCCGTGCCGAAGATCTGGATGGGCACGTCGGCCTGCGCCTCTCCCAGACACTCCACCAGCGAAATGGCATGAGAGTATGCCTCCTCGCCCGTCGAGCAGCCTGGAACCCAGACCCGGATCGGAATCGACGGATTGCGCGCGTGCAGAATGGCGGGATAAACAATCCGCCGCAGCGCCTCGAATGCATCCGGGTTGCGGAAGAACGAGGTCACGTTGATCAGCAGGTCCTGATAGAGCTGATTGACCTCGTTCGCGTTGCGATGAAGCAAAGCGACGTAATCGGCAAGCTTCTCGATTCTGTGCAGCACCATCCGCCGGTGGATGCGCCGCCCGATGGTAGGCGGCTTGTACTCCGAAAAATCAACGCGGGTCGCCCGCCGCAGCACCCGGAACACCTGAGACATCAGAACCTCTGTACCCGCCTCCTGGCCTTCGATCTGTCCCAGCGAACCTCCTGCGACATAGGGATGATTCCGGATACGAGCCAGCTCCTGCGCGATTTCCTCGGGCGGCAGGATCAGATCGACGCAACCGGCTGCGATGGCGCTGGCAGGCATGCCGTCATATTTCGCGGAGACCGTGTCCTGTGCAAAGGTGAAGCCCCCTTCAGCCTTGATCGCGGTCAGCCCCAGCGTTCCATCCGAAGCCGTCCCCGAAAGGACAACCCCAATGGCATTTTGTCCGTGACTGGCGGCTAACGAACGGAAAAAAATATCGATGGTCGCATTCACAGCCCGCGGTTGCTCGCGGTCCGTGATCTCGAATCGCATTCCCGCAATCGCCAGATCGCAGTTCGGCGGAATCACGTACACATGATTGGGCTCGATGCGCATCTCGTTCTCGATCTGAACGACTGGCATGGCCGTACTGCGGCTGAGAATCTTCGAAATCGCGCTTTCGCGCTGCGGATCCAGATGCGGCACCAGCACGTAGGCCATCCCCAGATCGGGCATCAGCGCCCCGAACAGGGCGGTGAACGCCTCAAGACCACCCGCTGAAGCACCGATGCCCACGATCGGAAACGAAGTTGGACGCGCCTTTTCCCGGCTCACAGTTTCTTAGACGCTTTCCACCTCACCGGCGGACGCCATAGCTGTTCCCATCCCGCTGATGAGGACTTATTCAATCAATTTTCGCCTTCTGCCCCGGAAACCTGCGCAGGGGCGCGAAGCGACCCGCGTTGTCCGAAATTATAGACTCGCTCCATCCAGGCCGAGACAAGCCCCCGGAGGCGACGCGAAATATCTCGACAAGTCCCCGAGCCCGCGCGGACGCGGTTCGTTTCAACGACCGTTCGACAAAGTCATGATCTGGCACCGGAGCGCGTCCAGTTGCGCGGAGACTTCGCGGATCAGCACGCGATGGTTGTCCTGCAGCATTCTGGAAGCCTCAATCTGTGCGTTCAGCGAACACAGCGCTCCCACCGAATAATGGTAGTTCGCAGATCCATCGCCATGGCCGTCGCGCGCGATCGGCATCCCGGCTTTGATCGCCACCTGGGCCCGGCTGGTGCAGCGCATCGCGACCCACAAGTCCAGATCGCGCGGGCGCGCCAGCACTGCCTTCTTGTTCGATCCATGCGGGCGGCGCACCGGCAGGCCAAAGTCCTGCTCCCAGCGCTGCACCGTGCGGACCCCTTTTCCCATGTAGCGTGCGATGTCCTTCCACGAGGTCAGGACCGTGCTGCTGTCGTTATGGTTATCGGCTTTCATGGCACTGGTTCCGGGTCTCATAGTACGCTCCCCATCGATTTGCTGGATTCCAATGCACTGGCGTGCGCTCGTATGAGTCATCATCCCGGCGAGCGGATGCCCGAACCCATGATTTTTCTCACTCTTCTATAGCACATTTTTTGGCACGCAGTGTAGTCCCGCGAAACCCTCCGATCGAGCCGCCCGTGCCGCCGGAGGCCGGCGTGACCATCCCCGAGCCCGCAACCGGCCTGCCGCAATCATTCCCTCGAGGCGGCGGGACGCAACCGCAGGAAGAACACCGCTCCCATCGGATCGCTCCCGTACACCGGCTCCAGCAGAGGCCCCGCGTGATACGTCGTCACCTGCGCCCCGAGGGCCGTGGCCAGGTGGGGCCAATGCCCGATGTCCCGGTCGTAGCCGAAGGTGTATGCCTCTACGCGCCCCGCCCCGGCTTCCTGAAAGTTTGCCGGCAGTGGCCGCTCGCCCACCACCAACTCATTCGTCCGATTGACATTTTCCACCCGCGTGAACCCGTAATTCCGCTCCCGGAAACGTACCGTCGATTCCAGCAGATAGCTGTTCTCAATCAGATTGTCCGGCAGATCGCGCGTCCGGCCCCACGCCAGCGTCGTCGCCCAGTTGCCCGCCCGCTCGCCGTCCCCGCTCTTCCCGCCAAATGCCCGGTTGTACATCACCGACGCCGTCATCCGATCCTGATCGCTGGTGGGAAACAGCGCCTCCGGGCTGTGCAGTCGCCCGTAGGAATACTGCCCGCTCCAGCTTTTTCCAGGCTGTACAGTCAGCCGCCCCGACCAGGAATCGATGGCTCCTTGCTGTACCTGCCAGCGATGCTCGTTCGGCTCGCGTCCATGAAAACCCGATCCCTCGATCCGCAGCCAGTCGTGCGTCGCCCCCACCGTGACCACGTCGTCGGAAATATGCGTCGAGTCCTCCTGGTGATGTCCCAGCGTGCCCACCGGGCTCTCGATGGCCGACGCGCGATGCGGATAAGCCGTCGGGCCGATGGCCGGGTCGCCCACCGGAGCCGCATAAAAACTCAGCAGACTGCGCGCGCCGAGATGCAGATCGTAGAGCGCCCCCAGCTCCATCACAAAATCATGCGGATGCTGGCCGTCTGCAATGGGCAAGCCATATGCCGTCTCCCCCTGCTGGAACAGCAGTGGATACTGCCTCTCCGTCACCGTGGCTGGCTCGAGGCTCAGCATGGTCCGCAGTGTGATCCGGCCCGGACCCCAGTTACGCTGCGCCATCGGCATCACCCAGTTCGTCGAGAAAAGTTTGTCTCCTCCGCGCGGGCTCGTCTGCTGGATATCCGCCAGGAATCCGTTCCCGTGCAGCATCAGCATCCACGAGCCCCGCATGATCATCAGCATCGGCGCCGGCGTCGAATCAGGCTCCGCGCTGGTTCCTGAAGTCGTGTGCGCCTC
>DASRRO010000159.1:0-20203 GCA_035656855.1 Acidobacteriaceae bacterium | reverse complement strand
TGCGGAAGGCGAAGCGCATCGCCTTCTGGCGGTCTTCGCGACTGAAGACGCCCTCGCCGATGAGTTTCATGCTGAGGACGCCCATGCCGGCGGCGCGCGCCTGGTGGATGCGCTCGACGACCTCGGGTACATTGCCGTTCTCCGGGGAGTCGGCGACTGGCGTATCCATGCGGGTGCCCTTGTGGTTGCAGCGAATCATAGCCACCTGGAGCCAGTTGAAGGTGGGCACCTGAGCGAGGGCAGGCAGGCCGTGAACGGAGGCGCCACGGCTGCGGACGGCACCGCGATGCTGAGCTTTTTCGATGGCGTCCTGCCATCCCGTGGTCTCGTGCGGCCACTGGGTTCCCCGCTGCCAGTGGAGGAGCATGACGTCGAAATAGTCGGTGCGGGCCTGACTACGCAGCTCGTCGATGCGCTGTTGTGGATCGGCGCCGTCGAAGGTTGTCACTTTGGTGAGGAGCGCGTAGCTGTCGCGCGGAATGCCTTTGAGGGCGATGCCGAGCATCGTGTGCATGTCGGCATAAGAGTCGGCGGTTTCGAAGAAGCGGATGCCGCGATCGTAGGCGTGGCGGACGAGGCGGTTGAAGCCTTCCTGGCCGAGATCGCGCTGGACGGATCCGTTGAAGCTGCCGGTGCCGAAGGCGAGACGCGTGACCTTGACACCGGACGGGCCGAAGGGCACCCAGTCTGTAGCTTTCGGAGTTTCGGCGGTGAGCGGAAGATCGCCCAGGGTGGCGATGGCGCCGGCAGCGGCGGTGGCCTTGAGGAAATCGCGGCGGGAGTAGCGGGACATGGGGCTCCTCCTGATTCAGCGTACAGAGGACAGGGTACCGCGTGGAGTCAGGGAATGGGAAGCGGCAGGGCCCCGACTGCCCGCAAATGGCGTTTAGGGATGATGAAAAGCCTGGGCCTGTTGCGGCTGTCAGGAGATCTCGAAGATGTTTTCAGTTTTGGAGGTCTGCTCGCTGATGCGCTCGGCGAGGTTGCGAGCGATGGAGTAAAACGGCGCGGCGTGGGGCGAGTCGGGTCCGGCGAGCGCGACGGGCATGCCGGTATCGCCGCCCTGTCGAATTTCCTGGGTGAGCTCAACCGAGCCGAGAAACGGGATATTGAACTGCTTCGCAGTGCGCTGGGCGCCGCCGCGCGAGAAGATGTCAATTTCCTGGTGGCAATGCGGGCAAGTGAAGTGCGACATATTCTCGACGATGCCGAGGATTTCGACGTTGACCTGGTGAAACATCTCAAGCGCCTTGCGCGCGTCCTGCAGAGAGACGTCGGATGGCGTTGAGACGACGACGGCGCCGGTGAGGGGCACCGTTTGCACCAGCGAGATGACGACGTCGCCGGTGCCGGGAGGCAGGTCGATGAGGAGAATATCGAGCTCGCCCCAGGCGACCTGCTGCAGGAACTGGCGGATGATCTGGTGGAGCATGGGGCCGCGCATGACGAGGGGCTTGTCGCCGGGCGAGATGAAGCCGACGGAAATGACTTTGATGCCGTGGGCGAGATTGGGCTCGATCTGATTGTCGGGCAGAACGTTGGGCTGGCGCGTGGTGCCAAGCATCAGGGGGACGTTGGGGCCATAGATATCGGCGTCGATGAGGCCGACGCGGTGGCCGAGCTTTGCCAGGGCGATGGCGAGGTTGACCGCGAGGGTGGTCTTGCCAACACCGCCTTTGCCGGATCCGACAGCGACGATGGACTTGACTCCGGGGAGAGCGGTGGGCGGCGGCGGTGTGGGCGCGTGAGCCATGTATACAGGGTACAGGGTGCAGGGAACTGGGTTCAGGTTGCGAGTCAGCCGCTAGATCTTGGCTGGTTCGAATTTGGGGATGTGGCGGCGGCGCGCCTCGGCTTCGCGAATTTCGCGGCGCTTGCCCGCCTCGTCGTAGCGACGCTTTTCGTCTTCGGTTTCGCTCTGAATAGGGGGGACGGGAACACGGCGTCCCTGCGGATCGATGGCGACAAAGGTGAGATAAGCGGAAGCCACGTGGTGGTGGACGCCGGCGAGGGCGTTCTCAACCCAGACTTTCACGCCGACTTCCATGGAGGTCTTAAAGCCGCGATTGACCGAGGATTTGAGAATTAGCAAGTCGCCAACATGCACGGGCGCGATGAAGTCGATGTGCTCCATGGACGCGGTGACGACATGACTGCGGGCGTGGCGATAGGCGGCCATGGCGCCGACGAGATCGATGAAGTTCATAAGGCGTCCGCCGAGGAGGTTGCCCAGGGTGTTGGTGTCGTTGGGCAGGATCAACTCGGTCATTTCGGACTGCGACTGGGCCACAGTGCGCGCGGGCAGCGCGGGGCCGTTCAGGTCCATGCGACGTTCTCCTTCTTCTTATAGATTACAGGGCGGCGTGAGATGGGGGTAAAAGAGGGGCCGCATGTGGCGGAGAGGTTTTGCCACAGGGCCTGGCGCCAGGAAATGATGGGAGACAGAGGAAACGGTGGAGCGATGGATAAAGTTGCGAGTTTGAAGGAGATTCTTGAACAGGATCCGAAGAATGCATTTGCGCGCTATGGCCTGGCGATGGAATATGCGGTGCGCAGCGAGACGGCAGCGGCGCTGACGGAATTCGATCGGCTGCTGATGGATCATCCGGAATATACGGCTGGTTATTTTATGGCGGCGCAGACACTGGCGAAAGCGGGGCGTGATGTCGATGCGAAGCAGAAGCTGGCGGACGGCATTGCCTGCGCCCGGCAGACCGGCAACCAGCACGCGCAGCGGGAGATGCAGGCGATGCTGGATGAGATGGAGCTTCAGGAGTAGCGGGACGTGTGCGCGGAGCCGCAGGCGGAACGCGGCATCCGAGAAAACAACAGAGCCTGACCCGCAAACGCACCCGAGACGCGCATAATGACACAATCATGAAAATTCCCCTGTTCCCCCTGGATACGGTTCTGTTCCCTGGAACGGCGCTGCCGCTGCATATTTTTGAAGAGCGCTATCGGGAGATGGTGGGGGAGTGCCTGCACGAGGAAAAGGAGTTTGGTGTGGTGCGGGCGGAGCGGGACCAGATGGCGCTGGTGGGCTGCACGGCGAAGATCATGCGCGTTGTTGAGCGGCACGCGGACGGGACGATGGACATCCTCTGCGGGGGAGAACGCCGGTTCGAGATTGACGGGCTGGACGATTCACGGAGTTTTCTGCAGGCCGATGTGTCGTTCTTCGAGGACGAGGGTGTGGGATCGACGCGGCAGGAACGCGAGGACTGTGCGGCTTTACACTTTGTCACGCTGCATCTGGCCGGAATCGAGAGCGCGGCGACGCATCTGGATCTAAACGCGCCCGTGGCCTTTCAACTGGCGGATGCTCTGCCTTCGGACCTGGGCTTTAAGCAATTCCTTCTCGCCAGTCGTTCAGATGCTGAGCGGACGACACGGCTGCGGGATTTCTACAATGAGGTGCTGCCGCGACTGCGGGAAGGAACACAGGACGACGCGGCGGGGGCGGCTGGGCGGCTGCCGGCGTGAGACGCTGAGGGCGGCCGAAGCGTCCAATGGAAGAGCGCGGGGAGAAGAAGGCAAGCCGGCGCCAAACGAACACAGGCAGGCATGGACAGGAGTCGCAATGGCTACACGACAGAGCGCACCGGCATCTTCGTCGCAGCGCAAGGGGGAAAATCTGACCGCGCATTTGCCGCAGACGCTGGGCGAGTTGCGCGGCAGTCGCGAGTACAGCGAAACGCGGCTGCGCACGCGCACCGTGAAGGATGAGCTGCGGGAGAACCTGATCCGGCGGCTGCAGGCGCGGGAGACGATTTTTCCAGGAATCATCGGCTATGAGGACTCGGTGGTGCCGCAGATTGTGAATGCGGTGTTGTCGCGGCAGAACTTTATCCTGCTGGGTTTGCGTGGGCAGGCCAAGAGCCGCATTCTGCGCGCGCTGACGGCGCTGCTGGATGAGCATCTGCCCTATATTGCCGGTTGCGAGATTCGGGATAATCCTTATTTGCCGCTGTGCCGGCGCTGCCGCGACCTGGTAGTGGAGCAGGGCGATGCGACGGCGCTGGGGTGGATTTCTCGCGAAGAGCGGTACGTGGAGAAACTGGCGACTCCGGATGTGACGGTCGCGGATCTGATCGGCGATCTTGACCCGATCAAAGCGGCGCGTGGCGGCCATGATCTGGCCAGCGAGATGACCATGCATTACGGCCTGCTGCCACGGGCGAACCGAGGGATCTTCGCGGTGAACGAGCTGCCGGATCTGGCGGGGAAGATTCAGGTCGCGCTGTTCAACATCATGCAGGAAGGCGACGTGCAGATTAAGGGCTACCCGGTGCGCCTGGAGCTGGATGTGGCTCTGGTGTTCAGCGCGAATCCCGAGGACTATACGGCCCGCGGCAAAATAGTGACGCCGCTGAAGGACCGCATTGGATCGGAGATTCGCACCCATTATCCAGAGACGCTTGAAGAAGGCATTGCGATCACGACGCAGGAGGCATGGACGGAGCGCGCGTTTGGTCAGGCGGAAATTCCGCAGTATCTCCGGGAGGTAGTGGAGCAGGTGGCGTTCACGGCCCGCGAAGACAAGAAGGTGGACAAGCGCAGCGGGGTGAGCCAGCGGCTGCCGATTGCAACGATGGAGCTGGCGGTGAGCAACGCAGAGCGTCGCGCGCTGCTGCACGGTGAGACGCGCGTGGTGCCGCGCATTGGAGATCTGTACACGGCTCTGCCCGGCATTACCGGCAAGCTGGAGCTGGAGTACGAAGGCGAGATGAAGGGCGCCGATACCGTTGTGCGGGAGATTGTGCGGACGGCAATCGGCAAAGTCTTCGACCGGTACTTTAGCGAGGCGAACACGCAGCAGATCGAGCAGTGGTTCAATCTGGGCGGGACCGTAAAGATTTCCGACGAGCAGCCAGCGAAAGCCACGGTGGCGGAACTGAAGCAAATCCAGGGGCTGCTGGAGAAGCTGGTGCCACTGGGCGTCAAAAGCAGTGATGCGCCGGAGGTGGTGACAGCGGCGGCGGAGCTGCTTCTGGAAGGGATGTGCGCGCACCGCCGCATCAGCCGGAACGAGGAACGGAGCTTCTCGGCGCAGCGACGCGGAGCGGAGAAGCCGGAGCGGATGGAACGCGTGGATCCGGAGCGGGATTTAGAGCAGTGGCAGACACGGAGGAGCCGGAGAGGAAGCTTTAACTAAGGCAGTACAGCGTAAAAGGTGCAGCGTACAGCGATGAAAAGCGTTCGGTACACGAAGTTCACGGGGGATCTGGCGGGCGAGATCAGCATGGACGATCTGCTGAAGGCGCTGTCGGACTATCTGCTGGACTCAGGGTTTGAGAACCCGTGGGCAGAGTTTCAGGACCTTGACCAGACCATGGAAGACCTGCGGGAAGCGCTGCGGCAGGCGCTGGAGCAGGGTGATGCATTCGACGAGCAACTCCAGCAAAAGATCGACCAGATGGCCGCCGAAGGGCGGATGGATGAGCTGATCGACAAGCTGATCGAGCGGATGGAACGGGAGAACTACATTTCCACTGAGAGTTCTCAGCAGTCGGGGCAGGTGTCGCAGGCGGCGGGACAGTTGGGCGGTCCGCAGACGGAAGCACGCTTCGAGGTGACGGACAAGAGCCTGGATTTTCTGGGTTACAAGACTCTGCGCGATCTGCTGGGGTCGCTGGGCAAGTCGAATTTTGGACGGCACGATACGCGGCACTGGGCAACGGGTGTGGAGACGAGCGGCGGTTCGCAGCCGTATCAGTTTGGAGACACACTCAATCTGGATGCGGCGGCGACGCTAAAGTCGGCGATCGCGCGCGAGGGGCTAACGTTGCCGCTGAATATCGAGTACAGCGATCTGCAGGTGCACCAGAGCGAATATCAGAGCTCGTGCGCGACAGTGGTGATGCTGGACTGCTCACACTCGATGATTCTCTACGGCGAGGATCGGTTTACGCCGGCGAAGAAGGTGGCCATGGCGATGGCGCACCTGATCCGGACGCAGTATCCGGGGGACACGCTGTCGCTGGTGCTGTTTCATGATTCTGCAGAGGAACTGCCGGTGTCGCAGCTGGCGCGGGTGAAGGTGGGCCCGTATTACACGAACACGCGCGAAGGACTGCGGCTGTCGCAGCGGATTCTGTCGCGGCAGCGCAAGGACATGAAGCAGATCGTGATGATCACCGATGGGAAGCCATCGGCGCTGACGCTGCCCGATGGCCGGATCTACAAAAATGCGTTTGGTCTGGATCCGCTGGTGGTGAGCGAGACGCTGGAAGAGGTGTCGCGCTGCAAGCGGCAGAACATCATGATCAACACGTTCATGCTGGCATCGGACTTTGGGCTCGTGCAGTTCGTGCAGAAAGTGTCGCAGATGTGCAAAGGCAAAGCGTACTTCACCACTCCGGAGACGCTGGGCGAGTATCTGTTGATGGATTACCTGCAGCGAAGAATGAAGACAATCCACTGAGAAGCAGGGAGCAGGGAGCAGGGAATAGGGTTTAGGGTTTAGCTGTGTCTGTGGCAGGGGCGGCGTCTGTTGCCACTGTGGAGGGCGCTGGACGGTAGCGCACCTGGTAGCCGCGCGGGGACGCGTGGAAGCCGGCTTCTTCGAGGAACCGGGCGAGGAAGTGCTGGTAGGCAGGCCGGCCGCCGATTGTATCGACAAGCAGACCGCCGTGGTGGCGGGTCCCTGGATCCTGTAACAGGTTCTGAGCTATTTGAAAGAGGAAGGTAGCGAGATCGCGCGCGCTGGCGGAGCGGTCCGGCTCGTCAGCGGGTAAAAAAACCTGGATGGCGGGGTTGTTCCGGCGCAGGTATGCGATCAGATCACCATTGCGGAGAAGGACCGTGACACCGACGCTGCGGGTAAGAGATGTGTCGGGGTCTTCAGTCTCGGGCCAGCGCAAAATACTGCCCCAGGGGTTGGCCGGATCGGTGGCGGCGAGTGCGGCAAGTTCGGCTTTCGCGGGTTCGTTTGCGCGGAGGGAGCGCAGGAGATCGACGGCGGCGGGCTGCGCGAACTGGGCGCCCCCGAGGCCGGCGATGAAGTAGCCTCGGCGGGCGCGACCCTGGGCCTCGAGAGCCTTCAGGACTTCATAGACAGCGCTGAACCCGCCCGGGATATTTTCCTGGGCGGCAGCTTCACGGGTGACGATGCCATAGCGGTGGAGGAGTTGCTGGGCAATGGCATGCGCCCAGGCGGTCTGCTCTGCGGGTGTTGTGCGCGCGAGCGGGGATACGAGGGTCCAGCGACCCTGAGCGCTGGCGGGCGTGGTGCGACGCGAGCGAAACGCTTGTTGGTTGTGGACGCGCTTCGAGGAGCGGGAGGGCTCCGGCTTGGCGATCCAGGCGCGGAGGGCGTGGAGTGTGTCGTTGGTGACGACGCCGCGCCAGACCAGCGACCAGAGCGCGTCGACGGTTTCGCCGGGATATCCATCGCCGATGGCCTCGTGCAGTTGCGAGAAAAACAGAGCGCCTGCGCGGCCTAGCTCGGCCAGGATCGCTTCCTGGCGCGGACTCAGCGGCTCAGCCGATGCGATCCGGGGAGGGAGTTGGCTCGCGAGATGGTCGGCGAGGTAGAGAGCGATGCGCCCGTCGCGTTCGCCAAGGGAGTCAAAGCCGCACCAGACGATTTCGCCGGCGGCGATGAGGGCATCGAGGTCAGCGGAGGAGTAGCGGGCCATGCGGGCGGGGAGAATCTGCGTTTCGAGCAAAGAGGCCGCAATCGGCGCTCCCTGGAGCGATTCGATGGTGTCGAGGAGAGCGTCGAGGCCGCGGCGTTTCTGCAGAACACCCTGCCAGTGGATTTCGAGGCGGGCGAAGAGGCGTGGCTCGGCGGGTTCGATCTCTTTGCGTAACCGCGCCAGCGACTTGTAGCGGATCAGGCGGAGAGACTCGGCATCACAGAACTCGCGATCCGTACCTCCGGGGCGAAAGCCGCCTTCGAGAGCGCGGCTGTCGAGAACGAGGATCCGCAGGGCTGCTTCAACCACGCTGGATTCGAGGCCAAAGCGCGCGGCGGCTTCGCGTGCGGTGAAAGGGCCATGGCTGCGCGCATAGCGGCGGACGAGTTCCAGTACCGGGTTGGCGACAGAGGTCAGGAGCGAGTTCGGCAAGCCACCCGGGAGCCTGAGGTGGAGAGCATCACGATAGCGGGCGGCATCCTCGACCGCGATAAAGCGGGCGTGGCCGGCGATACGGACGAGCAAGATTCGTCCGGCACGCTGGAGAGTGGGGAGAGCGCGCAGCAGGTCGGGTGAGGCAATTCGCTGGACGATCTCGTCGCGGGAGAGATCGCCGAGACGGAGCAGCAGGTCGTGGAGGCCGTCCGCAGAGCGAGCGCGCTGGGTTTCTCCGAGAAGCTGGAGTTGCGCTTCGACTTCGGAGATGGCGATGGGGTCGAGCAGTTCACGGAGATCGGCTTCGCCGAGGAGTTCGCGAAGTTGGCTCTGATCGATGGAGAGAGCGGCGGCCCGGCGCTCGGCGAGGGGGGCATCACCGTCATAAATGAAATTGCCGACGTAGCCGAAGAGGAGGGAGGCCGCGAAGGGCGAAGCCTTTGGTGTATCGACGACATGAACCTGGATGGCGCCTTCTTTGATTGAGCGCAGAACATCGAGGAGCGCCGGCATGTCGAAGGTATCGCGGAGGCATTCGCGATGCGCTTCAAGGAGCATGGGGAAGGACGGATATTGCGAGGCGACGGCGAGTAGATCGGAGGCGCGCTTGCGCTGCTGCCAAAGCGGAGCGCGAATCTGGGCACGGCGGCGAGGCAGGAGCAGCGCGCGGGCCGAGGCTTCGCGGAATTTCGCGGCGAAGAGCGCGGTCGAGCTGAGCTGGCGGATGACGAGGTTCTGGGCAGTGGCCGGATCGGGCAACAGCACAGCAGGGTCGGGAGGCGCATCCACGTCCGGGAAGCGCAGGACGAAGCCGTCGTCGGTGGACATGGTTTCGACATGCGGGCCGCCGGCGTCCTGGATTTGCGCTGCGGCGGCCATGGCCCACGGCGTGTGGATGCGGTTGCCGAAGGGGGTGAGGACGCAGACCCGCCAGTCGCCGAGATCGTCGCGGATGCGCTCGATGACGATGGTGCGGTTATCGGGAACCACGGTGGTCGCCGCAGCCTGGTCGGAGAGAAAGGTAAGAAGGTTTTCGGCGGCCTGACTATCAAGATCATGCTCGCGAACGAGGCGGCTGATGGCGGCATTCGGGGGGAGCGCGCGCAGCTCGCGGACGAGAGCGCCGATGCGGCGGCCGAATTCGAGGGGGCGTCCGGCGAGGTCGCCGTGCCAGAAGGGCATTTTGCCGGGACGCCCGGGCGCGGGAGAGACGAGGACGCGATCGTGGGTGATCTCGTCGATGCGCCAGGTGGAAGCGCCGAGGAGGAAGACTTCGCCGACCCGGGACTCGAAGACCATTTCTTCGTCGAGTTCGCCGACGCGGACCGGCTTCTTGTGCTCGCCGGAAAGAAAGACGCCATAGAGCCCGCGGTCGGGGATGGTGCCCGCATTGAGAATGGCGAGGCTCTTCGCGCCTTCGCGGGGGGTGAGGAGATTGCTGATCCGGTCCCAGGTGATGCGGGGGCGTAATTCGGAGAATTCGTCGGAGGGATATTTGCCCGCGAGCAGGTCGAGGACATTCTCGAGAGCGGCGCGACTCAGGGTGGCGAAAGGGGCGGCGCGGCGGACCAGTGCCTGCAGGCTGTCGACGGAGATGACCGGCTCGTGCGGCGGTTCACCTTTGAGACGTGGGACAGCCAGTTGCGGAGGGTGCGCGACGATGGCGACGATCTGCTGGGCGAGGACGTCGAGCGGATTGCGGAGGATGGAGGTGGATTCCACGTGCCCCTCATGCATGGCGCGCGTCACGGCGGCGCAGGCGACGAGGTCCGCGCGGTACTTGGGGAAGATAATGCCTTCGCTGACGACGCCGACCTTGTGGCCGGCGCGACCGATGCGCTGCATGCCGCTGGCTACTGAGGGCGGCGATTCAATCTGGATGACCAGGTCGATAGCGCCCATGTCGATGCCGAGCTCGAGCGAAGAAGTGGCAACGACGGCGCGAATCTCGCCACGCTTAAGCTGCTCTTCGATCTCAGAGCGTTGAGCGGCTGCAAGGGAGCCGTGATGGGCACGGGCCAGAGGTTCCTGCGCAAGTTCATTGAGGGTGCCGGCGAGACGTTCGGCAGTGCGCCGATTATTGACGAAGATGAGTGTGGAGCGGCGACCCCGAATAATCCTGAGGAGGCGAGGCGGGATGGTCGTCCAGATGGAGGCACGTTTGGCAGGGGAGCCGTCAGCGGGTACGGAAACCGGGTCCGGAGGGAGGTCTTCGACGGGGAGTTCGACTTTAAGCTGCAGGCGCTTGGGTTCCCCGGCGTTGACGATGGTGACCGGGCGCGGAACCCAGGAGTCGGACGACTCCGCATAGCCCCCGAGGAAGAGCGCGACCTCTTCGAGAGGGCGTTGCGTGGCGGAAAGGCCGATGCGCTGCAGCGGGCGGCGAGTGATGGCTTCGAGGCGTTCGAGGCTGAGAGCAAGATGCGTGCCGCGTTTGGTAGGAACGAGAGCGTGAATCTCATCGACGATGACAGTGTCGACGGTGCGGAGAGCCGTGGCAGCTTCCGAGGTGAGCAGCAGGTAAAGGGACTCCGGTGTGGTGATGAGGATGTCTGCCGGATGGCGGCGGAAGCGGCTGCGCTCGGTCTGCGGTGTGTCGCCGGTGCGGATGGCGATATCGGGTGAGCGGAAAGGAACGCCGGAGCGACGGGCAAGCTCGGCGATGCCGGCCAGAGGGACCTTGAGGTTGCGTTCAACGTCGACGGCGAGAGCTTTGAGAGGGCTGATGTAGACGATGCGGGTGCCGACGGATAAGTCGGCGGGAGTGTGGAAGAGGAGGCGGTCGAGACACCAAAGGAAGGCAGTGAGGGTCTTGCCGGTGCCGGTGGGGGCAAGAATCAGGGTGCTTTCGCCACGGGCGATCACGGGCCATCCCAGACGCTGAGGGTTGGTGGGCGCACCGAGGGTTGAGCGGAACCAGGCAGTAGTGAGCGGGTGAAAGAGAGCGAGCGGGGCGGCCTCCTCTGCAGAAGGGGGCGGCGGGGATTGCGGAATGGAAGAGGAGCGGGCCATGCGCGGAAGTGTGCCTGGAGTGAGGATAAATCCGCGGGAGATCGCAGGCAGAGTTGGTTACCGGGCGGGCAATGGTCGATACCAGACGGTTTTCGGCGTGAGGACCGTCTCCCAGTGGGAGTCCATGCGGGGCTGCTCGCCGAGGCCGAGAAACAGGATGCCATCCCGGGCGAGGGAGCGATGGATGGTGAGCAGGAGCCGATGGCGGGTTTCCTGGGAGAAGTAGATCATCACATTGCGCAGGAAGATGACATCGAAAGTTTCAGTGAGGCCGGGAGCCTGGCACAGGTTGCGCTGCTGAAAGCGGCAGAGGCGCTTAAGGTCGGGGGCGGCTTCCCATTCGTCGCCGGTGCGGACGAAGTATTTGAGCAGCATGCGTGCGGGAAGACCGCGATTGATCTCGATGCGCTGGTAACGGCCGGCGGCGGAGCGCTCGACCATTTCGGACGAGATGTCGGTGCCGAGGATGTCGATCCGCCAGGCGGCGAGTTGGGGAAAGTGCTCGCGGAGAAGCATGGCGATGGAATAGGCCTCCTGCCCGCTGGCACTGGCGGCGGACCAGAAGCGGAGAAGACGAGTTTCGCGGCGGCGTTCAATGAGCTGGGGGAGGAGTTGCTCGCGGAGGACGTCGAAGGAGGAAGTGTCGCGAAAGAAGCTGGTCTCGTTGATGGTCATGGCCTCGGCAACGGAGCGCTGCAGGGCCGGCGTCACCTCGGCGCGCAGAATGGCGACCAGTTGATCGAGTGACTGGAGGCCGCGGGCGCGCAGAAGCCTCTGCAGGCGGGACTCGAACAGATAGTCGCGCGAGGGATCGACCTGGTTGCCGGAGTTGCGGCTAACAACGGTTCGCAGATACTCGAAATCAACCGCGGAAACGCTCATAGGGCAACCGCGGCCGGCCTGGGAGGCTGCGCCTTCGTCGCAGAGAGCCGGAGCATCTCGGCGGGAAAGGCATCAAGAGGAAGGATTTTGCTGGCGAGGCCGGCCTGAACGACGGCGCCGGGCATGCCCCAGATAACGCTGGTGGCGCTGTCCTGGGCGAAGACCGTGCCTCCGGCAGCGCGAATAGCGCGGCATCCGGCGAGGCCGTCCGAGCCCATGCCGGTGAGAATGATGCCGAAAACGCGTCCGGAGCAGGCCAGGGCCGCGGAGCGAAAGAGGACGTCGACGGAAGGGCGGCAGAAATTCTCCGGCTCACTCTGGTTCAGGCGCAGGCGGAAGTCGCGGGTGAGTTCGAGATGCCAGTCGCCGCGGGCAATATCGACGATGCCCGGCTCGGGGCGGGCATCGGGGGCGGCTTCGCGCACCCTTAGAGCGCAGAGGCTGTTGAGGCGGTCGGCGAGCAGGCTGGTGAAGAGGCGCGGCATATGCTGCACGATGAGAATGGGCACAGGAAAGCCGGGCGGGAGTTTCGGCAGAATTGCTTCAAGGGCCGCGGGACCTCCGGTCGAGACTCCAATGACGACGACTTTCGGAGCGTGAATGGGTGGCGGGAGCGGGACGGATGGAATTGCCGGGCCGGGCTCAACGCTGGAGCGCGGATGCAGATCCCGGGGAAAGAGCGCAAGGATTTTCGGGATGAGATCCCGCGTGAGCGTTTCGACGCCCTGATGAAGGCTGGCCTGTGCGCCAGGTTTGGTCACGTAATCGGTTGCCCCGAGTGCCAGGGCTTCGAGGGTGATGCGCGCACCGCGGGAGGTAAGGGTGCTGCACATGAGAATGGGGACCTTGCGGTTGTGGCGGCGGATGCCCGAGAGTGCTTCGAGCCCGTTCATGCCGGGCATTTCGATATCGAGAAGAACCAGGTCGGGACGAAGGCGTTCAAAGGCGGCGAGAGCTTCCTGGCCATTGGCAGCGGCGGCGACAATCTCGAAACAGGGCTGTGGCTCGAGCACCATGCTCAGCAGGCGGCGCATTACAGCGGAGTCGTCAGCGAGCAGCACGCGGACTTTACGGGAACAGGGTGGCTCGGTCATAGCTCCTCGACGCCGGCCATGCGCAATTTGTCGAAGAGGCCGGCCTCATCGAAGGGCTTAACGAGATACTCGTCGGCACCGGCCAGGAGGGCGGCCTCGATGTGATCGTTTTCCGCTTCCGTGGTGACCATGACGATCCGGGTTGCATCGAAGAGGCGATCGGCGCGGACCGCCTGAAGCAGCTGCAGGCCGGTCATCACAGGCATGTTCCAGTCCACGAGGGCAACCGTGAAGGGGCCATGCTGGCGGAGCATCTTCAGCCCTTCGGCGCCGTCGGACGCTTCGAGGCACTCGTTGCCATGTTCGGCAAACACGGAATGCAGGTAAGCGCGGATAAAGCGGGAGTCGTCGACGACCAGGGCGCGCATCGGAATCCTTTCTGCCTCAGGCCGGGAAGGTGCCGGCGAGCCGCATGGGTTCGAGGCGCTCGGGCTCGAGGCTGACGAGCAGCCGATCCTTCACTTTCCATGCGCCGCCAAACAGAGCCTGGCGGCGCGCATCGAGTGTGGGTGGGTTCGGTTCATGATCGTCTCCGGAGACATGCATCACCTCGCCGACCGAGTCGACGAAGAGGCCGAAGAGGCCTTCCGGCGTTTCAAAAACCAACACGTCTTCCGGGGCGCTGGCGGCCTCCATTCTGAGGAGCCGGCGCAGGGAGACAGCGGTCAGGACCTCGCCGCGGTAGTGCACGAGGCCACCGACAAAGTAGGGGGCAAGCGGGACCGGCTGGGTGGCCGGTTTGCCCAGGATCTCCAGCACATGCGCAATGGGAATCCCGTAGAGGGTGTCCCCTACGCGAACCGAGCAGACCTCCTGGGCTCTGGCGGCGTTGGCTTCTTTCATTAAAGTTCCTCCTCGGGCGGTGACGCGAGGCCGGTATCGAGCGCGGTATCGAGCGCGGGAATGCCGGACAGTTGCACCACTCCGGTGACGTGATCCTGCAGCAAGGCGATACCGCCGGCCACGGCGCCGGTGCCGGCCTCAGAGAGGCTGCCACCCGCTGCAACGTCGAGCACTTCGGAAACGGTCATGCCCACCTGGCGCGCGCCGTCGCGGCAGACAACCACGGTGGTCTGGGCGTCAGGATTGTTGTCGGAACTGGCCAGGCAGGCGGCGGCATCGTCGAGTGGAAGCAGCGTGCCTTCGAAGCGCAGCACGGGCCGCGATCCGGCGCGCTCGATGCGGGACAGCGGAATCCGCTCGATGCGAACCACGGTTTCCAGGGGAAGCGCGGCACGGCGGCCTTCGGTGGCGACCACCAGATAGTCGCGCTGGCCGGTCCCACGGGCATCGGCCTGGGCCTTCTCTGTCTCCGCAATGAAGCCGACGTTTGCATGCTGCGCAATGGCGCCCGGATTCAGAATCAGGGCCATTTCGCCGTTGCCGAGAATGGTGGCGCCGGCATAGAAACCGATCTCGCGCAGGACTGCGGCCAGCGGTTTGACAACAATCTCTTCCGGCTCAGCAAGACCATCGATAACCAGGCCGAAACGCCGGCCATCGGCATTGAGAATGGCGATATCGCAGGGGGCGGAAGGCTCGCGGGCAGGCTGCTGGAGCAGCCGGTCGAGAAAGACCAGCGGCAGCAAATGCCCGCGCAGGCGATAGAGTGCCGCGTTTTCCAGCCATTCCATCCGGCTGTCGCTTTGCCCGGTGCTGAGGTGAACGAGCTCGGTGAGGGAACTCTGCGGCAGGGCGAAGTTCTGCCCACGGCTGCGCACGATGAGCGCCGGGATAATGGCCAGCGTGAGAGGGATTCGCAGGCGCAGGACGGTTCCCTTCCCCGGCTGGCTTTCCACCTCCACCTTGCCACCGATTTTCTCGACGTTGGTGCGGACGACATCCATGCCGACTCCGCGTCCGGAGACGCTGGTGACAGCGGCAGCGGTGGAGAAGCCGGGGAGAAAGATGAGTTGCAGAACCTCACGCTCGCTCATCTGTTCGGCACGCTGGGGCGGGACCAGGCCGCGTTCGACAGCTTTGTGGCGGATTCGTTCGATGCCCATACCGGCGCCGTCATCCTGTACTTCCACGATCACGTGGCTGCCTTCGTGGCGGGCGCGCAGACGCACGACGCCTTCAGCCGGCTTGCCGGCGGCCACGCGCACCTCCGGATTTTCGATTCCGTGATCGATGGCGTTGCGGATCGAGTGAGTCAGAGGGTCGCGGATGGCTTCGAGGAGGCTCTTGTCGAGCTCGGTGTCCTGGCCTTCCATCTCAAGGCGCACTCGTTTGCTGAGGCTGAGGCTGAGATCGCGCACGAGCCTTGGAAAGCGCGAGAATACGTAGCTGACCGGCTGCATGCGCGCTTTCATCACAGATTCGCGCAGGTCGGCGGTCACCATATCCAGCCGCCGGCCAAGCAGCGAGAAGCCGGCGTCGGCGATGGTGGCCTGGAGGATCTGATTACGGGTCAGGACCAACTCGCCGACCAGGTTCATCATGCGGTTCAGCAGTTCGACATCCACGCGCAGCGTGGAATCGGCGGTGCCGCCGGCTGCGGGATGATCCGGGGAAGGGGACGAATCGAGTTCTTTCGTGGGCCGCGCGGGAAGCGAACCGGTCTCCGTCGCCGAGGAAGCCGAGCGAGGCGCTGCTTCCGGTCCGCGACGTGGAGGTTCGTTATCCCGGGGCGGCCCTGCCTCATCCGAGGGAGTCAGGAGAGGCGCACCTTGAGACGGGCGACGATCGGGAGGAGTGCTGCGGCGGCCGGACGCGCGCCGTTTGCGCGACGGAGCCAGCGGACCGGATGCGGCGGCGGTGAGTTCCGGCTCGGCGGCGACCGCAGCGGCCTGCGGCTGCTGCAGAACGTCCAGCTGCGCGAGCATCGCTCTGTCGTCGTGCGAGCCTTCGCCTTCCGCTCCTGTTGCCTCAATGATGCGCAGGATGCTGCGCAGGCGGTCGAGCAGGGCCAGCAGACCGCTGATGATCGGCGCGCTGACCGTCAGCTCGCCTTCGCGCAGTAGCCCGAGGAGGCTTTCGCCCGTGTGGGAGAGCGCTTCCAGGCGGCTGAAACCGAGAAATCCGGTAGTGCCCTTGATGGTATGCACGGAGCGAAAGATCTCCGCAATCAGCTCGGCATCGCCGGGGCGCGTCTCCAGGTCGGTGAGGCATCGCTCCATGCGGTCCAGGCCTTCCTGGCTTTCAAGAAGGAATTCGCGTGTCAGGTCGTCCACGGAAGACTTATCGGACGGGTGAGGAGGGAACGTGAGGCAGTTGCCGGTCCGAACCGAAGCAGTTAGCCTCAGAGACGCATGACACCGCTCGATTTGGCCGCGCTGGACCTGCTGCGGGAATCCGCCGCCGAAGCCGCCGCGCGCGCTTACGCCCCCTACTCCCGCTTCTATGTGGGAGCGGCACTCCTGCTCGACGATGGATCCATGGTCACCGGCTGCAACGTAGAGAACATGTCCTACGGACTGACAAGCTGTGCGGAACGCAACGCGCTGTTTCGCGCCATCTGTGAACGAGGGCCGGGCCGGCGTATCCGGGCGATTGCGGTCGCCAATCGAAACGGGGCGGCGAGTCCGCCATGCGGCGCCTGCCGGCAGGTGCTGAGCGAGTTCGTGACCCCGGATGCGGTGGTGTGCTTTCCTGGCGAGCGGGGTCCTGAGGTGCGGCCTTTTGCCGAGCTGTTTCCCTTCGGCTTTGCCCTGGAGCCGCGCGGATGACAGCTCTGCATACGGTCGACCTGATTCGGAAGAAGCGCGACAGCGAGGAACTGACGGCGGAGGAGATCCGGTTTTTGGTCGAGGGCGCGGCACGGGAGACGATCCCCGAAGAGCAGCTCTCGGCGTGGCTGATGGCCGTCTTTCTCCGCGGGCTCACATTGTCCGAGCTGGACACGCTGACCACGGCCATGCGATTTTCCGGCGAAGTGCTGGATCATACCGGGCTGGGCCGCAAAGCGGTCGACAAGCACTCGACGGGCGGCGTGGGCGACAAGACGTCGTTTCTGGTAGCGCCGATTGCCGCGGCTGCCGGACTCGTTGATCCGATGATCAGCGGGCGAGCGCTGGGGCACACGGGCGGAACGCTGGACAAGCTGGAGTCGATTCCGGGGTATCGCACGGGACTGTCCATGGCTGAGATACGGCGCGTGCTGGCGGGATGCGGCGCATCGATCGCAGGACAGACGAAGAATCTGGTGCCCGCCGACCGCAAGCTCTATAGCTTGCGGGATCGCACCGCCACGGTCGAGAGCCCGTACCTGATCTGCGCGTCCATTATGAGCAAGAAATTGGCTGCTGGACTGGACGCGCTCGTCATCGACGTCAAGACGGGGTCAGGCGCCTTTCTTCGCGATGCGGACGAAGCGCGGTATCTGGCCGCGCTGATGGTGGAGACCGGTGAGCGCGCCGGGACACGAACCGTGGCCGTGCTGACCGACATGAGCCAGCCGCTGGGTCGCACGGCGGGAAACTGGCTGGAGGTGGCCGAGGCGATGGCCCTGCTGCGGAATGAGCGCGATCCTCTGAGCGCGGATCTGCGGGAGGTTTCGCTCATCCTTGCGGGATGGATGATTTATCTGGGTGGGCAGGCGAGGAGTGCGGAGCAAGGGCGGCAGATCGCGGAGGAGAAGCTGGCCGACGGCTCGGCGCTGCGGATCTTCCGCGAGATGGTTGCTGCCCAGGGCGGCGATCTGGCAGCGCTCGACGCGGGAATGAAATTCCATCAACCGAAGTTCCAGCGCGAGTTTCATGCAGAACGGAGCGGAACCTTTGCAGCGGCCGACTGCACGAAGGTCGGATGGGCTGTACAGCGTTTGGGCGCCGGCCGCGAGCGGGCCGGAGAGCCGGTGGAAGCGCATGCCGGGTTGGCGATGCACGTGAAGCTGGGAGCGAAGGTCGAAGCAGGCCAGGTGCTGGTGACACTCTTCGCCGAAGAGGAGCAGCGCTTTGCCGAGCCGGAGCAGTTGCTGCGGGAGGCGCTGACCATCGGGGATCGCCCGGCGAGCCCGCCACCGCTTGTGCGGGAGATTATTTCCTTCGAGAACAAAGATTTGTTTCTCGAACGCCGGACGCGCCCATAGCATTAGGAAAACTTCAGGGAGAACGCTTTGGCTCGATTTACCGGGGTGCTGGGACTGCTGACCATGCTGGCGCTGGCATGGATCTTTTCGACCAATCGCCGGGCGATTCGCTGGCGAACGGTGATCTGGGGACTGGGGCTGCAGATTGCCTTTGCCTTCATGGTGCTGGAGTGGACGTTCGGTGAGAAGGTGCTGAAGGGCGCCGGCAATGCGGTGAACAAGCTGCTGGCGTTTGCCTTTGCCGGTTCGACGTTCGTCTTTGGCGATTTGGGCGCACACACGTCGAAGATCGGTGAGGCCTTTGGGACCAGCTTCTTCGCCTTTCAGGTCCTGCCGGCCATCATCTTCATCTCGGCATTGTTCTCGGTTCTCTATTATTTCGGGATCATGCAGCTCATCATTCGGGGCTTTGCGCGGGCGATGCAGTGGACCATGAAAGTGTCGGGCGCGGAGAGCCTGAACGTAGCGGCGAGCGTCTTCATGGGGCAGACGGAGGCGCCGCTGACCATTCGGCCGTTTCTGCCCGATGCCACTCGCTCCGAACTGATGACCATCATGACCAGCGGCATGGCGCATGTCTCGGGCGGGATCATGGCCGCGTACATCATGTATGGCATCAATGCCAGCAGTTTGCTGGCCGCGGTGATTATGACGGCGCCGGGCACGGTACTGATCTCGAAGATGCTGGTGCCGGAGGTGGAGAAGCCGGCGACGGAAGGCGTGGTTCATATTCCGGAGAGCGCAGAGCATAAGGACGAGAACCTGATTGGGTCGATCGCTCGGGGCACGATCGACGGCGGACGGCTGGCGTTCAATGTAGGGATCATGCTCATCTCATTTCTGGCGCTGATCGCGCTGCTGAACGGGATTCTGGTTGGGCTGCATATCTGGCTGGGCTGGCATCATATCCCGTTCCCGCACTCGCTCGATGCGATCCTCGGATTCTTCTTTGCGCCCATCGCGTGGCTGATCGGGATTCCGTGGCATGAGGCGGGTATGGTTGGGAATCTTTTGGGAACGCGGATGGTGCTGAACGAGTTAGTGGCTTACACCTATCTGGGCGGGATGAAGGCGACGCTCGATCCGCGGTCGTTCACGATTGCCACCTTTGCGCTGTGCGGGTTTGCGAACCTCAGCTCGATCGGAATTCAGATCGGCGGCATCGGCGCTCTGGCGCCGAACCGACGAAACGATCTGGCAAAACTGGGATTGCGCGCCATGCTGGCTGGAACGATGGCGAACCTGATGTCCGCATCAATTGTTGGGATTCTGATTCGATAACCATGGCTGACACTCTTTTTGAGAAGGCGAGCGCGGCGGCAGAGTTCGTGCTGAGGCGGACGGAGTTGCGGCCGCAGATCGGGATTGTGCTGGGATCGGGACTGGGAGCCTTCGCCGGGAAACTGGAAGACCCGGTCGCGATTTCGTTCGGGGCGATTCCGCATTTTCCTCAGTCGACGGTGCCGGGCCACAGCGGGCGTTTGGTAATTGGAAACGTTGCGGGTGTTCCTGTGGCCGTTATGCAGGGCCGCGTCCACGCCTATGAGGGTTACAGCTCGGACGAGGTGACGTTTCCGGTGCGGGTTCTGGGACGGATGGGCGTGCGCCGTTTGGTGCTGACAAACGCCGCGGGCGGCATCAATCCCGCGTTCCATCAGGGGCAATTGGTGCTGATCGCGGATCACATCAATTTCTCCGGGCAGAATCCGGTGGTTGGGAAGGACGACGAGCGCTTCGGGCCGCGTTTCTTCGATATGAGCGAGGCGTATTCAGACGGGCTGCGGCGGCTGGCGCATGAGGCGGGCCGCGCCATGGAGTTTCGTCTCGACGAGGGCGTGTATCTCAGCGTGCTCGGGCCGAGTTTTGAAACGCCGGCGGAGATTCGGGCGTTCCGGACGATGGGCGCCGATCTGGTGGGCATGTCCACGGTGCAGGAGACGATTGCCGCGCGGCACATGGGCATCGACGTGCTCGGCATCAGCTGTGTCACTAACATGGCAGCAGGTATCCAAAAGGAGCCGCTCAGCCACGAAGAGGTGATCGAGACGGGACGCCGGGTCGAAGCGCAGCTGGCAGAGCTGTTGACGCGGGTTGTTCCGATGATGGCG
>DASRRO010000158.1:0-28806 GCA_035656855.1 Acidobacteriaceae bacterium | reverse complement strand
CGACCCAGTCCCGGTCGAGACAGAACCTGAAAAACGACCGCAGGCGCTCGATCTTTTTCCGGGCCGTCACGTTCGACATCGTCCACGATTCCCTGAACCGGGAGAGATCGTCGAGCGAGATCGCGCGGGGTTGAACATCCCCGAAGAAGGCCTCGAACTCCCGCCTCAGGAGCTTGTGCTTCTTGATAGTGTCTGCGGAAAGACCGTTTGCGACCCCGTTTGCAATGAAGCGGTCGCACGCTTCGATCAGCGAGAGCGAATTCCCCTTGCCGTGGATCTCCCAATCGCGGACCCGCTTGTTCGCCGCTTCCCAGTTCGTGAGATCGAGCGACTGCCGGATCTTCTCGCCGCCCAATACTCCCTGCGCCCAGATCGGGCAGAAGCATTTCGCGCGACGACCCTTGAATTTGCACCCGGCGCGATGGCGGCGATAGATGGTGAGCATGGCGTCCTCGTGTACGCTACGAGTACGCCATTATGCTAGAATCGCTAATCGCTTTGCAATGAAAAAGATAGAACGGTGGAGGCGGCGGGAGTCGAACCCGCGTCCGAAATCGTTGTCAACAGAGAGAATCCATGCTCAGTCGGATTCGAAGATTTCGCTCCCTGCGCTTAGAACCGACAAGAAACGCAGAAAACTAGTCCGATGATCTCGTCGGCGGCCCACGGACCGAGGGTCGACGACCAGCCCTCTGTGCGACGTCCTTTCACGGCCCAAGGGCGAAACCGCGGAGGACGGCAACCTAACTAATTAGGCTGCGTATGCCAGCTGATTGGTGTTGGCAATTATGGTTTTCCAGGCGATTACGGGTGCCCAGACCCCGGCATGCCTCTATGCCGCAAGCGATCCCGTCGAAACCGTGACGCCCCCATGGCGCCGCCGGTCAGGAAGAGAATCTCCTGATGGCTGGTTTTATTATCTCACTGTTGCCCGAATTTCAGCTGTTGCTGCGGATATACTCGCGCAGCTGACGGTTGACCTCGGCCGCCTGCTGGACACCGTTGTCGAGCATGGTTCGCCATTTTTTTGCGTCGTCATCGAGGGGGACGGTGCCGAGGAGAAAGCTGGTCTGGAGCACGATTTCAAGAGCATTGCTGAGATCGTGAGCGAGGCGGCGGATTTCTTTTGCCTGGGCCTCTGGGATGGAGCGGGATGGGGGCGGTGGGGTCATGGAGGGGGGATCGCTGAGGCCAGAATAACGCGTTCGGGGTTCCTGGCAAGCGGGTTTGACACGAGTGGATGCCTTTGTAACACTAGGAGTTGCTGCCCGTCCAGCGCGGTTCTGCGCCGGATATCACTTGCCGAAGTGGCGGAATTGGCAGACGCGCATGGTTCAGGTCCATGTACCCGCAAGGGTGTGGGGGTTCGAGTCCCTTCTTCGGCACCAGCCTTTTAGAATCAGCAGCTTACGGCTTTTCTGACTTCCTCACCCCGTCATTCACTATCCAGCCCCTACAATTGCGGGAAAATGCCTGACCTTATTCGTGGGTCGCGGATGCCCACTTCTTCCACATCGCGGGATCGCTCAACATTTTGATATAGACGCCGCCCACCACGGAGCGTGCCTGGAAGCCCGCCTGCGCGCCGTTCACCGTGTCGAACCAGTCGCTCAGCGGGACCCGCGTCGGGCTCTCGGTCATGAACTTATAGAGCGGGTCCATCAACGCGTGAAAATCTTGCGGGTTCGGCACCATGGTTGCCGTCCAGACGCTCCAGTCAAGCTTGGTATATGTGTGGCGATTGTCCAGCGGCAGTCCGAAGGCGTTCTGATGCTTCAGGTAATAGGCGATCTCCTCCTGTGCGACCGACGGCGGAAAGAGATTGAGCCCGAGAATACGGTCCCACACCAGGTTGTATTTCTGGCTCCACGTGCCGGGAAGGTTGAAGGCGAGCCGCGTGTGATCGCCATCGGCCGCCATGGTCGCCCACTGTTTCGCCATCTGTTGGGCGTTGTCCCGGAACCTGGCCGCCTCATCGGTTTTGTGCAGCATGTCGGCCAGCTGCGCATAGCTACCCAGCGCCAGGATGGCCTTGATGGAGAGATTCGAGTTGTGCGCGAGGTGACCGGTGAAGTCGTCGGTGCTCAATTGATTTTCCGGATCCATTCCGAACTTCAGCAGATAGGCTGCCCACTTCGACAGCAGCGGCCAGTATTGGGCGGCAAAATCTGCGTTGCCTTCGGCCCTGGCCAGAGCGTCGAACATGATGAGAATGTTGCCGCTCTCTTCCACCGGCATCTGATCCTCTTCAGTTTTCTCGCCGCCGCCGTAAACCTGGCCGTTTGCGAGGGGATAGGTTCCGATATCGTGCGGCGCGAAGGGCCACTGCCAGCGCGGGAGGCGCGCATAATCCATCACCGGGCGCAGCTCGGCCTCCAGCAGCTTCGGATTCAGCAGCAGGAAGAACGGCGAGGCCGGATAGGTAACATCCACTGTATCCGTACAGCCGTTGCTCGAGTTCTCCTTCGAGAACACTTTCGGCTGCCCGTCAATATCAACTACGAGCTTGTGGGCTCCGAACGTCTGGCGATAGGCCAGAGTCGCCAGTTGAGCGTAATGCTCCCCACCCATATTGGTCAGGTCTTCCACCAGAGCCCGGTCGAAGGCTTCCGCCCTTGTCAGCAGGCCATCCTGTTCGCGCTCCGCGGCCTGCAGCATCCCGGCAAACGTCTGCCCGTTGCGCCGCCAGTAGTCGGGTAACTGGCGGTGGAGATATTCGACGGCCTCCCGATCGTCGTAGGCGAGCATCGCTCGGCGCATGACCGGTGACGCGGATACTTCGCCCAGATCGAAGCTGACGGCCATCATGGGCAGATCCACGCGGGGGGCCCGCGGCATGTCAAGATCGTCGCCTTCCGGCGAGGAAACGCCGCTAACCAGGTCGCGATGAAGCGTCCGACCGCCGACAATCTCCGTCGTCATCCCCGGCTGCGACGGGACAGCCAGATCGGCCCAGCCCCAGTCGATGCGCAGGTTGTCACCCGCCTTCTGCAACATGGGCTGCTGGTTGTCGCCGATCTGCATCACCGTCATGTCGCCAACGTGGTTGGTGCCCCACACCACGCTTTCGTGCTCGTCGTTGACGGCCAGTCGGGCGCTCGCGCTCAGCGAGAGACGCACCTTGTGCGATTGCCCATCGGTCGACCGTACCGACCAGATCAGGTACGTCAGTGGGCGCGACAGCACATCGAGGTCCTGCGGCAGAGCCGGCGTAAAGAACGTCGCGGTCAGATGAATCCCCTGTCCCTCGAAGTCATAGATCGTCCGCGTCGGCCAGATGGCCCGCGACACCTGAGGCAGCCCGGGAATGTCTCGCGAGTCGCCCATGAAGCGGAACGGATGCCCATCCACGCGCACGACGCCATTGAGCTGCTGGTCCGTGCCGGTCCAGTGCCGGGTGGGGCCGCCGTCGAGCGTGTCATCGAACGACCAGACGCTGAAATAGGGATCGTGCACCACCAGCGGCGTCGCCGGCGTGCGTACGGTCACCGGTTGCTGCGCTCCGGCAAACATCGAAAAGGCCAGCGCCCCAGCCGGGATCGCTGCCCAACGCAGCGCGCAACTCCACGATCCTTGCGTCACATCCGATTTTTGACGCCGATCCGCTTCCACTCCATGTCTGCTCTGCATATTCGTCCTCATTACCGGAATGCGCCCGAAGACGCTTGCTTGCTAAGGCTCTAATTGTGAAGCGTGATCACCGTGACGCTCTCGTGCGGGAACACATGCTGGAGTCCACCATTCCTGGCCGCCTCCTGCGTCGGCAGCGGAATCACACGGTCGGGCTCATCCTCATCGTTTCCTTCATCGGGATTCCCGGCGCGCAGGGTCTGCACCTGCGCCTCGCCGCTCGCGGAAAAACCACTGACCTCAACGTTCGCCGGAATATCCGTATGGAGGCTGCGATTCACGCAGAACAGGGTTAACGTGTCGCCGGAATTGCTGAGCGCCGCCACCACATCCAGATAAGGCACGTCAGCGATATCCGGCAGGCGGCTCACCCCGTGCTGTACCGAATAGCTGCCGCTTTCGGTCTCCACCGCCACCGGTCGCGACGCGTGCGCCGTCGAATACATCCGCAGCGCGTAATAGGCCGGCGCCGCATACACCTGGCCGTGCTTCTTCCAAATCCCTCCGAACTCCATGATTCCCGTCATGTCGGAGATGGGGACGATGTCCGTATGGCGCATCAGCATATTCAGAAATCCTGCTGCATCGACTGCGCCGCCCATGTTGGTGAAGTTCGGCGTCCCTGGACGCCGCCCGATGAACAGCCACTCTGTAAACGCGATGTGCGCCTTATTCGCGAACGCGGGAAATGTGTCGATCTGCTGCTGTTCCTGCTCTAACTTCCGGCCCAGTTCCACCGGCAGCGCAAATGCGGCTGCGTCGATAAAGTCCGTCGACGCATGGGGCATCTGGGTGTCCGTATTCGTAACGACGAAGTGGGTGGATAAATAGTTGAACGTCGCCGCGGGATTTCCCAACTGGGTGGCGTTCCACTGGGTAAAGCCATCAGGATCCCGACCCGTTGCGATCAGGCGCGCGGCTGGATCCACAGAGCGCACCGCCTTGCTGAAAGCCAGCGTTCGCGCGGCCAGCTGGTTCAGCGTCGGATAGGCCATGTTCCAGTTGCCCCACAGCTCGTTCCCCAGCTCCCACAGCAGGCCGCTGTGCTGCGACCAGTGGTTGTCGATGTAGCGCACCCAGTCCGCAGCTTCCTGTGGAGTTCCGCTTCCCAGGTTGAGGGCCACCTGGGGCTCCGCCCCGATCAGCCGGCAGAAGTGCAGGAATTCATCCGTGCCAAAGGTGTTGTACTCCGGGATGCCCCAGGCGAGATTCCGCATGCTCACGCGCTTGTCCCGCGGCCCAATCCCGTCGCGCCACTGATAGCCCGAGGTGAAATTTCCGCCATAGCGCAGCAGCGGCGTATCGAGCGCTTTGGCCATCGCCACCGCATCTGGATCCAGACCGTCGAGGGCATCCGAGGGCATCAGCGAGAACTCGTCGACATCGACGACCTCTGCACCCTGCACCTGAACCACAAAATCGGCTGGATCGAGCCGATGCAGCTTGTCCGCCGGGGTTGTCAGATGAAAGGTGTACTTCGTCCAGTCTCCCGATGCGGCATCGACATGCGCGCTGGCCAGTACCTCCGGATTGTTCCGCAGCCGCAGCGATATCTCCAGATCCGTCGGACCACTTAGGTGCCGCGCATACAGGGTGCCGTCGTACTCGAGGGTCCGCTGCACCGGCAGATAGACTTCCTGCCGGATGCCGGTCGGCTCGTTCGGCAGTCCAAAGATTCGCAGCGACATCCAGGAATTCGCCGCGTCGCCGTAGCGCAGCACATAGCGATTGCCCTGACCGTAGTTCAGAGGCTCCCAGGGCAAGGGCAGATCCAGCTCCGAGGCTCGCGTGAGCGCCGGATTCTCCTGCTCCATTGCTGCTATGTGCCGGGTATCCCAGAGACCCATTTCCAGGCTCGGATTCTGCAGTATCTCCGCCCACAGCCCGTTGTAAGTGGAGTTACCAATGGGTTCGAGGAACGTGCCGAAGATCGTGCGCGGAATTTCCGCGCCAGCCGACCGCGATGCATCCACATGGACCGTGGCCACCGAAGGGATCGGCTTGTTCACGGTGATCTGTGCATGCAGTGGCAGCAAATTCGCCAGCAATCCCGCTGCTGCGACTGCGGCAAGGCGCCGGCAACTCCAAACCGCTGCTTTACGCATGTCTCCGCGAGCCGGTTTCGTCATCCGCTTTGCTGGCATCCGCCTCTCCCCCAACCTTTCCCGTTTCGCGATTCACTGCGCAGGCGGAGCCGTGGCCGGCTTGCTTTCTGCTCCGGCATTCAACTTCCGCCAGTCCTGGATGTCTTTCGCGCGCGCCTGCACGGCCTGCTGATGCAGCTGCTGAAATTTCTCGACCGCGGCATGCGCCTCAACCGTCTTACCCAGCTCCTTGTAGACCTGACTTAGCCCGTACCAGGACTGGCGCGCCGTCTCTCCGCCGAGGGTGGTCGCCTTCTCGAACTCGGCGGCCGCCGGCTCGGGCTTTCCCTCAGCCGCGTAAGCCCGGCCGAGGTAGTAATCCGCCACAGTGGGCACCCCATTCAGCTTCACAACCTGCTCCAGCAATCCCACCGCTGAAGCCGACTGCCCTGCGTCTACGCGGGTGCTTGCGAGGTTGTACATGGCGATCGGGTTTCCGGGGGTCAGTTCTAGCTGTTGCTCAAACGCCTTCGCCGCCAGATCCAGCTGCCCGGTTTGGCGGTACTCCCAGCCGAGCCCCTCATACAGATCGGCCTGCTTTGGAGCGATTTTGATTGCCGCCTGATACTCCTCGATCGCCTCCGTGTGCTGGCGGGCCTGGGCGTCAATCTGCGCGTTCAGGCGATGAAGCCGCCATGAGCCTGGATCCATCTGGTAGAGGCGGGTGTAGCTCTGGCGTGCCACAGCCATGTGCGCCTGCACTCGATAATCCAGAATGCCCACATCGTTCGGCGCCAGCTCGGCCGCGCGGTCCAGCGGCCCCGTCGCCTTCTCCGGATGGCCCGACTCCATTTCCACGATGCCCAGCCACATCAAGACCTGGACGTTGCCGGGGTCCTCCTGCTGCGCCTGCTCCAGATCCGTCACGGCAGCGTCAATATGCTGGGTCTGATATTCCGCAATGCCCAGAAACAGCCGGGCTCCGTGCACCGAGGGGTCCAGCGTGAGGGCGCGGCGGATCGATCCGGTGGCGTCGACCAGCTTGCCTTCTTTCAGTTGCGCCAGGCCCAGATCGAGCCATGCCGGCGCAAAGCCGGGCGCCACCACCGTCGCCTGTTTATAGCTGGTCTCTGCTTCGGCGGCGTTTCCCGTCCGCATCGCCTCAGCGCCCTGACGGAGCAGCGAGCTCACCTGCTGCGGTGGAGCCGATTGCCCCAGGGTTGCAGCGGACAAGGGAAGCAGGAGGGCGGTCACCAGGAACTCGTTTCGTGTGAGTCGATGCATACGGCGCCTCACATCCAATCTAGCGCGCCTTCACTTCCGTGCAGATTCCGTCAGCCGCCGGTATCTGCTTTGCAGGCCAGAGAAATAGCGGTATGAAGAAACAGGATGCCCGGGCCTGGACCCGGGCATGCGGGAGGAAGAGCAAGGTGGCCCATCAACATTGCGCCGCCGAGGATTATCGGGTCTGCAACCTCAGAACACGATCCTCCCGGTCACCTGGATATTGCGGGGTGAGTTAGCTGTATATGTCGGAATGCCGAAAGTGTAATCCCCCGGGTTGGTATCCGGTGAACCGAACAGATGGCGGTTGAAGGCGTTCAGGAACTCGAACTTCAATTCGAAGCTCAGGGTCTCGTGAATCGGCACTTCCTTGAGCACGCTGAAGTCCTCGTTCATCCAGGCGGGCATCCGAATGTTCGTGACCCGTGGCGTGTCGCCCAGGATGAACGGACCACCGTTGCGATACTTTTCCAGATTCTGGTCTACGAACGCCGCCGGTGCCCCTCCGGTGCTGTAGGCGGACGCTCCATTGTCCACTGCTCCGTCGAAGAAGCTGTTGCTGCCCGGATCGGTGCCCTGAGCCGTATTAAACGGGTTCAGGTGCTTCCAACCGCTGCGATACACCGCGCTCTTGATCGGTGCTCCAGTTTCGTTGTAGCGAATCGCCTGCTGCCACCCCGGGATGCCACTGGAACAGCAGAAGGGCAGCGGCTGTCCTGACTGATAACGCTGGACGCCTCCAATCTTCCAGCCGCCAATCGCATAGCTGAGGGGGCCATGGTTCACCCAGGCTTTTCCCTTGCCGAAAGGCAGGTCATACAGATAGCTGAGGACCAGCGTCTGGGGGACATCCTGAACGCTGATCGCCTTTTCCTGATGGAGATTGGCAGGGTTCTGGACCTGCGGCTGACCGGGGTTGGTGTTTGGCAGAGCGCTGTCGGTGTCGTTCTCGTTCTTCTGCCACGTGTAGGAAGCCTGCAGGTTGAGGCCATTCTTGTACTGCCGTGTCAGGCTGACGAGCAGAGCGTCGTAGCTCGAGTGCCCGGTAGCCTGGAGGCAGCATCCGGAATCGATGAAGTCATACTGGGGGAACGGGCGCAGAGCCTGCTGGATCGTGACTCCATTGCCCCAAACATTGAAGTAAGTCGGGAAAGGAACCGCCACGCCGTAGGTATTGTTGAGCAGTCCGGTGCTCAGCTCGTCGCCCAGAGCGATATCCTTCAACGGCATATTGTTAATGTTCTGATTGTTCGCCTGCAGGTTCTGGCCTTCGCTGCCGACAAATCCAATTGACATGATCAGATCGCTTGCCAGCTGCTGTTGCACCTGCAGATCGAAGTCATAGATTGCAGCGGGGCGCCCAGCGATCTTCTCGATGTACGAACCCGGAACATAGGTGCCGTTGTAGACACCGGGATCGAGGTTCGGCGGCTGGCTGAAAGCCGGAAAGCCGCTGTCGATCTGGAAGGACGGATCGAATCCGTTCTTGGAAGGGAAGACTGGAGCCGATCGGTATCCGGTATTCATCGATCCGCCAAAGTCGTCATACTGCAGCGGTCCATAGAGGATGCCCGCGCCGCCACGCAGCACCGTTTTATTGTTCAGCCACGGCGGGGAATACGCGAAACCAATGCGCGGGGCAATGTCCTTGTAATAAGTATCGGCCCACTTCGTGTTGCAGCCGCCGCAGTTCGTTCCAAATACCAGGGCTCCCGGAACCCCAACCTCGGGGTCGATCGCCGTGGCACTGAAGTCGGACGTATAGTTGTCCGCCTCATGGCGGGGGATGTCCAGGCTGTAGTTGACGCCCAGATTCAGCGTCAAATTCCTGCTCGCTTTCCAGTCGTCCTGCACATAGCCTGAGTAGTACCAGGAGATCCATCGCGACTGGTGTGCGACAACGCTCTGGTTTCCATTACAGGCATCGCCCAGCATTTCGCTGGCCAGGCCGTTGCCGGTCTGCGGCTGGTTCGGGTCCACAGCCGTCTGGGAACCGCAGAAATTGATCGTCGGAGAGTTTCCGGACAGCGGTGAGTACTGCTGGTAGCGATCATCCGTCCCGAACGTCAGACTGTGGCGCCCCTTCTGCCAGGAGATGCTCTCGACGACGCGCAGGCCGCTGTCGACGTTGTCCCCGTTGTTGGGCATGCCTTCCTGGGTTGTGAACCCGTTCGTGATCACGGGGAAGTTCCCCGAGACGGCATTCCCAATGCCGAGTGTCGAGAACCAGTTGGTATTCTCCAGGATCGGCACCGCATAGTTCTTGCTGTTGCTGCGGTTCGATCCCACAATCAGGTGGTTGAGCAGCGTTGGGGTAATTGAATAATCCCAACCCAGGCGCCAGAAGTGAGTATCGAAGTCCTGCTTCCAGGTATTCGGATCGATTGGGTACGGCAGGATCTGCGGCGTTCCGGTAATCAGGTTATTGTCGCGGGTGCTGTACGAGCTCCAGATCTTGTGCTTTGCCGTAAGGTTCGCATCGATGCGGACCGTATAGGTGGTATTGGTCAGGGGCGAACTGCTGTTTAGCTGGTAGTTATTAAAGACGCTGCCGTTCGTTGGCGCCGGGAAATAGGACAGCAGCTTTGTCGCTGCCGCCGACATCGATCCCTGCGGAATGATGTTCCCTGGGAATGCGGTGCGGCACTCGGTTCCGTTCACTACCTTTGTGGTCGAAGGATCAAAAATCTGCCCCTGATAGATCGGCGTGCCATCGCAGGGGTTCGTGCCCAGCACATTGTTCTTGTTGAGGATCGCCGGATTCGAAAAATCTCCGCCCAGCTCCTGCGCTGTCGGAACCGTAGCGGTTGTGGTGGCGCCGCGGTTGTAGTTGATCTGCTCCCAGCTGAAGAAAAACAGCAGTTTGTTTCGGCCGTCGTAGAGTTTCGGAATCCAAACCGGGCCGCCCAGGGTTCCGCCGTAGTCGTTCTTGCGATCAACCGGCGCAGCAAAAGTCGCGCGACAGGCGGCCGTGTTGTTGGTTCCCGAGCAGGCCGTCGCCTCGTCGCCGCCGTTAAACCAGAGGTTCGCATCGAGCGCGGTGTTTTTAAACAAGTCGTACGCCAGGCCATGGAAGCTGTTGCCGCCGCTTTTGGTGGCGAAATTCTCAAAGCCGCCTGTGGTTCGGTTGTATTCGGCCGGAGGCACCGCTTCGGTGACCGTCAATTGCTGCAGTGCGTCGACAGAAGGCGCTTCCTCGTCGAAGGACGAGCCGTTCTCACTGCGCTGCTGGCTCAGGCCATCGATCAGAACTTCCGCGCCGTAATCCTGTCCCCCGGCGATTTTGCTATAGAAGATTCCGTTGGGACTATTGGCGGTGCCCGGACCGGTATTGCCAGGCAGCAGGAAGATGAAGGCCTCCGGCGACCGCAGCGCACCGACGCCGCCCAGGGCCAGCGGCAGGTCAAGATACTGCTCATCCGAAACCGATCCGGTAATGTCCGAGCTTTCCGTCTGCAGTGAAGGCGCGCTGGCGTTCACGGTCACGCTCTGCGTTGCCGAACCCACCGGGAGCGTCACATCCAGCGCGGTTGTGATCTGGAGATTGACGCTGACTCCGGTCATCGTCTTCGCCTGAAAGCCTGCGGCGTTGACGGTCACGTCGTACCGCCCGATCGGCAGCTCGGGAAACCGATAGCTTCCCGCCGACGTGGACTGCGTTTCCTGGACCGATCCGGTCTGGGCATTCTTCGCCTGGACCTTAGCTCCGGAAATGACTGCGCCGGTGGTGTCACTTACCGTGCCGGCCATGCTGCCGTAGACGGTCTGCGCGGATACCGATGAGCCCGGCAACAGCCAGAGCCCAGCAAGCAGAGTGGAAAAAGCGAACAGGGCCGCCCTGGAAATGGACTTCATGATGCCTCCGTCAAAAAATCGATCAGCGACCGTTTACTGATTCCCGTTGCCATGAGGCCGTTCTTCTCGGTCATGAAGAAACAAAGCGGGCTAGTTTGGCTGGTGGATGAGAGGAGCAACGGCGCAGGTTGGCCGGAGATTTACGCCGCGTGCCCAAAATGTAACCGGTGACAGTCCGACTCCTGAAAAAACCCTTGTGCTGTTGGATCCCCTGGGGATTCCTTAGACGGAGGGAAGACTACAACTTTTCAACGGCTGCAGTCTGGGCACATCTACCCATTGACAACCCTATCGCCCATCGAGCAAAGTGTTGAGGCTTGCGGTGTAACCGAGCGGCGACTCGCGAGCGACCCCGCTTCGCGCCATTTCTCATCCCCGTCCCTGCGGGAACAACTGCAGAGCTACAGATCCTCGATGCGCACGATGCCGCGCGCCAGGCAGAAGCTCACCGCCTCTGTTCGGTCCGCGACCTCCAGCTTCCCAAGCAGATGGTTCACGTGATTTTTCACGGTGCTTTCGGAAATGTGAAAGACGCTGGCGATCTCCCGATTGGTGAGTCCACGCGCGAGCAGCCGCAGCACTTCCAGTTCGCGCGCTGTCAGCGGCTGGTGCCCCACCCCTTCGGCCAGTTGGCGCTCCAGCCCCGGCGAGATCCACCGCTTTCCCGCACAGACCGCCTGAATCGCCTGCATGAGCATGCTGCCGTCCAGATCCTTCAGGATGTAGCCCAGCGCACCAGCCTGCAGTACCTGAAGGACCTCCTCCTCGGTCTGGTAGCTGGTGACGACGAGAACGCGGGCCTCGGGAAACTCGCCGCGAATGGCGCGCACCGCTTCAATGCCTCCCTTGTGCGGCATACGCAGATCCAAGAGCAGAACGTCCGGCCTGAGTTTCCGATATAACTCAATCGTCTCGGTGCTGTTCGCGGCTTCCCCAACTACCTGCAGGCCCATCTCGGCCTCGAGCAGGCTGCGGATGCCGATGCGATACACCAGATGATCGTCGGCCACCAGGATGCGCAACCGCTCGGTGGCGGGCAAACCAACTGGAAAAGGGACTGGGGGGAAAGCGACCGGGGATTCGCTCATAACGTCACCATAACTCGAATGAGAGTTCCCCGTGCGCCAGACTCGAGATGAAAACGGGAATGGATCGACGCAGCCCGTTCCCGCATCCCGGTTAGACCAAAGCTTCCCTGATCCGGACCGGGGATCCGCTCCGGATCGAAGCCCTTGCCGTTATCCTCCACTTCCAGGCGCAGCATCCGCGGCCGGTAGGTCACCCGGACCAGGATGCGGGTGGCCTGGGCATGCCGCACCGCGTTCGCCAGCGCCTCCTGAACGATGCGAAAACACTGGTTCAGGAGGATGTACGAGAGCGGCACCGGATCTCCGTCGATCTGCTGCTCAATCACCGGCCCGGCGGCCGGCTTCATCTGAGCGATGCACCGCGCGATGAGCGCGTCCAGCCGGTCGTTGCGGGCCGATGACCGCAGAATCTCGATCGACAAATGTGATTCGTTTCGGCTGTGCCGCACCAGATGCAGCGCCTCCTCAAGGTAGGCGCGGGCGCGGGGCGGATCGCGCACCAGCATCTGCTCCGCCGCCTGGAGCTGCAGCGTGATCCCGGCAAAACCCTGGGCCAGCGTGTCGTGAATGTCACGGGAGATGTTGGCACGCTCTTCGGCCACAGCCCGGTAGCGGGCGTGGCGGCTGCGCGCATAGATCTGAAAACCGATCAGCGCCAAAATAGCGGCAAGCCCGGCCAGCAGCAGCATGTGCTCCCGGGTCCACCACGAGGGACCTTCGACGAGCTCGATATCCTCCGGAGTGCGCAATCGGAGCATAAACGAGTCGCCAAACTCGCCCGTTAGTCCGTTGCTCACGAACAGCACCCCGGTCACCCGGATGGTCGATCCGGCCTGCAGCAGCTTCGGCGGCAAATCCTCTGTGGCTCCATCGCCGGGCAATACCGCGGAGAAGTTCTGGTGACCGCCCGTGAGGTGGAGGCGCACACCCGTCAAGCCCGCTGGTTCGGCGCTCAGCAGCCTGGCGTCCGTCTGGACCAGGAACAGCTCGTTCTCACCCTCCGCCGCCTCGTCCGGGGTAATCGCGAGGGGCAGAGGCATCGATCCATTCCAGAGCCTGCTGAGCTGGCTGTTCTCAATGCGCGGATGCTGCGCCAGGGTCATCTCACCCGTCACTTCCACTTCATCGCCGAGCGTGGTCGGCGTGGGTGCGGCGGGCAGAACCTGGGTTGCTCCGGTTCGGTCTTCGATCACCAACCCGTCGTGATTCAGAACGACGATCCCGCGCACCACGACCGGCACCGGAGCTTTGGTGGAGCGGGCTTTTTGGATAGCCGCTTCAATCGACTGCAGGTTGGGCGCGGCCTCGTCCTGACCTGCGGCCGACAGACCGGCGAGGAGCAGGATCGCCACGCCCAAACCGGCGGCCATGCAACTCCGCCAGCGCGGCCGCTTCCCCGCTTGTCGACCTCGTTCCATCCTCAGTGCATACCCCGGAGCCAACACTTTATACTTGGCGGGCAAAACATGGCCAATCTCCGCCGCTACGGCCTTCCGGCCCTCGCCGTCCTGCTGCTCGCCGGCATCGCCCTTTACCGTCTTCTCGCCGTGCATGCCGGCGGCGACCCACTTCAGCACAAGGGGTGGAAGCCCATCAGCGGCAACTGGACCCTGCACGACAACGTCATCTCCAACGCCCATTACGGCCGGGGCGACATGCTGATCATGGAGCATCCCGAAGGCAGCGACTCGCGCATCTCCGCCGACGTTCGTTTCGATCTGCTCTTCGAAGAAACGCACTACGGCGACGCCGGCCTCATCCTTCGTGCCACCGATCCTCAACCCGGCGTCGACTCCTACAAGGGCTACTACGCGGGCCTGCGTCCCGACAACCAGACACTCGTCCTCGGCCGCGCCTCGTACGACTGGCACCTGCTGCAGGAAACAAGACTCGCTGCCCCGATGGCTGCCGGCGCCTGGTATCACCTGGAACTGACAGCGCATGGCTGCAATCTCGAAGTGGATGCCCGCCCGGTAGACGAACCGCAGACCACGACGATTCGCTACACGGATTCGCATTGCCTCACCGCGGGCGCCGGAGGCCTGCGCTCGTTTTATGCCGATGCCTCCTGGCGCAACGTGCGGGTGGACCGCTATTGATGCAGGACCGAAGGTGAGGCCGTCAGAGGCGGCTCTCCCTGCATCAGCGCCGAAACAATGGGATTCCGGACCATGGTCTCCCGGCTGATAATCTGCACCGGCAACTGCGCGGAATATCCGCTCGCCGAAACTCCGGAGAGAGCCACTCGCATCGCCTGCATGGCCCGCCTCCCCAGGTCCTGCGGATCGCTGATTATCAGAGCGTCGATCGCCCCGTCATGCAGCGCGCGCAGCTCATCGGTTTCCTCCGAGACGCCGATCAGCGTCGGCCGCTTCTGCCCCCCCAGCTCAAACGCGGCCGCCGCAGCATGGGTGGAGAACTCCGCCGTCGTAAAGATGCCGCTGATCTTCGGATGTTCGGCCAGCAGATCGAGCGTCGCCTGCCGCGAGCGCGCCCAGTCCGACAATCCGTACTTCACGCCCACCAGCTTCAGTTGGGGAGTGCGGGCGATCTCGTCGGCGAATCCTTCTTCGATGCGCGAACTGCCCTCCACCGTGGGGCTCACGCCGATCACCCCCACCTCGCCATGGCCGCCCAGTAGAGTAAGGAATCGACGCGCCGCGAGCCGCCCGGCCTCTTCTTCGTCCCATCCAATGAAGGCAGCATAATCGCTCGCCGGCAAAGCGATTGGCGTTCCCACCACGACCACCGGAATGTGGGCGAGCTCCGCCTTGCGCAGCACCGATGCCAGCACCATCTGGTGCGACGGCGAAACGATGATCCCCTGCACGTGCTGAGCGATCGCGTTCTCTACCAGTTGCGCCTGCTCGGTGTAATCCGTGACAGCCTGCGGCGCTGCGGTTTCCACTCGAATCCCGGCGGCGGTCGCGTCCTTCCGGATCTCGTTCGAGAAGACCTCCCAGTAGTGCATGCCGCCTGTCGGCATGATCACTTCAATCGTCGCCGGCTGCCGATGGCATCCTGTTCCTGCCATCAACGTCAACGAGGCGCAGATCGCCAGCCACCACTCTTTCCGCCGTCTCACGGCTGCTTCCCACCCAAGGCCGCCGGCTCGTCAACCCGTACGTACCGATCCCCGGCCACATCTTTCAGCGTTTGCCGAATCCCGCTCGGCCACCGGATTTCCACCGTCTTCACCGTTGTCTCCGATCCCAGCCCGAAATGCGCCCGCACGTCGCTCGCCGACAAATAGCTCGATGAAGTGGTGACCGTCGCCCACTGCGATCCTTTCGCAGTATCGATCCGGATCACCGCGCCGATGCCGTCCCGATTCGATTTGTGGCCAATCAGCTTAAACCCGACCCAGTGACTGGCCGTTTGGGTATGGTTCATCAGGATGTGCACCGGGCCGCCATTCTCCGTGATTACGGCGTCCATTCGGCCGTCGTTATCGATGTCGCCGAGCGCCAGTCCGCGACCGACCCAACGCTCGTGGAAGACGGCCTTCGAAATCCCGCTGACATCCGCAAACCTCTTTCCGCCCGCGCTTCCGCCTATGTTGCGCAGCAGCATTGGAGGCTCGCGGTAGTGCAGGTCCGGATAGCTTTTCTCAATCGTGTCGAGATCGTGTCCCTGCGCGATCAGCAGATCCTTCCAGCCGTCGTTGTCGTAATCCACAAAGCGCGCACCCCAGCCCGAGTGCAGCAGTGTCTGGCCGGCCACGCCACTGGCGTAGCTGTCATAGCTGAATGTCCCATCCCCGTCGTTGTGGAAGAGCGCATATTTTTGATTCGCCAGATCGTCCACGAACAAATCCGGCCGCCCATCATTGTCGTAATCCGCGAAGTCAGTTCCCATCCCGGCGAAGGTGCGTCCGTCGCCGTCAACCGCCACCCCTGCCTCCAGCCCGGTCTCCTCGAAAGTGCCGTTCCCCCTGTTGTGGAAGAGATATTCCACCATCGAATCGTTCGCTACGAAGAGGTCCGGGTGCCCATCGCCGTCGTAATCCGCAATCGAGATCCCCAGCGCCTTTGCCGGCTTATCCAGCCCCAGTTTGTGCGCCTCTTCCGTAAAGGTCCCGTTGCCGTTGTTGTGATAGACGAGCATCGTGATGGGCGGAAAGACATCCGGATGGCAGTAGCCGCGGTTATCCCGCGGGCCGCACCACACGTCGTCCCAATCCCACTGAATGTAGCGCAGCACCACCAGATCGAGATAGCCGTCCCCGTCCAGATCCACCCACGCCGCCGAGGTCGACCATCCACTGCCGCCGACGCCCGCCTTCGCCGTCACATCCGTGAAGGTTCCGTTGCCGTTGTTGTGATACAGGTGATTCCCGCCCAGCGATGTTACGAACAGATCCTCGTAACCGTCGTTGTCATAATCTCCGACCGCTACGCCCATCCCGTACCCAACGCCGGCGAGACCCGCCTTCTCCGTCGCATCCTCGAACGTTCCGTCGGCCTTCTGGTGATACAGGCGGTTCCAGTACTTCGGCTCCGTCTTCTGCGGAATCGTCCCCTTCGGCACAAAATCGCCGAACGGCGCCCCATTCACCAGATACAGATCCAGCCGCCCGTCGTTGTCATAATCGAACAGCGCGACCCCCGACCCCATCGTCTCCAGCAGATACTTCCGTGGGCTATGGGGCGCCTGATGCACGAAGTCCACGCCCAGCTTCGCTGTCACATCCTCAAAATCCCCCGGCACCAGGGCCGTCGCCGCCGGATGCCAAGTCTGCGCCACACTGCTCACCAGCACCGCCAGCAGCCCTGCCCCGATCGTCATCCACGCAGGCGCTCGCATCTACTGCATCCCCGCCATCTTCTCTGCGACCTTCTCGCTCTCGGCCCTATGAGGCGGCAGCTCCGCGCTTATACCTTGGCCCTCGACGATCGTGAAGATCCGATCGACTCCAGGCAGAGTCACCTTCTCCATCTTCCCGCCGGGCCAGTGAATCTCCACTGCATCCACTTTTGTCGCAGCGCCCAGCCCAAAGTGCACCCGGAAATCGCTCGAGGACAAATAGCTTCCGCCGCTCAGCACGTCTCCGCGCTGCCGCACGCTACCCGCTGTCAGATACACCGTTGCGCCCACCGCATCGCGCGGACTGCCCGGGCCACCCACCAGATGCAGTTCCACCCAGTGGTTGCGATCGTCATTCACATTGCGCAGCAGTACCGGGACACCATCCAGGCCATTGATCACTACATCGATCTTGCCGTCGTTGAATAGATCCCCGAACGCCGCGCCGCGTCCTACGCTGACCTCTGCCAGTCCGGTGCCCTCCAAGGGCGGCACCAGTGCGAAGGTTCCGTTCCGCTGGTTGTGAAACAGCAGCGGACGCTGTGCGTAGCTCATCCCCCAGTCCGGATGCTGGTCGGCCTGTGGATACACATTTCCGTTCACGATCAGCAGGTCCTTCCATCCGTCGTTGTCGTAATCCAGAAATCCGTCGCCGAACCCTACAAATGGAATGGACGCCGCCGCGATGCCTGTCTTGTAGCTCAAATCCTGGAAGTTTCCCGTCCCATCGTTGTGAAACACGATGTCGTAATCGTCCGAGAAAGTCGTCGTGACCAGGTCCAGGTGGCCGTTGTTCTCGTAATCGCCCACCGCGATGCCCATGTTGGCCGCTTCCCGCCCATCCTGATTCAGGGCAAAGCCGCTCATGTAGCTCTGATCGTCAAATGTCCCGTCGCCCTTATTGATGTACAGGTAATTCGGGGTTGAGTCGTTAGCCACGATCAGGTCGGGCTTGCCGTCATTGTTCACATCCGCAAACACCGTACCCAGCCCGTAGTACCCATTCGGATCGCCCACTCCAGCTTTCGCCGTTACATCGGTAAAGGTGCCATCGCCATTGTTGTGGAACAAATGATCTTCGGCTCCCTGAAGGCCGCGCGGGCCGCACATCACGTTGACTCCGCGATACTGGCACATGGATCCGCCCGCCGCCTTCGATCCCGATACCGGAGGATGCGCAAAATCGTAGTGGATATACCCAGCCACAAACAGATCCAGCCGCCCGTCTCCGTCGTAATCGCCAAAGGTCGCCCCGGTGTGATCCACAGCGACGTCCGGGGAACCGCTCCCCAGCGTGACTCCCGCCTTCTCCGCCACGTCAGTGAATGTACCGTCGTGATTGTTGTGATACAGCCGATTGCTCCCCACATTCGTGACGTAGAGATCCGGCCAGCCATCATTGTCGTAGTCACCCACGGCACAGCCCAGTCCCCAGCGATCGTTTGCAACTCCCGCCTTCCGGGTCACATCCGTAAACGTCCCGTCGTGATTGTTCCGGAACAGAGCGGCGTGGGGCGATTGCGCTTTACCGCTGCGCGCATCGAAGGTCGATCCATTCACCAGGTAAATGTCGAGCCAGCCGTCGTTGTTGTAATCCAGCAGACACACGCCCGACCCTTTGGCCTCAATGATGACCTTCTTCTCCGGCGTGCCCGTCGTGTTGCGCCAGCTTGTGAGCCCGGCCTGCCTCGCAACGTCTTCGAAGATCACAGGCCCGCTTTTCACAAAGCCGCCTGCCGTGATCGGCCGGTGCTCCGCATCGAACTGCGCCTGCTGGGTCGTGCCCGACGCCTGGCCCATCTGCTGTCCCGCCATCCCGTACCAGCACCCGGCGCTCATGAGCAGACACAGCCACGGCAACAGCCGCTGGCGAGCTTGCCGATTCCCACGCCTTGCCCTCCCATGGAGCCCCATCCGCATTCGCACCACTTCTTCTCGAGCTCGTATCCATGCCGCGGCGCGCGAGGTCCTGCTGCTGCGCCTGGATTACTCGTGAATATACACAAGCCACTCTTGCCGGTTGCTTATTGCCTGCCCTTCGCTCCATAGAGCTGCGCGCTCACCGCGAGTTCCGCGCGCGCCTCATCCATCTTTCCCGCCGCGCGATACGCCCGGCCGAGGTCGTAGTGCAGCCTGGGATCCTTTGGCGCCAGTTGCACCGCTACCCGCAGCTCCGCAATGCCCTCGGTCGCATGCCCGGTCCGGGCCAGAGCCCGCCCCAGCTTCCCATGGCAGTCGGCGCATTGCGGAGCCGCCTTCACCGCCCGCTCCAGCACCGGCACCGCCTCTGCGGATCGATCATGTTCGAGCAAAAACGACCCGTAGTCCAGATAGGGCCACTGGTCTGTGGCGGCCTCCCCATTCGCCAGCGCGATCGCGGCCTTATACGCCCGTTCAGCGTCCTGCGGACGATTGCCCATCTCATACGCCAGCCCGAGATTCTCTTCCGCCTTTACGTCCTGGGGGGCGAGCCCCAGCGCCTTTTCAAACGCCTGCTGCGCTTCTTTAAATTCGCTTTGCGAGTAGTAACACCGCCCCAGCCCATACCACGCCTGTTCATTCTGCGGATCGAACGCCACTGCCTGCCGCATCCATCGGATCGCATCCGGATAGTCGTTCAACAGCACGTAATCCATTGCCACCACTTTCAGGTCGTCGGACTTCGGGCTGCTCAGCTGCGCCGCTCGCGTGTAGGCTTTCAGCGAATCCGCCGGCCTGTCTTCGCGGTTGAGCACAAAGCCCAGCATGTACAGCGCGTCGGGCGAGTTTGGATGCTGCACCGCATAAGCGCGCAACGCGCTGTCGGCTTCGGTATACCGCTCCACATTGGCCAGGGCCTTGCCCTCGAACAGCAGCGCGTCCGATTGCGGCTGTTCCTTCGCCGCCTGCGCAAACAGCGGGGCCGCCTCGGTATATTTCTGCGCGTCGAACGCCGCGTGGCCGCGCTCATACGCCGAGCCGCCCTGCGCCCAGCACGACAGCGCCGTCAGCCCCAGCGCAGCGACGCCGCGCAGCGCTCTCCGGCACACCGCCATTTGCCCTGCATCCTTCACTGGGGCTGGCTCCCCGGAACTTCGAGCTGATAGCGCGCGCTCCCCTTGCGGTTGTCCTCGTCCGCCAGCTTCGCCGCAGTCGCCAGTTCCCTTTCCGAATCTTCCTTCCGGCCCAGCCGCGCCATTGTCAGGCCCAGATAGTAGTGCCCTGGCTGATAATCCGGCGCCGCGGCAATGGCCCTCTGCAGATAACCCAGCGCCTGCTCATATTTCTTCTGCTTGTAGCAGGCCTCGCCCGCATCCGCCAGCGCGCCGCCATGTTTTGGATCCCGCGCCAGTGTCTTCTCGAACTCGTCCAGCGCCGCCACGTACTGGTTCTGCTTCAGGTCTATATCTCCCAACTGGTAATACGCTTCGGTCTGCTCCGGCTGCAGGCGAATGGACTCTTCGAACTCGGTCCGCGCCTTGTCGAACTGCAGCCCGATCTCGAAAATGCGCCCGAGTCCGTAGTGTGCGGTGGAATCGTTGGGGCGCAGCTTCAGATACGCCTGCATCTTCTCGGCCGCGGGCCCCAGCTGCCCCTCGTCCATCGCGACGCGCGCCATTGCGTAGAGGAGGGACGGATTCTCCATTTGCAAACTTTGCGCCGCCTCCAGCGCCTTCTCTGCTTCGGGATACAAATGCATCTCGTCTTCGAGGATCCCCAGGTCGTACTCCAGCCGAGCATTTGCCGGAACCAGTTTCTGCGCCCGCAGCAAATCGCTTAGCGCATCAACGGGGTGGCCGTTGGCTCGTTTCTCCAGAGCCAGACGCTCGCTCGCTTCCACCTCGCTCGCCTGGGCCGCGGCATTCGATGGATCGCCCCGCAGAATCGCCTCAAAAACGGGTCGCGCCTCTTCCGGCTTCCCCTGCTGCAGCAGCGCAATACCCTGCTCCATCGTTCCCGCCTCCTGCACCTGTCCGCAGAGGGAGAGGGGAAGGATCAGAGGCACAGCGAAAATCAGGCGTAGCATCACCGGGAAAAAGCGAGAACTCCGCCCTTCATTCTCGACGTCATACTTTGCGATTGCAACCGTTGCGAAGCCCTTCATTTCGGGGCGGGGTTCGGGGTTTCTGTGGCGTCGGTGGAATGCGCGGCATTGAGGACAGCGCAGCGAGCGAACTCCTCTTTGGCTTTAGCCGCCAGTCCCAGGCGCTGATCGATGCGTCCCAGCTCGAAATGAAGGGAGGGGATGTTGGGAGCGAGAGCAACGGCTGCTTCCATTTCGCGGCTGGCCGCGGTGAGGTTGTGCAGCTGCTCATAGGCTTGCCCCAACTCTTCGCGGGCGCGAGGATTATCCGGGGCAAGACCAGCGGCTTTTTCGAGCCAGGGCAGGGCCTGACGGGGCTGGCTCTGATCGAGAAGAAGAATGCCGAGGTCGAGCCAGGGCTGGGGATCGGGGTGGGCAGCGTTCTGTTGCCAATCGATAGCGGTGCGATAGGCGGCAATGGCGTCGGCGTTGCGACCGAGTCCCGCGTAGGCCAGGCCCATGTTGTACTTGGCGCGCAGGTCGCGCGGCTGCAGAGCGAGACAATGGTTGAAAGCCAGGATCGCTTCGTCGAAGTGATTCTCGGCATATTTGGTTCGGCCAAGGTAGTACCAGTAGAGCTCGTTCTGGGGGCTCCACGCGGTCGCCTGAGTCAGCCACTTATCGGCGTCGGCGTAGTCGCGGAGCAGGATGTAATCCATAGCAACAGCGGCAAGGTCGTTGGCTTGCGGCTTCTGAAAGCGCGCGCCCTCGGTGTACTCGGCGAGGGATTCGCGAGGCTTTTGCTGCCGGTAGAGAATGTAGCCGAACAGGAAATGAGCTTCGCCGGATTCAGGATGGCCTTTGAGGAAGTCCTGGATCTTCTGCGACGCGGCGGGATACTCGCGGCTCTGGATGAGCGAAAGGGTTTGTCGCAGGACGGGATCGCTGGCAGAGGAGGCGCCGAGTTCTCGTTCTCCGGCCGGTGCCAGCGGGGAGCCGTGCGCGGGAGGTGCGCCCGACATGGTTGGATCCAGCTGTTGTGCGCGGGCGGTCCCCGAGAGCCCCGCAGGAATCAGAAGAAGCACCGCAGCGACGATGGCCCCGCGTTTCATGAGGCTGTTCTGCGCTGACCGAGCCCGTCGAGGCGGCCACAAGCTGGGTTCATCGCAAAGCGGAGGGCGGGTTTTATTCGCTGTCGCCAATTACCTGAGTGTACGGAAATCTCGGCACAGAGAGCGCAGGGGGCTCCGGGGGGAGGCAGCTGGAAAGCTGTTTCCCCCGAGAGTGCCCGCTTCCCGCCGGGAGATGGGCAAGCCGGTATTTGCGAACTTAACTGAGCGCTCTACGGCTGCATCATCTGCCCAGGCTCGGAGCGGCCGAGCGTGTCATAGAGCGGCTGCGATGGTTGAACGGCGGGACCCTCGTGGGCGACGGAGATCGCGAGGATGCGGACTTTTTCATTGTTGGGGAGGGTGATGCTGCGGGCTCCCGCAGGCAGATCGATGGGATAGGCGAAGAGATAGGAATACGAGTAGGCCACGTTCTTGCCGGCGGCATCGTGATGATGCGAGCAATACCATGCGAGCTCCGCCCTCTTGATGTAACCGGGACGGATACCGAGCAGCTTTGCGTAGTCGTCGTGCTCGGTCTCGGCGGGGCGACCGGGGCGTGCCGGAGTGGTGACGTCCCCAGCCTGCCAGACGCGATCGTCCCATTGGCCAATGAATCCGCCCCAGTCTTCGATTTTGAGGGTCGTAGCCTGGTCGCCGACATGGAAGGCGGCCTCCTGATCGCCATCGATGGCGGCGGCGAGGATGAAGGCGCGGTTGTAGTCGCCCGCAGGCAGCTTGACGGTCTGTCCTTTCGCCACGACGGCATCGGGAGTGCCGGTGTGGGCGGCTGCGAGATGGAAGTCGACGCCGTGGTAGTCGATGGTGGGGGGCAGCATTTCAGCGGGGAGGGCATTGCCATGGCCGTCAAAGCCGCCGGAGACGGCATCGCCGGTATTACTGGCGGCGGCCAGGTCGTAGGAGAGGCTGACAGGCACGGAGCGGATCTCAGGAACGTGCGTTGACGGGGAGTCGAGGCTAAGGGCAAAGGTACGCGGCTGATACGCGGTGAAGGACGTGATGAGGGCGCCGTCTTTCACGGTAGCGGGACCGACAGGCTGCTCCTGTCCGTTAACTTCGCGCGCGGAGCGGACAGGGGCAGCAAAGGAAACGCGGACATCGGGCTGCGGCGTGCCGTCGAGCTCAACCAGCCGGAGAACGAAATCGTTGCTGTTCTCAGCCTTCTTGAGCGCCATGATGCGAACGCGCGGGCTGCTGATATGGATGAGGGAGAAGTCGCGGCCGAGTTTGCCAGGATGCTTTGCGGTGGTGAAAGCTACAAGCGGATCGTTCAGCTCCTGCCCCTGCCAGTCGGTTTGCCCCTGACGCCAGTCATCGGCGTGGCCGGCGATGCCAAAGACGAATTCATGATGGCCGAGGTCCTGCGTGCCCTGGTCGGGATAGCCACCCTGCACGCCGGGGGTACGAATGAGGGTCAGGCGGATGGTGTTGTCGTTCAGCTTGTCGGAGCCATTCTTGCAGTCGGTGAGAATGGTGGCTCCGAAAGCGCCGGTGGCATCAGTGAGATCGACCCACTGGTGGCCGAGCACTTCGAATTTGCGCGGCCGGGCACTGGGCCGCTGGACGGTGCCGATACCGAGGTTATAGGTGGCCTTTTCGTTGTGGGCGGTGAGGGCGAAGACAGCCTTCAGATTCGACTCACGGGTGTTCCAGTCGATGTCGTTGGCGATTTCGACGCGCTTGCCGGCGTCACCGGCGGCGAGGCGCACGGTCTGAACGAATTTCGACCCGGCGGTTTCGCGGGTGATCTCAACGCTGACGCGGGCAGGTCCGTTCTCGACGACGCGGATCTTCGCCGGTCCGCTCACGTACTGCTTTGGCGGAGCCTGCTCCTGGTCCCAGTCCATGTTCCAGGCGGGCCACTGGGTTGGATTGTCATAGGAGATAGCGAGGCGCAGGGGAGCGGCGAGGAGTTCTTTACCAATCCGCTTGTCGAAGATGCTGGCAATGTCGCCGTTGCTGTCGATGCGAACACGGTAGTAGCGATTCTCGAGTGAGTTTTCCGTGACGTGGAGGGCGGAGTCTTCAGCGTTCGCATGTCCGGACTGGACGCTGTAAACGGCATAGCCGACGGAGGGGACTTTGGCGAGGAAGACGACCTTGCCGCCGGATATTTGCGCGGGGATCGACTTGCCGTCCGGTCCGGCTACGGACACTTCTGACGGCTCACCGCCGGGGAAATTCACGTCAGCGGTAACGATGCCCTGGCGCTCAATGTTAAGCGGGTTGTAGACGACGACGGGGATGCCGGAGGTAGCGGTGTCGAGTGCGTCGGAAACCGCCTGGGTGGCACTGTGGAGGACGCCGGCGAACTGGTTCATCGCGATCACATCATCGTTCCAGGCGAATTCATACGCTTTGGGCGTCGCGGTGCCGGCGGCGAGATCATGAAACTGACCGCCCATGACGAGAGTCCAGGCGTTGTTCAGGCGCTCAAGGGGATAGGAGCGGCCACCGAGCCAGGAGGCGGCAACGGATGCCTTCTCTGCGGCGTCGGCGAGGACTTCTTCCTTGCGGAGCCAGCGCTTCTGGTAAGCCTGCGAGGTGAGCGATCCGGCAGAGTGATTGGTGAGCTCCATCTCGCCCGTATATTCGGGGAGCCGGTCACGCTCGGCCGGAGTGATGTCGAGGAACATCTGATCGGCGGTCGCGGAGATGACGTGGACCGGACCATCGCCGACCGGCTGCTCGGGCCAATTGGAGTGAGCTTCGTCAGGGAACCCGACGTAATCCGGCGGTGGCAGGCTGGCCTGGCCGTGCGTGACGATACCTTCGAGGCGTTTCACGGAGGCTTCGTCAGGGGAGCCGCCGATGTCGCCGGTTCCGTAATAGTGGTAGTCGGTCAGGACTCCGGTGACCTTGCCGTTGTTCTGGACGCGGGCGGCCCAGTCGTGTTGGTAGCGATCCAGCTCCTCATCCTGACGGGCTTTCTCCAGTCCGTCGATCTCGTTGCGGAGGGCCATGTAGTGCTGGATATCGTCGGGCTGAAATTGCTTGCCGCTGGACTGTTCGGCTTCCAGTCTGCTGCGCAGCTGGTGGAGCTGATCCTGGACGGAAGTGAGAGCAGCGTCGGGCTGCATGGGCGGGAGCGGCTTACTGAGATCGGTGTAGATGCCGCCGGAGTAGGAGCCAGGATTGAGCGCCGCCAGAACGCTTTCGCCGTCGGTGCCAACCCAGACACCGACGTTGAAGGGCGTGCCCTCGGGGGTCTTCTCGAGAGAATCGGGGCCACCACCGGGGGCCGAGGAGCCCCAGGTGAGTTTCTGGGTGGAGAATCCCTTCACCCCGGAGTGGGCGAGGATCGTAGGCAAGTCGGCGGGAAAGCCAAAGCAATCCGGCAGCATGTATTCGGCGCTGGAGCGGCCGAGCTCTTTACGGAACCAGTCGTTGCCGTAGAGGATCTGGCGGATGATCGATTCGGCACTGGGCGCGTTGACGTCGCCTTCTTCCATCGAGGAGCCGGCCGGGAACCACCGACCCTCGCCGACATACTGCTTCAGCCGGGCGAAATCGGCGGGGTAGTACTCCTTCATAAGGCGGTACCGATTGGCTCCGCTGAAATTGAAAATATAGTGCGGGTACTTCTGAAAGAGGTCGAAGTTTTTATGCATGGTGTTGGGGAGATACTCGTCGATGACCTGCGGGTACTCCCAGCGCCACTCGGTGTCGAGGTGCGCGTAGCCGACGACGTAGAGTGTGGGCTGGCGGTCGAGATCGGGCTTAGGTGCGGCGGGCGCCTGCGCGGCGCAGAGACCGGAACCAAGGAGGAGGGAAGCGGCAGCCAGGCCCGCAAGAGTTCGTGACATGAAAATACTCCCGTTGAAGTTGGAGATTGAGGGAACGCCGGCAGGGCGGCGGAGCCGCGGTGGACGGAGATTCGCTGGGTGGAAGACGCGCTCAGCCAGGGAGTGGTATCGTTTCCATGACTGCCGCCAATCTAAGCGGTTCCGGTTCGCGATGTCAAGACGAGGGGCCTGCTGGATCAGTGTCGGGGCGGCAGAATTATGCCGGGCGGCGTCAGGGCCGTTCGGCGATCATGTCGACCGCAACACCATCTCGGGATGAACATGGACCCTTCTGATAGTCTGTCGGCGATGACGCGCAGGAAGAGCACGCCGCCGACGCTGAGCGAAGTTGCCCGGCGGGCGGGCGTGGGCACGACAACGGTCTCGCGCGTGATCAACGGCGGCCACCGCGTGAGCCCCGAGACGCTGCAGCGGGTGCAGCGCGCCATTGAGGCGCTGGGCTACGTTCCAAACCAGGCCGCACGCATCCTGAAGGGCTACCGGACGCGGACCGTGGGGCTCATCATCCCCAGCATCGCAGATCCGTTTTTTTCCGAATGCGCGGAAGCGATCCAGGCGGTGGCACGGGCCAACGGCTCGCTGCTGATCGTGACTACCACGAATAACGATCCCCGCGCGGAGATCGACAACATCAACGTGCTGATGGAGCACCGGGCCGACGGTCTCATCATCGCTCCAGCAAATTCCAACAGCCAAATGCTGCGCCAGGTAGTGGGCACTCTGGCAATACCGGTAGTAGCGATTGACCGGCCGATCGCGCAGTCTTCGGTCCCGGCGGTAGTGGCGAACAACTATCGCGGCGCCGCGATTGCGACCGAGCACCTGATCGGCCATGGATACAGGAAGATTCTTTGCCTGACGGGCGAAAGCACCCTGTACACCATTCGGGAGCGGATCCAGGGTTATTGCCGAACCATGGAGGCAATGGGGCTGGAACCTCTGCTGGACACTTCGGTGAAGGATTACCGGTCTGCGGAGTATGCGATTGAGAGTTTTCTCTCCGCAGCGAATCCTCCGGACGCCATCCTGACGCTGAAAAACAGCACGACAATCTTTGCCTTCGAAGCTTTGCAAAAATTTAAGGTTGCGATCCCGGGATCGGTGGCCCTGCTGGGTTATGACGATTTTGAGCTGGCGTCGACGGTGCGGCCGTCGATCAGCGTGGTGGAGCAACCGATTGAGGAGATCGCCCGTCTGGCGGCGGAGGCGCTGTTCGATCAGCTGCTGAGCGAGCGCGAAGGTGGGCATTCAAGAAGGAACGCACAATCCGCACAGATCACTCTCGAGACGAGGCTGGTGCCGCGCAGTTCCTGCGGATGCTCTCCGCGATTGCCGGAAATTACATCGACCTAGAGGCACGGGCAGTACGAATCGTTTGGAGTCGAGGACAGGCCTTTCCAGTCTGTTCTCGACTTTCGGAACGGAATGAGGCCCTTATTTGACATACGTGCCGCGTAATCCGGAATTATCCGGGAAGAAACGAGCGGCGGTGGAGACGCTCGTAGCGACGGGCGAATTCTCGAATCGCGATGAACTGATCCGGGCGAATGTTCCGGAAGATCTGACGGGTATTTGTGGCAGGCCACCAGACTTCGAGCTGGAGGATCTTCGCGTTTCGTCCCAGACCGATGTGCTGTTCGAGAGGATTAGCGCCGAATGATCCGCCGGTGTTCACGGTGCGGTTGATGGAGCGAGGCGCAGCGGCGCCGTCTTTGACGGTGATCTGAATCCGGGCGCCGATGCCGGCCCGGTTGGAGCGGACACCGATGAGCTTCACGGTGATCCAGTCGTTGCCGTTGCCGGGGTTGCGGAAGAGGCGAAACGGGTGAGCGTCGCCGGGCGTGGCCCCGCCAATGGAAAGAAGCAGATCTTCCTGTCCGATGTTGCCGAGATCGGCAAAGGAAACACCGTGCCCTTTGTGGAGATCGCCGGTTCCGGATGCAGCGGTGACATCGGCGAAATAGCGTCCGTCGTGGTTGCGCAGGAGCATCTTGGGTGAGAGCGCACCGTATTCCGGGCCGCCGGTGTCGAGGTAAATATCCAGATAGCCGTCATTGTCGATGTCGCCGAAGTTCGCGCCCATCGGGGTATTGATCCGGTCCAGGTGGGATGCGGCGGTGACGTCCTGAAAAGTTCCGTTACCCAGATTGCGATAGAGCTTCATGGTTCCGGCGCTGGCAGGCAGGTGCAGATAACCGCGGATGGTCTGATCGGTGGAGAAGTCATAGCCGGTGACGAAAAGGTCGGGCCAACCGTCGTTGTCGTAATCGAAGAACCAGGCTGCAAAGCTTTGGGCACCGGGCTGGTGAACGCCGGCCTGCGCGGAGACCTCGGTGAACGTGTTGTTGTGGTTGTTGTGATAGAGGAAATTGCCACCGTCGAGATTGGAGACGTAGAAATCGACGTAGCGGTCGTGGTCGTAGTCGGCCGCGGTAACAGCTTTGGTGAAGGCAACGCGATCGATACCGGCGGCGTGAGAGATGTCCTGGAAGGTTCCGTCGCCCTTGTTGAGGAAGAGCTGGCTGGGGCTGTTCTCGTTGCCCACGAAGAGGTCGAGAAGGCCATCGTTGTTAATGTCCGCCCAGACCGCGGTCTGGGTTCGCGTGGCAGGTTCGGCAAGGCCGGCGGCGCGGGTCACGTCAGTGAAGGTTCCATTGCAGTTGTTGCGGAGCAGGGATTTGCGCTCAGGAAATTCCCACGCGCCGCGGAGGACCAGAAGATCCATGCAGCCGTCATTGTTGTAGTCGGCCTGAACGATGTTGAGGCCGCCTAATTGATCGGAGAGACCCGCCTGGGCGGTTCGATCCGTGAAGGTACCATCGCCATTGTTGTGGAAGTAGCGCAGAGGCTGGCAGACGTCGTAGCTGGAAACAACGATGTCGAGCAGCCCGTTGTTTTCGAAGTCATCAACCGCGACGCCGCCGGCCATAGATGCGAAGTCGAGGCCCGCTGCGGGGGCCACATCGGTGAGACGGGCGATGGGTTCCTCGGAGGCGAAGACGGAGGGCAGGATTCTGTCGGCGGGCGGCACACCCTCGGGGTATTCGCCCAAAGTGAGACAGGCAAGGTTGAGAAGCCAACGGACCTGGACGACGTCGGGGCGCGCCGGCTTCAGGGCAA
>DASRRO010000157.1:0-30877 GCA_035656855.1 Acidobacteriaceae bacterium | reverse complement strand
GCTTCGGCGATCCGCCAGAGGACGGTCTGCGCGGACCGGCGTTCGAGGCTTTGCGGCGCGAAGGTGTAGAGGCGGTCCTTGAGTACGTCGAGATAGAAGGCGCTCAGGTCAACGATGCAAAACTCGTTGATGGCCTGGTAGGCGCGGTGGAACTGGAACTCGCCATACCAGCCGCCATGGCCGTCGGCGCCGGAAACCTTCTCGACCAGCTCACGGGTTTTGGCGAGCATGTAGCGGTCCAGCGGCAACAGGTCAGCGTCGGACACGGCGTCAGACGCCGGTGTGAATCCCGCCAGATTCCCCAACAGAAATCGAAACGTGTTGCGCAGCTTCCGGTAGTTGTCCGCGAGGCGCTGCATGATGTGTTCGCTGTTGACGACGTCTTCGCGGAAGTCGACGCTCGCGACCCACAGGCGGACGATCTCCGCGCCAAGACGGCCGGCGATATCGACGGGATCGACGCCGTTGCCGAGGGATTTCGACATGGCACGGCCCTGCTCGTCGAGTGTCCAGCCGGCGGTGCCGACCATTTTGTAGGGTGATGCGTGCTTCTCTCCGACGCCGACTGAAGTCAGCAGCGAAGTGTGGAACCAGCCGCGGTACTGATCGCCACCTTCGAAGTATAGGTCGGCGGGCGGCTCGAGGCCCGGCTCGGCTTCAAGGACGGCATGCCAGCTGGAGCCGGAGTCGAACCAGACGTCGAGAATGTCCGTCTCGCGTCGAAATTCGGAGCCGCCGCAGTTGGTGCAGTGCGCGCCGTGGGGCAGCAGAGCATCGGGGGCGACGGTGTGCCAGACCTCCACGCCTTCTTTTTCGAAGAGCTCCAGAACGCGCTGGTTGAGCACGCAGTCGCGCAGGGGCTCCTGGCACTTCGTGCACATGAAGACCGCGATGGGCACACCCCAGAGGCGCTGGCGCGAGATGCACCAGTCGGGGCGGGTGTCGATCATGTTGGCGATGCGCTCTTCGCCCCACGCGGGATCCCACTTCACGCTGTTTTTGATCTCGTCGAGGGCGCGCTTGCGGAACGTGGTCGCCCGGCCGTTGACTTCCATGGGGTGGTCGATATTGATGAACCACTGCTCGGTGGCGCGGAAGATGACCGGGTGATGGCAGCGCCAGCAGTGGGGGTAGCTGTGATAAATATCCGACCGCCCCATGAGGGCGCCGCGCGCCGCCACGAGATCGATGATGGGCTGATTCGCCTGAAAGACGGTCTTGCCGTCGTATTCGGGCAGCCCGTCGCGGATGCGGCCGGCGTTGTCGACGTGGCAGATCTGGTCGAGGGCATAGCGCGCGCCGGTATAGAAGTCGTCGGCGCCATGGGCGGGCGCGGTGTGGACGGCGCCGGTTCCCTGATCGGCGGTGACATAGTCCGCCAGCACACCCAGGATGGAGCGGTCGAGAAACGGATGCTGGAATGTGGCGCGCTCCAGAACCGAGCCCTTGAAGGTCGCGATCGGCACCGCCGATTCCAGGTTGCAGGCCTCGCGAACCGAGGGGGCAAGCGCCTGCGCGACGATATAGACGCGATCGCTGGCCTTGTCTTCAAGGGCGACATAGTCGAAGTCCGGATGAAAGGCGACGGCGAGCGAGGCGGGCAGCGTCCATGGGGTGGTGGTCCAGATGATGGTGGCGACACGTTTGCCGGCCAGCGTGGGGTCCAGGGCCGCCGGATCGCTGGTGAGGTCGTAGCGGACGTAGATGCTGGGGCTGGAGTGCTGCTCGTACTCGATCTCGGCGTCGGCCAGGGCGGTCTGGTCATGGATGCACCAGTAGACCGGCTTCAGGCCGCGGTAGACGAATCCGGCCTCGAAAAAGCGGAAAAAGGTCTCCAGGATGCGCGCCTCGTAGGGGCGCGACATGGTGGCGTACGGGTCGTCCCAGCGTCCAAAGATCCCAAGTCGCACGAACTGGGTTGTTTGCAGATCGATATACGTCTGCGCGTACTCCCGGCAATGGCGGAGGAACTCGCCCGGCGGCATCGACAATTTCTTGCGGCCAAGCTTCTCATCGATCTTGATTTCGATAGGGAGCCCATGGCAATCGAAGCCCGGGACGTAGGGTGCGTCGAACCCCGCCATCGTCTTCGACTTCACAATGAAGTCTTTAAGGCACTTATTCAGGGCGTGGCCCAAATGGATGGGCCCATTCACGTAAGGCGGCCCGTCGTGGAGGATGTAGCGGGGCGCGCCTTTTCGCGATTCACGGATCTGCTCGTAGAGCCTGGATTGCTTCCAACTATTCAGGCGCGCCGGTTCGCTCAGGGGCAGGCTGGCCTTCATGGGGAAGTCAGTGCGAGGCAGGGAAAGGGTATCTTTCAGAGCAACAGGCTTCGAGTCGCCGGTGGGCGGCGCAGAGGACATTGTTTCTCCAACTTGCGAGGTGGGATGACGCAAAGTTCATTGTATCCGCTGCGACTGCAGTAACTTCCTCCGAGATGACGCGTCTATCAGGGAAGGAGAATCGCAGGCGATTTTTAGAGGGGCAGCCGCATCTCAGGAAGTGCAGCAACGTCCCAGGGCAAGACACAGAGGGCGGCTGTCATTGATAATCAGGAGAAGTCGGGCGGCGACGTCCGGCGCAAGACAACATGGGGAATACGGTTTTGACGTCACCGCATCTGGTACCGGACACAATTCGATCGAGAGATCCTCAGGCTGATGGACCGCGCCTTGGCGGCCTTGAGGGAGTGATCGAGGAGCCGATCTGGAAAACGCTGTTCGGCGGCGTTGTGGATGCGCTGTTTCCGAAGAAGCTTCCGCCGCTGAAGCTGAGTTCGGTGCCCATCGCGGTGAGAGACCCGCTGGCGGTCAAGCGGAGCCCGGCATCGAGCGCACTGGCCTTCATCACCCACGTAGTGGTGATTGGGCTGATTCTCCTCTTCACGCTGGAACAGTGGCATGAGCGGGCAATCCAGAAGAAAGTGGCGGTCGTCCCGGTGGACGTAGCGCCGTACATTCCGCCCTCGCCGATGAAAGAGACGATGGGTGGCGGTGGTGGCGGTGGCAACCACGAGATTGTGGAAGCCTCCAAGGGCAAGCTGCCCAAGATGGCGAAGGTTCAGATTGCGCCGCCGCAGATTCTGCGGCTGGATCACCCGAAGCTGGCGGTCGAGCCCACTATCAAGATGCCTGACCCGATCAAGCTGCCGGATGCGGCCAACATGCCCAATATCGGCGTGCCGCAGTCGCAGCAGGTGGCGCTGCTCTCGCAGGGCGGAGGCAGCGGTTCAGGATTTGGCTCGGGCTCTGGCGGCGGGATCGGGTCAGGCTCGGGCGGCGGAGTTGGTCCGGGCTCCGGCGGCGGCTACGGTGGCGGCATTTATCATCCTGGCGGCGGCGTCTCGAACCCGATTCTGGTCTATGCGCCGGATCCGGAGTTTTCCGATGAAGCGCGTCGCGCCAAATACCAGGGCGTGTGTGTGGTGGGCCTGATCGTGGATGCGCAGGGCAATCCGCAGCGCGTGCATGTGGTTCGGCCGCTGGGCATGGGCCTGGACGAGAAGGCCATGGAAGCCGTTCGGCAGTATAAATTCAAGGCGGCGACCTACCAGGGGCACGCGGTGCCGGTGGAAATCAACATTGAGGTGAACTTCCGGATCTACTGATCGATTGATTCGGAAGCAGCAGGACCCTCGCAGCCAAATCGGGCGCGAGGGTCTTTTGCGTGTGGGGAGGACTGGCCGTCCAGGCAATCGCGCTTCGCGCCTGCGAGCCGAATGTCAGGGGTCACATCCTAACGTTCAGGAACCGGAGCGGAGAGCTTCGACCACCGCGTCGTGGAAGGCGGGGCGAACCTGGCGAATGGCCTCGTTGGAACGGTCGGGCCAGGTGCGGTTGGTGAGCAGGGCGATGGCCAGGTTCTGGTCGGGATCGATCCAGAGCGAGGTGCCCGCGTACCCGAGGTGCCCGATGGAGCGCGGCCCAAAGAAGCGGCCTGAAGAGGACGGCTCGGTGGGCACGTCCCAGCCCAGGGCGCGGGACTGGCCGTCGGCCGTGGTCTGCCGCGCGGTGAAGAGGCCCACGGTTTCCGGACGGAAGAGCTGAGTGCCGCCGGCGGTGCGGCCGCGGTCGAGGATGCACTGCGCGAAGGTCAGCAGATCCTCAACGTTCGAGAAGGCGCCGGCGTGACCCCCGACTCCGCCGAGGACGAAGGCGTGCTCGTCCTGCACTTCGCCCTGGATCACGCGGCCGCGGTAGCTGCGGTCGTCCTCAGTGGGTGGAATCGAGGTCCGGTCCGCGCGGCGAGGGTTGAAGCGGGTATGGGCGAGCCCGAGGGGCGCGAAGATTTCGCGCGCGCAGAAGATGTCGAGCGGTGTGCGGGCGAGCAGCTCGATCACCTTGCCGAGGAGGATGAAGCCAAAGTCGGAGTACTCGGTGCGGGCACCGGGCTGCGCTTCCAGAGGCAGCCGCAGGATGGCGCTGAGCAGGGCGTCGGATGTGCCGCAGTTGCGGAACAGGGGAGCCCACCCCACCAGGCCGGAGCTGTGCGCGAGAAGCATGCGCAGCGTAACGCGCTCTTTGCCGCTGCCGTGAGCCATGCCGATGACGAAGCCGGGGAGGATGTCGCCGAGCCGCGCGTCCAGATCGAGCACCCCGCGATCGACCAGCAGCATGGCCGCCGCGGTGGTGGCGACCACCTTGGTGACGCTGGCCAGATCGAAAACCGTGGCCGGAGTGACGGCGGGCGCGGCAGGTTCGTAGGTAAAACGGCCGATGGCTTCCAGAGCCACGACGGCGCCGTTTTGAAATACTCCCCAGGCGGCGCCGGGGAAAGCACGCTGCACAATGGCCTGGTTCAGGACCGCACGGGTTGTCGCGCGGATGCCGTTTACCGTCTGATTCGCCAAAGCAATCCCGGCCGGAGTCATGCTGACAGGGTAACGCGAACGGGCCCGGCAGGGATGTATCGGCCATCACGCCGGCGCGTGGCAACCGGGTGGGCAGGCACCGCATATGCCACGCCGATCTTCCCGCTCCCACGGGCACCGGTGGGACATCTATACTGAGGGGCTGATGCTGGACGGATGATTCGTTCCCCAGGCCACCCACCATGCCCATCGCACTCGACTTCTTCCTCAAATACGGTTACGCCATCGTTCTGCTGTGGGTGCTCACGGAGCAGCTTGGCTTTCCGATCCCCAGCACGCCGCTGCTGTTGACCGCGGGTACGCTCACCGCGACGCACCAGCTGAATCTGCCTCTGATATGGGCGGCGGCCCTGGTCGGCAGTCTGATCGCCGATACCGTGTGGTACATCTTCGGGCAACACTACGGGTCGGCGGTGGTGCGGCTCATGTGCCGCCTGAGCTTTGAGAGTTCGGCGTGTGTGCGCAAAACGGAGGGTTACTTTACGCGCCGGGGCGCAACGGCGCTCCTGGTAGCGAAGTTCATTCCGGGCCTGGGTTCGGTGGCGGCTCCCATCGCCGGGCAAATCGGGATGGGCTTTGGCAGGTTTCTGCTCTTCGACGCCGGCGGTGTGCTGCTTTGGGCGGTGTCTGTCACGCTCGGCGGCTATTTCTTCGGCGACATCCTCAAGCTGCATCCAAACGCACTCTCGTGGACCCTGCACTTCTTTGGGTTGCTGTTTGCTCTGCTGTTCCTCGGCTTCCTGGTATGGCGGATGTTGCAGCGGCGCGCGTTTCTGCGCTCCGTCCGGATGGCGCGCCTGGAGCCGCGGGATCTGAAACAGATGCTCGACGCGAAGCAGCCGGTATTCATCGTGGATCTACGCCATCCGCTCGATTACCTGCCCGATCCGCGGACCCTTCCCGGAGCGCTGAGCCTGACGCCGGACAAGCTGGTCGAGCACAGCGAGCGCATCCCGCGCGACCAGGAGGTTGTGCTTTTCTGCACCTGCCCCAGCGAAGCCACAGCGGCGAAGATGGCGCTGCAACTGCGCAGGATGGGGATCCACCGCGTGCGGCCTCTGCGTGGCGGGTACGACGAGTGGAAGCGGTTGGGGTATCCACTGGTGGACATCACGGCGCAACCAGCGCCAGCAGCGTAACGGTCAGAGGCTGCGGAGGCGGTCGCACGCGCGCGCCAGGTCCTCATCGCGCTTGGCGAAACAGAAGCGCAACAAATTCTCTCCACGTCCATCCGCAAAAAAGGCGGTGCCGGCCACGGCGGCCACTCCGGTCTCGCGCAGCAGGTTCCGGGCTTTGTCGCGGGCGGTTGCGCCGGGGATTCCTGCGACATCCGCAAGCACGTAATAGGCGCCCTGCGGGGTTGAAGGCGTAAGGCCGGCGTCAGCCAGAGCCGAGCACAGCAAGTCGCGCTTCGCCTGGTATTCGGTGGCGAGTCCCGCGTAGAAGCTGTCAGCGAGCTCCAACAGACCAGCCGCGGCTCCGTGCTGGAACGGCGACGGCGCGCAGACATAGGTGAGGTCGTGGAAGTAGGCGATGGCGCCCATCCAGCGCTTGTCCGCCACCAGATAACCGACCCGCCAGCCGGTAATGCTAAAGGTCTTGGAGAGCCCGGAGATCGTGATGGTTCGCTCTGCCATGCCGGGCAGCGTGGCGAAGCTGATGTGCCGGGCGCCGTCAAAGACAAAGTATTCGTAAATTTCGTCAGTCAGGACAAAGAGGTCGTGCTCCCGGGCGAGGGCCGCGATGGATTCAAGTTCCTCCCGGGTGAAGACCTTGCCGCAGGGATTCGACGGCGAGTTGATGACAATGCCGCGGGTGCGAGGCGTGATCGTCGAGCGCAGCGCCTTGAGGTCGAGAGTCCATTCGGGTTCAGCCAGGGAAACGCTCGCGGCATTCACGCGCAGGGCGCGCAGCGTGTTCAGGTGGTAGCCATAAAACGGCTCGAAGAGGATGACCTCATCGCCGGGATTGAACAGCGCCATGCAGGCCGCGTAGTAGCCCGCTGTGGCGCCGGAGGTGACAAGGACTTCGCCGTCGGGATCGGCGGTGAGTCCGTTGTGGCGGGCGAGCTTACTCGCAATTGCCTGGCGCAGAGGCGTAATGCCGTCAAGGCGGGTATAGATGTTGAGGCCCTGGGCGATAGCCTCGACCGCCCGGGCCGCGACGGGCTGGGGCACCTCGGTGTCACAGACGCCCTGGGCGAGGTTGATGCCGTTCACCTGTTCGCATTCCAGAGACATGGCGCGAATCTCCGACTGCACCATGCCGGGAGAGATCTCGCTGAGACGCAGCTTGTCTGCAACAGCGCGCATCCGACACGTTTACCACAAAGAAACGCCGATCCGCCAATAGTCGACTCCCACGCGCGCAGCGCCGCAGCCGGATCGGCTAAGGTGGGTGCATGGATATTGTGCTGAATGCCGTGCAGGCGCGCGTGCTGGGCTCCCTGATGGAGAAGGAAGCGACGACTCCGGAATACTACCCGCTGTCGCTGAACGCGCTGGTGAATGCCTGCAACCAGAAGAACAACCGCGAGCCGGTCATGCAGCTGGGCGAAGAAGATGTGCGCATGGCTCTGCACCGCCTGGAAGACCAGGGCCTGGCCGGCCGGGCGCGCGGCGTGGACAGCAGGGTGACCAAATATGAGCATCGTTTGCAGGAGGTCTTCAACTTCACCCGGGGCGAATCGGCGGTGATATGCGTCCTGCTGCTGCGCGGACCGCAGACCCCCGGCGAGCTGCGCGGCCGCACCGAGCGGATGCACCGGTTTGAGGAACTGGACGACGTGCTCTCGACGCTGCAGAAGCTGATGCAGCGCGAGCCCGCACTGGCAGCGGCTTTGCCGCGGCAGCCGGGAACGAAGGAGATTCGTTATGCGCATCTGCTGTCGGGCGAACCCGAGCCTGGCGCTGCGCCCGTCCCGCGGGAATCGGAGGGCCCGGAGGCGGCAGACTCAGAGCGACTGATCCGTCTCGAAGAGGAGGTGGCGCGGCTCCGCGAGGAACTGGATGCGGTGAAGGCGGAACTGGCCGGTCGGATCAGGGGCGAGGATCCGTCCCAGCCATCGAGCGCGTAGTTCCGCCCGCAAACCAACGCCTCAATGGCGGAAGTGGCGCATCCCCGTGAAGACCATGGCGACGCCCAGCCGATCGGCCGCGGCGATCACTTCGTTGTCGCGAACCGAGCCGCCGGGCTGGATGACCGCGGTGGCGCCCGCCTGGGCCACGGTTTCCAGGCCGTCGGCAAACGGGAAGTATGCGTCGGAAGCGGCGACGCATCCGGCCAGCGGCAGCACTGCTTTCATGGCCCCGAAGCGCGCCGCATCCACCCGGCTCATCTGGCCCGCACCCACACCAATCGTCTGGTTGTCGCGCGCGTAGACGATGGCATTCGACTTGACGTGCTTGCAAACCTTCCACGCGAACAGCAGCGAGGCCATTTCGTCTTCCGTGGGTCTGCGCTGGGTGACGATCTTCACCTCCGCAGCGGAGACGCGGCCGCGGTCTGCGTCCTGCAGCAGCAGTCCACCCGATACGTTCCTGATGACGCGAGCCGACGGTGCAGGCTTCACGATCACCAGCCGCAGGTTCTTCTTCGCGGCAAACCGAGCACGCGCCTCCCTGGAGAACGAAGGGGCGGCGATCGCCTCGACAAACAGAGCCGCCATTTCTTCCGCGGTGTCGCTGTCGATTTCGCGGTTCACGCCAATGACGCTGCCATACGCGGAGACCGGATCCGAGGTGAGCGCTTTGCGGTAGGCTTCAAGGAGATTGGCGCCGATGGCCGCCCCGCACGGGTTGGTGTGCTTGATGATCGCCACCGCGGGTTCGTCGAATTCCTGAGCCAGATCCCAGCAGGCATCCAGATCGACGAGGTTGTTGTAGCTGAGTTCCTTTCCCTGGAGTTGCTCCGCGCTGGCAACGCCCGCCCCTGAACCATCCACATACAGAGCGGCACGTTGGTGGGGATTTTCTCCGTAACGGAGCATTTGCCCCAGCGGATCGTTGATGCGCAGCGCCTGCGGGAACTCGTCGCCAAAGTGGGTGGCCCGCTCGACGGCGTTTGTCTTGATCCGCTCAAGGGTGTTGGCGATGGCCGTGTCGTAAGCAGCGGTGGCGGCGAAGGCTTTCTGCGCGAGGCCCCAGCGCGTCTCGCGGCTGAGCGCACCCTGATGCTGATCCAGTTCATCGCCGAGAGCCGCGTAGTCGTCGGGCGCGGTCACGATGGCCACGTCTTCGAAGTTCTTCGCCGCGGACCGGACCATCGACGGACCGCCAATATCGATGTTTTCGATGATCTCGCCAAAGTGAACGCCTGGTTTCGCGGCGGTCTTCTCGAAAGCGTAGAGGTTCACGACCACCATATCGATGGGCAGGATGCCGTGTTTTTCGACCTGGGCGCGATGCTCCTCGTCGCTTCGCCTGTAGAGGATGCCGCCGTGGACCCTGGGGTGGAGGGTCTTGACGCGACCGTCCAGCATCTCCGGGAATCCAGTGAGGTCGGCGATGTCGCGGACCTGAAGGCCGGCATCGCGCAGCGTCCGGGCGGTGCCCCCGGTCGAAACCAGCTCCACTCCGTGGCGGGCAAGGCGCTGGGCGAATTCGACCAGGCCGGACTTGTCAGTCACGCTCAACAGGGCGCGGGTAATTTTCTTTTCAGTGGACGAGGGAATTTCACGACTCAAGGAATGTCTCCGGATGTGCCCCGGCGTGCGGGCGTATGAAAGAAAAATTGTAAACAAACCATGAGGGCTCGGTTGTGCACAGCCATTTGTCAGGGCGCGGCGGGAACGATAGGGTAGGTTCATGGAGCACGACGAAAGCGCGGGGCGACGGTTTACGTCGCAGCCGGAGATTCTGCCGCCGGGAACAATTTCTCAACCGGAACGGCAGACGGAACCGCGCGGCTGGTATCCGCCGCCGCAGCCTGTGCAGCGGCCGCGCCGCCACTGGGCACACGCGCCGGCCACCTACACCCTGGTGGGCGTCAATTGCGCTGTGTATCTGGTCACGCTGCTGCTGAGCCGTAACCTTTCCGGACCGACCTTCGAGGACCCCATCTCTTACGGTCTGCTCTGCAACGGCAGCTATGTCGTGGCTCTGGGCCAGTGGTGGAGGCTGGTCACTTCCATCTTCGTGCACTTCGGGTGGATTCACATCGCCACCAACATGTGGTGCCTCTGGAATCTCGGCCTGCTCGGCGAGCCGTTGCTGGGGGAGTTCGGCATGGTGGCGGCTTATCTGCTCACCGGTGTAGCCGGGAACCTGCTGAGCGTTGCGTTCAATCAGCGGCCGCCGGGGCCCGCGGGCGGGGTGCTGAGTGCCGGTGCTTCCGGTGCGGTGTTTGGGATCGCGGGCGTCCTGCTGATGCTGTTGCGCTCGCCGCTGCTGCCCATCCCGCAATCGGAGTTAAAGAGGCTTCGCCGCAGTGTTTGGTATTTTGCGCTGCTCAATTTCGTCATCGACGGGGGCTTGTGGCTGGCACACACCCGGTTACAGGTCGACAACATGGCGCACCTGGGCGGATTCCTGAGCGGCCTCGCTCTGGGGGCGCCGCTGGTGCCGCGAATTGGCGCGCAGCGAACTCTCTTCGTGCGCAGGCGCGCCCTCGCTATCGGCGTCATGACCTTCGCGCTGTTGCTGGTCGCGTGGGGTCTGCGCGCGTTTTTCGGCGCCGCGGCAGGGTAATCCCCAGGCCGAAAAGCAGTTTCTATCGCATCACGATATCAGCAGGGAACGAGCAGGGGAGGAGTCAGGGGAGCGTGATTAGCGCGTCGCAGTTGCCGCGAACTTCTTGACCATGGCGAGCAGCAGCTTGCGGTCGCTGTCGTTCAGATTCGTCGAGTACCGGCGTATCTGGGTCAGGAAGCGGAGTTCGTCGTCGGAGAGCTTCTGCGACTGCAGCTGCCGGCCCAGAGTATCCTCGGCGAATAGCTGAGACATCGGCAGTTCGAGCGCACCGGCGATCTTGGCCAGAGTATCGAGCGAGGGAACGGTGTGCCCGTTTTCCACTCTGGAGAGATAACAGCGGAGAAGCCCCGTGCGCTTCTCGATGTCTCCCTGGGATAGGCCCTTCTGGAGACGGTAGCCTCGGATAGTGATTCCAATTTTCATAGTGGTGACGTGCTTTCCCCTGTGTACAGCAAGGCAGGAATTTCTAGATTATTGCCTGCATAGTTAACACGTTCGGAAGCATGCACGCAAGACATATTTTCCGTACCTTAGTAACCTTGCGCGAAATCCAAAGACACTTACCTGACTGGCTCCAACTCTTATTTTTCAGCGGGATGCAGGTGCTCCGCCAGGAAGTGCGTGGAGCGAGACTGAGCGTCTTCCGCGTCCTCTGCCCGATACCCGCCCTTGTTGTTTGGATTCTCAAATGCGTGTCCCGCGTCGGGGTAGATTTTCGCGTCGACGCTCTTTCCCAGAGAACGCATCGCGGTCTCGAAGGCGTGAACATCTACCGGCGTGATGCCCCGATCCTGCCCTCCAAAATTGCCGATAACGGCAGCGTGGATCTTTGCCAGGGCCGCCGGGTCAGTAGGGAGAGACCCGTAATTGATCGAGACCGCTTTGAGGTCAGGATCGGCCACGGCGAGCTGCGCGGCAAAGCCTCCGCCCATGCACCAGCCGATGGCTCCGATGCGGTGAGGATCGACATTCTTCTGCTGGGCCAGCCAGGCCGCGGCCGAGGTCAGATCGCGTACGCCGCGATCCTGCGGGAGTCCGCGGCTCAGTTGGTGAGCTGTATCGGCGTCAGTCGCCACCTGGCCGCGGTAGAGGTCGACGGCCAGAGTTACGTATCCCTCCCCGGCAAAGCGCTGCGCCTGGTCTTTGATCCAGTCGTTGAGCCCCCACCACTCGTGAATCACGATCAGGCCGGGATGCGGCCCGGGGCCGCCCGGTTCGTAGAGCAGACCGTGTCCGGTATCCGAACCGCTGGGGAACGAGACTTCCCGGGGATTCTGCGCGTGCAGCGCGGTTACGGCAAGAGCAAAAAGTACGGGCACCACAGCGGCGAGACCCCTGAGCTTCATAGCGGCTCCTCCGGCAAGCGCATCCATGTATCGCAGAAACGCACGGGATGAGCAAGCCGGGGCAGGAAATCGAAGGGTCCGCGCATCCGCCAGGGGCAATTTCGCCATCGGACAAAGGGAACCGGCCTTCTTCCGGAGCTCCTCGTGCCGCGTGACATTCCTTCCCCGGGCCCTTTTCCAGCCGCGCAGATTGATGCGGGTGTGCGGTGGCGCTCCTTTGCCGGACAAAAGCCGCGTCGGCGGAAGACGTTCGGGCGCTGGAAGCAGCGGATGCGGCGTCGCTGGAAGGAGACGAGGGTTCTTGCCGTCATCGTAGGGCGGGAGCTGATTCGGACGCGGGTGGTCGATGTGGCGGCGGGCCTGGCCTTCTGGTCGATGATGTCGATGGTCCCGCTGCTGCTCGCCATCACAGCCCTGCTCTCGCTGCTGCACCTGCCCGATCTCTACCCTCAGCTGCTGGCCACCATGGCGCTGCTGGTTCCGCCCGATGCTCTCTCTTTAGTCGAACGCATGGTGGGCAACCTCCTTCGGCCCCATACCGGCGTTCTCTCCTTCGGCATCCTGAGCTACATCTGGTCAACCACCGGAGGATTTACCTCGCTGATTGTCGCGTTAAACATCGCGTATGACGTGGTCACGCCGCGGTCGTGGATTCGTGATCGCATCCAGGCCCTGTTGCTGACCTTCACCAGTGGCGGATTGCTCACGATCTCACTGCTGGCCCTGCTCGCGGGTCCGGATTTCGCTCACTTTGTCGGCGAAATCGTGTCCATCCCCCCTGCACTGGAGAGACTGTGGCCGGTCATTCGGCTCGGCACTGTTTTTATCGGCTTCGTGGTGGCTCTGGAACTGGTCTATTTCCTCGGGCCCAATCTGAAGCAGCGATTTAAATCCACGCTCCCCGGCGCGATCTTCGCTATTGCCCTGTGGTTTGCAGGATCGGCAGGACTGGCCTTCTATCTTGACCACTTGTCGAACTACTCCAGAATGTATGGCGGGATGGGGGCCATCCTTGCCCTCATGTTCTGGGTCTACCTCATGGCGCTCGCGACCCTGATTGGTGCGGAGTTGAATGCGGAATTGGCCAAGCGGCGAGACAGCCTCCTGCGCGGCCACCAGAAAGCCGCATGGAAACAGGCGCGGGAGCGCGAAATGAAACGGCCGGCGCCCACGCGGGGACAGCCGGCCGCTTAGAAAACGTCTGCCTGAACTACTGAGGAGCCCCAACCGCGGTTGTGACGGCAGGTGCATCGGCTGGCTGCTTCTCGGCGAAATAGCTGCTGTCCCACAGATTGCGATAGAAAACGCCGGTCAGCTCGGCCGCCTTGGGGCCGAAGGTTGGCCGTCCGCCTTCGAGGAAGAAAACGGCGACGATGCGCCCATATTGCGTGTCCGCGTAAGAGGCGAACCAGCCGAAGCGCGTGCCGTCGTTGGAGCACGTTCCCGTTTTGCCCAGCACCGGGAACTCGTTGAAGTTGGCGCGCAGCGAGCGTGCCGTCCCGTAGCGGACGGCCGCCTGCATGCCGTCCTGGAGCTCCGGAAGGATAGGCGCAATGTTGAGGGTCCGCTTAATGCGCGGCTGGAAATTCAGAGCTTCCTCGGGGGTGGTGGGGTGCTGCAGGTAATAGAGGGTGCCGCCATTGGCGACAGCCGCCACCAGGGCGCCCAGCTGCAGCGGCGTCATGGAAATGCCTTCCCCGAAGGAGCACATACGGCCTACCCCGCCGGCGCTCTCAGCGATCGGCTGATCGGGGTAGAGCCCGGGATGCTCTCCAGGGATGTTGTAGCCTGCCAGCTCGCCGAGGCCGAATTCCGTGGCGTAATGGCGCACGCGCTCGAAGCCGAGCCGCCGGCCGAGGGTCTCAAAGTAGAGATTGTTGGAGTGGGCCAGAGCCTCGGTCATGTCGAGGTGGAAATGGCCGCCGAGGTTGACCGGCGTGTCTTTCGTGACGATGCCTTCCTCGAGGGCGGCCAGGGCCACGGAGATCTTGATGGTGGAGCAGGGCTCGGCGCCGCTGGAGAGGGCCAGCTTCTGGTTGACCATCGCCAGGATGCGTCCGTTGGAGGGATCGATGGCCACCACGGTGCCGTTCATGTCGCCAAGGGCATTGATGGCGGCCTGCCGGACCACGGGATCTTCGCCCGTCGTGATATCTCCCGCAGTGATGTCGGAGTTGGCAAACGAACTGGCCGTGAAGCGCTCGTAGTAGCGATGCCGGGTGTGACGGTAATAACGGGTCCGCGTGTAGCTGGCCTGGACCACATGCGCGTGCATTACGCGTTCGCTGTGGTGATGCGTCGCCAGCCGCCGCCGTGTCGCTGCCGACTCGTGGACACGAGCGCGATGATGGATACGGTGCGTGGTCGTGGTGGAGGCCGCGAAGACGAGCGTCGGCGCGATCAGGAAAACCAGCAGAAGAGTGAAAAAGCGCTTCATCGGGTATCTCTTGGTCAAAAAAACCAGACCTTCTGCCTGATCGTCCCGCAGATATTGTCCGGCGGAGCTACTATCGGCCCGTATCTTTCATCGATCATCCCGGAATGGTATGGAAGTCCCATTCCAGGTCGTTCTGATTGCCGGTCCCCGCTCTGCTCCAAAATCGGAAAGACGTATTCCCCTGGGAAAATCCCATGAACGTCTTACGCACGTGCTTGGATGGCAATCGGGAACTCTGGGTTCACTATAACCGGAAAGTGTTGCCTGTAAAGTACATTTTCGCACCGAGGTACTAACCCATTCCGGTTATAAGGTCCCTTTGCGCATAAACGCAGGGATGTCGAGGTTCTCGCCGGGTTCCTCCTCGAAAGCGCCATGGGCCATCACCGGGATTTCCTCCTGAGCCCTGTTGTCGGAGGCGACTACCGTGACCGGCTCTTCATCCTCCTCCTCAGGCGCCTCCTCGATGCTCATGGTTGGCTCCTGTTCCGGCTCGCTGAAAGCGGTCTTCAGGTCGCGGTTGGAAACCGGGACCAGCACGGGCTTCTCGGCATCGTTATAAAACGGGGCCGCAATCTCGCCATCCTCTTCCTCCTCGCTGGCGAAACGGGGCGTCGGCGGACGCGACTCGATGCGCGGAGCCGCGGCGCCTGCCCGCAGGGCAGCCGACAGCATCTGCTCCCGCCGCTCGCCCGATCCCTGACGGAAACCGGTGGCGATGACCGTGATCTTGATATCGTCGCCCATCGCTTCGTCCTGCACCGCACCAAAGATAATGTTGGCATCTTCGTGGGCAGCGGTCTGGATCAGCGTCGACGCTTCGTTCACCTCGCTCAGCTTGAGCGAACTGGAGCCCGTGATGTTGATCAGGATGCCGCGGGCGCCGTCGATCGCCCCCGCTTCGAGCAGCGGAGAGGCCATGGCCGCCTGCGCCGCTTCGTTGGCGCGATTGGAACCGCTGCGCACCGCCGTGCCCATGACGGCGTAGCCCATGCCCGCCATCGTGGTCTTCACATCGGCAAAATCGCGGTTGATGATGCCCGGAATGGTAATGATGTCGGAAATCCCCTGAACGCCCTGGCGCAGCACGTCGTCGGCGATGCGGAAAGACTCGAAGAATCCGGCGTCCTTCGCCACCGCCAGCAGCTTCTCGTTGGGGATCACGATCATCGTGTCCACGCTCTCCAGTAACTCCTGCATGCCGCGCTCCGCCTGCGCCATGCGCCGCTTGCCTTCAAAGGCAAAGGGACGGGTCACCACCGCAACGGTGAGCGCGCCCATCTCGCTGGCCAGCGAAGCAATCACGGGAGCCGCACCCGTCCCGGTGCCTCCGCCGAGGCCTGCGGTCACGAACACCATGTCCGCGCCTTCCAGGGCCTCGATGATCTTCTCGGAATCTTCCAGCGCCGCGCGGCGCCCCACGTCGGGATTCGCGCCCGCGCCCAGGCCGCTGGTCAGCTTTACGCCCAGCTGTAGCTTTACCGGCGCCGACGAGAGTTGCAGCGCCTGGCGGTCGGTGTTGGCGGCGATAAACTCCACGCCTTCCATGCTGGCCGCGATCATGCGGTTCACCGCGTTCCCGCCGCCTCCCCCCACGCCGATGACCTTGATCTTCGCGCCGCGGGGGACTTCATCGTGGTACTGAATGCGGATTTCTTCGGGCTGGCTCTTCATCGGTTTCATCGGCTTCGACTCCTCAGCTAGACACTTCCTGCCAAAATGGCGCGCAGCTTGGCGCGCAGTCCCTGGTTTTCCGCCGCACGGGTCACGCTGGTGCGGTGGGCATAAAGCAACGTTCCGATCAGAACTGAAAACTCCGGCGTGCAAAGCTCCGCGGGCATCCGCGACAGGGGCACAGGCGAGGCCAGCCGGGCAGGCACCCGCAGCAGGCTCTCCGCGGTTTCCAGCAGGCCGGGCAGGCGCGCGCCGCCGCCGGTGAGGACGCACCCCGCGCCCAGCGCCTCCAGCACCCCGCCCTGGCGGAGGTTGTCGCGCAGCAACTGGAACAGCTCTCTCGCCCGCGGCTCAAGAATCTCGCTGATGAAGCGCTGCCGGACGACGTGTGGCTCATGCCCGGGCAGACCGGTCACTTCCACTTCGTTGCCCTGCGGCACAGCGGTCACAATGGCATGTCCGTAATTGCACTTCAGCCACTCGGCTTCCGGAGCTGTGGCGTGCAGCCCGACCGCAAGATCGTTGGTAAAGTGATCGCCGCCCACGGGCACAACCGACGTATGCGCAACCGACCCTTCAAAGAAGACCACCAGCTCCGAGGTAGAGGCGCCAATGTCGAGCAGGCAAACGCCCAGTTCCCGCTCGTCGGCGGAGAGCGTGGCTTCGGCCGCGGCCAGCGCTTCAAAAACCGTCTCCGTAATCTCCAGCCCCGCGCGGTTGGCGCAGGTGATGATGCTCTGCTGTGCGCTCGCCGAACTGGTGGCGATATGCAGATTCACTTCCAGCCGGCTGCCCACCATGCCCACCGGATCGTGGATCCCCGGCTGCTCGTCAAGGATGAACTGCTGCGGCAGCAGATGGAGGACGTCGCGATCGGCAGGCAGAGCAATGGCGCGGGCGCGGTCGATGGCGGCGCGGACATCTTCACGGGTGATTTCGCGCATGCGCGTGCCCAGGCTGATGCCGCCGCGGCTGTTCACTCCGCGAATGTGCGGGCCGCCCACAGCGACAATGCATTTCTCAATCGTGGTCTGCGCGGAATTCTCGGCCATGATCGCGGCCCGATCGAGCGCCGACGCGGCCGGCGACAAATCGGCGATCAGCCCTTTGCGCATCCCCGCGGCATCCACAATGCCATGGCCGCGATAGCGCAGCGCGCCTTCATTGATCTCGGCGACCAGCGCGCGCACCTTCGAGCTGCCGGCATCCAGCACAGCGATCGTGTTGTCCGGCTGCTGGCTCAAGCGGTGGCCCTCCGTTTGCGATGCTTCACCTGGGTCCTGGCGTGGGAAGCATGCCGGTGCGGGGCAATGTGATGTGCAGTCGCGTGATGCTCAACCGCGGCATGATGCACAGGCGCTGCCTTGTAAACCGGTGCCGAGTGGCTGGCGGCCTGGGCGCCAGGTGCGGGCGCAGTCGATGCCGGCGGAGCATTCGGCGTCCCCGTCATCTTCAGCACCACTTCCCGGTCGTACCGCAGATCCACCGAAGCCAGTTTCGGATACTGCTGCCGCCACTGCGCGATGTGTGCCTGATAATTCCGCCAGCGCGCGAGAAAATTTTCCTGCCCGAAATACAGCAGCAGGTCCGTTCCGCCTGAGGGCACGGTGGTCTTCACGTCTTCCGGATCGGAGAGGTCGACTTCGCTGAGCTGCGCGGAGATGGGTTCTCCGGTCGAATCCAGATCGGAAATGAATTTCTGATACAGGTGCATGCGCAGGCTGCGCTGCGGCAGCGGATCGGTGGGATTGATGCCGCTGACCACCAAAAACGAGTAGTGCTTCGCAGCCAGATCTTTCGGGGTCATGTCGAGCAGAACGCCGTTCACATCGGCCAGTTCGACGCGGCCGTGGATCTGCACGAAGGCAATCGGCGTGCGCTCGATCACCGATACCCGCAGCTGATTGGGCAGGACGCGCATAACGGTGGCGCGCTCCACCCACGGAATCTGCTCCAGGGCGGCGCGCCGTTTCGCCAGCGGCACGGTAAAGAGGTTGTGTCCCACATCATTGCCAAAAACGCTGAGCAGGTCCGCTCGAGTGAGCTGGCTGTTGCCCATCGTCTGAATCGCCGTCGGCGATGCGATGCGGAAGCGAGGATCGTGATGGAGGAAGCTGTTCGTCGCCAGCAACAGAGCCACCGCTCCACCCACCCCTGCCAGAGTCACCCCGGCAAAGGCCACCCGGCCCCATCTGCTGCGCGCCCACACCGGCAACAGTCCGCGACGCACCGGAACCCGGCGCCGGGCGCGGAGAAACGGCTCGCCTCCCTCATCGTCCGGGTCAGGGAGGGCGCGGGCAGACCGCGGTGCGCGCGGCTCGTCCCGGTTGGCCGGAGGACGGTAGACGCCCGCCGGCGGATCGTCCAGGAGGGTCGCGCTTCCGCTATGTGGGTTGCTTTTAGGCACGCCTGAGCAAGGTCGTGAGAATCGCCGTTCTGACTATAGCGTGCAGACACCTGTGGATTCGCGTGCGAAATGCGGCAGGTATCAAATGAGGGAACAGGGAAGCCAACAGAGAAGCCGCCCGGTCATCGCGACTGGCGGCTGGCCGGACATCGGCGCCGGGCTATGGCTCAGTCCAGCCGCGTCGCCGCGCTCCTTTTCCGGCGGGTCCACAGCGGAGCCCCCCACGTTCCGATGGCCAGCAGCGCGCCAAACAAAATCACCGCATCAATGCTCTCGCGTCCCTGCCGGGTCCAGTAGGCCTGAGGGTCCATATTCAGCCACAGCGCGAACTCGTCCAGCGTCAGTGCCGCTCCGATACCGAAACTAATCGCGATCAGCCGGCTGGCAAATATCGATGAGGGCGAGGAACCGCTCCCGATCTCCGCCATATCGGAATAGCCCACCAGAAGCAGCAGCAAAATCCCCCACACCAGATGATGGATGTGCCGCCCGCCCACCATCACCCATCCAAACGGACCGACATGGTGCACGATGGCGTACACCAGCAGCCGCACGCCCAGAAAGGTAATAAAAAAGCTCACCGAAGCCAGAAACAGTCGCCGGTGTGGCCGGTCCGGAATCCTCTCGTGCAGAATGCGCCCCGCGCGTGTCCAGTGCAGCAAGAAGAGAATGACCACCGCGCAAAGGGTGATAAATCCCAGAAGAATCAGCGTTCCCGTCCAGTGCATATCCCTGCCTTCCTGCCCTCGCGCCTTAGGATGCGCCTGACCCTGAAGTCCGCCCCTATAATCAAACTGGGACTCTTTTCCCTCAACCACCGGGATCAGTCATTTGAGCGACGAAATTATTATCCGCGGCGCGCGGACACACAATCTGAAAAACATTGACTGCACCATCCCGCATGGGAAACTCACCGTGGTCTCGGGGGTCTCCGGCTCGGGAAAGTCGTCGCTCGCCTTCGATACCATCTACGCCGAAGGCCAGCGCCGCTATGTGGAGTCGCTCTCCGCCTACGCCCGGCAGTTTCTGGAGCGCATTGAGAAGCCCGACGTCGAGCTGATCGACGGCCTCGCCCCCGCCATCGCCATCCGGCAAAAGAATTCCACTCGCAATCCCCGTTCCACGGTTGCGACCGCCACGGAAATCTACGACTACATGCGTCTGCTGTGGGCGCGCTGCGGCGTGGTCCACTGCACCGTCTGCAACGGCATCGTCCGCCGCGACACGGTGGACGAAATTGCTGCCGGCGTCCTGGCTTTGGGTGAGGGAACCCGCCTCCACGCCCTCTTTCCCGTTCAGTTCCTCGCCACGACACCGGCCCAGCCCAGCGAGCCCGCGCCGACCACGAAGAAACCCGCACGCCGAACGAAAAAGAAAACCGCGGTGGTCGACGAGGGCCAGCCAAAAAGCGGATTGTCCGACGCCCTCCGCGAACGCCTCGCCGACCTGCGCAAGCGCGGCTTCAACCGCCTCTATCAGAACGGCACCATCTACGAGTTCTCCACACCCGAGTCTCTGCTGGAGATCGACTTCCGCCTGCCCGTCTTTGTCCTGGTCGATCGCATCGCCGTCTCCGCGGAAAACCGCGCACGCATTGTGGATGCGGCCGAGATCGGCTACCGCGAATCCGGAGAGATTCTCTTCGAGATAGTCCCCCGCGAAGTGCTGGCCGCACGGGCGGACGCGGCTTCGCCGCAAAGACTCGTCGACGGAGGAGGTGAAGGGTCAGCACCCCGGGAGCGTCTAAGGTTTTCCGGCGCCTTCGAGTGCAGCAACTGCCACCGCCAGTATCGTGAGCCGGAGCCGAGCCTCTTCTCCTTCAACAATCCCTACGGCGCCTGCCCGCGCTGCCAGGGTTTCGGCAACACCATCGACTTCGACCTCGACCTCATCATTCCCGATAAGACGAAGACCCTTGAGGAAGGCGCGATCGATCCCTGGAACCGGCCGAAATACCGTTCGTACCTGACCGATCTGCGCCGCACCGCGCGTGCGAACGGCATTCCCCTCGGCGTTCCCTGGTGGGACCTGACCGCCGAGCAGCAGGCCTTTGTTCTGGACGGCAAAGGGTCCTTCCCCGGCGTGCACGGCTTCTTCGCGCTGCTGGAGCGCAAGAAGTACAAGCTGCACGTCCGCGTGATGCTCAGCAAATATCGCGGCTACGCGCTTTGCCCGGAGTGCAAAGGCCAGCGGCTGCGCGCCGAAGCCCGCGCCGTGCGCATCGGCGAAGGCAACGACGTCTCCGGCGGCCGCAACATCTGCGAGGCAGCAGCGCTCACCATTGGCGCCGCGTATCGCTTCTTCCAGAACCTGAAGCTCACTCCCATGCAGGAAGAGATCGCCGGCAGCATCCTTGAAGAGATTCGCCAGCGCCTCACCTTCCTCGATGCCGTCGGGCTTGACTACCTTACGCTCGACCGCCTCGCCTCCACGCTTTCCGGCGGAGAGTCGCAGCGCATCCAGTTGGCCACCTCTCTGGGCTCGCGGCTGGTGGGCGCGCTGTACGTGCTGGACGAGCCATCGATCGGACTGCATCCGCGCGATACCGCTCGGCTCATCCGCATCCTCGACGAATTGCGTGACCTCGGCAACACCATCCTGGTCGTCGAACACGACCCCGACGTGCTGCGCTCAGCCGATTACCTGCTCGATCTCGGTCCCGGCGCCGGCGAATTTGGCGGCAAGGTTCTGGCCGCAGGCACCGTGGAAGAGGTCTCGGCCAATCCCGCCTCCATCACCGGGAAATATCTCAGCGGACAGCTGACCATTCCCGTCCCCACGCGCCGCCGCACGCCCGGTTCGTCGAAAGAGTGGCTGCGGGTGAAGGGCGCGCGGGCGAACAACCTGAAAGGCATCGACGTCGATATTCCCCTGAACCTGCTGGTAGCCATCACGGGCGTCTCCGGCTCCGGCAAATCCACTCTGGTGCATGAAGTGCTTTATCGCGCCATTGCCCACCGCCTGGGCCGAACGGAGGGCGGCGATCCGTCCGGCGTCTATAAGGATCTCAAAGGCGTCGAGCGCCTCAACGACATCGTCCTGGTCGACCAGACACCCATCGGCCGCACGCCGCGGTCGAACCCCGTCACCTACATCAAGGCCTTCGACGCCGTGCGGGAGCTGTTTGCGGCGCAGCCGGAGGCGCAGCGCCGCGGCTACACCGCCGGCCACTTCTCCTTCAACGTGCCTGGCGGACGCTGCGACGTCTGCGAAGGGGACGGCACCGTCACCGTGGAGATGCAGTTCCTGGCCGATGTCGAGCTGCCCTGCGAAGAGTGCGGCGGCACGCGCTACAAGGCAAGCACACTGGAGATCCACTACAAAAACAAATCCATCCACGACGTCCTGCAAATGACCGTGCGCGAGGCGCTGCGCTTCTTTGTCGGACATCCGAAGATCGTCGACAAGCTGGCGGTCCTCGAGGAAATCGGCCTGGGATACGTGCGCCTCGGCCAGTCCGCCACCACCCTCTCCGGCGGCGAGGCGCAGCGCGTCAAGCTGGCCGCTCACCTGGCATCGACCCGTTCGTCCGAACGAGGGTCGAATGGAAGGCAGGGCGGCAGCCGCGTCCTGTATATCCTCGACGAGCCGACCACCGGACTGCACTTTGACGACGTGGGCAAGCTGCTGGTGGCCTTCCGCAAGCTCATCGACAGCGGCGGCACGCTGGTGGTCATCGAGCACAACCTCGACGTGATCAAGTCCGCAGACTGGGTCATCGACCTCGGGCCGGAAGGTGGATCCGCCGGCGGCCTGGTCGTCGCCACGGGAACGCCGGAGGAGATTGCCTGCAACGAGCTGTCGCACACCGGCCAATGGCTGGCGCGCGTTCTCGCCGGACACACCGCCCCCGCAGCCGAAGAGGAGAGCGAAGTATTTCAGTGAAGATGGAGATGCGCTTCGGTACATGCCACGCGTTGGCAGCTTGCGGAAAAACTCGGCTGGCGGCAGCAGTTTTGTGTTTCCTTCTGGCGGGATGCGCAGTCCTCCAGGCGCAGCAGGCGCCGCTGCCCCCCGGCGCCAGCACCCCGGATGAGAACTCCGCCCAGCCCTCGACGGGGCCTCTAACCGAGGCTGAGAGTGCCATCGAGGCGAAGAACTACAGCCTCGCCGCCAGTCGCCTGGACGTTTACCTCTCCGTCCATGCCAACGACGCGCGCGCTCTCTTCGACCGCGGCTACATCGAGGACGCGCAGGGTCACACCGACGCCGCCGAAGGCTGGTACCGCAAAGCGATCGCCGCTGACCCGAAGCAGTTCGAATCGCATCTGGCTCTGGGGCTGATCCTTGCTGCCAAGGGCGATCCGGCTGCGAAAGAGCAGCTCCAGACCGCCACCCAGCTGGAGCCGAATCCCCCCAACCCCGCCGCCAAAGCCCAGGCCGATCGCGCGCTCGCCCGGCTTCTGCTGCACTCTGATCCGGAAGCGGCCCGCGATGCGCTGGTGGCCGCGTTGAAGCTCAGCGAGGAAACGCCCGACGACGCGCTCCTGACGGCCCGGATCGCTGAGTCGGCCGGCAACAATGACGTCGCGGAGGAAGCCTATCGCCGGGTTCTTCAGGTGCAGCCGGATTCGCCGGAAGCGGCGTCGGGCCTCGCCCATGCCCTCATCGCCCAGAAGCGTTACGCCGACGCGCAGCCGGTGGTCGAAGCGGCCCTGCAGCGCGACCCGAAGAATCCCAGCCTGAACGCTCAGCTGGCGGCGATTCTCAATGCCCAGGGCAAGCAGGCCGAAGCCCTCTCCGTCCTCGAAAAACTGCAGGCGCTGGAGCCGAAGAACCGTGCCGTGATCCAAATGGCGGCCGATGCCGAAGCCCAGGCGGGCAATCTCGACAAGGCTGGCGCGGACTACGCGGAGCTGCTGGCCGCCAGCCCCGGCGATCCTGACCTGCTCGACGCCCAGGGACAGGTCCTGATCCGGCAAAAGCAATTCGCCCCGGCCATCGTCGCCTTCCGGAAAGCCGCGTCTGCCCGGCCCGATGACGTGGACGCCTGGTCCGGAATCGCCTTCGCCGCGTCCGAACTCCACCTGTACAAGGAGGAGCTCGATGCGCTTTCCACCCGATCAAAATTCGCACCGGAGAGTCCCAGCACCTTGTTTCTTTGGGCAACTGCGTACGATAATCTCCATCAAAGCAAAACAGCGGCAGAGTATTACCATCGTTTCCTTGCCGCTGCCCAGGGAAAATTCCCGGACCAGGAATGGCAGGCAAAGCACCGGCTTGTCACTCTTCATCAGTGAGCGGTGCTCCCAACCGCAAGTCACGTAAGTCCGTGATGGTTGATGGAAGGGCTCAGGGTTCTGGGCCGCCGATCCTGAGGGAGCGTCGGCCATAGGCGAGCCAGTTGGCGGAATCGCGGAGTTTGCGTGAGCGATCAGGTACGCAGCTCCCCAGAGGTGCGTCATGCGGTATGTCGCCGTCCTCGCTGCTCTCCTCCTTCCGGCTTCCCTTGCGTGGGCGCATGGCATGACGGATCGGCCTCCCGACGCCCGGGAGCTGGCCGATCTGCAAGCCAAAGCGGAAGTGGCATCCCCGAACGAACAGCCCTACATCTATGCCGAGCTCGTGCACTCGATGACGGAGATTGCCACCGAGGAGTATCAAGCGGGCAACGAAAAGCAGGCGTCCGCCTCGCTGCGCGCGGCCCAGAGCTACGCCGGCAAAATCCACATGAACCTGGTGCGCGACGCGAAGAAGCTCAAGAACGCCGAGATTCTCATCCGCCATACTGCCTTCCGCCTCAAAGAACTGATGACCGGCGCTTCTCTCGACGATCGTCCAACCCTCGAGGCGACCATCCAGCAGCTGAATGAGGTGCAGACGCAGATGATGAACCAGATCTTCCACCGCTGACGCTCGTCCCGAAAAAATTCGGGATTTCTCGCACTCGGGCGAACGGCGTGAAAGCGGCGCACTGCAATCGCAGCAAAACTCCGGGTTTTCCCTGCGCGATCCACACAGTTTCAACAGGCCCGACAGCCCCGTCACGCAGCATTCATCGGGCGATAACAGTTTGCGGTGCATGCGTGTACCAAAGTGCTCCAACGTGTTCGCCTGCTTTTCTCCATTTACAGGGTGGGTTCCCCTTCGTACTCTGGCGTGGCGTTTCGAAAGGAACGTTACTTTTCGCCTTTTGCTGACAACTGAATCGGAGCAGTAACGCAGGCGCTCACGCGCAGTTCCACCGCCCGTTTTTCTTCCGGGGATCAGACCGGAACCATCGCGGGCCGGGAGCATGCAGCGGGCCAGACGTGCTGTTCCACCGCATCCCGCATCCCGCGGGGGCGCGGCTGGTCGTGCCGTTTTTGCGGTGCGCAGGGGCCGCGACCTGCCGGGATGCCCGGGTGCGGGCCAACGGAACCCGTGACCGGGTGCACTCGTCAATTGTGTGCGCGGCCGCAGACCTCCCGCTCCAGGCGGGATTCGTCAGGGAGAATCATGAGACCGAAGAAGACCATCCTCTGCGTGGACGACAACGAGCAAGCCCTTTCTGTTCGCAAATTCCTGCTGGAAACCCGCGGCTATCGGGTTATCGTCGCCACCAACGCCGCCGAAGCTCTCGATACCTTTCGCAGAGGAGGCATCGATCTCGTCCTTGGCGACCTGCTCATGCCGGAGATGGACGGCAATGAGATGGTCCGCCGCATGAAGGACATTGCGCCGGAAGTGCCGACCATCCTCATCAGCGGCAGCGTCAAGCAGTTCGACCGCGCCAATCGCGCCGATGCCTTTCTGCCCAAGGGCGCGTCCACTCCGGTCGAGATGCTGGAGCGCATCCGGGTCATGATCGCCCGCAAGCGCGGTCCGAAGAAGGCGCTGCGGCCGCCGTTCCTGGCCCCGGCCCAGCCTGATTTCCGGTCCCCGGAGCCGGAGCTGGAACCCATTCTGGTTGCCTCCTAGCTGCCGAAAGACGCCAGGGGCGGCGCTCGCGCCAATCGCACCGCCTCGTGCATTTACAATCGCTGAGTGGAATCGATGATTCGGGCCGAGAACCTCGGCAAAGTCTACCGTTCCGGCAGGCTCGAAGTTCCGGCGCTCCGCGATGCGACCTTCGACGTCGCTGCCGGCGAGTTTGTCAGCATTGTGGGTCCTTCCGGCAGCGGCAAATCAACCCTCTTCTACCTGCTCGGCGGCCTCACCCGCGCCACCACCGGGCGGGTCTTCATCGGCGGCGTCGATTTTTCCACCCTCAACGACGCTGACCGGACGAAGATGCGCCGGGCCCGCATCGGCTTCATCTTCCAGAAATTCAACCTGCTGCCCACGCTCACGGGCCGCGGCAATATCGAGATCGCGTACGAGATCGCCGGTCGCAGCGAGCCGATGGACGAGAACTACTTCGCGAAGATCACAAGGATGCTCAACATCGCGGGTCGGCTCGACCATCGCCCTTCCGAGCTCTCCGGCGGCGAGCAGCAGCGCGTCGCTATTGCGCGCGCGCTCATCACGCGGCCCTCGATCGTGCTGGCCGACGAGCCGACCGGCAATCTCGATACGGAGAACTCCGACGCGGTGCTGGAGATGCTGCGCCGCTCCAATCAGGAGTTCCGCCAGACCGTGCTCATGATCACCCACAATCCGGAAGCGGCCGCTATCGGCGACCGCATCGTCCACATGCGCGACGGGAAGATTAGGGGCATAGAAGCCGGCAAGAAAGCTGTGGGCGAGCACTCCTGGTGAATTGAACCGTTTTAAGCGTAAGCGCCATTTTTCGTTCAGGTTGGGGCGAAGCAAGTTTTCCTCCTCACGGCATGGGAAATTCGGATCATGCGCGTCCAGTCGAGTTAGAATTAAGCAGGGCCAGTACGGCCATTTCCCCAAAGAATGGGTACTTCACTCAATCCGCATGTCGAGGGCGCCGAGGGCGCCGAGGGCGCGAAGGCCGAAATCAACGGATCTAATGGCTCGGCGAACGGCATTCAGGACCTCCTGACAGAAAAGGCCAATGAGGCAACGCGCGGGCTCGACACGCGTTCTGCCCTTGAGATCGCCCGCATCATTAATCAGGAAGATCAGAAGGTCGCGGCAGCCGTGAAAAAGGCTCTGCCGGAGATCGCACAGGTCATCGACATGGTCGCGCACGCACTGCGCGAAGGTGGACGCCTGATCTACGTGGGCGCAGGCTCCAGCGGGCGCCTCGCCGCGCTCGATGCCTGCGAGATTCCCGCGTATTTTTCGACCAGCCCGCAGACCGTGCAGTACATCATGGCCGGCGGACCCAAGGCTTTGGCCTCGCCCGTCGAGGTCAATGAGGATTCCGAAGAGCTGGGCAAGCGCGACATCGCTCGCCGCCGACCCAGCCGCAAAGACGTGGTGATCGGCCTTTCCGCCAGCGGACGGACGCCCTATGTCGTCTCCGCGGTGAAGTACGCTCGCACGCTGGGCGCGAAGACTGCCGGCATTACCTGCAATCCCAATGCCCCGCTCTCCGAAGCCGCGGATATCGTGATCGTGGCCGAGGTCGGGCCTGAAGTGGTCTCCGGCTCCACGCGCATGAAAGCGGCCACCGCCCAGAAGATGATCACCAACATGATCACCACCGGCGCCATGACCCGGCTGGGCTATGTGTATGAAAACCTGATGGTCAACGTGCACATGCACAACTCCAAGCTGATTGAGCGCGGCATCAGCATCCTCACGCGGGCCTGTGGCGTCGGCCGCGAGAAGGCCGTCGACGTGATCAAGTCGGCGGGGCGCAGCGTGCCGGTAGCTCTGGTCATGCTCAAGGCCAACGTCGACAAGCCGGAAGCCGTCCGGCGCCTCGCCCGGGCCGAAGGCAACGTTCGCCGCGCCATTGAAGACTCCACCATGGACGTCTAGCCGGGAAAAGGGTCGAGAAATCCGGTTTGGGCTCGCCTGCCCATCCCTGGCCGGCGCAGCCGAAAGATCCTCGGTATCGTTACCAACCCAACTGGAAACGGTTGCATCTACGCAAGCAGAGCCTGAGTTCGTTCGCTCTCGAGTTCAAGTGACCCGCAGCATCCAGCAAATTCTCATGGCAGCTCTGTTAAGGCTGGAGCAGTCTCCCGATTTGTCGCCCGAAGAGCTCGAACGGGTGCGCAAGGTCGCCCTGCGCCTGATGACGGACATTACGCTCGCCCAATCTGACCGCTCGGACGAGCCCGTCGCTGCCTGATCGCCGCCAGCCCATCGTTATGCACTCTTTGACTCGGGACCCTCTACCTTTGCATGGCTTGCTGGCCGGCCCTGGGGGTACCCCCCTGGGTTCGGGAGGGTATATTCTTGTTCATTTTAAAGGAGTTGGAAGGTAATAGTTTTTGGGTATTACCTCCAGGGGCAGGGGTTACGGGACACGGTTTACGGATTAGGACCGGATCACCCGGGGGTTCTTTGGGCAATGAAAAAGCCGCCTTTCGGCGGCTCCTTTTTTGTTTTTACTCTCTATTCTCAGAATACCAAGTTTAGGCGGGTTTACTGCCAATTTGGGCGGCCTGGAAGCCTTGTGGAATCAGTAGGAACGCGGTGGTCACGGTACGGAAGGGACTTGACGAGATTTCCACATGAAGGCGAATTTCCCCGTATTCGGGGGCGGGTAAGGTTTCTGGGGGGCGTTCCGGATCAGGACCACACCTCAAAGCATCACTCGTGCCGCACCACCGGCGATGGGCTGCCTTTGATTCGCAGTGGAGCAACACAGTCCGCTCCTGGGGACGCATTGCTGGCAATGCGGAAGTTTCGAAGGGGCCCGAACCGGCCGGGAGGACTGGCCTCAGGAGCTAGAGCCCAAGTTCGATCCTCGTTACGGCACGACCGAAGTCGTGCCCTGATACAAAAACGGCAGATTGAGATTTCGACCTTCACACCCCGTCCCCCGAACAGCGCGAGGCGACAAGGATGGGGCACCCGGCCATCACGACCAGCGAAGCACATCAACAGCTGGCGACGAAGGCGGCAACTGGCCGGTGTCGGCTTGTTCCTTCTTGGAGTCGGGTCCGGCGGCTCCTCCGCTGCGCGCCAGGAAGAATCGTGCAGCGCTGGGGTCGGCAATACGGAATTTTCGGGCTGGCGCGCAAAACGGCAAACGCAGATCCTTCTCCCGCGCGGATTGCGCGGCCTCACGACGACAACACGGAGGTGTGGTCGACGAAGGGGAAGTTTCGGGGCGTCCGCCAGAGCCACCCACTATACTCAGGCCAGAGCTATCGGGAAGAGGGGCATTGGCGCATGTTGGGGGCTATGCGTTTCGTGTGGAATGCGACCACCGGGCATCGTCTGCGGCCGTGGCGGAGCGAATATGTGAAGTGGCGGGTTGAGACCTACTCGGGGATGAAGGCCGAGGAGCTGCGGGCGCGCGATGTGATCGGGTTTGCATGGCGGGAGAAGGGGAATCTGCTGCGTTTTCTGCGCTGGACGGATCGCATGGACACGTGGAAGCACGCGGGCGGCAATCGCGGGGCGGAGTCGGGCGAGTGATGGCCGAAGGGAAGACGCGACGGGAGTTTCTGAGGCAGACGGCTGCGGCGATGGCGGCAGGGGGAGCCGCGGCGTTATTGGGGGGATGCGGCGGCAACAGGAATTCCGCCAAAGCCATGGCGCCGGCGCGGGGACAGGCTCCAACGCTGACCGATGTGAACGGTGCCCGATCGCTGCGGGCTGCGGCTGCGGCGCACGGGCTGCTGGTGGGATGCGCGGTGAATCCGGAAAAGCTGGACGGCGAGCCGGAGTACGCGAAGACGGTGGCGGAGCAGGCGAACATCCTGGTGGCGGAGAATGCGATGAAGTGGGGGGCGTTGCGGCCGGCTCCGGATCAGTTTGATTTTCGCGGCGCGGACGACATCATGGTGTTTGCGCTGACCCACGATCAGCGGGTGCGAGGACACAATCTGTGCTGGCATGAGGATTTGCCGGCGTGGTTCGCGACGACGGTGAATCGCGAGAATGCAGCGCACTATCTGACCCAGCATATTGTCACAGTGGCAGGACGGTATGCAGGCAAGATCCACTCGTGGGACGTGGTGAACGAAGCGGTGGATGCGAAGAGCGGGCGCCCGGACGGGCTGCGAAACTCGCCGTGGCTGGAACTGATGGGGCCAGGGTACATCGAGCTGGCGTTTCGCACGGCGCGAGCAGCCGATGGACATGCGCTGCTGACCTACAACGATTACGGCATCGAGCTGGACACGCCGGAGCAGATCGACAAGCGCGGGCAGGTGCTGATGCTGGTGCGTCGTCTGCGAGCGAGGGGCGTTCCGATCGACGCGGTGGGGGTGCAGAGCCATCTGACGGCGGGCGATCCGCTGCCGGGCGCGGGGCTGGTGCGTTTTGTGCGCGAGCTGGCGGCGATGGGGCTGCAGGTGTTCGTCACGGAGCTGGATGTGAACGACAGGAACCTGCCTGAAGCGGTGGGGGCACGCGACGCGGCGGTGGCTGCGGTATATCGCGACTATCTGACGATGATGCTGGCGGAGCCGAATGTGAACGTGGCGCTGACGTGGGGGATCACGGATGGTTCGACGTGGTTGCAGGGCGCGAAGCATGGGCGGGCGGACGGGCGTCCGGAGCGGCCGCTGCCGTTTGATTATGATTATCAGCCGACGCCGGCTTTTTTTGCGGAGCGGGGGGCGATCGATGGTCGAAGGAAGGCAGTGCTGCCGTCGGCGAATCCATATGCGCCGATTCGGCCTGAGGCGTGATGAGAGCGTCCGCGGCTGAGTCCAGGTTTCGCTGGGCTGGTCCGGGCTCGCCAAAGGACGTGGTGCCCTGGATCCGAGGGGAAAAGCAGGTCCATTCGACTCGTGTCTGCTTTATTTGTTGCGCTCAGAATCGGGCGCAACGAATTCGGAAGGCTCGCCCAGGATGACAGTGTTTCAATTTAATTAGATTTGTTGGGGATGCCGACCGCGAAACATGACGTCGTTGCGGCACGGGCTATCTGATGTAATGGGAGATATGGCGGGGCGGTGGTTGTGTGCGGGCGGTGTGCTGGTCGCGATGGTGGGAATGGCGGCGTCAGGATGGGCGCAGCAGCCGTTTCCGGGAGAACCGCAACAGCCGCAGTCGCAGTCGAAACCGCAGGCTGAGCCGTTTCCCGGCGAGCCGGCGCAGCCTCAGCCGAGGGCGACGCCGCCAACCACACTGCCGCCGATGGATCCGCGGGACCCTAACCTGTATCTGCCGACATTTCGCGTGAGCACCAGTGTGGTGGTGGTGCCGACGCTGGTGGAGCAGGCGGATGGCGAGGTTTTGTACGGGCTGAAGGCGAAGGATTTTGAAGTGCTGGACAACGGCGTGGCGCAGAAGGTGCAGGTGGACGATGATCTGGACACGCAGCCGGTGTCGCTGGTGGTTTGCGTGGAGCGCGGTCGGGATGCGCCGCTGGAATTCGACAAGATCGGGAAGCTGGGTCCGCTGCTGCAGTTGTTTACGGGGGATGGGCATGGGCAGGCGGCGCTGGTGGCGTTCGATTCGAATCCCACGTGGGTAGAGCCG
>DASRRO010000156.1:0-2239 GCA_035656855.1 Acidobacteriaceae bacterium | reverse complement strand
GCATTGGGCCGCGTCTACGTGGCCCAGCAGTTCAGCGCACAGGACAAGGCCCGCACCACCGACATCATGAAGGACATCGAAGCCGCAATGGGCCGCGACATCCAGCAGCTGGACTGGATGAGCGCGCCGACAAAGACAAAGGCCGAAGACAAGCTCAAATTAGTCACCAACAAGATTGGCTATCCCGACAAGTGGCGCGACTATTCCAGCATGACTATCACGCGCGGCGACGCAGTGGGCAATGCACGACAGGCGGCAGCCTTTGAACATCACCGCGAACTGGCGAAGATCGGGCAGCCCACTGACAAACAGGAATGGGATATGAGCCCGCCGACCGTGAATGCCTACTACAACCCCCAAAACAACACCGTGAACTTCCCCGCCGGCATCCTGCAGCCGCCCTACTACGATCCGCACATGGGCGACGCGGTGAACTACGGGCAGGCAGGCGGACTCGAAGGCCACGAACTCACCCACGGCTTCGACGACGAAGGCCGCCAGTTCAACGGGGACGGGAACTTCAGCGAATGGTGGACTCCGGTGGACGAACAGAAATTCAAGGAGCGCGCCGACTGCGTCGTGAAGCAGTATGGCGGCTTTATCGCTGTGGACGACCTGCACGTCAACGGCAAGCTGACGCTCGGAGAAAACATCGCGGACATCGGCGGCGTCCGTCTTGGTTACCTGGCGTGGCAGCATCGGTTGCAGGAGCCCGGTGTCAAACCGGAGGCCGACCTGGACGGCCTGACACCGGCGCAGCAGTTCTTCACCGCATATGCGCAGAGTTGGTGCTCCAGCACGCGACCGGAAACGATGCGGCTCCGCGTGCAGACTGATCCGCACTCGCCCGAGGAGTATCGCGTCAACGGCGTGGTTGAAGACCTGCCGGAGTTCCAGCAGGCCTTCGGTTGCAAAGCCGGTCAGCCGATGGTCAGCGCAAACCGCTGCAGCATCTGGTGAGGAGCGAACAGCTTTCGCCGCCCGACGTATCGGATATCGCTGATACGGTTCGCTCACGTCCACTGTCTGCGTGAAGAAAGCGCCGCCGCTGCACCGTACAGTAGTGCTATGCCCGCAACCACCACGTCGACACGCAGCGCCGGGTATTGGCTGGGATACGGCGCCTGCGCGTTGGCCGGCTGCTTCTGGGGCACAGGCTTCTACTTCGGAAAGGTCGTGCTGGCTTCGATGGGCGTGGGCCACATGGTGCTCTACCGGTTTGTCTTCGCTTGCATCGGGCTCCTCCCTTTCGCGCTGCGTCATCGCCCGCAACTCAACGCGCGGGAATGGCGCCTGCTGCTGATCGCCTCATTTTTCGGCATACCAGTGCAATACCTCGTGCAGTTCTACGGACTCTCGCTTACCACCGTGTCGCATGCCTCGCTCATGGTCGGCAGCATGCCGGTACTGCTCGGCGCAGCAGCTACGCTCTTCGCGGGCGAGCGTCTGGACCCGATCGGATGGGGCGCGTTGGTCAGCTCAACCATCGGCGTTGCGCTGATCGTGCTGGGCGGCCGTCACGCGCAGGGAGGCAAAGGTCCATCACTGATCGGAGATCTGCTGGTCCTGGCCGCGCTACTGGTCTCGCTCTTCTGGATCCTGATGAACAAGCGGCTGATGGAGCGCCATCCGCCCGCTGTCATCACGGTCTATGGCGTCTATACCGGAGCCATCATGATTGCCGCATGGGTGTTCTTTCAGGACGGCGCTCCTCCGATTCATGGAGTACCGCTGGCGGCGTGGCTCGCCTCGGCGGCCAGCGGCCTCTTCTGCACCGCCGGCTCCACCCTGCTGTGGAACTGGGGCATCCACCACGTTCCCGCCTCCCGCGCGGCTGTCTTCCTCAACATCGAACCGATGCTCGGATCCTACCTGGGCGTGGAGCTGTTGGGGGACCGTCTCGGCCCGGCGGCCTGGGTCGGCGGAGCACTCATCCTGGCTGCTGCGATCACACTGACGACCCGTCCGCACGGGGTCGATACCGTCGGCCTTATCGAGTAGATATAACATTTATTTTCTATAACTTACGCGACACTAAGACTGGCGGAAATTCACAGACCGAGGTTACTACCGAAACGGGAATCAACTTGATAACGTAGGGGAACAAAAGGCGAATATGAGGTGCCCCATGCTTTTCCTTCCGTCCCCCACCCTTCGCAAAATCTGCCAGCTCGTCCAGCGGATGCGCAGACACTCTGACCTCCCGAAACCACCCCGGGCCATGCCGTGCCGGACTCGC
>DASRRO010000155.1:0-3397 GCA_035656855.1 Acidobacteriaceae bacterium | reverse complement strand
CAGAGTTGCACTATGACTACCTGATGGTGGCAACGGGTGCTACACACTCTTACTTCGGCCACGACGAGTGGGCTCAGCTCGCCCCAGGCCTGAAGACCATCGAAGACGCCATTGAGATTCGTCGCCGTGTGCTGCTGGCGTTCGAACTTGCCGAGCGCCGCATGCTCGAAACCGGGTCACACCCGCCCCTGAACTTCGTAGTCATCGGTGGAGGTCCTACGGGTGTTGAGCTGGCCGGCGCCATTGCCGACATTACCCGCCGATATATGCGCCGCGACTTTCGCCATATAGACCCCACCAAATCCCGCGTGATCCTCATTGAAGGCGAGAAGCGCGTCCTCGCCTCGTATCCTCCGGACCTCTCCCGCAAAGCTGAAGAGCAGCTCCGGGAACTCGGCGTCGAGGTCCGCGACGGCGTTCGGGTCACCGATGTGCAGCCGGGATATGTCATTGCTAACAATGAGCGAATCGATGCCGTGGTCACGCTCTGGGCCGCGGGTGTCGCCGCTTCTCCACTCGGAAAGCTCCTCTGTTTCCCCACCGACAAGCGCGGGTGCGTGCTGGTCAACAGTACCCTGAATCCCGAAGGCCATCCCGAGATCTTCGTCTGCGGCGATCTCGCTCACTTCGAGCAGGACGGCCACCAGGTTCCCGGCGTGGCGCAGCCGGCCATACAGATGGGTGATCACATCGCCCGGATGATCGAAGCCGATCTCAATCATCAGCCTCGCAAGCCCTTCCGGTACTTCGATAAGGGGGACGTAGCCACCATCGGCCGCCTGGCTGCCGTCGCCAAAGTTGAGTGGCCCTTCAAAGCCCATCTCAGCGGCTTCCCTGCGTGGTTTACCTGGCTGGTCGTGCACATTTATTTTCTGATCGGCTTTCGTAACCGCATCGCCGTCCTCTCGCAGTGGATCTGGAGCTACTTCACCTTCACCCGCGGGGTCCGCCTCATTTACGGGAGTCAGTCACTGCCGGGCTGGACGACGCGGCAGGAAGATCAGGGACAACCCGAACCGCTCGACTCCACAGCCCCGGGATCGCATGCCGACATTCAGTCAAATCTGGATCAGTCAAAACCCGCAGCCGCCGACTGAGAATAGTGGCGACGCGTTCCGGCAGCCAGCCGATCAATACACCGGCGATTCCCCCGCAGGTCGCGTCTTCCAGCGCCGATGCACCCACAGCCACTGGTCCGGATACCGCCGCACGAAACTCTCAATCACCGCGGTGAACCGCGCAGTGTTCTCCACCATATCGCGCTCGTCGTCGCCTGTCTGGGCGAGCGGGATCTCGTCTCCGAAATGAAGCACGTATTTCCCTTCCGCAGCTTCCCACACCAGAAAGCCGGGCAGCACTGCCGCGCCCGTGCGCAGAGCCACCCGCGCCAGCCCTGACGCCGTGCACGCTTCCGTCCCAAAGAACGGCACGAAGATCCCCTGCGGCGGTGTCATGTTCGTGTCCATCAGGATCCCTACCGTCTCGCCCTCCCGCATCGCCGAAAGCAGTCCCCGTGCAAAATCGTCCTTGTGCAGCACGCGATTGCCGTGCAGACAGCGGATCCGATTAACCAGCCGGTCCACCCGCGGATTGTCCAGCCTTCGGATCACCATCGCCATGGGGTACCCCATCAGCGAGTGCCAGAAACTCGACAGCTCCCAGGCGCCCAGATGGCCGGTCACAATCAACACGCCCTTGCCCCGGTTCCGGGCGGCGAGATAGTTCTCAAGCCCCTCATAGCGAATCAACGCTCGCGTGTTCTCCCGCGTGTAGCCGGCCATTTGGCAGAACTCCGCCAATTGCCATCCGAGGTGTCGATACAGCGCGCGCAGCACGCGAACCCGTTCTTCCGGAGTCATCGACGGAAATGCCAGCTCCAGGTTGCGCAGTCCAGTCCGCCGCAGGCGCGGCATAATCCACCAGGCGACCGCTCCCAAACCGGCCCCGACCCGACGCGCCAAAGGACGCGGCAGCGCGCCAATCCCGTTCAGGAGTGCCCAGGCAAACGCAAATTCGAGAGCTTCTCGCATGGCTCCGGCGAAGGCTCAGTGTAACCGGTACTCACGTGGCCGGCTGCCCGGCAGCCGTCACCGCCCCGGGCGCGGTTCGGTCGCAGGTCTCCGGTACCGCGAACCAGAGAAGGAAGATGGCCAGCATTGCCACCCCCGCCAGGCCCAGGAATGAAGCCTTGTAGCTGAAGTGCTGGATCAGCGCACCACCCAGCGTCGTGCTGAGAGCCGCGCCGATGCCTACCACCGTCGCCAGGGCTCCCTGGATCAGATTGAACCGCCCCGTTCCCCTCGTGCGATCGGCAACGAGCATAATCGACACCACCCCAAAGATGGCATTCGCAACGCCGTCCAGCAATTGCACGGCGACCAGCGGCATCGTGCCCCCCACCACCGTATAAAGCACCCCGCGGATGGGCAGAACGCCAAAGCCGACCAGCAACAGGGGGCGCCGGCCCAGCCGTTCCGCCTGCTTTGCAATCCAGGGCGCCGTCAGCGTAATGACGACCTGCGTGACAATAATGCAGGCCGACATGAAGGCCGCAGCGCTGCGCGTCCGGTGCCGCGCCAGCATTTCACCCAGTTGCGGCAGCATTGCGGCGTTTGCCAGATGAAACAGGCCGGCACAGAGAAGAAAGGCAAGCAATACCCGGTCGGCGAGCACCGCTGACAGGGCAGAAATTTGAGCGGGCTCGGCATTGGCCCCTTTCCGTCCCTCTGGCTCGGCTCCTCGTGCCTGTGCATAGTAGATTCGCCGCGCAGGAATCGCCGCCAGCGCTCCCCAGGTCGGGATCGCCAGCAATACCGGCACCGCGAAGATGGCGCGTATGCCATACAGCCGGCTCACCCCCGCCACCAGCAGAGCCGCGAGCACATTCCCCGCGGCATTGAATGACTGGTTCCGGCCAAACTGGCGGCCAAAGCTGCGGGCACCCACCATGCCCAGAGTGATCGCCGCTATCGTTGGAGCCAGGAAGGGACCCGCCCCTCCGATCAGCACCTGCGCCGCATAAACCGAGGCAGCGCGTGTACTGGCCAGCAGAAGTACCGCCCCCGCCACCAGCGCACTCACACCCAGCGCGACGATCGACCTCTTGTGCCGCGAACGATCAACGACCGCCCCTGCAGGTGTCTGAACCGCCACCGTGACAATGCCGGCCAGCGTCATCGCCAGGCCGACCCGTTCCGGATTCCATCCCGCCGTAGCCAGCCACGCCGCCAGAAAGGGTCCCAGCCCCGTCTGCACGTCAGCAACAAAGAAATTCAGCCACTCGAGCGGCCGCAATTCCTGCGCGTCCGCCCCGCGGTAATCGGGTTCACCAGGTTGTGTCGCTGGGATCACGGATGTACAGCTCAGCGAGAAAATCGCTTCCGGGCCGGAACCGTGA
>DASRRO010000154.1:0-3650 GCA_035656855.1 Acidobacteriaceae bacterium | reverse complement strand
CACGGTGGCTCGCCAGGTTTTTCATTCCACCACGATGGTGACGGTCATCGGCGGCATGCTGCATGACCTGTTGCCGTCCAATCAGGACTTCGTGGTCCGAAACATGAGCCTGCTGGTGCATCCGCGCGGGAGCGTGCAGATCGCGTCGGTGGTGATGCTGCTGATCTCGTCGACGGGCGTTTTCCTGCCGCTGGAGGTTGCGCTCAACCGGGTGTGGGGCGTGACGGGGAACCGCTCCTACGTGATGAACCAAGCAGTCTCGCTGGGGCTGGCGGGGATCATCGGGCTACTGGTGATGGTGGCTGTATGTGCTGCGACAGTGCAGACAGGCCTGCTGACGATCCTGTTCTTCGGTCACACGGAGAACATGGTCTACGGATTCATTCACCACCTGTTCCTGCAGATCGCCGTGGCGTTCATGAGCGTCGGGATGTTTTTCTTCATCTACTGGATTCTGCCCCATCGGAAGCTGCCGGTGTGGTCGGTGCTGCCGACGGCGATCCTGATGGGCCTGCTGTGGGATCTGGGGCGGCTGCTGTACATCTGGGTGCTGCCGCACATGGATCTGCACTCGGTATATGGGCCCTTTGAAGTATCGGTGGGGCTGATGATCTGGGCGTATCTGACGGGACTGCTGCTGCTGGCGGGCGCGCAGTATTCGGCGACGCGGCACGCTCTGCGGCTGGCGCATCAGGCGGATCTGGACGAGGCGCGGAAAGAGCAGGTGAAAGCGGATGAAACTTCCTGATAGCCGGTTTTACGGGCGTAATCGCCGGGACTAGAGACGGCGCATGACTGCGACCAAAAGCCAAGCGGCGGGGAGTATTGCCCCGGCAAGCAGTATGCGGGACCAAAACCCTCGTTCGGTGGCGGCTACATTGGAAGTGCTTCGCAAGCTTCGAATCATTAGAACGTTCCCCAAGACGAACCCAGCCACGCTCGCAATAATTAAGGTCCTGAGAGGCGTGTTGGCAGGCACAGTATAGAAAGCGAGCACGATGCCGCCGAGCATACCGGCTTCCAGAATGAAGATCTTTATGGTCCTTGTGATCTTCAATGGCTTCTCCGAGCTGGGGACCTTCATCTTTACGGGCGGAAGGTCGTAGCGGAAGTTTCGGGCTGCGAGGGGAGAGAGGCAACCCCAGATCTTTCCGAGTCGCGATGCGAATCTTCAGGATGACAGCGCGCGGGGCGTGCCGGCTTCTTTGGACGTACGGTCGGCATTTTGGAAGTTTCGGCCATCCGCGTCCACAGAGTGACGGCTGTGATTCGAACGAAATGCAGGTCGGTTCGACTCGCGCCTGAATTGCCTGTTGCGCGAAAGACGCGCGCAACGAATGCGGAAGGCTCGCTCAGGATGACACGGTTTGTTCTTGGGAGATCCGGGGGGGATGCCGACAGCTTTGCCAGCGCACCCTATCGGCGTTCCGCCCGCGCGGGTCGGCAGGCTACTTTCGCTACTTGCCCAGTCGGCCCATCTTGTAGACGATGCCGACGGAGCCGGCGAACTCGTTCTGCCAGGGGAAGCCATAGTTGGTGGGCTGCCAGTCGGGAATGAGGCGCACGGAGAGTCGCGGACCGAGGTTGTAGTCCACCGAGGGCCCCACGGCCAGGCCCAGCGCCAGCTTGTCGTTGTAGATGCCCAGAGCCTGCGGCATCACGCCGGAGGGAAAGCCGTCGCTGAACTTGCCATAAGCCGCGCCGATCAGGGCATGCATCCCGAAGGTATAGCGCGAGTGCATGAGAATCCGCACATTCGGCCCAAACAGGAACAGGTGCTCGGACATGGGCGGACTGGAGGGAACGCCATCGCTGTTCGCCGGCACCACCAGGTTGCCATACTCCCCGCGCGCATTGGCCTCGATGCCCCAATGCATGCGCATCCAGACGGTCGCGTCGCCCTGCCAGCCCAGCAGGTTGACGGCTTGCACTCCGCGGCCGGGGCTGGGATTGAAGTGCGCATACTGCGCGCCGGCGTAGAAGTCCCAGCGCTGCGCGTACTGCGGGTTCTCTTCTTCCGGAGCGGTGGCCGTTACCTGTGCATGCAGGGGAGCCTGCGCAATAAACCCGGCGCCCAATAAGGCCAGCGCCCCAAGACGAAACATCACGGCTTTCACGCGATCCGGAACCTCAAACAGTAGGGATGGCAAGCTTCAAGATTATCACCCGGAGGGTTTTCTTCCGAGGTATGTCGAGAGTGGTGGCTTCCCACCCTGCAGCATTGAAGGCGCGAGGCTACAAGGATGGGGCACCCAGGGGACGTCTCATTAGCCGCGCAGGACCGGGCGGATGTGCAGTTCCTTCAGTTGCTGGTCGCTGACTTCGGTCGGGGCGTCCATCATGAGGTCGATGGCTTTGGCGGTCTTGGGGAAGGCGATGACCTCGCGCAGACTGGTGGCGCCGGCCAGAAGCATAACGAGGCGGTCGAGGCCGAGGGCGATGCCGCCGTGAGGCGGGGTGCCGTATTGCAGGGTTTCGAGGAAGAAGCCGAAGCGGGCCTTCGCCTCCTCGTCGCTCATGCCGAGGGCGTGGAAGATTTTCTTCTGGACGTCCTGGCGGTGGATACGGATGGAGCCGGAGCCCAGCTCGAGGCCATTCATGGCGAGGTCGTAGTAGCGGGCGCGGACGGAGGCCGGGTCGGATTCGAGGCGGTCCATATCCTCCTCGTGCGGGGAGGTGAAGGGGTGGTGCGCGGGGGCCCATGAGCCGGTTTCGGCATCGTGCTCGAACATCGGGAAGTCGGTGACCCAGAGGGGACGGAAGGCGGCCGATCCGTCGACGCCGGTCTCGCCTGCTCTGGCGGCGTGGACAGCGTGATCGGTGACAGCGAAGGCGCCGTGGCGGTCGGCGGACTTCTTTGCCAGCTCCACACGGAAGTTGCCGGCTGCGCTGAGGACGGCGATTTCGCGTTCGGAGAGACGACCGGCAAACTTTGTGTCGCTGGCCTGAATATGCGCTGCGGCATCCCCGGCGACGATGACCAGAAGGTCTTCTGTCGCTGCGCCGGTACGATTGCGCATCTCCGCGACGGCCTCAGGGAAAGATTTTTCGAGTCGCTTGACGTCGTCGAGGAGCTTCGCGCCTTTCTTTGTTTCGAAGAGGGGGCGGTTGTCGTCGCGCTCCTTGCGGCTGAGCTCGCCGACGTTGGGAATGCGGACGGCGACGACGGGCAATGCGGGATCGACGGCAAGGGTCTGGAGCTGCTCGGCGGTGAAGGCGCTGCGAATGTCAGTGAGGCCGGGGAGGCGGAGGTCGGGCTTGTCGATGCCGTACTGGCGCATGGCCTCGTCGTAGGTCATGCGGGGGAACGGGACAGGGAGGGTGATGCCTACCGCCTCGAAGGCAGCGTGCATGAAGCCTTCGACGACGGCGAAGATGGTTTCCTGCTGGGGGAAGGTCATCTCCAGGTCGATCTGGGTAAACTCCGGCTGGCGATCGGCGCGGAGGTCTTCGTCGCGGAAGCAGCGCACGATCTGAAAATACTTGTCGAGGCCGGAAATCATGAGGATCTGCTTGAAGAGCTGCGGGGACTGGGGCAGCGCGTAGAACTGCCCGGGATGAACGCGGCTGGGGACGAGATAGTCGCGGGCGCCCTCGGGGGTGGAGCGGGTGAGGAACGGCGTTTCGATCTCGTAGAAGCCCTGGGCGGC
>DASRRO010000153.1:0-41532 GCA_035656855.1 Acidobacteriaceae bacterium | reverse complement strand
TGTCTCGCGCCAGGAGCGGGAGGCCGTCTTTTGCCGGGCTTTTGACCTTGTGACGCCGGTTGCGAGGCGGGTGTTGGCCGGGTTGAATGAGACGTTTCTGCGCAGCTCGGGACAGATTCACATCGTCGCGCCAGAAAGGGTCGCTGAGGGCGGCCTCATTGGTTCCTGGCAGATGAGCTGGCCGGCGCTGCAGAGAGCGAGGAATCGCTTCGATCAGAGTCCCCTCAGTCCCGTTGCTCTCTCCGCGGTGTTTCCGCTGACGGCAACGGGGGAGATGCAGTGGACGCATCCGCATTTTGCCATCCAGCGATCGTGTTGCCGCGATGGCTTCGCATGCGCCTGGCCGATGCAGGTGACTTCGCACGAGGACGCCTGCCGCCAAGAGCCAACCCTCCGTGTAATGGCCGAAGCGGAGATGCATCAGAAGACATACCTCTCCGACCTCAACTGGAGGATTCTCGTTTCCCTGCACGAAGAGCCTTAGGCGCAATCGCCGTGGAGCAGGGCCGCGGCCCTCTGCAAGACGCGGCTGTCATGACGCTGCAGCAACAACCGCCGCCCGTGCTCGGCGCAGCTTTGCCACAGGACGCACCGACGCCGTTCACTCGATGTGTTTCCCGCCCTGCGTTTCGTTGCCCGCCCGTCACCGTTCGATTATGGACATCTCCGTGGCGGGCGCCCTAAGCGAGTTAATCGCTCAACTAAGCGAGTGTCGCGCTAAACTTTTGAATATTTGCTCTTGACAACCGTTGAGAACTTGCCGGAATATGACTCGCCATGATGCCAGGGGCCATGCGGAACGGAAATGAGTGAAAGGGGACCGTGGTTGAGGCACTCAATTTCCAGAAGCCCTTTAAGCCGGAGGAGGATAAGAACGATGCAACAACTTTCACGGACAAACAGGCTCAGGTACGGACTACTTGCAATCACTCTGGGAATGCTGGCGGCGCTCTCGGTTCTGCCCGTCCTGGCCCAGGGCACAGCCTATCTGACCGGTTACGTATTTGATCCCGCCCAGAATGCGGTCGCCAACGCAAAAGTGGAAATAAAAAGTGAGAGCACCGGAGCTGTCTTCACCGTTGCCACAACCGCCGCCGGTATCTATCGGTCGCCGTCCCTCGACCCCGGCACGTACACGGTGCGCGTAGAAGCGACAGGATTTCGTGAATCAATGACCACGGGCGTTCAGGTCGAGCTGGGAGAACCGCGAAGCTTGGATGTTCACCTCGTCGTCGGCGGCGCTCAGACAGTGGTGACCGTAACCGCCGGCGCTCCCATCCTGAACACCGAGAATGCAGGCCTCGGACAGTCGGTTGACTACAAGGAGGTGGCCAAGCTGCCTTATTTTGACCGTTCGGCGGGCGCTCTCCTCGCCCTGACTCCAGGCGTTCGGTATACCGGTGAAGATCCCATCTCCTACGGAGCGTCGCGCTATAACATCGCCGGCTGGACCAATGTCAATGTGTACGTCGATGGAGCCCCGGTGAATGGCGATCGCGAAGACGTGGATCAGATGGTGTTGAATCCCACCGTCGAGGCGCTCTCCGATGTGCGCGTCGTCGTCAGCCAATACAGCGCCGAGTTCGGCGCGGATGTCGGCGGCCTCGTCCTGATGCAGACCAAATCCGGCAGCGAACACTGGCATGGTGGCGTCTATGACTATCTGCGCAACGAGTTTTTCGACACCGACAATCACTTCACCCACACCAAGCCCGAGGACCGGCAGCAAATGTTCGGAGGCACCCTCGGCGGTCCGATTATGAGGGGCAAGAAACTCTACTTCTTTACGAGTCACGAAGGTCAGCTTGCCATCAATCCCCTGGCTGCTGTACTCACCGTTCCCACTGCTGCGATGAAAGCGGGAGACTTCAGCGGGCTGGCGCCAATTTACGATCCCAGCCTCACGACTTGCGCCGGTACTGTATGCACCGGGCAGCAGTTCCCGAACAACCAGGTCCCCACCACCCGATTCGATCCGGTGGCTGTGAATGCACTAAAGTATTTTCCCGCGCCCACTCTTCCCGGCGATGTGAACAATCTCCCCGCCACATCCGCCTTTAACTACAAGGAGTACAAGGGAATTGGCAGGATCGACTGGAACATGAGCGACCGCGACTCCGTCTCTGGCGTCTGGCTGCTCGACTATGACAGCAACGCATACCAGGGAGTTGCGGCCTATAACAGCATTGCCCCCGCCGCGACCCCGGACATCGGTTCTGAACCCGGATGGGAATACCTCTCGCAGTCCTATAACTTCAGCGAGACGCATCTTCTCTCATCGAGGACTTTCATCACCAACCGGATCGTCTGGAGACCGCGGCATATCGGACGCCTGAATGCCGCTGTCGACCCCAGCGCGCAGTATGCGCAGAAACTCGGAATCCTCAATTACGCCGGCGCCGATCTGCCCTCTTCCTACGGCGGCGACCTCGGCTTCCCAACCTTCAACTTTACCGGCTATACCGGCCTTGGTCCGAGCGGCGGCATGCTCTTCCAGGAAAACCCCATCAGCGTGCTGGATTACATGGGCTCCGTTTCTCTCATCCGCGGCGATCACTCCATCAAGGCCGGCGTGCAGCTGGCTCGAGGACGTCACGGAGCGCCCGATCAGGGTTATGTAACCGGCGATTTCTCCTTTGCTGCGACCGAGACCGCCAATCCGCAGGCGGTATCCACTACCGGCAATGCCTTCGCATCGTTCCTGCTGGGTCAGGTCGACACCGGCTCGACCGATCTTGGACCACTGCTGGTCTGGAGAAACGTTTATCTGGCTCCGTGGTTTGAGGATGACTGGAAAGTGAATCCGAAACTCACGGTGAACCTTGGCGTACGCTGGGATATCGACTTCCCGGTCACCGAGGAAAACAATCGCGGCAACGCTTTCAATGCAACTGCCATTAACCCGGTTTCGGGAACTCCGGGTATTTACGAGTTCCTCGGTCTCAACGGCTGGCCGTCCAATTACTTCAATACGGACTGGAAGCGATTTGCGCCGAGAATCGGATTTGCCGACCAGCTAACGAATAGTACCGTCGTGCGTGGCGGCTTTGGCATGTTCAACCTTGATATCGATCTGGGCGCGAACGTGCGGGCTCCTTCCGCGGGCTGGGTGACGAGTGCCAGCTTCGGGTCCACGAATTCCGGACTAAGTCCCGCTTTTGTGCTGAGCCAGGGATTTCCAGCCTATCCTTTGGGAGGTGACACCAACCGGTTGAATGCTTCTTTTGGGGCGGTTCCCGTCGGCAGCGTTCCGGTTTCCAGTCCGACCTTTGTTGATCGCAACTGGCGAGTCGGCTACGCCGAGAACTTCGACCTGTCCGTCCAGCAGACTCTTACCCCGACCGTCGTGCTGGAGATCGCTGGTCAGGCTTCGCTGGGACACAAGTTGCCGATCAACAATGAGAATCTCAACGAAGTTCCGCCGCAATACTGGGGTTTGTCAGGCGCGAACTACATCCACAGACCTTTCCCCCAGTTTAACAATGTAACGAACGTCAAGTATGCAGAAGGCAATACGTCTTACGATGGCGGGTACATCCGTCTGGATAAGCGCTTCAGCAAGACCCTTGACATTATCGGCAACTTTAACTGGGGCAAAGCGCTAGGCTTCATGGGTGGCTCCATCTACTACCCACAACTAAGCCGGAGCCAGCTGGTTTACGACGAGGCCAACGGAGCCACTGGCGTCCCCAGCAAGCTGGGACTCGTTGCCTGGACCTACACTCTGCCTTTTGGTCCTGATCAATCGCATTTCAATCACGGACTGGCGGGTAACCTCCTCGGCGGGTGGGACTGGAATGGCATTCTCAGCGCTCATTCCGGCCTGCCCTTCGATATTAAGTCCGGCACAGACTCTCTGAATGGCAACAGTCCTCTCGGCAATCGCGTGAATCTTGTGGGCTCGGTCACAAAGCGATATCCTGCCCGTTATCTGAGCGCGTCAAATTTCGCAGCGCCCTCCGAGGGCACCATCGGCACCTTCTGTTGCTCGCGACTCCACTCACCGAACAACGTGCAGTTGAATTCCACGATTGGCAAGAACTTCCAGTTCCACGAAAATTACCACTTGAGACTCGTCGCGGAATTCTTCAACGTGCTCAATAGTCCCCAGTGGGGCATTCCCGATACCACCCTAACCGATCCGGGATTCGGCTCTATCACTGGAGCCGGTGCGAACTCCGGCGCCAACGTCTCGAATCCGCAGGACGCGGCGCGTATTCTGCAGCTGGGGGCTCGCATTGACTTCTAGCCCAACACTGGAGGATTGGGGATTAGCCCGGCAGAGAGCCGTGTGAAGTAGACTCTCTGCCGGCTTCCTTTAGGTGATGGCCGTTTCCTTGTCAGGCAGGTTATCGCACCGATTCAAACGTCCGGTGGGCAGACCGTCTCTCCCATGCAGGATCGCTGTTGTCGCAGCCTTGCTGATTTTCTCCATCGCTGGGGTCTCCCAAACGGACCTGCCGCCAGCCTCGCCAGCCTCTTCCGCGAAACTGGAAAAGCTGGGTGCGGCGGTCCGTACTTTTCCCGCCTCTTTCTCCGCCCATATGGCCTACGGCACGGCCCTTTCCGACCAAGGTCAGTTAACTAGGGCGCTCATTCAATTCGACCTTGCTCTCAGTCTGCAGCCGAATAATCCAACGGTCATGGGCGATCGTGGCCTTACCTTTCTCCGCTTGGCCCTGGCAAACCAGGATCGCGATTCGATCGCGTGGTACCGGCAGCTCAGTAGCGCTCAGGAGTCCCTGACCCGCGCGCTTCAGCTCGATCCGGAGCTGCCGGAGATTCACGGCGACCTCGGACGCCTGTATCACCTCGCTGGAGATCGCGATGCGGCCGTTCGCGAGTTTCGTCTAGAATCCACGCTTCATCCTGACTCGGCGGAAGCATGGAATAACCTCGGCACCGCGCTGGGCGAAGCGAAGGACTATGACGAAGCAATCGCCAGTTACGAGAAGGCCCTCGCCCTCGACCTGCAATGCACCTCTTGTCTCCTCAATCTGGAGAGCGCCATCCGAAGCCAGGACAGCCGGGTCGCGGCGTTGGCGCGTTACAAGGGGCAGGTCGCACAATCTCCGGGCTCTCCCCTGGCGCACTTGCTCTATGGCATGGTGCTCACTGCCGACTATCAGGACGATGCCGCAATCACCGAGTTGGACACCAGTTTGCGGTCGGTGCCTGATCTGGCTGCTGCCCACTTCTATTTGGGAAACCTCGAGCGCCATCGCGGCAAAAGAGCCGATGCCGAAGCCCAATACCGCAAGGCGGTGGCTCTGGAACCCCGCCGGGGAGAGTTCTATGAGGGCTTGGCTACAATCCTGCTGGAACAGAATCGGGACCAGGAGGCGGGCGAGGCGCTGCAGAAAGCCCTGGCCTTGGAACCAAACACCCCGTCGCTGCACTATAAGCTGGCTCAGATTTTTCAGCGCTCGGGCCGAATCGCTCAGGCCGCGTATGAGCGCGAGATCACCGACCGGCTGGAGCGGGCGGATCAGGAGCAGGCACAGTTGGCTCTGGATGTCAGTCTCGGCATAGGGTCGCTGCGCTCCGGCAAGCCGGCAGACGCAGCCTATCATCTGCGCGCCGCTTTGGCGCTGGCCCCGAATCATCCGGAAACCAACTTCTACTTGGGAATCGCACTTTCGCAAACGGGCGATACGGCGGAATCTTTTCGCGCCTTCATTAAGGCTCTGGTGGGTCGGCCGGACAGCGCCGAGTTCCACTATAACTACGGAATTGCGCTGTGGCAGGCGAGTCGAGCCGAAGCGGCGATTGAGCAATTCCGACGTACCCTGCAGGTGGCGCCCGATCACCCGATGGCGCATTGCGCTCTGGGCATGGCTCTGGTGAGCAGAGGCGACTTGCAGGAAGGACAGACGGAAATCGCCCGCGCGCAGCAACTCGGGGCCTGCGCAGAGCACGTGCCTATGCCGTAGCAGACAACGGTGCGGGCGCTTTTTGTGCTCGGGGCGCTGCGTGCTTTTCTCCAAACGGACATTTGGTCATCGTCTGGATAGGAATTAGTTGTCACGCAGCCCTAGATAATCTTCCCGCTGGTAGCTCTGTCAGCGCTGCTTTGCACCACCCGACAGCGTTCAGCAGCGCTAGTGCCGCGTCTCGTTCAGCGATCGTCGAGGACTGCGTCACCATTGCCCTTACCAGCAGCCCCTTGGCCGTTCTCCGCCAGCACTGTGGCCCACGACGACATTAGGCGATCCAGCTCCTGACCACCCGGCTAATATGTGCCTGGTCCATCTCCTCCACCCAAGGCGCATAGTGCTTCCGGACCATATCCGTGTTGACATATCCCAGCATTTTCGCCACCTCTTCGGGCCTTTGACCAGCGCGCAACTGCCTCACCGCAAACGTGTGCCGGAACTGCTTGCAGTTCGCCTGTTTCCGTTTGTGCCTTCCCGCTTCGTCCAAGGTAGGTAGCTCGACCCATTTCACATTGGCCGCTTCGAGCGCCTGCCGTAGCTGCAACGACCACGCGTTACGGTCACTGACCAGTTTCATACGCGGATCGCGGAAAGGCATGGCCGGCGGGTTCTCGGCCAGTCTGGGCACCGAGCGGAGCGCCTTTGTGACATCAGCGGGCAGCGGTACCACGGCCTCAACGTCCGTCTTCACCCGTTTGTACCGATAGACGCTGACCTGCCGCCCCTCGACAACATAGTCCCGTATGCGGGCGGGTTCGAAAAGAACCGCATCCATGACATCGCAACCGGTGTGCAGCAGGAGCGATGCGAAGGCTAAAAGGCGAGGGTCGGCTTCGACCTCGCGCAGGACTGCCTCGACCTGCTCATCCGAATAGGGCCCCTGTACATGATCCCCATTCGCTTTAACGGGCTTCACGGTGGCGGCCACGTTGTCGGGAATCACCTTATGCTCATGCCAATAGCGGAACATGGAACGCACCATCACCCAGCGCTGGCGCCGCGTACTCAGCGAACGCCGGGTCCAGTGCCTGGAGCCGTACCAACTGCTCAATTGGAGGCTGGTGATCTCCTGAATATGCAGGATTCCCATATCTCTGGCCCAGTTCTGCAGTTCCTTGGTCACCACGGAATACTGCTCGTAGCTCCCTTGTTTTCCCAGATCCCGAGCCACCCGCTCCAGCCAGAGCTCGCAAGCAGCCTTGACCGTGACCAGCTTCGCCTCGTGCTGCTCCGTGACTGCCCGTGCTGCGGCAATCTCGGGATCCATGGCCCGTAGCCGGTCAGCGGCGATCCGTTGGGCTTCCGGTGCGGTGGGAGCAGGATTGCAGATGGCGGGTGTACGGTCTTAGAGTTTCTTGGAAAGGCCGCCGCTGGGCGGCCTTTTCCGTTGCCAGATACCTTAACCTCGCCACCTGCATTCAGCCAGGAGTGTGCCACTAAACCTTTTGATTCCAGTGATATGCCACAACCCAAAATAAGCCCAGAAGAACCCTTTTGGATTCTGCTGGTTGCCACATCCCCCCTCCCCCCCGGGGGTGGGGGTGGGAGCACACCGCAGAACTCCGCTCGATGGTCCACAATGGAATCCATGGCCACTGCCACCTCTTCGCGCCTGCTGACTCTCGACGCCTTTCGCGACGCACAAACCCGCATCCGCGGCGTCGCCGCTCGAACGCCTCTGGTCCGACTCTCGGATTCCCGCTTCGAGACAGCCGAGGTCTGGGTCAAGGCCGAAGGCTTGCAGCCCATCGGAAGCTTCAAACTGCGCGGCGCCTACAACAAAATTGCCCAGCTCACGCCGGCCGAGCGCTCCCGCGGCGTCATCACCTACTCCAGCGGCAATCACGCCCAGGGAGTCGCCTACGCTGCCCGCGTCGTTGGCGCCAAAGCCGTCATCGTCATGCCTTCCAATGCGCCTGACGTCAAAAAGCGCGCCACCGCCGCTCTCGGCGCCGAAATCGTGGAAGTCGGTCCGGCCAGCGCCGACCGCCAGCACAAAGCTGAAGAGCTCCAGGCCCAGCGCGGCTACATTATGATTCCGCCTTACGACGACGAGCAGATCATCGCCGGTCAGGGCACCTGCGGCCTGGAAATCGTCGAAGACCTGCCCGACGTTGACCTCGTCCTCGCGCCCGTCTCCGGCGGCGGACTTCTAAGCGGCGTCGCCACCGCCGTGAAGCAGTCCAATCCCGCCGTTCGCGTCATCGGCGTCGAGCCCGAATTAGCCGCCGACGCGCAGGAGAGCTTCCGCTCCGGCACCCGCGTTACCTGGCCCGCTGACATGACCACCCGAACCATCTGCGACGGTCTTCGCACGCAGTCCCTGGGCGAGCGAAACTTTGACCACATCCGCACCTACGTCGACGACATCATTGCCGTCTCCGAGGCCGAAATCCGCTCCGCCATGCGCACCCTGCTCTACTCCGCCCGCCTCACGCCGGAGCCCAGCGGCGCCGCTTCCGCTGCCGGAATTCTCTTCCATCGGGAACAACTCCTGCCCTTTCGCAAAGTCGTCGTGGTCATGAGCGGAGGAAATGTCGAACCGCAGGTCCTGACCTCGGTCCTGTCTGAAGACACCACGCAATGACAGGTCCCGTGAGACGAACCGGCCGCCTCATTCGTCCTACCTTCGTCATGCGCTCACTGATCGCGCCCGCAATCCTACTGGTCTCCGCTGGAATGGCGATCGCCCAAAGACCGCTGCCGAAGTACCCGACGCCGCGGAACGGTACGCTCGCCACTCTGGTCCGCGAGGCGAACCTTTACGCCAATGCTGACGACAGCGCCGGGCCCATTGCCACCGTTCAGCCCGGGCGTGAACTGGTCATCGCGGAGCGCAATGGCAAATGGCTCCGCATCTTTGCCAACACCGACGAGCCCGATACCCGTGAGTCCGATCGTCCCGAAATCAGCGACAGCAACGCCGCGCAGCCCATCTCTGGCTGGATGCTCGACAAGGGCATCGTCGACGCGAACACGGTGCACGGGGACGAAATCCTCTTCGGAGCCGCCGACCAGGCCGAGCAGCAGGCCGCCGTTCCCGATCCACCGCCGCATGTTGCCGAACAGGCCCGCCTGCTCTACAAGCGGGTCGCGACCATGTACCCACAATCCCCGTGGGTTCCGGAAGCCATGTATCGCGCTGCCGACATCCGCTGGCAGCTCCAGAAAGCCGACGCCGCCTCGCTGCCTTCGGCGCACGAAAAGCAGAGCTACCTGCGCGAACAGATGGACGAAGACGAGATGAAGAAGATCGAGAAGTACTTCCCCAACACCCGCTGGGGCGATCTGGCTGCCTTCGATCTCATCGATAACAAGCTCTGCGGCGACTGGCAGGGATCCGAAAAGTGCCCCGAGCAGGAGACCAATTACTACCTGCAGTACGCGGATCAACACCCTAACTCGCCCAAAGCTGCTGAAGCTCTCTACGACGCGATCTATCGTCAGGCCGCTGCCGGCGATATGTGGCAGGCTGATGGCAACGGCAAGCGCGCCGACGAGGACCGCGGCCACGCTCACGCCATATTGGATCGCCTGCAGCAGAAATATCCCGATTCTTCGTTTACCGCCCGCGCGGCCAGTCTGTTATACAAGGTGGATCAGGGCATTCCCGTGTACGGCAGCAGCCGCGAGTAGAGCTGGTCTTCATTCGGGAAACGTGGCGCACAAAGGGATTGGGACCTGCCTTGCGGAGGCATCTTGACCGACTATTGGGTCTCCGTCTTGCTGGGGATCGTCGAAGGCCTTACCGAATTTCTTCCGGTCAGCTCCACTGCCCATCTTCGTATCGCCGAAGCGCTTCTGAACATTCCGCTCGATGACGCCTACTGGAAGATGTATTCCATCGTCATCCAGCTCGGCGCCATTCTTGCGCTGACCCTCCTGTTCCTTGGCCGCATCATCGAGTTTGTCCGCACCTTTCCTGAAGGCGAAGACAGACGCCACACCGCGTGGAATCATCCGCTCACGCTGACGCTCGCCGCGTTTGTCGTCACCGCCATCCCGTCCTTCCTGCTCACAAAGGTGATCGGAGAGCATCTGGAGAACCTTCACTTCATGGCGCTGGCTCTCATCATCGGCGGCATCATCATGTGGATCGTGGATGCCTGGAGCGTTCGCCAGGACGCGCGCGTGCGCGAGGTCGAACAGATGTCTCTGCCCCAGGCTGTGTGGATCGGCGCGTGCCAGATCACCTCGGCTGTGTTTCCCGGCACCTCGCGCTCCATGTCCACCATCGCGGCCGGCCAACTGGCCAGCATGACGCGCTCCGCTGCCCTGGAGTTCAGCTTCCTGCTCTCCATCCCGACCATGATCGCCGCCACTCTCTACGATCTGGCCAGGGCTCTCTGGCCCGGCTTCCACCTCTTCGGAGGCCATCATGCCGCCAGCCTCGGTCCCGTCGCGACCGGCCATGCCGCTATCGCGCCGGTAACGATGACGCTCCACGGCTGGATGGTCCTCGCCGTCGGCTTCGTTGTGTCCTTCTTCGTCGCCCTTGGCGTAGTGGAGTGGTTCCTGCAGTGGGTCCGCAACCACGGATTTGTGCTCTTCGCCGTCTACCGCCTGATCATCGGCGCCGCCGTGCTCACCTGGGGCGCGCGACTGATGGCGAGATAACCTTCCCTCCGCCATATCCACCTCGATTCCCCCAACCCTTTTCCACCCCTTCGATCGCTCCGCTCTGGGATAATGATCTTGCTCTGGCAGTTCGGCTCAGCCTCCTTACACAGGAGGCCCGCGACCTGTCTGCCCATGAAACCCGTTCGTTTGGTCCTGACGCCGACCCGCCACCGCCGCCTGAACGAACTTGTCGGGCTGCTGGTGCTGGCCTTCGCCGCCCTCCTGTTCCTCTCCCTGGTTTCGTACCATCCCACCGATCCGTCCCTGAATACCGAAGGCTCCGGCGCGATTCGCAACTGGATCGGCCCCGCAGGCGCTTACACCAGCGATCTGCTTCTGCAGATTGAGGGTCTCTCGGCTTTCTTTCTGCCCTTGCTGACCGGCGTACTCGGCTGGACGTGGATGCGCTCGCGCCCAGCCGGTTCGCCCGGCGCCAAACTCACCGGCATCATCCTGACGTTTCTGTTCGCACCCGCACTCTTCGGGCTGATACCGACCCACCCGCATATCCTCTATGGCCTGCCCGTCGCCGGACTCACGGGGCGCCTGGTCGCCGACCTGCTGGTCCGGTGGTTCAACGTCACCGGCGCGTGGATTGTGGCCATCACACTGGTAGCCGCCGCCGTCTATCTGTCCACAACTTTCAGCTTCAACACCGCCCGCGAGTGGATCGGTATCAAGCTCGCCTTCCTCCTCGCCTGGCGGGATCGCTTTTTCAACTGGCGCCGCGATCGCGCAAAACGCAGGGAACTGAAGGCCGCCGCACGCCTCGACAAGATTCACGAGAAAGATCTGGCCAAAGGGCGCAAGGCCGCCGAGAAGGCCGCAAAGAAAGAAAAGGGCGCAGAAATCCCTGTAGCCACGGCGCGCTCACGAGAAGACGAGCGTGACGAGATGCCGCATCGGCACGCGGGCTTTGCCGAAACCGTTATCCCTGAGGTGCCTGGCGCGTCGAAAGCCAGCGCGCTGTGGAATTCCATGCCGCGCACCACCGCTCCCGAGCCCTCGGCGACAAGCCACCCAACGGAAACTCTCGCTGAGTCCAGGCCGGCTCCAGCCGCGGCCAGCCCGGCTCGTCCGCAACCGATGAAAAAGACGGAAGAACCCGGGCCCGCCATTGGCGAACGCGCCGACACCGAACTCCGCACGGTCACCGTCGCTCCGAAAAATGTCAGTGGCTACCGCCTGCCGGCGAGCACGCTGCTCCATCGCAGCGACGATCCCTCGCCGGTCCGAGAAGACGACCTGCGCCGCTCGGCGCAAATCCTGGTCGAGAAGTGCGCCGAATTCGATGTCCTCGGTCAGGTCGTGCAAATCAACCCTGGCCCCGTGGTCACCACCTTCGAGTTCCGCCCGGAAGCCGGCATTAAATACAGCCGCGTCACCGGTCTTGCCGAAGATCTCTGCCTGGCTATGAAAGCCGAGTCAATCCTCATCGAGCGCATGCCCGGCAAAAGCACAGTCGGCATCCAGGTGCCGAACGATGAGCGCGAGACCATCTGGCTTCGCGACGTGATCGAAAGCGAAAATTTCGGCACCTCGCGCTCCAAACTCACTCTGGCCATGGGCAAGGACATCAACGGCCGCATCGTGACCGCCGATCTCAACACGATGCCCCACGTTCTCATCGCTGGTTCCACCGGCAGCGGAAAATCCGTGGCCATCAACGCGATGATCATGTCCGTGCTGTACAAGTCCACGCCCGACCAGGTGCGTTTGATCCTCGTCGATCCCAAGCGGGTCGAGCTGGGCATGTACGAAGGCATCCCGCACCTGTTCACGCCCATCATTGCGGAGCCCAAGCTGGCCGCGAATGCCCTCCGCAACGCGGTGAAGGAGATGGAGCGTCGGCTGAAGCTGCTGGCTTCACGCTCCGTCCGCAATATCGACCAGTACAACCGTCTCTTCGACGGCGCGACACCCTCGCTCTTTGAGGATCAGCAGCAGGAAGAGAAGCCGCTGCCCTACATCGTCATCATCATTGATGAGCTGGCCGATTTGATGATGCTGGACAAGGCCAACGTCGAAGAGTCCATTACCCGTCTCGCTCAGATGGCGCGCGCTGTCGGCATTCACCTCGTGCTCGCAACGCAGCGACCCTCCGTGGACGTGATTACCGGCCTCATCAAGGCCAACGTGCCCACCCGCATCTCCTTCCGCCTGGCCACCAAGGTTGACTCCCGGACCATCCTTGACGCCAACGGCGCCGAGGCGCTCCTCGGCCGCGGCGACATGCTCTTCCTGCCGCCGGGCACTTCGCGTCTCCACCGTGTGCATGCTCCGTTCGTCACGGAAAAAGAAATCGCCGCTGTGACGGATTTCTGGAAGAAGCAGGGAAGTGCCGAGTACGTGCAGGGCTTCCTGGAATCTCCCAAAGACGCGGGCAGCGGAGAATCGGGGTTTGCCGAAGACGGCGAGGAGGCCAACGATGACCTCTTCGAAGATGCGGTGCGTTTGGTGCTCGAATTCGGCAAAGCTTCGACTTCACTCCTGCAGCGTCGTTTGCGCATCGGCTACGGCCGCGCCGCACATTTGATCGACATGATGGAACGCGACGGCATTGTGGGTCCGGCAGAAGGCTCGAAACCGCGCGAGATCCTCAAGCCGCCGGACTGGATTTCGGAAGTCGAATCGACACTGCGCTAGCTTCATCTGGACAGGCGAAACGGTTGCTAAATTAAAAGCAGCACAACTTTAGCTTTCGGGTCACTCGAATTCCTCCTGCGGAGCCGCCATGCAATCTCAACGGACATGTTTCTGCTTGCCCCGCGCTTTCGCCGCGGTCGTCCTGCTTTCGTTTATCGCCACCCCCGCGCTGTGGGCTCAGCAAACCAGTCAGGGCGCCCACCTCGTCAGTCCGGATCAGCTGCAGCAGCAAGTGCAGGACGCCACGGCCACGCGCCAGGCGGACATCGATAACCTGACCCGTTTTCTCTCGACTCCGACGGCCGAGAAGGGCATGCGCGATGCCAAAATCGATCCGGTCCAGGTCCGCACCGCCATCCCGACCCTTTCCGATCAGGAATTGGCGAACCTCTCGCAGCGGGCTACCAGCGCTCAGCAGGCCTTTACCGCCGGCACGCTCAGCAACAATGATCTGCTGATCATCATCCTGATCCTCGTGGTTGTCATTTTGGTTGCGGTCATCCGCTGACGCGGCGCTACGTCCGCCGTACCTCGAAGTCTCAACCGAATCGGGGCCTCAGCCTTTGAGCGCCCCGTCTTTCGCTGTTCGCAGCGCAACCACTCCCAGCACCAGGATGACCAACAGCAGCGCCACCCACAACAGGGCCGGATGCCGCTCGGTGAACGGCCGCGTGTCCGGTCGCGCCTCGTATTCGGGATTCGCCCGCTCCGGCCCCATTGTCGCCACAATCCCATTCGGTTCCGGTGCGAACAGCGTTGCGTAGTCATATCGGGGAGCCGATAAAGCTGCGTCCCCATAGAAGAGCGCGTATGCGGCTCCGGGCACCGCGTCAAAGCACAGTTGCCGCTCCGCCATCTCCAGCCGCACGGTCTCCAGAATCAGCGGGACGTCGTCCCCGTTGTCGATGGTCACCGTCCAACGCGAGGCAGCGCCGCCAAAATCCATGATCGGCGCGTCTACAGCCAAACGCTCTTCATCGATCCGGTGCCCTTCCTGCACAGCATGGAGCCGCAGCAGGGTCCCGGATGTTTCCACTGGAGACGGCATTGCCTCGTCGGTCCTCTGGGGAGTTTGCGCAATCGCACGCACGCTTACCGTCGCGCTGCGGCTGAAGTTCTTCGGTTCCGGCTGCGGAACAAACACGATCCGTTCCACCGGCACATGCGCCGGCGCCTGAAAATGAAGGATCGTCTTGTGATTCTTCTGCGTAACCTGATCGGTAGCAGCGACCATGACATATTGCACTCTCGCCGGGACTCGCTCTACTGATAGTCCGTCCACATCCTCCGGTTTCACCGGCCCCGCGATTCCGAAGTACAGATACCGGAAATTCGATTGCGGCAAATGCAATACCGTGCTCCGCCCCAGCTTCTGCGCCGTCAAATCGAAAATCGTATAAAGCCCCAGTTCTGTACCTTCTCTGCCGTCTGCCGACTGGGTCCCGGTCACAGCGACCGTCGCCACAAAATTCTTTGCGGTGATGTCCAGATCGACGTCGCTGTACTGCCCATTCGGCATCTCAGCCTCGAACGTTGTCTGGCTGCCCTTTTTGCCCAGATTCAGTGGGCGGATCGTGCGCGGGCGCGACTCCTCGATCGCCGCCTGCCGAATCGCATATGGCGTTTCCACTGCGTCTCGGCCAGTACCGCGATATACGCGAAGGTCGGCAAGTCCGGGTGCCGCATGCTGGTACAGCATGGCATCCAGTGCGGCGCAGGTCTGCCGTGAGGGCGCCGCCGGCGTGCCTGGATTTGTCTGAATCGCCAGTGCGCGCTCATACCGGAAATGTCGCATCTCCGGCATCGCCACAATCGCCAGCAACGCCAACGCAGCCCGCAGTCGCATTACGCCTTGCTTTCCGTCTTCCGCAGATTGAGCCAGTCTCGCTGATACGCGAAGCTCACCGCCAGCAGCAACGCGCCCAGCCCGAGGAAGCTCAGGATCCTATATCCCTCGCTCAACTGGCTCACGTCGACCGTGAACACCTTTCCGATTGACACAGCCAGCAGCACCAGCCCCTGCCAGCGCAGGAACGCAGTCCTGCGCAGGAAACCAGCCACCAGCAGCAGCGCTCCGAATGCCATCACGAAGGCTGAGTAGGTGAACTGCGCGTACATCCGATAGTCGTGCATCAGAGTCCAGTCGCCGCGATAGCGCAGATACCACCAGTAGCTGTGGATCTCCCATCCGATCGAAAGGAGGATCAGCGCGTTAACCGCCAGCGTCGCCGCCCCTGCAATCGCCGGCCAGGTTATGGATTCCAGGCCCTTCGGCTCCTCGGCTGCCTGCGCAGCCACCCACGCGACAAACGCGCAGGCTGCGATCCCAGCGCAGTAAGTTCCAAATCGCTCGTTGAAAATCGGTGTCATTGAGGCGGCCGGATTGCCCATCACCAGCGCCATCAGCCCCAGCATCAGGCACAACACCGCCAGCACCCGCAGCAGCCCGGAGCCGACGCGCGTCACCAGCCACATCAGCGCGGCGCCTTCCGCCAGCCAGCCGATCGTCATCCAGCGCCCATGGGTCTTGAGAGGTAAGGCGATGGTCAGGAAAACGACCGCGATGGTCAGGTGGAGCGCCGCCAGCGCTGCCGGATTCCCCTGCAGCGTTCTGCGCGCCGGCATCCGCAACAGCAGCAGATAAAACGCCGCAAAGGCTACCGCCACCCACGGAGCGGCTGCCGTGTTGCCGGCCGATTCCAGCATCAGATAGAAACCCAGAAATCCCAGGCCCGCATTCGCCAGCGGAACCACCACCAGCACCAGGTGATCCCAGGCCGCATGCGGCTGACCTGGTTCCACGCGCAGCCGCACCAGACGTGGCGCCCAGGCAAACAGCAGAAAGAACAGCGACAGGAAGAAGGCCGTCGTCCCAAATTGATCGGCTGAGTAGAAGCGCGCGGACCATTCAAGAAAGAAAAAGACTGTGCCCGCAAATGCACCGCACAGCAGCCGCGACCAGGGCTTCAGAGCCACCAGCGCCAGCACTGCGAGGTCCAGCAGCAGCAGATACGTGAAAAGCGCAACCTCGTGGTTCTCGCCCGTCGAAATCAGAAGTGGTGTACTGAAGCCGCCGACAATCGCATACAGCGCCAGCAATTCCGCATCCTGCACCCATGAGAGAAATCCGTTGAATGCGGTCACCGCGATCATGGCAACAAAGGCGAGCGGCGAGCCGATCAGGTGGTAGAGGGACCAGGCCGCCCACAGCGAGAGATACAGAACGCCGCTGCCCATCGCTTTCAGCGACCAGGAAAACGCCGCATACCCGCGGGTTCGAAAGCGCTCCGACCAGGCAATCAGTCCCGCCCCGGCCAGCAATCCGATCAGGACCCGCCCCAGCGGCCCGATCCAGTGGTTGTCGATCGCCAGCTTCAGGAACCACGCTGCCGCGATCAGCACCGCCAGTATGCCGATGCGGTTGAACCATTGCGATCCAATGCGGCTCTCGAGGGAGCGCTCATCGCCCGCGCGATGGTCCTGAGGGGGAACCTGCAGGAGAGGTACAGGGGCAGTCGCCTGCATCGCTGCCACCTCTGGCTTTTCCTCTGGTGCCATGGGAGAAAGGACGGGAGCGGCGGCTGCCGACGCCTCGGGTCGCGGCACAATCCCATGCCATTGCAGTGTTTCTTCCAGTCGCCGCACGCGCTCGCGCAGACTCGCGACTTCTCCCTCCAGATTTCCCCCGGGCCTCGCCTCCATTGCGCCACTCTACACCCCGGCCTGTGGCGTGACCAGAGTTCTTCCTGTGGGGCTGCAACAACACCCAATCCAACCATTTCCTGTGAATCCCGACGGCTCGCTGTGTACAATCGTGCCGTCATGGAATCCGTCCCTCGCCGCGTCCTCGCTGTCGACGACGATCCGGTCAGCCTCGCTGTTACAGCGGTGCTGCTGGAAGCCGAGGGCTGCGCCGTCCTCCAGGCGCAGAGTGGGGAAGCCGCCCTGGAACTGGCCGCCGCCCATGCGCCGGACTGCGTGCTGGCCGACCTTCGCATGCCCGGTCTCAGCGCCTCCGATCTGGCCCACTCACTCCGTCGGGTGGCTCCCCGAGCTCGACTCTTCGCCATGAGCGCCACGCCTCCTGCGCAGCTGGAGGGCTACGATGGCATCCTCAAAAAACCGCTTTCCCCCGAGAGCCTGCAAGCCGCCATCATGCGCCCTCAAATTGTGGCGAACGCGGATACCGTTCCCGCGCGCACGGCCGACAGTGATGCCGTCATCGACCCCCATATTTTCCATCGCCTGCTGAAGTCCATCCACGCTGCAGGCGTCGAAGAGATCTACACCGTTTTCCTGCACGACACGCGCCAGCGCGTCGCCGCCATGCGCTCGGCCGACCCGGTTACCATCCGCCGCGAGGCCCACACCATCAAGGGCGGAGCCGGCATGGTCGGCGCGCTCCTCGTGGCCCGCGCCGCCGCCGCGATGGAGACGGGTATTGACGATCCTGGTGATCGCCTGTGCAAACTGGATGAGATCGAGTCGCATTGCCACAGCACGGAGATTATGCTCAAACAGAGGCTCAACCCATGACTCAGAGCAAGGCATCCGCTGTTCGTCCCGCTCCCCCGAAGCCCGCCCGGCCGGTCTCGCGGAACATCCGCATTGTCATCGCCGACGATCACCCGGTCATCCGCATCGGCGTGCGCAATATGCTCCAGGCCGAGCCCGGTCTTGAGGTCATAGGCGAGTGCAACGACGGTGATGAGGCCATCACTCAGACCCTCGAGCTGCTGCCCGACATCCTGCTGCTCGACGTCTACATGCCGCGCCTGCCCGGCATTGAGGCCATGCGCGCCATCATGACTGGCTCGCCCAGCGTCAAGATCATCCTGCTCACCAGCACCATCAGTACCCAACAGGTCATTGAAGCTCTCCAGATTGGTGCCCGAGGCATCGTCATCAAGGATGCCGTCGCCGACCACATCACCGCCGCCATCCGCGCCGTCTCGGGCGGCGACTACTGGATTGGCGGCAAGCGGGTCGTCAACCTCGTTGGAGCCCTCCACGACCTGATGCAGCAGGCCGCCGTTCCCGACCGCAAGACCTTCGGCCTCACCCCGCGCGAAATGGAAGTCGTGGGTTGCATCGTCGAGGGATGCTCCAACCGCGATATCGCCAAACAGTTCGGCCTCAGCGAGGAGACGGTCAAGCGCCACCTGTCGAACATCTTTGACAAGACCGGCGTCTCCACCCGCCTCGAGCTGGCCATGTTCGCCATCGCCCATCATCTGGTCGCCACCGATCGGTAGCTTCGCGTATTCAGCGCCGAGCCCACCGCCCAGGATATCCAATCGCCGAAGTTCCCTGCGCCATTGCGATTGCGGCCCAGACTGTGCCCGGCAGCACAGCCAGTGCCTGTGACCTGCCTCACATCGTCCCTCCCCCATTCGTCTCATATTGAAAGTAGGGGCCTGGCCGTTACAATCAAACGTTGGCCAGCCGCCACCGTATCCCCGGGAGGGGCAGCAGCAGAATGTCGTCGCAGACAACCGAAACTCTGGAAACCGCGGGCACCGCCTATACTCGCAATCACCCCTATACGGCCTCCGTCACCGCCAATCGCCTTCTGACCGGTCCCGGCTCTGAGAAAGAAACCCGCCACATCGAAATTGACATCGCCGGTTCCGGCATTACCTATCTGCCCGGAGACTCGGCCGGCATCCTGCCGGTCAACACCTGCGATGCCGTGAATCTCGTCCTCGAGCGCCTCGGGTTCACAGGCGCCGAGCCCGTGGTGGATTTTTACGGCAAGCCCCTCGATCTCCGCGAGGCCCTCACCTCCTGGCTCATGATCGGCAAGCTCTCCGGATCGACGCTGCGTGCCTGGGCCAAACTCACCGGGCACCCCGAGCTCTCTGCTCTCGCCGAGCCCGGCGGCAAAGAGAAGCTCGAAGCGTGGCTTTGGGGCCGTGAGTTCCTCGACCTCATCGATCATTCGCCCTGCAAGCTCGAAGATCCGCAGCAGCTCTTCAAGCTCCTGCCCCGCCTCGCCCCGCGTCTCTATTCCATCTCCTCCAGCCAGGCGCTGCATCCGGATTCCGTGCACCTCTCCGTTCGGGTGGTGAAGTACCAGAGCCATGGCCGCGACCGCCTCGGCGTCTGCTCCGGCTACGTCGGCGAGCGCACGCCGCCGGGCGGCCAGATTCCCATCTTCGTCCATTCCAACCAGCTCTTCCGCCTGCCCGCCGATCCCGATGTCCCGGTGATGATGGTCGGCCCCGGCACCGGTGTCGCGCCCTTCCGCGCTTATCTGGAACATAAGCAGGCCGGCTGTGGGCGCTGGCCCATGTGGCTCTTCTTTGGCGATCAGCGCGCCAAACAGGACTTCCTCTATGAGGACGAACTGGTGGCCTGGCAGAAATCCGGGCTCCTGAACCGCCTCGACCTGGCCTTCTCCCGCGATCAGTCCTTCAAGATCTACGTCCAGGACCGCATCCGCGAGAACTCCGCCGAAATCTGGCGCTGGATCGACCAGGGCGGCTACTTCTACGTCTGCGGCGATTCCAAACGCATGGCTCCCGATGTTGAAGCCGCGCTGCTGGAGTCGATCGCCACCCACAGCGGCCGCGGCCCCGAGTACGCAAACGAATATCTCGCCGCCATGAAGAAGCAGAAGCGCTACCTGCGTGATGTGTACTGAGGAGCAGGACTGTCGCATCGCTTCGCCTCGGCTCCGCGCGCCCAAGAAAAGAAGGCTGGCAGTCATGCCAGCCCTGAAAGCGAATCAACCTTTTACCGAATGGCCGCGGCTGTCGCACCGTGCCACCGTTTCTGCAGGCTCCTGAATGTCACCGCCTGATACACGGCGGCCAGGCCCACCAGCACATACACCACACGGCTGATCGCGGAGAACTGGCCCAGCAGCGCCGCGACCAGGTCAAAGTGAAATCCTCCGAACAGACCCCAGTTGAGTCCGCCCACAATCAGCAGTACCGCTGTCAAAACATCGATTGCTTTCATCCTTTTCCCTCCAGAAGTAATTGAGACTTTCTCTGCCCTCTACGGATTGGGCGGCATCAGAACCGTATCGATCACGTGAATCAGGCCGTTGGACGCCGGAATATCTGCCTCGACCACCTGCGCGTCATTCACCATCACTTTTCCGTTCACAACCTTGAAGTGAATCCGCTTGCCCTGCAGCGTCTTTGCTGAGGGCATGTGCGACACTTCGTCCGCGGTCAGTCGTCCTGCCACCACGTGGTAGGTGAGGATCGAGCGCAGTTTTTCTCGGTTCTCCGGCTTCAACAGCATCTCCACCGTGCCGGGCGGCAGTTTGGCGAACGCCTGATCAGTGGGAGCGAACACGGTGAACGGCCCGCTGCCTTTCAGCGTGTCCACCAGACCCGCGGCCTCCACTGCCTTGACCAGCGTGTTGAACGAGCCGGCCGCCACTGCAGTGTCGACAATGTCCTTTTGCGGAGCCGCTGTCGCCACACCTGCCATCAGGACCAGAGCCAGGACTCCCGTCATTTTCACTTTCATCAACCCCTCCCGAGGAGCGTTGAACGCTTCTCACTCCTTGACAGTAGGGCAAAATTATTTGATTGTGAGGCAAGGCACCCTTCTCGGTGTGGTTGGCTTGAGCGGGGTGCAAAAAAGGTGAGGGGAATTTGAAGCAGAAGAAAAACGCGAAGAAAGAAGCCTCAGCAGACCCCGTTCCCGATGTGATCGCGGAGTCCATCCGTCCCTACGCCATTGCTGAAAAGCTCCGCAGCCTGCGACTGCGGCGCAGCATGGGTCTGGCCCAGCTCGCCGCCCACACCGGCCTGTCCCCGGCGATGTTGTCTCGCCTGGAGAATGGCCGGCTTGTGCCCACGCTCCCGACCCTGGTGCGCATCGCCACCGTCTTTAACGTCGGGCTCGATTACTTCTTCACGGATCCGCGGCGTCGCCATGTGGTCGCGCTTTCCCGCAAGCTTGAGCGTCGCCGCTTTCCCTCCGACCCAAAGGCTCCCACCATCCCATGGCACTTTGAGAGCCTCGACTTCCGCGCCCAGGAGCGGAAGCTGCACGGGTTTCTCGCGCACTTCCATCCCCTGTCGGCATCGAAAACCACGCCGCACTTTCACCAGGGAGTCGAACTGTTGTATCTGATTGAAGGCGAACTTGAACTCACGCTTGGCGCTGAAGCCCTTCGCCTCGCGCCCGGCGACGCCATCTACTTCGACGCGATCCAGAAGCATGCTTACCGGAGCCTTGTACCCGGCCCGTGCACCGCAGTCGTCGTCACAACCGGTTCTTCCATGTGACCTGCTCCGGGCTTACTTGCTCGCAGCCAGCGACGGCGGGGCGGATTCGGGGTTCTTTTTCTCCGGCTCCTTTAAGCGAAATGCATACAGAACCTGGTCACCCAGGTCCTGTTTGACCTCCAGATCATCAAGGCCTTTCTTTGCAGCGGCCGGCAGCGGCTTGCCGACTTCAAAGACGATCGCCTCGCCCTGCCACGTGCCGACCAGCGTCTCCGACACGAAGGCATACGCCGACGTCGCCTTCGGCACCGGGACGAAGAGCACCTCGCCCTCATGCCATTCCGTCGACGGGCCCTCATACGCCACCGGCACCCGATCGTGCACTTTCAGGTTCACGGTCAGCTGCACTGGCGCCCCGTGCGTCTCAACGTGGTATCCCACCGTGCTGGCGTCCCGAATCACGACATCGGTCCGATCGAGCACGCCGCACCCGCGCTGCTTCGCCGCCGTTTCCACGCACTCATATCGCGGCAGGCCAAACTCCTCGATCGCGAATTGCGCCGGTACGGTTAGATTGCCTGCCGTCTCCGCCGCAACATATTTCGTTCCTGCGGCAACGGCAATGGTCGGCGCCGGGTTCAGCCAGTGCGTTTCTTGCGACAGCTCGACGACGGTCGTCACCAGAGAGTAGCGCCCCACGACAGCCGGTGTTTTCTTTGCGTCCTTGCCCGGGTCTGGCGCGGTCTGACCCCGCGCCGTCGATGCTCCGAGGCATGCCCACCCCGCCAGAACCAGTAATTTCACAACGCCTGCAATGGAAATACCGCGATTGCGCACAGCCCACCTCGAAGCGGCCGATCGCCGACATTCAGATCATCGTTAACAATGGCTGGCCCATCAGCCTCAATCTCAGACTTTCCCGGCTCCCAGGTTCAAATCGGGAGACAGCCGGTTCGGTCAGACCCACCCAAAGAGTTTCTTGACAATCTGCAAAATCGTACTACTGTATTAGTACAGACGGCGGTGAGCCATACGCTTTCGCTGTCGATGAACCGATGCTTTTCCGTGTCCATCCCGCGTCCGGCGTTCCCATCTACCTTCAGATCGAGAACCAGGTGCGCCATGCCGTGGCCGCCGGCGTTCTCCGCCGCGACGACGCGCTTCCCTCGGTCCGCAAGCTCGCCGCCGAACTCCGCGTCAATCCCAACACCGTCGCCCGGGCCTTTCAGAACCTCGAGCGTGAAGGCGTCCTCCGCACCGTTCCCGGCGGTGGCTGCTATGTGAATCAGCAATCGCCGGGGCTGCTCCGCTCGGAGAAGATTCGCCGCCTCAAACCGCTGGCCACCCAGCTTGCCGTCGAAGCCAGCCAACTCCGGTTTACCCGCGAGGAAGCCCTCCGTCTGCTCGACCAATCTTTCCAGGAACTCGGAGGCAACCATGAGTGATCCCGTCGTCGTCACGCGATCGCTGGTCAAACACTACGGCAATGTCGCCGCCCTCGACGGCCTCTCGCTTAGCGTGCCTCGCGGCTCCATTTACGGCTTCCTTGGCCGCAACGGGGCGGGGAAGACCACTGCCATTCGCGTCCTCGCCGGTCTCGCCCATCCTGCTTCCGGCGAAGCCAAGGTCTTCGGCCTTCATCCGGAGCGCGACCGCGTGGCTCTGCTCGGGCGCACCGGCTTTGTCATTGAGAAGACGCTCCTGCCCTCCCTCACCGGCAACGAACTGGTCCGCTTTAACCGCGGCTTCTTCCCCGGCTGGTCCGACGCGCTCGCAGCGAAGTACGCCGCCGCCCTCGAAATCCCCATGGACCGCAAGTTCCGCAAGCTCTCCCAGGGGAATCGCACCAAGCTCTGCCTGCTGATGGCCCTCGCGCAGGGAGCCGAACTGCTCATTCTTGATGAGCCCACACTCGGCCTCGATCCCGTCATCACCGATCAGCTGCTCCGCATCCTCGTAGATGACGTCGCCGCCAGCGGCCGCACCGTCCTCATGTCCTCGCACCACCTGTCCGAGGTTGAGAAAATCGCCGACTGGGTGGGGATCGTCGACCGCGGCCGACTGCTGCTCGAAGCCCAGCTCGACGACATCCGCTCGGGCTACGCGCGTCTTCGCGTTGCAGGACGCGAGCTGCCCCGCCAGGATCCTGCCATCGTCACGGTTGCGGAGACAGAAGGCGTCACCGAATACGTCCTGCGTTCCGGCGCCGGCGAATTTGCGACTGAGCTGCGCCGCCAGGGCGCCCTGGTCCTTGATGTTTCCCCCATGAACCTGTCCGAAATCTTTCTCGAGCTGGTCGGAAAGGAGAAACATGATGCTTTGGAAGTGCTGGCGTGATCTCCGCCTCTTCGTCTGGATCGGCCTCGCGTGGCTCGGCGTAGTCGCCGCGACGATTGTCTACGCCCATCTGCGCGGCTCTGCCGAAACGCACATCACCACCGCCAGCCATGCCGGCCGCGTGATGCCGGAGTTCGTGGCTGCACTCGCGATGATCCAGATGGCCTTTGTGCTTCTTGCCTGGTCGATGGGCACGGTCGGCATCGGCCGCGATATCGGCCATGACGCCGGCTCCTGGATGCTCACCCGTCCAACGCCGCGCGGCCGCTTTGTATGGACCGAGTGGGCTTCGGGCCTTACCGCACTGGCGCTGCTGCTTGCGCTTGCCGAATTCGTATGGTGGCTCTGCATGCGCCTGCACATCTTCCGCTTCGTCATCGAGTCGCCGAACTCGACAGCCACACCGCTCTTCATCGAGCCCGTCTTTCCTCTCGAACTCGCCACGGTTACCTCTCTCTGCGTCTTTCTCCTTCTTGCCCTCATCTTCAGCGTCACCCACTGCGGCACGGTGTCGCTCCGCCACTCCACCCGCGGCCTCATCTTCTGCCTCGGATTTCTGATCGCCTACGCCATCCTCTTTCACGAGATTGCGCACTACGGGCCTACCTGGATGCCGCGTTTGCCCGATCTCCTTCTCGATCCCAGCGCTGGAGGCGGCCCTCCAGTCGCATACCGGCCCCACCTCGCATCCTCCATCCTCGAGCGCCTCGCCGTCCTGCCGCTGTTTCCGCTGATCGCTCAGTTCTTCCTGCGGCGCGCCGAGGTGTGAGGGAAGCTCGGGCCGTAAACATCTCCACGCAGAAAAGAAAAGGGGAGGGAAATAATCCCTCCCCTCTGCAACCGTGGATGGTTCCCTCTTAGTGCCCGGTTTCCGTGTAGAACCCTGCCATGTCGTGTTTGAACTCCTTCAGCGCCTCCACGTTCAGGTACACCATGTGCCCGGAGGGGTAGTAGCCGAACTCGATGTTCTTCGCCAGCGCCGGCGTCAGCATCACCTGCGACAGGTCGTATTCCGTGATGTGGAACGGCGTCGCCAGGTCGAAGTATCCGTTGGCCGAAAAGACCTTCATCTTCGGATCCTTCCGCATAGCATCTGCCAGGTCGCCGGCCAGGTAAGGCGCTCCGCCCCGCCCGCCGCCGAAGAACCGCATCCCCGGCATCCGGTGGGTTTCGTCCCAGGGCACCTCGGAGATCGAGTGAGTCTGATACGTGTCGGTCGTGTCGTACTTCAGGTCGTTTACCAAATAGCTGTGGAAAGCCGCGACAAACGCACCCGTGATGCCTGTATCCGACGGGTCGAAGCCCGGAAACTCACCGGCATTGTCCACGTCCGTTGCTTCAAAACGCGCGTCGTAGCGTCCCAGAATGTCGCCGTCCTCCCGCATCAGCTCCTTGCGGAACCGCGACGGATTCACGCGCAGGTTGGCGTCCTTCAGGTACTCCACGCTCAGCCCGGTAAAGTGCGACATCTTCGTCGCCACCTCGTTCAGCTGTTCGGGTGAGATCTGGTCGCCGGCCCGCAGAGCCGCGGCCAATTCTCCATCTGCAAAGGTCCGCGCCTGGGCCACCCACGTCTTGATGTCCGCCGGCTTGTTCTGCACTTTGTTGTGGTACCAGGCAATCGCCGCATACGAGGGCAGTGTTCCAATGGATTCCTCATCCAGCCCCGGCGCGCCGTCGGCGAAGTTCAGGATCGACGACAACAGCACCACACCGTTCACGTAAACCCCGTCCTCTTCCAGCGAATCCGACAGGCCCGCCGAACGAGGCGTACCGTAGGACTCGCCGAAGAGATACTTCGGAGAATTCCAGCGATCGTTCACCGTGATGTAGCGAACGATGAACTTGTCGAACGCCTTGATGTCCTGATCGACACCGCGAAAGTCCTTATCGGTGCCCTTGCCCACGGCCTTCGAGAACCCCGTCAGCGGAGCGTCGATGAAGACCAGGTCCGATTTGTCCAGCAGGCTGTACTGGTTCGGAACTAGATGGTAGGGCCCCGGTCCGGTCGCGTCCGGGCTGGCCGTTTCGATGCGCATCGGCCCGAATGAGCCCATGTGCAGCCACAGCGTCGCCGATCCTGGTCCGCCGTTGTACAGAAAAGTGACCGGGCGCGACGTTGGATCCGCTCCGTCCAGCGTGTAGGCCACGTAGAAGATGCTGCCGTACGGGTGATCGTCTTCGCCGTCCCGGATCAGCAGAGTACCGGCGGTGGCGGTGTAGTGCAGCATTTTGCCGTCCAGATTCAGGTCGTGCTTCGTGACCGAGCTCTTTTCCGGCGGAATGGGTTCCTGTTTCTCCTGTTTATTCGCGTCGCCCGCGTGCGGCTCATCGGGACGCCGCTGCTCCTGTGCGCGGAGTGACTGCATTGTGCCTACGACAAACAGCGTCCCCAGCATGAGGACGCAGGTTCTGCGCAGCAACTGGCTCAAGGTGACCTCCGAAGGAATCTCGTTTGAAAATCTGCCTGGGAAAACAAGGCAGGGAACGGCCTGCCGTCAGGGACGATCCCCGGGTGCGGAAAGTCTCATCGCAGGTTGCAAAATCTGTCGCAAAAGAGGTTATCTGGCTCTCGACGGAAGGGGCGATTGCGGCCGCTCTAGGACCCGGTTCCGCGCAGCACTACGTTGGCCGTCTGCAGCAGGATGCGCAGATCAAGCCAGAAACTCCAGTTCTCCACGTAAGCTGTATCCAGCGCGATGTACTTGGCGAAGGAAGGATCGTGCCTCGCCTGCACCTGCCACAGCCCCGTCAATCCGGGCAGCACCTCCAGACGGCGCATGTGCTCCAGTTCGTACTTTTCCACCTCGCTGGCGATTGGCGGCCGCGGTCCCACGATACTCATCTCGCCGCGCAGCACGTTCAGGAACTGCGGCAGTTCGTCCAGACTGTACTTCCGCAGTGTTCGGCCCAGCCGCGTCACTCGTGGGTCGTTCTTCACCTTGAACAGGACGCCGTCCCGCTCGTTCAAAGCGGTCAGATCCTTCTTCATCTTCTCCGCATTGTTGACCATTGTGCGGAACTTGAAACAGGGAAAGACGCGTCCGCGCTTGCCGATGCGTTCGGAAATATAGAAGACCGGCCCCCCCGATTCGAGCTTCACGGCGAGCGCGATGACCAGCATCACCGGAGCAGCGATCAGCAGAGCGCCCAATGAGAGAAAAATGTCGACGCCCCGCTTGCAGAGCAGACCGACCATGCGCGGTGCGCGCCTGTGCAATGGGCAGACCGGGAAAATTCCCAGGAACTCCACCGGCGCATTGGTGGTCAGATCTCCGTAATATCCGGAGATGGCGCGTACGTCCAGATCCATTTCCCGGGCGTCCTGCACCAGTCGAATCGCGCTGTCCGAAGGATAGTATTCGGCGATCACGACTTCGTCGATAAAGTGCTGGCGTACCAGTTGGCGCAGCTTGTCCGTGCCGCCCAGAATCTCCTCCGGAGCGATTTCCCGGCTGACGCCTGAACCCGGGGCCGCCACGAAGCCCGCGAACCGGTATCCCAGCCGGCTGTGCGTCCGAATGTGCCGGCTCATGGCGAAGCTGAGCTGATTCGTTCCCAGAATCAGAACGTTCCGCAACTCGATGCCCTGGGCGAATTGCCGGTAAAGTGCATACCGCCGCACCGCGCGGCGCACGCACAGCGTTAGGCAGGCAGTAACAACCAGCAGCAACACCAGAATGCGGGAGATCGCCACCCCATGGAACATGAACAGCGCTCCGCAAAGCAACAACCCTGCATTCATGCACCCCTGCAGCACCAGGCGCATCTCATTCGTTCCGGTGCCCGTGGGCACAGTGGCATAAAGTCCGTAGCGCCGCGCCACCAAAAGATACGCCAGCAGAAACCAGCCAAGATAAAACAGGTCCAGCGGTGTGTTGGGGACGGTCTTCAGACCCGCTTCAGGAATGAGGTTCCACCGCGTGATCAGCATCCGCAGCAGGATGGACATGCCGAACGCCACCAAAATCGCCAGAACATCATTGACCATCACCATGGCCGAGGCTATGGTCGACGGCCCAATGCCCGTGCGCCGCGTGCTGGGCGGCAGCTGCAGCACCGAAGCCTGAGCTCGATCTCTTCCATCACTATTCCGAAGGTATTCTGAAGTCGCCATATCCTTCAGTCGGGCCGCTGTCGATTCGGCCGGTTAAAAGCATTCGCCATGCGGGTTGAGCTTGCCGCCCCGGTTCGGAACTCCCGTGCCTGCATCCGATTTCAATATCGACCTGCAGCTACAGAATCCCTTCACAACAGAAATCCGGCGGACTCAAACTACGTCGTAACTTCAGCCAGGGTAGGCAAACGCTCGGATGACTCGCTGGTTTTTTAGCCTTGTTAAGCACGATACAACAACTCCACCCGTTTCTGTTGCCTTTGCCGCATATTGGCGCTCGCAGTACCGCAAATGGCAACGTAAGTGAGGTCCCCTTCGATTTCCAACCCAATTGTCACAGGAACGGTACGGTAGCCAATGCAGAGCTGAACTCTCCCGGTCTCCTCGTAATTCTGCCGCTGCAAACCTCTCTCCGAAAGATTACAAACGTGTCATGCCCTCCGCAACTCTTGATCGCCTCGCCCATTTCGTGGAAACCCAGGCCCGCCCTGTGGATAAGTTCGGGCACCAGCCCCGCCTGGTCGAACTGACCCGGTCCATCGGCGCCGATGTTTCTCACGACCAGGAGGTTGTCGCCGCCGCTGCCTGGCTGCACGATCTCGGCGTTTTTGTCGGTCACCGTCCCGAGAATCCCGAAGATCTCGCCGGCTGGGACCACGTCGCCTACGCCTGCTCCCAGGCCCCGGTTATCCTCAGCCAGGTGGGCTTCCCTGAGACCAGGATCCCCTCCGTTCTTGCGGCCATCCGGCAGCATCAGCCCGTCGATGAGCCGAAAACGATCGAGGCCACCATCCTCCGCGATGCCGATATCCTCGAGCAACTCGGTGCCATCGGCATTCTGCGCATCGTCAGCAAGGTCGGCCGCGATACCCGCTTTTTCCGTTTCACCGACGCTGTTGCTGTCCTGCGCCGGAATCTCGAAGAACTGCCAGGCAAACTTCGCCTCGAGAGCGCCCGCCGCCTGGCTGCGCCCCGAATTGCGATCCTGCGGCAATTCCTTCAGGCCGTTCATAACGAAAGTGGTGCGAACCTTCTCTGAGATGCCCGCTTTTCATCGGCCCTCGTTAAGATGTGTTGAAAGATGGTTGTTGTGCCGGCCGCATTCGCCCAGCCACGCACGCCATCCCGCCACGAGGACCCCGTGCACGAATTTCCGCGTATCCGCCGCCTGCCCGCCTACGTCTTCAACATTACGGCTGAACTGAAGGCTGCCGCCCGCCGCCGCGGCGAGGACATCATCGATTTCGGCATGGGCAATCCGGATGGCGCTACACCCCGGCACATTGTCGACAAGTTGATCGAGGCCGCGCGGCGCCCTGAAACCCATCGCTACTCCCTTTCCAAAGGCATCCCGCGACTCCGTCGTGCCATTACCAAATGGTACGGGTCACGATACGGTGTCACCCTCGATCCCGAAACGGAAGCGATTGTTACCATTGGATCGAAGGAAGGCATTGCCCACCTCTGTCTGGCCACTCTCGATCAGGGCGACGTGGTTCTGGTGCCCAATCCCAGCTACCCCATTCACATCTATGGACCGGTCATCGCCGGGTCCACCATCCACAGCGTCCCCATTCACAGTGCGGACAACTTCCTCGCGGAACTGGAGCAGGTAATCCCGCTCATGGTGCCCCGGCCGAAGATGCTGATCCTGAACTTTCCCGCCAACCCGACCACCCAGTGCGTCGACCTGGCATTTTTTGAGCGGGTCGTCGCGATGTGCAGGCAGCACGGCATCTGGATCGTCCACGACCTCGCCTACGCCGACATCGTCTTCGATGGGTACCGCGCGCCCTCCATTCTTGAGGTTCCCGGCGCCAAAGACATCGCCGTCGAGTTCTTCACCCTCTCCAAGAGCTACAACATGCCGGGATGGCGGGTCGGCTTTATGGTGGGCAATCCCGAGCTGGTCTCCGCGCTCGCCCGGCTCAAAAGTTACTTCGACTACGGCACTTTTACCCCCATTCAGGTGGCGGCGATTCTGGCCCTGGAGGGTCCGCAGGACTGCGTCGCCGAAATTCGCGACAATTATCAGCGCCGACGAGACTGCCTCGTCAGCGGCCTGAACAAGCTCGGCTGGGAGGTGCCTTCGCCGCGAGCCACTATGTTCGTCTGGGCGCCCATCCCCGAGCCCTGGCGCCCGCTCGGCTCCCTTGAATTCTCCAAACTCATGCTCCAGGAGGCGAAAGTTGCCGTCAGTCCCGGCATCGGCTTCGGCGAGTATGGCGACCATCACGTCCGCTTTGCATTGATTGAAAACGAGGAGCGCACCCGCCAGGCCCTGCGTGGCATCCGTCAGATGCTCCAGAACGAAGGCTCCTCGACATCTGGTGGCTGAACGCTAAGATCGGTCTCGTGAAGTGGGACCCGGTGCCTCGGCGTTCGTTGCCCGGGCGATCAGCCCCGTCGTACTGAAGCCCTCGACGATGGGTACGATCTTCACGCGCCCACCCCACGAACGGACCTCGCGGGCTCCCACGATGGTCTCCTCGCGGTAATCACCGCCTTTAACGATGACCTCGGGCTGCAGTGCCTCGACCAGCCGCAGGGGAGTGGGTTCATCGAAAATGACCACCGCATCCACCGCCGCCAGCGCTGCCAGAATCCTGGCTCGATCCAGTTCGCCCACAATGGGCCGTGCCGGTCCCTTCAGGGTCCGCACCGACGCGTCGCTGTTGATCGCCACCACCAACCGATCGCCCTCGCGCCGCGCTTCTTCGAGCAGGGTAATGTGGCCGATGTGCAGCAGATCGAAGCAGCCGTTGGTAAACACCGTCGTCTGCCCGGACGAGCGCCAGGCGCCGACCCGTACCCTGAGCGAATCCAGGGTCAGGACCTTCTCTTCTGCCTGCAATTCGATCTCCGGCATGAGGGTGGTCAGCAGTTCATCGCGGCTCACCGGCACCGTTCCCACTTTGCTGACCACAATGCCCGCAGCCACATTGGCCAGCCGCGCTCCCATCTCTATCGGGAGACCGCTGGCCATGGCCAGAGCGAGCATTGCGATGACTGTGTCTCCCGCGCCTGAGACATCGAATACTTGGCGCGCCACAGCGGGATGAATCGATCGTGAGTCTGCACACAGAATCGCGATGCCCTTCTCGCTCATGGTTGGCGCCAGATACCGAAGGTCGAGTCGCGATACCAGTGCCTGTCCCGCCGTGAGCAACGCTTCCAGTTCCCGGGGAGAACCGCCCACCGCCGTTGCCAGCTCGGCAAGATTGGGGCAGATCAACGTGGCTCCGCGATATCGCCCAAAATCGCGTTGTTTAGGATCAACCAGCACCGGAATCCCGCGCGCCCGCGCAGCGCGGATTACCTGCTGGCACAGTTCTTCACTCAGCGCGCCTTTCGCGTAATCAGACAGCACCACGGCGTTGGCGCCATCCATTGCCGCTTCAACTTTTCCCGCCAGTTCCCGATACGCAGCCGCTGAATAACCGTCTGTCCGCTCCATATCCAGTCGCAGCATTTGCTGCTTCCCGCTAAGAATCCGCAGCTTCGTGGTTGTCGGATGGTCCGCCGTTACGGTGAGATGGGCGGCGACGCCTGCCTCCGGCAAATATTTCTCCAATGCCGTGCGTCCTTCGTCGTCCCCGCAGAAGCCAAAAAGATCCGCCTGGGCGCCCAGCCCGGAGATGTTCATCGCTACATTGGCCGCACCCCCGGGCCGTTCGCTCCGATGAGCGGCCCGCACCACCGGTACCGGCGCCTCTGGCGACACCCTTTCCACATCGCCCCAGATGTACCGGTCGACCATGACATCTCCAACCACCACAACACGCGTGGCGTGCCAGTCATTCTCGATGAGTCGCACTGCGTTATGTAGGTCCTGGATCATGGGCGGTTCATCCGGCGACGGTCGTCTCACTGCAGGGTTCCGCCAGGCGCGGCGATTCGGCTTTCTGCTCTCCCATGGCTCGGCGCGTTTCTCCGCTATCATACCGTCATCCATCCTCTGGACAACGGGAGCATCTCGGGCAGTGGCCACTCGGTTTCAGGACATCCGCAACGTGTTTCTGGATCGCGACGGCGTCATCAATCGCAAACCCGCCGAAGGCGAGTACATCTCTGACTGGCGCGATTTTCACCCGCTTCCCGGGGTCGAAGAAGCCATTGCCGCCCTCAATCGCGCGGGCATACGCGTCATCCTTGTTTCCAATCAGCGCGGCATTGCCCTGGGTCGAGCGACCCGGAATGACATCGAATCCATTCACAACTGCCTGCAGCAGCATCTCGCCGGCGCCGGCGCTCACATCGATGCGTTCTATTACTGTCCCCACGACAGAAATGAATGCGATTGCCGCAAGCCGAAGACCGGTCTATTCGAGCAGGCCTTCCGCGATTTCCCTGACGCGAACCGCTCCACCAGTTTGGTCATCGGCGATTCACTCTCCGATCTTCAGGTTGCCCATACCCTCGGCCTCTCCTCCATTCTGATCGAGGGCGATCCGGCTTCTCGAAAACCGGGCTGGGAACAGGCCGTCCCTCTCGCCGATGCGGTTGCGCCTTCTCTTTCCGACGCAGTCAACCGAATCCTTGCCTGATCAGACCAGAACCTCCTCCATTGGCAAACGTCTCCAGTGCTCCGTCCTCCAGCGGCGTTCCCGAGGCTGCCTCTCTTGCGCCCCCGGCGACGAATCGCGTAGAGTGAGGTCACGATGCTCCCCTTTGGTTACCGGCAGCCTTCTGCGCACGGCGGCCAGGGCGATTTCCTCGACACCGACAGGAGAGACCCTGCATGAACGACATGATCGTTTGTCTCGCTGCGGATCATAACGGTGTTGACCTGAAGGCCAGAATCAAAGCTTCCCTCATCGAAGCGGGTTACCGCTGCCTCGACCTCGGCCCGTTTACTGCGTCGGTTGCCGTCGATTATGTCGATTACGCCCAGCTGGTGGGCACCCTCATCCAGAATGGCGACTGTGATCGCGGGATTCTCATTTGCGGCACCGGCATCGGGATGAGCATTGCCGCCAACAAGCTTCCCAAAGTCCGCGCTGCTGTCGTGCACAATTACGAAAGCGCCAGCAAATGCCGAGAGCACAACGACGCAAACATCCTCTGTCTCGGCTGCTGGATCTGCGGCGAACAGGAGAACATAGAAATCAGCCACCGCTGGCTGTCAGAAAAGTTCGGAGAGCGCCGCCATGTGCGCCGGGTGGAGCGCATCGCCCCCGATCCCCGCGGTAAAGTGGTCTTCACCAACGGGGTCTTCGACATCATGCACCAGGGGCATATCGAGTTGCTGAAATGGTCCCGTAATCTTGGCGACCGCCTGGTGGTCGGCATCAATTCGGATGAGTCTGCCCGCGCGCTCAAAGGCGAAGGTCGCCCTGTCAATTCTCAGGAGAACCGCAAGGCCGTTCTGCAGGCGCTGCGCTTTGTCGACGAGGTCGTCATCTTTGACGAGCTTCGGCCAACCGCACTCATCGAGTCGCTCCATCCCGCTGTCGTTGTCAAAGGCGGCGAGTGGCTTGCCGAAGAGGTCCGTGTTCAGGACGAAATTCCCGAGGACATTGAGATTAAAATCTTTCCTCTGGTCCGCGGCTATTCCTCCACGAATGTCATACAACGCATTAAAGGCGGCGAGTCTCCGCAGCCTCCGTCGCATGAATCGGTTCAGATCCACTGATCGTTTCGCGCCGGTGACCGCCCTGCGGATGGCCGAGCAGCTCTTCTCAGGAATTCTCGTTTGACGACCCTGGCAGCCATTCTCCAAAGACTGGATCGCACCCGCGTGCTGCTCATCGGGGACACCATCCTCGATATCTATACCTATGGAACGGCTCTCGGCCTCTCTGCCGAAACCCCCACCATCGTCGCTCGCCGCAAAGAGGTTCGGTACTCCCTCGGCGGTGCGGCTCTGGTGGCCCGCAATCTCCTTGAACTCGGTGCTTCAGTACAGTTCCTGACCCTCGTGGGCGCCGATGACGAAGCAGCGCACGTCCGCCAGTTCGCCTCGCCCCGCCTCACTCTGCTCTCCGTCGAGGATGCGGGCCGCCCCACCACTGTCAAGCATCGCTTCTGGGTCGACGGCTACAAGCTTTTTCAGCTGGATCAGCGCGACGACGAGCCCGTCTCCGCACCCGTTGCCGAACGCGCTCTCGCCCTCACGGAAGCCGCTCTGCCCGCCATCGACATCGTCATCATTTCCGATTACCGGCATGGCCTGCTCTCCTCCAGTTTCCTCACCGCGCTCCTGCCCCGGCTCCATGCCGCGCAAAAAGCCGTCTACGTGGACTCGCAGGTCTCGCAGACCGCCGGTAACCACGCCCTCTATCGCGGCGGCTGCATCATGGTCCTTAACCTGAGGGAAGCCCGCTGTATCGATCCGGCCTTTTCGCCTTCCGTCGACCCCAGCGGCTTCTCCGTTCTCAACCAGGCCCTCGACACCACTCGCATTGTGGTCAAGCTTGGCGAACAGGGGGCCCTTTTCCAGGACGGTTCGTCCGTTTTCCACGCCCCGGCTCGGCCGGTCACCGTCACCGACACAACCGGCGCCGGCGATGCCTTTCTGTCCGCCTTCTGTCTCGCCGGCCTCGAGGACCCCCCTGCCGCCCTGCAACTGGCCAACGCCTGGGCTGGCCTCTCCGTGCAGATTCACGGTACGATTCCGCCCAGGAAAGCCGACCTCGCGCCGGCCCTCGGCCTATAGCCGCAAAAGGAGTCCCCATGGCTTACGGATTGACCCTCGATCAGGTCCGCCACATCAATCACCCTCAGGCCAACTCGTTCTCGTGGGGCAGCGTCACCTCTCTGACCGAGCTGCCACAGTTCTCGATGTATCGTGTCGACCTCCTCCCCGGCGCCGCTCAGCCGCTGCATATCCTCGCCGCCGGCAAGTTCCACGCCTTCGTCGAATCTGGCGAAGTCCTTGTGCGCAGCATCGATACGGCAGGCAATCCCCAGGCCGGCATCGTCCGCGCCGGCCAGCTCCTGCCCATTCCCGCATTCTTTCCCCACGCCGCCGCCAGTCACGCCGGCGCCGCCATCTATCTCTTCGGCCCTCGCTCTCCCGAAGGCCTCCGCTCCATCCGTCTGGAATCCGATGAGGCCGCGGCCGCGGCTTTCGGCTCTCTGGATTCGTCTTCGATTCCCCTCATCGGCCAGCCCACCACCGACGTTCGGGAAAAATACTGGGGCCGCATTGAAACCATCCTCAGCGAAGACGTCGCTGCCAAACGTATTTTCGTCCGCCAGGGCGGACAGAGCAGCCTCGAATATCACGTCGAAAAAAGCGAGAGCTACTATATACACTCCGGCCTGCTGAAAGTCGGCCTGCGCATCGGCCGCGCCGAAAATCGCAGCATCGTCATGATGGCTGGCCAGAGCTACGATGTTCGACCCGGTGTCATGCACATGCGCATCGGCCTCGAAGACACGGTGATCCTCGAGGTCTCTACGCGCGATTCGGATTCCGACTCCTGTCTCGTCGAAGATGGCCAGACCTACCGCCACATCGACCTTGACTCCGATCCTTCAATCACCTCGAAACAGGAGCAACCTGCGTGAAGATCTTTCTCGACTCCGCCAACCTCCAGGACGTGGAAAACGGACTGGCGCGCGGCCACCTTGCCGGCATTACTACCAACCCATCCCTGCTGGCGAAGGAACCGAAAGCCAATTTCTACGAGCACATTAAAAAGATTGTGAAATTGATTGAGGCCGATGGCCGTAACCTGCCCCTCAGCGTCGAAGTCTTCGCCACCAAAGCCGACGAGATGATCTCCCAGGGCCGGGACATCATGGACAAAATCGGCTATTCGAACCTCAATATCAAAATCCCCGTCGGCTGGGACGAACTGAAGGCCATCTACGGCCTCTCCAAAGCCGGGATCCGCGTCAACTGCACCTGCATCTTCACCGAAGAACAATGCGTGCTCGCCGCCAACAGCGGCGCCAGTTACGTCTCCATCTTTCACTGCCGCCTCAAAGATATCGGTGGCGACCCGGTGCGCGTCATTGGCAACACCCGCCGCATCTTCGACCAGGCCGGACACAAAGCGGAGATCATCGTCGGCAGCATCCGCCTTCAGACCGATGTCCTCGAAGCGCATCTCGCCGGTGGCCATATCGCGACTGTCGGCGCCAAAATCCTCGAGCAGATGGCCGCACATCCCGCCACTGATAAATCCGTTCAGGGCTTTCTCAAAGACTTCCAGGGCTGGATGTCTTCATGAAGGTTTGTTTCGACATCGATGGGGTCCTGTGTGATCAGGTGGAAGGCGATTATGACAACGCGCAGCCCCACCCCGGCATGATCGCTCTGGTCAACCGCCTTTACGATCGCGGCTTCACCATCGTCCTGCATACCAGTCGCTTCATGGGTCGAACCAAAGGGGATCGTGAAGAGACGGAGCGCGTGGGACGCGATTTCACCGAGCGGCAGCTCGCCGGCTGGGGCGTGCGCTATCACGAGCTCTGGATGGGCAAGCCTCGCTACGACTACCTCATCGATGACCGGTCCGTCTTCTACGATCCCGACTGCTCCCGTATCGAAGCCTTTCTCGAAGAACGAGCTCGCGCCGCCGGCATGCCGTAGATCGCCGTGCGGCGCTATCCTTTTCCCGGCCGCGCGCGTGCGATCAGCTCCGTCGTGCTGAATCCCTCCAGGAAGGGCACAAACACGACCCGGCCTCCCCATGATCGAACCTCCGGGCCGCCAACAATCTCCTCCCCCGCATAGTCGCCCCCCTTCACCAGCACCTCCGGACGCAGCCGTTCGATCAGCTGCAGCGGCGTGGGCTCGTTGAAGATCACCACCGCATCCACCGCTTCCAGTCCCGCCAGCACTCGCGCGCGAGCACCTTCGCCAACCACCGGGCGCGACGGCCCTTTCAGACATCGCACCGATGCGTCGCTGTTGATGGCTACCATCAGCCGATCCCCCTCTCGTCGCGCCCGATCCAGCAGCTGTACGTGCCCCGGGTGCAGCAGATCGAAGCACCCATTCGTGAGCACCACTTTCAGTCCGGACCTCTGCCACGCAAGGGCCCGATCGCGCGCCTTTGCCCAGTCCATGATCTTCTCTTCCGGAGATCGCGGAGTCGTGCGCGCTTCATCGCTCACAGAAGACCACCCTGTCCTTGCCGCCACGCCTCCAGCGCCGCCGCCGCCATCTCCTCCACGCTGATCGAGGTCAGGCACTTTTTGCGCTGCTCAATACACACCGTCAATCGACAGTTCTCACAATCGACATGGTGATAGATCAGTTGGTGCCGGCTGCCGATCGGGAACCAGCGTCCCGCCCTGTCCAGCGCCGCAAATGGAATGGCGCATGGCACTCCGTAGGCCGCGGCCAGGTGCATCGGCCCACTGTCCGGGCCCAGAAAGAGCTCCGCACGCCGAAGCACCGCGGCCGTCTCTCGAGGGGTCAGCTTTCCGCATTGATTGATGACAGGCCCAGCCCATTCCGCCGCCGCATAGTCAGCGGCTTCGGCGTCTTCTTTTGCGCCCACCAGTACCAGCGCATGGTCCGGAAACTCCCCCGTCAGCCGGCTCAGCAGCTTGCGCCAGTTCTCCTGTCCCCAGTCCTTGGCCTGCATCTTCGTACCGGGCCCACACCCGATGACCGGACGATCGCCGATCGACATCAGAACTTCAACTGCCTTGCATTTCTCGGCCTCGGTCAGCCGGAGGTCCCAGTTCGACAAATCATGGACGTCCGCTGTGCCGAGCTCATCCACATGGCGAAGCAGTCTTTCTGCTTCGCGCTCCCACAGGCCATTGATCCCGGTCGTCCGGAGGTCGCGGCTTCCGCCGCCCGGCGCCCCAATGATCCGCTGGACTCCGCAGAGCCGGAAGAACCAGGAGTCCCGCCTCTCCGTCTTGCGATTGCCCATCAGATAGACCACAATCTGAGGCCGAAATCGCACGACTTTCCACCACAGCCGCGCCAGCTCTTTGAAGCCCCGCATTTTCCACGGGTAGTCCATATATCCATGGACCAGCCCCGAACCTTCCAGGACGGCAAATGCTGCCGGCGCATTGGAGTGTGTCGGCATGTTCGTCAGCAGAATCCGTATGGCGTTGGGAAAGGATCGCTCCACAACACGGAACGCCGGCAACGCTACAACCGTATCGCCCAGGCTTCCCAGCCGGTAAATCAATACCCTCTTGACCATGGATCCCGTTTGGACGTGCTTTGGCGCCCCACCTCCAGCGAAATCCAGACGAGACTCCAGATTCTCTCCGATGTGGCTGCACCCGTATTCAACTTACCACTTCGAATGCGCTCACAAGTGACTCAGCCCCGGTTCGACGCAGGGTGCCGGTCTGCGCGACAGCTCCCCAGTAAGACTGGGGTTCCTGCGCTGGCAGAACAAGGGGATTCTGTCTCAGGAAAGCCCCACCCCGACATCCCGGGTTGGGGTCGGTCCAGGTCGCCCGACGCTCAGATAGGTGAACCCATGCTGTGCCATCGCGTCCGGTTCGTAGTGATTGCGACCGTCGATGATGATCGGATAGCGAAGCAGATCGTGGAGCCGCTTCAGATCCAGCTGGCCGAATTCTTCCCACTCGTTCAATATCAGCAGCGCATCGGCATCCCTGGCCGCTGTATAGGCGTCCTCGGCGTAGCCCATCTGCGGCCCTGGCGGCAGCACTTCCTTAGCCCGCTCAGTGGCCGCCGGGTCATACGCGGTCACGCGTGCGCCCTCCAGAAGCAGCTGTCGCACGATATCGATGGCCGGTGATTCCCGGATATCGTCCGTCCCACCCTTGAATGCCAGTCCCAGAACCCCGATCTTCTTGCCGCGGAAGGTCCAAAGCGCCGACCGCACTTTCTGAAAGAACCGCCGCCTCTGCTCCGTATTGATCTTCTCCACTTCCCGCAACAGGCTGAAATCCACGCCCATTTGCTCGGCCGCATGCCTGAAAGCCGCCACGTCCTTCGGGAAACACGAGCCGCCATAACCGATGCCCGGCTCCAGAAAGCGCGGGCCGATCCGGCTGTCCATGCCCAAACCGCGTATGACCTCCCTCACATCGGCTCCGGCCGTTTCGCAGATATTGGCAACGACGTTGATGAACGAAATCTTGGTCGCAAGGAAGGCGTTCGAAGCGTGCTTAATGATCTCAGCCGCCTTCGTGGATGTCTGCAGAAGCGGCGGCGGATCGCTCTCCTGCCGCATCCCCGGAACCGCTCCGGCGGTCCGATAGTAGGCCCCCGAAATCAGCGGTTCGTAGATCTTCCGCAGCAGCCCTGCTGCCCGATCGGTCTGTGTGCCCAGAACAATCCTCTCCGGATGCAGGAAATCCGCCACCGCCGTTCCTTCACGCAGAAACTCCGGATTCGACGTGACTTCAAACAGCTGCCGCGGTACGCCATTCCTTTCCATCACCCGCCGAATCCATTCGTTCGTATATACGGGAACCGTGCTCTTCTCCACGATCACCTTGTAGTCATCGATTGCCCGAGCGATTTCACTGGCCACCGCGTCTACATAAGACAAATCGGCACAGCCTGAATCGCTCTGTGGCGTGCCGACAGCTATGAAGACCGCCTGGGCCTCCTGGGTGGCCCTTCGCAGGTCCGTCGTGAATGTCAGCGATTGGCCGCGATGCCGCCCCACCAACTCCGGCAAGTACATCTCATGAATCGGAATTTCGCCCTGTTGCAGGCTACGGACTCGCGCCTCGTCGTTATCGACACACACTACGCGGTGTCCGATCTCCGCGAAGCACGTCGCCGCCACCAATCCCACGTACCCGGAACCGACCACCGCAATCGAAACGCTCTGGCTCATGGAATCCTCGCCAATCCCGTCTGCATGGCCCGACGTATCAGATCCATTCTCCGGCTCAGTATCGCGGCGGACCGTGAACAGCAAAAGAATTTCGCTGAGATCGGGCATTCTGAAGTAACAACAGCGCCGAAATCAGTGTCGAAACGGGACCGCCCTCCTCGCCCCGCCACGGTTCCCCGCGCCCCTGATTTACAATGCCTCTGTGATCGCTCTTGCCCGAGCCTGCATGACTGGAATGACCTGGATCTTCTTCATCGGCGTCGCCGGATCCATGCTCGTCATCATCATCAGTTTCTTCGAAGACCTGAACGAACTCGTCGGCAAAGAGTAGATCCCATGCCTTCTCCGGATCGCCCGCTGTGGTAGCCGCTCCCCAGCCCCTCCCCGCCCAGCCGCTGCGTGCCTCTCTCCGTCTCCCCATCCTGCTGGCTTTCGCCTCCTCGATCCTCCTCGACTTCTGCTTTCCCGTAGCCGGACCCCTCCCACCCTGGCGAGGCATCCTTGCCTGGTTCGCCCTCGTCCCCCTGCTCTGGGCCCTCCTCGCCCCCCCGCAAGCCGAGCACCCTCGCTACCTCCGCCGCGCCGCCTTCATCGCCTGGCTCTCCGGACTCCTCTGGTACATCCTCAACTGCTACTGGATCTACCAGACCATGCACCTCTACGGGAACATGCCCCCCATCGGTGCGGCAGGCATGGTCTTTGCCTTCAGCGCCATCCTCGGCCTCTACTTCGGCCTCTTCGGATTTCTCCTTGCCCTCATCCGCCGCCGACTCGGCCTCACCGCTGCCCTCGTCGCCGCGCCGTTCCTCTGGACCGCCCTCGAGCTCGCCGCCGCCCGCATCACCTCCGTCCCCTGGGACCAGCTCGGCTACGCCCAGGTCGATAACCTCTTCCTCACCCACCTCGCTCCGTGGACCGGCGTCTACGGCCTCTCCTTTGTCCTCATGGGGGCCAACGCTCTCTTTGCCGGAGCCATGCTCTCCGCCGCCCGCACACGGCTCATCTGCACCGTCTCCGGAATCCTCCTCGTCACCATCCTCCAGCCCGGCTCCTTTGTTGCCGCGCCGTCCTCACCTACCTCCGCCTACGCCGTCCTCCTGCAGCCCAATATCAACGTTGCCGCCGAGGACGCCACTACCTGGCCCGGCCTCCAGTGGAACGGCCAGCTCTCCTGGATCCTTCTGCACGACGCCCGCACCTGCACACCCGCCTTCACCGGACTGCCCACCCTCGCGCATCCACCCGCTCCGCCCCCGGACTGCGCGCAGAACATCCCACCCCCCGGCATGATCTTGTGGCCCGAAACCGCCTCCTGGTTCCAGAGCGACCAGCCGCGCACCCTCGACGCCCTCCGGACCATAGCCACCGCTGCCCGCGCCCCGGTCATCGCCGGTATGCTCGGCCACGACGCCCGCGGCTTCTACAACTCAGGCGTCTTCGCCAACTCCGACGGCTCCGTTCAGGGACGCTACGACAAGATCCACCTCGTCCCCTTCGGCGAATACATCCCCTACCGACAACTTTTTTTCTTCGCCCCCAAGCTCACCCACCAGCTTGAGGATCTCCATCCCGGCACCGAGCGCGTCGTCTTCCGTGCCGATGGCCATACGTTCGGTACCTTCATCTGTTACGAATCCGTCTTCGCCGACGAGATCCGTCACTTCGCTCTCAACGGCGCCGAGGTCCTCGTCAATATCTCTGACGACGGCTGGTACGGCGACACCTCCGCCCCCTGGCAGCACCTCAATATGACCCGCATGCGCGCCATTGAAAACCACCGCTGGCTCCTGCTCGACACCAACTCCGGCGTCACTACCGCCATCGATCCCAGCGGCCGCGTCACCCTCTCCATCCCCCGCCACACCCTCACCAGCCTCGCCGCCCGCTACGGATACCGCTCCGACCTCACCTTCTATACCCGCCACGGCGAC
>DASRRO010000152.1:0-18229 GCA_035656855.1 Acidobacteriaceae bacterium | reverse complement strand
ACAGGCCCCCGGCGCCGCGGGAATAGTCGCCGGTGACCAGATTCACGCCCTGGCCGAGCAGCCGCGTCACATACAGACCGCACTCCACGCCGCGCAGGATCTCCTCCGGACTCTGCATCCCCGCCTGCATGTACAGATTGCCGGCATCCAGATACGGATTGCCGGCCAGCCCGCGGCCCGCGTTGCCGGTGCTCTTCATGCCCAGCTTGCGTCCGGCATAGGTATTCAATATGTAGCTGCTGAGGATTCCTTTGTCGACAATCACTGTGTGCCGGCTGGGCAGCCCCTCGGCGTCGAAGGGCGAGGTTCCGAAACCGCCTGGAATCGTGCCGTCATCGACAACGGTAATCGAAGACGCGGCGACCTGTTCATGCAGCTGGCCTGCAAAGATCGACGACTGCCGGTAGATCGCGTCGCCGGTCGCGGCGTCAAAAACCGCGCCCACCAGGCCGCGCGCCACTTCGGGTGCAAACACTACCGGAGCCTGCTGGGTGGAAACTCGGCGCGCATCCAGCATGCGCAGAGTGCGCCTCGCCGCTTCGCGCCCTACCTCCTCCGGCGAATCCAGATCCCGTAACGCCCGCGCCTGCGACCACCAGAAGTCGCGTTGCATGGCGCCGTTCGCACCCTGAGCGATGGGGCTGGCGGACACGGAGCAGTACGATGACCGATATTCGCCGAGAAAACCCCGGGAGTTGGCGAAGATGCGCCGGCCGCTGGCCGCATCGAACGAGCCGCCGTCGCTGTTCACCAGCCGCGTATCGACGGCCATCGCCGCTGCCTCCGCACGCCGCGCCCAGGCAATGCGTTCTTCGCTGGGCAGGGAATAGACGTCCTCGTGACAGAGCTGCAGATCGCCGCCGAGCTGACCGTACTCGTCCTGCTCAGCTAACCCGGCAAACGGATCGACGCTGGTGACGGCAGCGAGTGCCACAGCACCGCGCACCAGATGCTCGATGCCGTCGTCAGTGAAATCGCTCGACGAGGTACTCGCCACGCGATAGCCGTCATCGGAGGCGACGAGCACCCGCAGCCCCACGCCACGCGATCCGGATTCTTTCAGTGTTTCCACTTCACCGAGCCGCACCGTGGTCGAGAATTCGTCACCGTCGCGGATCGTGACTTCGGCATCGGAGGCACCCGCTCGCAGTGCGCGCGCCACGATGTCCGCGGCCAGCTGCTGCAGATCGGTCCCGGGCTGGGTGGCGGCGATCACCTCCCCGTGCCCCCTACGGTCATCCGGTCCAGCTTGACCGTGGGCATGCCCACGCCCACCGGCACGCTTTGTCCATCCTTGCCGCAGGTGCCGATGCCCTCATCGAGCGCCAGGTCGTTGCCCACCATCGAGACGTGCTTCAGCGCTTCCGGCCCGTTGCCGATCAAAGTAGCGTCGCGCACCGGAGCGGTGATTTTGCCGTCCTCGATCAGATAAGCCTCTGACGCCGAAAAGACAAACTTTCCGCTGGTGATATCCACCTGGCCCCCGCCGAAGTTCACGGCGTAGAGACCGCGCTTCACGCTGCGCAGAATGTCCCCCGGATCGTCCTCGCCGGCGAGCATGTAGGTGTTTGTCATGCGCGGCATAGGAATCTGCTGATAGCTCTCGCGCCGTCCGTTGCCGGTACTGGCGATGCCCATCAGCCGCGCGCTCAGCTTGTCGCTCAAATAACCCTTCAGGATGCCGCCCTCAATGAGCACCGTCTCCTGGGTTGCGGATCCCTCGTCGTCGACATTGAGCGAGCCGCGCCGCGAGGGCATCCTCCCGTTGTCCACCACCGTCACCTTCGAGCTGGCCACCGGCTGCCCGATCAGTCCCGCGAAAGCCGAGGTCTTCTTCCGGTTGAAGTCGGCTTCGAGACCATGTCCCACCGCCTCATGCAGCAGAACGCCCGGCCATCCTGGACCCAGCACCACTTCCATCTCGCCCGCCGGCGCCGCTACCGCGCCCAGCTGCAGGATCGCTGTCCGCGCAGCCTCCTCGGCAAAATGTTCCGGGCTCTTTGCGCCGGCGAAGAAGCCGATCTCCACCCGGCCGCCCCCACCGGAGCTGCCTTTCGCAGTGCGCTCGGCGTCTTTCGCGATCACGAAGATGCTCATCCGCGCCAGCGGCTGCGTGTCGCTGGCAAAGGTTCCGTCCGAGGCGGCAATCAGAATCCGCCGCACCTCGTCCGCATAGCTGGCCCGCACCTGGGTGATGCGTGGGTCGTACCGGCGTGCCGCTTTGTCCGCCCGCTGGACCATGTCCAGCTTGAGCGACAGATCCGTATCCAGCTCCGCGGCCGGCGCTGGATAGAGGTCAGGCGCTTCCGTCTCTGTGAAGCCCTGCACCAGCTGCTTCGAGGGGCCGCTGGCAATCAGAGCCGCCGTCCTCGCCGCGCGCAGCAGGCGATCAGCCGAGAGATCGTCTGTGTAGGCATAGCCGGTCCGCTCCCCACTAACAACCCGTATACCGCAGCCGGCACTCACGCCCTGGCTGGCGGATTTGACGATCTGCTCATCCAGCCCGAGTGACGTGGCCGCGACGGATTCGAAGTACAAGTCGGCATAATCGCCGCCCGCCGAGAGCGCCTCGCCCAGGCACCGTTCCAGGAGCCGCTCCGTGATGCCAAACTTCTCAAAAAAGAAACGCTTATGATCCACGCTGCATCCTCTCCGCGGTCACTCTCACACCGTCCGTTCCCACAGTAACCTCCCGGCCTGTTGCTTCTTTGATTCTTAATTAGATTTCGCTGTCCCGTCGACACTTATCCGTGTCATGCTGATTTCCATGAAGAAGCTCGTTCTGTTTTCCCTGCTGCTTGTGTTCTCAGCATCGGCATTCGCGGCCACGAATCATCACACGAAGCGTCACCACCATCACAAGACCCATAACGGCACGCCGAACCACCCGCACAGCTAACGCCGGAGTGTTGTCCCGGCCCCCCGGGCGTATCGCGTGTATCCCTCCGGACGCGTCGCCCGCCGACGATCCCGGGCCGCGCCGCCTTGTTGCTCCTTCCGAATCGTTGTACCTTCCGAAGTATGAGCACGCAGCCCGCCACCTCCACTGAAAAAGACCCGCGTTTCCCGATCGGTAAATTCAGCCGATCCGCAGCGAATCTCGCTGACCATCGCAGCTCCATTGCCGTCCTGGCGCTCCTGCCCGAGAAGCTGCGCTCCGCCGTCCATGGCCTCGGCGATGCCCAGCTCGACACGCCCTACCGCGACGGCGGCTGGACCCTGCGCCAGCTCGTGCACCACGTTGCCGACAGCCATATGAACGCCTATGTCCGGATCCGCCTGGCGCTCACTGAAGACTGGCCGACGATCAAGCCCTACGACGAGAAGGTCTGGGCCGAACTGCCCGACGCCCGCACCGCCCCCGTGTCCACTTCGCTCAGTCTGATCGACGCGCTGCACGAACGCTGGACGCTCCTTCTGCGCTCGCTGACCGAAGAGCAGTGGCAGCGCGGCTACATCCACCCGGTCAACGGGCGCCAGACCATCGCCGAGGCTGCGGCCCTGTACGACTGGCACTCCCGCCACCACGTCGCTCATATTGAGGAATTACGAAAGAGCAGGAGCTGGTAAGGTTTTGCTTGCCCAGCGCCGCGCAGGCGCGGACCATCGAATCAGATGCCCGCCCCCGCTGCCCCTTCCGTTCACGCGCCCCATCCCGCCGCGGCTCTGGCCCGCTCCATCGAGACGTTCCTCGCCGATTATCCGCGCGCCGTCGTGCTCGAAGATGGACAGGTTCTTTTCGATCTGCGCCTCGACCACTGTTCCATCACCGCTGACCACGGCCGCTGTCTCCTCCATCTCTGGTCGGCGGAGCGTAACCTGGTCCGCACCGTCTGTGCCCTCCAGCCGCGCCGGGATACGCTGCGTCTGGAAACGCGCCGCTTCGGCCAGAGCCGCCCGCAAACCCTTACCCTCGTCCCCGATCCGGATTTCCGCACGCCGACCGCCCGCGACACTTCCCGCCGCCGCTACCTCCGCTCGCTGGAGCAGGCCCTGGCCGCGACTTTTACCGAATGGAAACCGGAATCCTTTCGCTCCGCCATGGATCTGGAGCACAGCTTCGGTCCCGCCTATGCCCGCGGCCTGCTGGTTCGCGGACAATCCGCCTGGGCGATCACGGGCGTCGGTCCGGAGGAACCGCCTTCGGTCATCGAAGGAGCACTGACCCTCGGCATTCTCTGGCTCGCCTATTGCCGTGACCATGCCAACGGCCGTCGCGTGGTGCACGGCCTCAAGCTTGTCGTCCCGGCCGGAGCCGCCGCTGTGGCCCACGCTCGCATGGCCTGGCTGAACCCCGGCCTCGCCCAGTGGGAGCTGTGGGAGTTGCATCCCGCCACCGGCGAGCTGACTTCGTGCCCGGTCGCCCAGGACGGCAACCTCGAAATTCAGTTTCCTCACGCTTTCGACCCTCAGGCCGCGCTCGATCGCTGCCATCTCGGCGTCGATCACCTCCGCTCCCTGCTGCCTTCGGGCCTCCTGTCCATTACCGAGATGCGCCCCCGCAGCGCCACCGAAGTCGGCTTCTCGCTGCACGGCCTCGAATACGCTCGCGTCCGTCATGGCCTTGCGCCTGACTCTTTCGCTCGTCACGACGCGATCTATTTCGGCGCCGGGCCCAGCGAGACCCTCCTCGACGAAACCACCGAAGATCTCTTCCTCGACCTCATCGATCGTCTCTTCCGCAGCCGCTCGCCCAAAGGACTCGCACGCGATCCTCTCTACCGGCTCCAGCCCGAGCGCTGGCTGGAGTCGGTGCTCCGCCGCGACCTGTCGCTGCTGGGCTCGGAATTCGGGGGCAACGCTCCGGTCTATTCGCAGGTCCCGGCCTTTGCCTCGTCCAGCCGCACTCTGCTGGATCTGCTCACCGTGACACGGCAAGGCCGCCTCGCCGTCCTCGAACTCAAAGCCGACGATGACCTGCACCTGCCCCTCCAGGCCCTCGACTACTGGGCCCGCGTGCGCACTCTCCACCGCGCGGGAGAAATCGGCCGCCGCGGCTACTTCCCCGGCATCGAGCTCTCTCTCCAGGACCCGCTCCTGCTTCTGGTGGCCCCGGCCCTTCACATCCATCCAGCGAACGAAACGACCCTTCGCCATCTGTTGCCCGGGGTTCCCTGGCAGTACCTCGCGGTTGATGAGCACTGGCGCACCGATTGCCGGGTCCTGCTGCGCAAACATTCGGTCGCGGATGGGACGACGCCCCGCCCAGGTTTTCCCGCCTGAGCGGAACCCCTCCTGTTACCGCATGCCGCCGGAAGCCAGCAGCGTCTCTCCCGTCAGCCATCCCGATTCTTCGGAGGCAAGGAAGACAGCGATGGGCGCGATGTCCCTGGGCTGTCCCAGCCGGCCCAGCGGAGTCTGCGCGATCATGGCCTTCTCAAAATCGCCTCCCGCGAAGCCCGCCGAGTGGAAGCCTTCGGTTTCCACGCCACCCGGATTGATCGAGTTGACCCGGATCTTCTTCGGACCCAGCTCCTTCGCAAGCACGTGCGTCACCGCGTCCACCGCGCCCTTGGTTGCCGAATACACCACGCTCCCCGGAGGCGTCAGCCGGCTTACGACGGAACCGATGTTGATGACCGTACCGCCCTCGCCCAGATACTTCGCCGCCTCACGCGTGGCCAGAATCGTCCCCAGCACGTTCGTGTCGAAAATCCGATGGAACTCCGCTTCCTTCACTTCGTTCAGCGGCGTGAAGGCGTACACGCCGGCATTGTTCACCAGCACGTCCAGGCGCCCAAATGCCTTCTGCGTCTCCGCGAACAGCCGTTCCACATCGGCGGCTTTGGCCACATCGCCCTGCACGGCGATTGCCTTGCCTCCTTTGGCGGTGATGTCTTTCACCACCCGATCCGCGCCTTCGCGGCTGGACGCGTAGTTCACCACCACAGCCGCGCCCGCGGCCGCAAGATCTTTCGCAATCGCCGCGCCAATGCCCTTCGAAGCGCCCGTCACCACGGCCACCTTATTTTTCAGCCTGCTCATCCCCACTCTCCTTCATGTCAGCAAATCACTTCGACATATATCGAAGTATCGAATGGATGAGGCAGGCTCGCGAAAGGGTTCAGCCGGCGGCTTTAAATTCTGCTCAGGCGGTCGAGATAGGCCTGCCAGACCTCCCGGTCCAGCTCCAGGTGCGCAAACTTCCCCTCCCGGGTAATTCGAACAAGGCCAGCCGTTTCCAGCTCCTTCATGTGGTGGGACAAGGTCGCCGCGGTCACCGGCTGGCAGGCGCGCAGATCGGAGCAGGGAACTGAGCCCCGGGACTTCCCGATCTGCTCGAGAATCGCGTACCGCCGGGGATCGGCCAGCGCCCGGGCGATCCGGCCGACTTGCCTCTCCGTCAGTCTCGCGCTCCTGGTTTCCGCCTTCGCCATGGTTTCCAGAGTAATCCCGTGTCGCATCGAATTTTCATTTCCAGTGCTGCCCGGGCCATCCTACAATCTCCGCCATGCTCAAACTCGATCAGCATCCTGCCGGCAACTTTGTCTGGATGGAGCTTGCGACGACCGACCAGTCGGCCGCCAAACAGTTCTACACCGCCCTCTTCGGGTGGGAGGCGCGGGATATCCCCATGGGTCCGGGCTTTATGTACACCATGTTCCTGCTTCGCGGGCGCGACGCCTGTGCTGCCTACACCATGAAACCGGAAGACCTTGCGCTCGGCATCCCGCCCCACTGGCTGCTCTACATTGCCGTGAAAAACGCGGATGAGGCGGTGAGCCGCGCCTTGCAACTCGGTGGACAGCCGCTCTCGCCCGCCTTCGAGATCCCCAACGTCGGCCGCATGGCCGTCATCCGCGATCCCGCCGGCGCCATCTTTGCCATCTTTGAGCCCGGCGCTCATCGTGGCATGGGCGTTGTCGCGGAGAACGGAGCCTTCTGCTGGGCCGACCTCCAGACCCCGAATCGCGAACTCGCCGCCAAATTTTATGGTGACCTCTTCGGCTGGGAGTTCGTTCTCGGCAAAGACAAGGATCCCGGCGGCTACCTCCACATCAAAAACGGCGATCAATACATCGGCGGCCTGCCCTCCTCGCACAGCCTGCCCCCGAACGTTCCGCCCCACTGGCTGGGCTATTTCCAGTGCGAAAGCTGCGACTCCCAAACGGCTCGGGCGGTCGCGCAGGGCGCGGCGATGAAGGTCCCGCCCATGACCGTGGAAGGCCAGCTTCACTTCTCGGTGCTCGCCGATCCGCAGGGTGCAGTCTTCGCGCTCTTCGCGCCGGAACATTCCTGATCCGACGGCCGCCTGCGCGGCATCCTTCACGAGAGACTCGACCGAAAGGTGGATGCCATAGCTGTTTCTCGACCGCTATCATGATCTTTCGCTCCTGGAGCGATCCGGCATCCCTGCGCCCTCAGCTTCGATACCCTTCAAGGATTCCTGTCTCGATGACCTGTCCTGTCCTTTCCCCTGTCATCCCAAGTTGCCCCTCCATTCGCGGAGGTGGCCGTTGAAGAGATCCGTCGTCCTGATTGCGGCCCCGATCGTCGCCGCCTTCGTCCTCACGCCCGGCCTCATGGCCGTTCCCCCCGCGCCTTCCAGTCCACCCGCCGCCAGCCATATCCGCTTCGAAGACATCACCCGCGCCGCAGGCATTCACTTCGTTCACAACAACGGCGCATTCGGAAAGAAATACCTCCCGGAGACTCTCGGTCCCGGCGTCGCCTTCATCGATTACGACAATGACGGCTGGCAGGACATCTTCATCGTGAACGGTACGGGCTGGCCCGGGCATCCGGGCCACATCTCCACGCCGATTCTCTACCACAACAATCACGACGGCACGTTCACCGATGTCACCAGGAAGGCCGGTCTCGCCATCCCCATGTACGGCCTGGGCGTTGCCGTTGGCGACTACGACAACGATGGCCACGACGATCTTTTCGTCACCACCTATGGGCAGAGCCACCTCTTCCACAACAACGGCAACGGCACTTTTACCGACGTTACAAAGAAAGCCGGCCTCGCGGGCCCGAGCGAACTGAGTACCGGTGCTGCCTGGATAGACACGACCAAAGACGGACGCCTCGACCTTCTCGTCGCCAACTACGTCCAGTGGTCCCCGGCAGCCGATCGCTACTGCACCATGGACGGCGCCCACAAATCCTATTGCACCCCGGAAACCTATAAAGGTGCCTCGTTGCGGCTCTGGCACAACAATGGCAACGGCACCTTCACTGACGTCACAAAGAAGGCCGGCCTCTACGATCCCACCTCCAAAAGCCTGGGTATCGCCATCCTCGACGCCAACCAGGACGGCTGGCCCGACTTCGCCGTCAGCAACGACACCCAGCCCAACAAGCTCTACATCAATCAGCACAACGGCACCTTCACGGAGCAGGGAATTACGGAGGGCATCGCTTACAGCGACGATGGCGTTATCCGCGCCGGCATGGGCATTGACGCCGGCGACTACGACCGCTCCGGTTACCCCAGCCTGGTCATCACCAACTTTTCTGACCAGATGATCGGCCTCTATCACAACGAGAAAAATGGGCTGTTTGCCGATATCGCGCCGCAGTCGGAAATCGGGCGAAGCAGCGTGCTGACCCTCGGCTTCGGCTGCTTCTTCTTCGACTACGATCTGGACGGCTGGCCCGACCTGTACGTCGCCGATGGCCACCTGGACTCCGACATCGAGAAAATCCAGAAACGGATTCGCTTTGCCGAGCCGCCCCACCTGTATCACAACCTCGATGGCCACGGTTTCGCCGATGTCGCCGCCCAGATGGGCCAGTCCTTCGACGCTCCCCGGGTCGCCCGCGGCGCAGCCTATGGCGACATCAACAACGACGGCGCTCCCGACATCGTCATCACCACCAACGGAGGTCCCGCCGCGCTTTTCCTCAACGAAGGCGCGACCAACCAATCTCTCCGGGTAAAGCTGATCGGCACCAAATCCAACCGGGACGGCATCGGCTCCGTCGTCTCCGTCGTTTCCGCGACCACCAGACAGAAGCTCATGCTTCGCAGCGGTTCCAGCTATCTCTCCGCCAGCGAACTGGTCCTCACCTTCGGTCTGGGCCAGTCCACCAAAGCGAATGTTGTCGAAGTCCACTGGCCCAGCGGAGCCGTCGATCACCTCGTCAACGTGGATGCCGGGCAGACCATCACCGTGCGCGAAGGCTCCGGCATCATCCACCGCCAGTCCTTCGAAAAACGCCGTTAAGTCTACCGGGAATGCGAACCGGAACGGTACCCTTCTAAATCGAACAGGTATGTCCTGCGGGTCAATATGGAGCTGATATGCAAAATGCTTCCTTTGAAGTGATCAACCTCGCCTCCGAATCCTCAACCACCGAGACCTACAAAAACCAGCCCATCGCCCGGGTCAACGACCATGAAGTACGGATCAGCACCATGACCGAGGCGTACCGGTGGCACTGCCATCCCGATTCCGACGAGGCTTTTCTGGCCATCGAAGGCGGCCTCTTCATCGATTTTGACGATCGCACCATCGAACTCCGGCCAGGCGACATGCTCACCGTCAGTCGAGGCGTCCGTCACCGCACCCGCCCCATCGGAAAGCGCTCTGTCAATCTCACCTTCGAGCGCATCGGCGCCCGCAGTGAGAATCTCGATCCCGCCCGAAGATAGCCAACAACGACGCTAAACACAGAAGGCGTGAGTTCGTCACCCACGCCTCCCGTTCGCTATACGCCATCCGCTGTCGTTCTAGTTCCGGCTTCTCAGCTTCGACAGCAGGCGCAGCATCTCCAGATACAGCCACACCAGCGTGACCATCAGTCCGAAGGCCCCGTACCACTCCATGTATTTGGGAGCCCCGGCAGCCACGCCGCGCTCGATGAAGTCAAAGTCCAGCACCAGATTCAACGCCGCCACGGCCACAATCACCAGGCTGATGCCGATCCCGATCGGCCCCGACCCGTTCAGGGTGTTAAAAGCCCCCAGGCCGACGTGAAAGAAGCCCAGCACCATCTCCATCAGGTAGAACAGGAAAATCGCGCCGGTGGCCGCCACCACCCCCAGGCGGAACTTCTGCGTTACGCGGATGATGTGGGCGCGGTAGGCAAACAGCAGCACGAACATGGTGCCGAAGGTGAGGCAGACCGCCTCAAAGGCGATGCCCGGATAGCGCGCGTTGAAGACTGCGGAGATGCCGCCCAGAACCAGGCCTTCGAGCAGGGCATAAAGGGGAGCCGTAACCGGCGCCCAGGTCTTTTTGAAAACGGTTACAAGGGCAAAGATCAGGCCGCCGATCAGCCCGATCATCAGCAACCCTGGCACCAGGGCAGCGGTCTCCGGGCTGATCGCCTCGTGCCAGGTCCACGCCGCGGTGGCCACCGCGCATAACAGCAAGATACCGGTCTTGTTGACCGTGCCTTCCAGGGTCATGGTCTCGCCCAGGGCCCCGGGTAGTCCTCGAAACACCTTATCGTTCAAGGTGGGATTCGAGGTCCTCATCAGGTCTGCCAAATCTGTTTCTCCTTCGCCGTCCCTCCCGGCTCGTTCGCCGCACGGAGGTCGCTTCCTCCATGATAGACGGTGAAGGGGGTCTTGCCCTGTTCGCGCGCGGCGCGGCACACCTGCTCCGCGATCGCCAAAAGTTCTTCGGATAATTGGACCGACATCCCTGAGGTTCTCCTGTTCAATCTGTTGAACGGACGCGTTTTGTTCCTGCCGCCCGATCTTCCTGGCGGGTAAGGCGGCTGCTCCGGCCTCCGGCGCGACCGGAGCAGCGATGGCAGTCCCTGGCTCCGGGGGGAACACCGGCATCGGGACTGCGCCTGTGCCCCGAAACGGACCCGTCACTGGCCAGCGCCCATTTCTTGTCACGGGTACCGGCAGGAAAAGCAGGCCTCCTCGGACGCCTTCAGCCTTCTCGCCCGGATCGAAGCTTTTGTACCATCGCACGGCGATTTTCCCGCCGCATAGGGGCATGCCAGGGCGGTACCGGTCAGGTCAGGACATCCGCTGCATTCCGCCACGCTTTGGCCAGGGCCCCCTTGTTAACCTCCCGAGGCCACCTGCCCCGCTATACTGAAACCCCTATCACTCCCCTGCTGAGGGTATTCATTTCGGTTGAGGCCTGGCCATGTCTCCCACCGCGGCTCCAGGACATCGCATTGATTCCTGGAAGGAAATTGCGGCGTTTTTCGGACGCGATGAGCGCACCGTTCGCCGCTGGGAAAAGGAACGCGCTCTCCCCGTGCATCGTATTCCCGGGGAACGCGGCGGCGTCTTTGCGTATACCGACGAACTCACCCACTGGCTGAACTCGACGCATGCAGCCGATGATGCGGCGGATCCATCCCCGCCGGTCGCGACTAAACCTGCCGAATCGCCTGCCGGAGACCCGGCTTCGCCCCTCGACCATCCCCACTCCAGCCGATTGTGGCCTTTCCCGCTGGCGCTGTCGGTCGCCGCGCTCCTCCTGCTGGCCTTTCTTGGATACCGGCATCATTCCAGCGCCCGCAAACCTCCGGCCGTGTCCGGCTCCGCCCATGTTCCCGACCCGACTGCCGAGGAGTTTTACCTGAAAGGCCGCTACTACTGGGACCGGCGCACGGAGGGCAGCCTCAACCTCGCCGTGGACGCCTTCACCCAGGCGGTGGTGCACGATCCTGATTATGCCCAGGCGTATGCCGGGCTGGCCGAGTGCTACGACATCATGCCGGAATTCGCCTCCATGCCGCGTTCGGAGGCCTTTCCCCGCGCCATTGCCGCCGCCAGCAAGGCCCTTGCACTCGATGATTCCCTGGGCGAAGCCCATCGTGCCCTCGCTTTTGCGCTCTTCTACTGGGACTGGAACTTCCCGCGAGCCTTCGCGGAATATCGGCGGGCCATTGCAATCGACCCGCTCGATGAGGAGGGGCATCACTGGTACGCCACCTCTCTGCTCACGCTGCACCGCTATCCTGAGGCTCTGGTGGAGATTAATCAGGCGCGGAAACTGGAGCCGACGTCGCGCTCAATCCTCAGTGACCAGGCCCTGATCCGTTACTGGAACGGCGACCGCGCGGCGGCCATCGCCCAGTTGCGTGAAATCGAGCGCGCCGAACCCGACTTTATCTCCGCGCCGCGCTATCTCGCCAGCCTGGCGTTCGCCCAGAAGGACTACCGCACCTTCATCGACCAGACCCGCGCGCTGGGAACCATCACCCACGATGCGCAATACTCCGACATGGCTGACGCCGCCGAGCAAGGCCTCTCTCGCGGCGGTGCCCACGGCATGCTGGAGGCTATGCGCCCCGTGCAGGAGCACTATTTCCAGCTGGGTAAATCTTCAGGGTATGAACTGGCGCGCACCTGCGCGCTTCTCGGCCGCCGCGACGACGCTGTTCGCTACTTGAGAGCCACGATTCAGGATCACGACTACATCGTCTTCGGCGTATTGTCGGACCCGGACTTCGCCTCGCTCCGGGGAAACGCCGGCTTCGAACAGATCCGCCACGAACTCCTCGGCCACATTGGTACGCAGGCCTGAGATTGCTTCCTACGCCGTCTGGTTGTAGTGGCGTGCCGCCTCGTCCCCGATCGTGCGTGACTGCTGGACCTCGCCTCCGCCCACGTCGGCTCCGCGCTGCTGGCCGTTCCCGGCAGGTGCTGCGTCCGGCAGCAGTCGATTTACCGCGCTCATCGCCCGCACCACGATCTCCGGCGCCAGGTGCGCCAGCCGCGAGGCAGCTATCGCCTGCGGCGTAATCGCAATTTCCGTCTCCCGGCACTGCACGGCCCTCACGATCCGCCGCGCCGCGCTTGCCGCGCTGGTCGATAGGCCCGGCAGATTCGCCGCCAGGCTGAACCAGCGATACTCCCGCTGCCGATCCCCGGAAAAGTGCGCGCTCACATGGGAACCGGTTCGCATCAGCCCCGGACAAACCGTGAGCACATGCACGCCCTTCGCCCGCAACTCCGCGTGCAGCCCCTCAGAAAAGCCCACCACCGCGAACTTGCTCGCCGTATACGGCAGCATGTGCGGCACCGCCACCTTGCCGCCGACCGAGGCGATGTTCACGATCGTCCCGCTGCGCCGGGCCAGCATCTGCGGCGCCACGGCCAGAGCGCAGTGCACCCCGGTAAAGAAGTTTGCCTCCATCACGTCGTGGAAATCCTGTGCCGTCTGGTTTTCCACCGGTCCAACCGTAATCACCCCTGCGTTGTTGACCAGCACGTCGATGCGTCCGAAGCGTTCCGTCGCCCGCGCTACCGCCTGCTCCGCCTCTTCCCGATTGCGCAGATCGGCGGGGATCACCATCACATCCGCATCGCGCGCAGCGCCGCGCTGCGTCAGAAGAGCCCGTGCCCGGTCCAATTCCCAGGGATCACGCGCCACGATGGCCAGCTTCGCGCCGCGCTGTCCAAAGGCTTCAGCCAGCGCCAGCCCCAGCCCGCGCGATGCCCCCGTGATCAGTACAACCTGCCCCTGCAGACTCCGCGGCCGGAATCGCCGCCGCACCATCATGGCGGCCAGGGTCCCTGCTCCCACCATCCCCACCACACCAACCGCCGCCATAGCCGCGCCCGCCGCCACTACCGCTTTCCCTCGATTCATTGGCCTTCTCCGCGATCGACCCAGTTGTACTCCGTTTCAGAATGCCCCCGCTACCGGCCGGCTTTGACTGCACGCGACGGCTCCGTTCCTCTCTTTCCGCTGTTCTCTTCTGGATAGGATGCGCGGTTCGAGGAGCGTCACTCCCGCGAGGCCGTGCATCCCACCCACGGGAAAGCTATGTTGCGCAAAGATCTGTTCATCGCTCCCCTGGGCGAAGCTTTTTTGCTCCTCATCGCCGCGCTCGCCGGATGGCTTTGCCGCCAGCCCCTCATCTTCGCCAGTCTCGGCCCCACCGCTTACGAACTGATCGAGACCCCGCACCGCCGCAGCGCTCGCCCTTACTGCATTTTCGTCGGACACCTCATCGGCGTTGGATCGGCGTTCCTCTCCCTGTTCGTCACTGACGCCTGGCATGTCCCTGTGGTCTCCGGCAATGGCGTGCCGATCGACCGCGTCTGGGCCGTCGTGCTCGCCGCCGCCCTGACCACGTTCGCGACCCTCCTGCTCCACGCCAGCCAGCCCGCGGCCATTGCCACCGCCGTGCTCATCGCCGCCGGCGTTTTGCAGCGCCCCATCGACGCCGCGGTCATTATGGGCGCCGTCGTGCTCATGATGCTCGTCGGCGAGCCCCTGCGCCGCCTCCGTCTCCGCAATCAGGAAAATCAGCCGACCGCCTCCGAAGACTGACAGATTCTTCGTTTGAACAGGGCGCGGAACCGAGGAGCAGGTTCGCCCGGACGGCCAGTCCGGTTACCACGGTTTCCCGCAACCCCTTCTCGCGGCTGCCCATCACCGAAAACCACCCGCCTCCGCTGCTACACTCCCCGCAGAATCCCGGTCCCACCCCGCAGGCTCATGCTCTACACCGCCCGCAGCGCCGCCGTCTACGGCATCGATGCCCACATCATCGATGTCGAAGTCGATTTTTCTCCCTTCAAAGCGGAGCATGAGACCTTCAACACCGTCGGCCTGCCCGACGCTGCCGTGCGCGAATCCCGCGACCGCGTCCGCGCCGCCATCCGCAACTCCGGATTCGATCTCCCCCCCACGCACATCACCATCAACCTCGCTCCCGCCGACATTAAGAAAGAAGGCTCGGGCTTCGATCTCCCCATGGCCGTCGGGATCCTCGGCGCCTACGGTGCGCTCCACCTGAAAGCCCTCGACGACTTCCTCCTCATCGGCGAGCTCGGCCTCGACGGCACGCTGCGCCCCGTTCCCGGCATGCTTCCGGTGGCCGTTGCCGCCCGCGCAAAAGGGATCAAACACCTCGTCATCCCCAAAGCCAATGCCCGCGAAGCCGCCGTCGTCGAAGGCGTGAATGTCTATCCCACCGAATCGCTCCTCGAGGTCCGCGACCTTCTCAACCAGGCCGGCAACGGAGGCATCCATACCGAGCCCTTCAAGGTCGAAGCCGCCCAGGTTCTCAATGAACTCCAGCACTTCGCGCTCGACTTCGCCGACGTCCGGGGCCAGCAAACCGCCAAGCGCGCTCTCGAAATCGCAGCTGCCGGTGGCCACAACATACTGATGATCGGCCCCCCCGGCTCCGGCAAAACTATGCTCGCCCGCCGCTTCCCCTCGATCCTCCCGCCTCTCAGCTTCGAGGAAGCCCTCGAGACCACTAAAATTCATTCCGTCGCCGGCGTGCTCGATGCCGAAGCCGGCCTCGTCACCCAGCGCCCCTTCCGCGCTCCCCACCACACCATCTCCGACGCAGGCCTCATCGGTGGCGGCGTCATCCCCCACCCCGGCGAAGTCTCTCTCGCCCACAACGGCGTGCTCTTTCTCGACGAGCTGCCCGAATTCCCCCGCAACGTGCTTGAAGTGATGCGCCAGCCCCTCGAGGACCGCCACGTCACCATCGCGCGTGCATCGATGTCCCTTACCTTCCCCGCTGCCTTCATGCTTGCCGCGGCCATGAACCCCTGTCCCTGCGGCTATTTCAACGACCGCAGCCGAGAGTGCCATTGCACCCCGCCGCTCATCCAGCGCTACGTAGCGAAAATCAGCGGACCCCTCCTCGACCGCATCGACATCCACATTGAAGTCCCGGCCGTGCAGTACAAGGAACTCCGCGGTGCCGCGGCGATTGAGAATTCCGCCACCATCCGCGCCCGCGTCCTCGCCGCCCGCGAACGCCAGCGCCAGCGGTTCGCCGAGGCCCCCGTGAAAGGACCCCGGGAGAAGATCTTTTCCAACGCCCAGATGGGCACCCGCCAGATCCGCGCCCATTGCGAGCTCTCTCCCGACGCCGAAAAGCTCCTCGAGCGCGCCATGCTCCAGCAGGGACTCACGGCCCGCGCCCACGATCGCATCCTCAAAGTCGCCCGCACCATCGCCGACCTCGAAGGCGCCGAACACCTTGCCGTCCCCCACATCGCCGAAGCCATCCAGTACCGCACCCTCGACCGCAGCTACTGGGCCAACTGATCGTTGGTCGAGTATCTCTGCAGTCTCGCAACCATGTCAGAATGGTTGGTGCAGCAACGCATGAAGATCCGCGTTCAACTCGATGACGACCTCGTCCGCACGGCGCAGGACTACTGCGGCGAAAAGGATTTGTCCCAACTGGTCAGCAAAGCGCTCAATGCCCTCATCTTCCTGAAAAGCGAGAACCGGGCTGAAGGGAACCGGACTGCCAGTGGGAACTCATCGCCAGCGCGGAACTGAAGGTCTCCCCGGTAGTCAATCCCTCCCCTCCATGCAATAGTGGTGAAATCGCCCCACATCGGGCCGTCGCCTGCGCGGAGAACAGCCCGCCCCGACGCGCAGCAGCAAGGAAGATTCCCGTGGCCACTGGCCTGATCCATCGCGGACAACCCGCCGACGCGCCGCAGCCTGCACGCTCCGACTGCGCCGGCCAAAATCCCTATCTCCGCATCTTCAAGAGCAACGTCTTCGTCCGCGACCACGACCGCAGCATCGATTTCTACGTCAACCGCCTCGGCTGCTGCGTGGTTGCCGACCAGCGCTTCGAATTCGGCCGCTGGGTCGCCATCGCCCCGCCCGATGGAAGTGCCATTCTGGCCCTGGTCGCCCCGCCGCGCGGTTCTGAAAACTACCGCCTGATCGGCAAACCCACCCAGATCGCCTTCATCGCCGAAGACGTGAACGCCACCTACGACCTCTGGACCAGCCGCGGCGTTCACTTCGAGCTGCCGCCTCAGCCGCAGCTATGGGGCGGCGTCTTTGCCCGCTTCGTCGACGTGGACGGCAATTCCTTTGAGCTTCTCGGCTCTGACGAGATGAGCCGCCTCATCGAAGCCCAGCGCCGCGCCGCCAGCGACCGCGTCGAGTCGGAGCGCCGCCTCGAGCAGGAGCTCCAGATCGCCCGCGAGGTGCAGGCGCGCCTCTTCCCCCAAACCACCCCGCCCCTCCAAACGCTCGATTACGCCGGCATCTGCGTGCAGGCCCGCCACGTCGGCGGCGACTACTACGACTTCCTCTCCTTCGGCCCCGACCGCTTCGGCCTCCTCATCGGCGACATCTCCGGCAAAGGCATCGCCGCCGCTCTCCTCATGGCCAACCTCCAGGCCAACCTCCGCAGCCAGCTCGCCATGGCCCGCGAGCAGCCCGAGCTCTTTCTGCGCAGCGTGAACCAGACCTTCTACGACAACACCGTCGACAGCGCCTACTCCACCATGTTCTTCGCCGAATACTGCGACGTGGAGCGCCGCCTCCAGTACGCCAACTGCGGACACCTCCCCGGCCTGCTGCTCCGCGCCAGCGGCGCAGTCGAAGAACTCGCCCCCACCGGCACCGTCCTCGGCCTCTTCCGCGAATGGACCGGCCACACCGGCGCCTGCGAGATGGCGCCCGGCGACACGCTCGCGCTTTACACCGACGGAGTCACCGAAGCCTGCAACGCCGACGGTGAAGAGTTCGGCCACGACCGCCTGATCGCCGCCCTCCGCAAGTACGCCGGCGGCAGCGCGAAGGAGACGATCCGCGCCGTTCTCGACGAAGTCCTCGAACACTGCACCGGAGTCAGCGAGCAAGCCGACGACATCACCCTCATCGTTGCGAAGTGCACCGGCCGCTAATGTCGCAGTTAACAGCTAGAGATTGGCTATAGCCATGGAAAGAAACACAATTCCAAGGGCAAGCATTAGCCAAAAGTGCTTCTTCTTTCCAGCTCGCCACTGCACTGGAACGAGGATGAATAAGCCAATTGCACCAAGGAGATACACAACGCCGAGGATCGTCCTGAGAGCCATCCCAGTATGCTCTCAGCAGCCGTCGCACGAAACAAGGGCCTTGACGCAGCGCACCTCTCGCTGACTTTGAGCAGCGCCGGTCATACCGTACTCTCGTAACCACCGTTCTAAGGAGACCCCTCGATGCCGCGAATCCTCTCCGCTATCCTCTTGCTGGTTCTAGCCGCACCCAGCCTCATGCACGCGCAGCTTCTCAATCCATCCCAGGGCCGCAGCCAGGGACGCTCCATGGTCACCACCCGCTACGGCATCGTCGCCGCCGAGAGCCCCCTCGCCGCCCAGGCCGGCGCGCAGATCCTCGCCCGCGGCGGCAATGCCATCGATGCAGCCGTCGCCACCAACGCCGTCATGGGCGTCGTTGAGCCTATGATGAGCGGCATCGGCGGCGACCTCTTCGCCATCGTCTACGACGCGAAATCCGGCAAGCTCTACGGACTGAACGCAAGCGGCTGGTCGCCCCAGGGACTCACGCCCGAGTTCCTGCAA
>DASRRO010000151.1:0-5149 GCA_035656855.1 Acidobacteriaceae bacterium | reverse complement strand
TAGGCGGCGGCTGGCAGTAGTTCCCTATCAACTCGACCTTTCAGACGGGCGTGGCTTCACAGGCTATGAAAAACCCTTGTGGTTGTTTTTGGAAGTAGCGCGGGGCTTCAGCCCCACGACAAGCGCCTGAAAGCACAAAGGGCTTTAGCCCGGCCTTCTCCAAAGGCGCAAACTAGATTATTTTCCAGACTCAGCCCCGCCCGCCATCGGCAACGCCGTCGCCGGCGCACCGGGCAGCAACGCATGAATGTAGCCCGCATTGATCGAATCATGCGCGAGCTGGATATTCTCCAACAGCCCCGCCATCGCCGCATCGATCACCGTCTGCGGAGGCCGCTGCCGCTGCCGCTCCTTCACCGCTCCATCGCCGCGCGGCAGCCGGGCAAACGCCACAATCTGATCCCATCCCGGCGGCGGCGCGTAGCTCACCAGTGCTGACGTCACCTGCATCTTCTTGTACGGCCAGAACGCCCATCCAAAATCGTTCTTCTCCAGCAGCGTCCGAAACGCCGTCACCCACTCGTCTGTATTCTCGCCCGACTCGCCCAGCCACACCGGCACTTGATATTTGTCGCGAAACGCAATCCACTTCGTCAGCGCGCTCTGCTCCGGCGCCGTCTTGTAGCGATGCACCGTATAGATCATGTTGCTGTCGAACGGCGGCCCAAACACCGCAAGGTTCCCATCCCACTGCGCTCCGCCCAGAATCAGAATGTGGTGCCGGTCCACCTGGCGAATCGCCGCCGCGATGCGCTTATACAGCGGCTCCAGCCTCGGATTCAGCGACTCCAGCCCCGGATAGTTCGGGATCGGCTCATTCAGCAGATCGTAGCCAAGCACCGTCGGTTCGTTGCGATAGTGCTTCGCCAGCCGCGACCAAAGATCGATCGTCTGCTGCTGCGCCCCCGCATCGACCAGCAGCCACGGATACCCATGCCCATCGTCGATATTCGCTCCCGTCTGCCCGCCCGGCGCCGCGTGTAGGTCCAGCACCACATACAGCCCCGCCGCCTTGCTCCATCGCACCACATTGTCCAGCAGCCGAAATCCCTCCGCATCCGGCGTCTGAAACAACTGCCAGTGCATCGGCACGCGGATCACGTTGAACCCCTGCGCGCGAATAAAACGAATGTCATCCTGCGTGATGTAGTTCGCCCGGTACGCCTGCCAGAACTGCTCGGCGCGCGTCGGCCCAATCAGCTCCGTAACGAAGTTGTAGATCTCCTTCGGCGACTGCGGTCCTCCGTCGAACCGCCACATGTAGCCCTCAGGAACCATCCAGTTGCCCAGGTTCGTTCCCTTCAGATGGATCACCTTCCCTGACCCATCCAGCACATCCTCGCCGCGCGTATGTGCGAACTGCGCAGCCATCATCCCCTGCGCGAACACCGCCATCGCAGCTGCTACCGTAACGATCCGAGACCATCTCTTCATTCAGAATCAACCTGTCTGCTGTTTTGAAATCGAAGTGAGTGTCCCATCTTTGCCCCGCATCGGCAACCGGCAGCATGGTGTCCTTCCACCGGTTCTGCGCTAGACTACTCGCCACGAAAGCCTGATGGCGAAACCAAAATCCAATCCAGCCGCTCCCCCGCGTGTCAGTCTCAAGATGCTCGCCGAGTATCTCGATCTCAGTCCTGCGACCGTATCCTTCGTCCTCAACAACGCTCCCAACCGCTCCATCCCCCAGGTCACCCGCGAGCGCGTCAAGGCGGCCGCACGCAAGTTCGGCTACCGTCCCAATCTCATCGCGCGCTCTCTGCGCGGCACCAACACCTGCACCATCGGCATTCTCCTTCCCGTCTTCGGTGAGGGCTACCACGCCCAGGTCCTCGGCGGCGCCGGCGACGTCCTCATGCAGGAGGGCTACTTCTTCTTTACTGCGCACCATCACCATCGCAAAGATCTCGTCGCCGAGTATCCGCAGCTGCTCTACTCCCGCGGTGTCGAAGGCCTCCTCGCCATCGACACGCACCTCGCCGAGACGCCGCCCGCTCCCACCGTCGCCGTCGCCAGCCATACCGTTCTCCCCGGCGTCACCAACATCATCCTCGACAGCTACCGCGCCGCCGAGCTCGCTCTCGGCCACCTCTACCGTCTCGGCCATCGCAACATCGCCTTCATGCGCGGACAGGACTTCAGCTCCGACTCCGACACTCGCTGGACCGCGACCCTCGAAGTCGCACGCTCCCTCGGCGTGCGTGTTCTTCCCGACATGACCATCCAGCTCGACAAGGACATGCAGTCGCCCGAGCTCGGCTATCCCGGCGTCCAGCAGCTGCTCATGCGCCGCCGCGACTTCACCGCCGTCGTCTGCTTCAACGACATCTCCGCCATCGGCTGCATCCGCGCGCTGCATGACGGTGGCCTGCGGGTTCCCGTCGACGTCTCCGTCGTCGGCTTCGACGACATCCAGTCCGCCAGCTATCACGTACCCAGCCTCACCACCATCCGTCAGCCACTGCACGCCATGGGCGCTCTCGCCGCCACCACGCTGCTCAAAAAGATGGCGCACGAGCCTCAGCCCGATCTTCTCCGCGTCGAACCCGAGTTGATGGTCCGCGAATCCACCGGGCCCGCACCCTCTTCCGCCGACGCGCCCAAACCCCGCAAACGCAAACGCCCCTCCGCCTAAGCCACAACCCGCATCCAGAATCTGCCCCACCGCTGCCAGCTACACTGGATGCCATGCCGAGCGCACCCACCCCATCGCCAGACCCCGCCGCCGACATCCTCCATCGCTTCCGCCTCGACGGCAAAGTCGCCCTCATCACCGGTGCCGCCAGCGGACTCGGCGCGGCCATCGCCATCGCTCTCGCGCAAGCCGGCGCGCAGGTCGCGGTCCACGGCAACCGCCGCCCCGCGACCGCTACCGCCGAGTCCATCGGCCAAACTGCCGCAGCCTTTCAAGCCGACCTCGCCGACACCGCCGGCCCTGAAGCACTCTTTCACAGCGTCAGGCAGCACTTCGGCCGCATCGACATCCTCGTCAACAACGCCGGCACCATTCACCGCAACGCCGCCGAGGACACGCTCCTCGAAGACTGGCAGCGCGTCCTGCAGGTGAATCTCACCAGCGTCTTTCAGCTTTCGCAGCTCGTCGCCCGCGATCTGCTCGCGCGCCAGACCGGCGGCAAGATCCTCAACATCGCCTCGTTGTTAAGTTTTCAAGGAGGCATCCGCGTGCCCGCCTACGCGGCCTCCAAAGGCGGCGTCGCGCAACTCACCAAGGCCCTGGCAAACGAGTGGGCGCCCCACGGCATTCAGGTCAACGCCATCGCCCCCGGATACTTCGCCACCACCAATACCGAGGCCCTGCAGGCCGACGAAACCCGCAACCGCCAGATCCTGGAGCGCATCCCCGCCGGCCGCTGGGGCCAGCCCCAGGACCTCGCCGGCGCCGCCGTCTTCCTTGCCTCCCCGGCCAGCGACTACGTCACCGGAACCATCCTCACCGTCGACGGCGGCTGGATGGGCCGCTAACGCCCGCTTATAGAAAAGTTGTCATCCTGACCCTGACTCTGAGTCCAACGAAGCGGAAAAGAAGGGGAAGGACCCGCATTGCTTTTTGCAGTGGTTACCGCCTCCGTTGAGAAGAACCCGCTATTTCCGTGCTACCACCATCGGGCCATTCAGTCCCGTCGGTCCGCCGCCGATACTGATCTCTGCGGCGCAATCGCGCCTGAGGACGAACAGATGGCTCTCCGCGATACCGGCCTGCAGGACATCCTTCTCCAACTCCCCTCTTCCCTTCGGGATCGGGCTGAGGAGATGGCCTCGCGTGAGCGCCTGTCGCTCAACCTGTTCGTCGCGACCGCGGTCGCCGAAAAGCTCCAGCGCCTGCAGATGGAAGCCTGCCTCGGCATCACCGAACGAGAAGACTTCCCCCTTTCCTCGCCCCACGACGCTCTAACCCTCGTCCACTAGGGGCATTTCCACCCAAAGGCGGCCTGCAAGGGATCGATCCGGACCTAACCATGGGCTCCGGGGCACTGGAATGCGCGCCCATCCGCACTCCTGGCCTTCCGCCTCATCCTCAAAGCTTTAGTCGCTTTACGAGCCCCCCGCAGGCGCGTAGAACCCCACGTTGCCCCGGAGAGAAACTCCTCCGCCTTCCTATGTGCAATTCCTTGCACATTGCCTCTCTGGGTGTGCAGTAACTGATTGATTTGTTTGGTGACCACTTCGGCAGCCGGAATGCTCTTTAGTCGTACGAGCAATACAGACGTTTGGGGCCCGGCAGCACTGGTTCGCTTGCCACCGCTTCAAGGGGAGGGTCTTGCTGCTCATGGCGGAGAAATTTTTGTACCTCCGCTGGAGGCGGAGTTCAGGAGGACTATGAAGACAGCATTTAAGATTTTGGCCCTTGGAGTTGCAATTGCAGCTTCTTCGACACTTGCCAAGGCGAGCGTCATCTCAGGTGACGTGACTTTGGTGGGAAACAATCCGGTATGGACCTCAACCGGGGTTAGCTTTAACCCCACTGCACCGGGCACCTCGCCCAATGCAGCCGTAACCGCGGCGAGTGGCACCTTTGCCATCTACGCTCCGGGAGCGTCCGAATTTACACCCGGCTACGCGGATATCTTTGATTTCAATTGGACTGGGAGCGCCGGCAACATGATCTTCGCCGTCGGAACCTCCTTCTCCAATTACATCTCCTTTGCCCTTACGTCGGACACCGTTGTATCGGATTCGGCAGATTTTCTGAACGTAACCGGAACCGGATGGCTGACCGATACGGCTGGCGATGGTCCGCAGTACGCCACCTTCAACTTCACGGCCACCAAGAATGGCTCTACCAGCTTCACGCTCGACAGCACGGTTCCGTCGACTCCGGAGCCGAGCAGCCTTGCGCTTCTCGGAACCAGCCTCCTCGGCGCCGCCGCAGTAGCTCGGCGTCGCTTCCTTTCCCGGCTTTCGTAAGCTTCAGGCCGGATTTTCAACTCCTTAGGGAGCCCTCACGGGCTCCCTATTTCTTTCCCCCTTGAGCCCTATCGCTCCGCAGTCCACCCGTTGGGGCTCTTGCACGCTCCTGGCGTCAGGCTCGAGCGTCGCACCGGGCTCCGGCTCGCGTCTGTCGTCCGTCGCCGCTCCTACAGCCCGCTTAGCCAATACCCCAGGAACTCCCCGTGCAGCCGCAACGCCT
>DASRRO010000150.1:0-6295 GCA_035656855.1 Acidobacteriaceae bacterium | reverse complement strand
TAAAACGACGACATCGTCACAACCGTGATCGCGCCCGTCTGGCTCGATAACATCGCTTCCAGGCATCCCGTCACCTGTGCTGTCCTGATCGACTCGGAAAACATCCGCAGCATCAGATCGAAATACCGCGCGAACGCCACGCCCACCAGCGCAAACGGAAAATATCCCCGCCCATATTTGCCCAAACCCGTCGAAGCCCGCATCGGAATCAGCTGCCCCACAAAATGCAGGATCACCAGCAGCATCAGCGATTCCACCAGCCCCATCACAAACGCCGCCTGATACCCCGACTCGATCCGGAAATCCCGCCGAACAAACGCCCCCGCCTTGCTGAGAAAGTTGTTCACGCCGCCCTCTCTCCCGCAATGCACTGGCGGTAGTAGTCCAGCAGCGCCGTGCCCTCTTCCTTCAGCCGGGAGAGATTCACAAACCCCCGGATGTGCCCCCCATCGATCACCATCACCTTGTTGCACAGCCGCACCGCCTCTTCCGGCCGGTGCGTCGCGATCAGCAGCGTCTTCTGCGCTCCGCGATGAATATCCTTCAGGATCAGCTCCACCATCTCCTCGCTGGCCACCGGATCCAGCGCCCGCGTCGGCTCATCCAGAATCAGCACCTCCGGATCGGCGATCAGCACCCGCGCCAGCGCCAGCCGCTGTTTCATCCCCGAGCTGTATCCGCCCACCTGCTGATCCCCCGCCGCTTCCAGACCCACCAGCCGCATCAGCTCCCCGATGCGTTCCTTCAGCTCTTTCCCCCGCAGATTGTCCAGCGCCCCAAAGAACTCCAGATTCTGCACCCCGGTCAGCCGCCAGTAAAAACTCCGCTCCTCGTTGAAAACAAACCCCACCGACTTTCGTGCCGCCGCGTTGTGGTGCAGCGTGCTCAGCCCTTTCACCGTCACGTCCCCATCAGACGGAAACAGCAGTCCGCTGATCAGCTTCAGCAGCGTCGTCTTCCCCGCCCCGTTCGGGCCCATCACCGCTATCCGGTCCCCGGCCTGGATCTCCACCGACGCGTGCTGCAGCGCCGTCACCACCCGCCGCGCCCGCAGCGGATGCAGCACCCACTCCCGGTACCGCTTCGGCAGAGGAAACCGCATCGTCACATCGCGCACCGCAATCGCCGGCGTCCCTGCCCGCCCCGGACCCGCCATCGTCTCCGCCAATGTCTCCACAACGATGAACTCGGTCCCGCTCACTGCGCCGCCTCCGCCGGAATCTCCGCCTGCGCCGCCCCGGTCGCCTCCTCGATGCACTGCAGAACCCTCTCCGCCACCGCCCTGCGATGTTCGGTAAACATCGTCTGGTGTGTGCCCGGGCTGGTCAGTATCTCCAGCCCCCCATCCGCATACCCCGGCCACCCCAGATCCGGACTGATCCGGTGCTGCTCCTCATTCACAATCAGTACCAGCCGTCCCGGATACCGCTGCGGACAATGCGCATACAGCATCCGCCAGTACCGCATCTTTGACTCGTAATACCGGTCCTGCTCCACAATCTCAGGCGTATCCTCCCACCCCATCTTGCGGCGCACCAGTGTCCGCACAATCTGCACCTTCTCCCGCTTGCCTGAGTGTGCAATGGTCCCCAGCACCTCGCGAATATGCCGCATCCGCCGCCGAATATAGTTCCGCTCCGCCGCCCGCGCCGTGTCCGGGCCTGGCCGATCGGTATCCACCAGCAGCATCAGCTGGATCTGCTCTCCCTGGTTCATCAGCTCCCGCGCCACTTCCAGAGCTGCAATCCCGCCCACGCACATCCCCGCCAGCAGATACGGCCCCTGCGGCTGCACCGCCCGCAGCTCCTTCAGAAACTCCCGCGCCATCTCTTCCACTGACTCGTAATCGGCGCCCCCAAACGTCCATCGCGGACGGAATCCAAACACCGGCTGATCCCTGCCGAAATACTGGATCAGCGGCGTCAGGAACTGCAGCGTATCGTCCGGGTTCTGGTACCCGGTAATAAAAAACAGAGGCGTCCGCGTGCCTCTCGGCTGCACCGGCACCAGACAGTTCCACTCCGGAATCTCCGAGCTGTATCGATATCCGCCCAGCGCCGGATCGTAGGCAATATGACTCGCCAGCCCCGCAATCGTCGGATCCAGAAAAATACTGCGCAGCGGCAGGTCCATCTCCAGTTCGGTGCGCAGCCGCGCCACCGCCGCCGCCGCCGACAGCGAGTGTCCCCCCAGCACGAAGAAGTCGTCGAACACCCCAAACGCATCGCTGTTCAGAGCCTCCCGCCACACCTCCGCCATCACTGTCTCTACGTGATTCCGCGGTGGCTCTGCGGCCTGTTCCAGGCCAGCTGGATCCATCTCCATGGTCGTCCCGCTGCCATCCCCTGGCGCGAACTCCGGCCCCTGCAGCGCTTTCCGGTCCACCTTCCGATTCGCTGTCAGCGGAAACGCCTCCACCTGCCGAAACAACGAAGGAATCATGTAATCCGGCAAAACCTTCACCAGCGCCGCGCGTAATGCCGCGGCATCCGGATTCGTCCCCTCTTCCATCGCCAAATAAGCCACCAGACGAGGATCGCCTGCCACATCCTCCCGAATCACCACCACCGCCTGCCGTACCTCGGCTCGACGCTGCAGCGCTGCTTCAATCTCTCCCAGCTCGATGCGATACCCGCGCAGCTTTACCTGATGATCCGCACGCCCCAGACACTCGATGCGCCCATCCGCCAGCCGCCGCACCACATCGCCGGTTCGATACAAACGCGCACCCCCATGCCTCGCGCTGCGGATAAACCGCTCCCGGTTCTCCACCTCGCGATGGCGGTAGCCGCGCGCCAGACCCCGGCCTCCGATGTACAGCTCCCCCGCCACTCCCGGGGGCACTGGTGCGCCCTGCTCGTCCAGAACATAAACATCGGTGTTGGCAATCGGCCGCCCAATTGTGATCTTGTCCCCGCTTCGCACCCGATCCACCGTCGACCAGATCGTCGTCTCCGTCGGACCGTACAGGTTCCACACCTCCGCGCCCGTCGCCAGCAACGCCTCCGCCAGATCCCGCGGCAGCGCCTCGCCCCCGCTCAGCACCTTCATCCCCGCAGCCGTCTTCCACCCCGACCGCAGCAGCATCCGCCACGTCACCGGAGTCGCCTGCATCGCCGTGATTCCCTGCTCCTGTATCAGCGCGGCCAGCGCCGCTCCCTCCAGAGTCGCCTCGCGTGGCGCAATCACCACCCGTGCCCCACTCACCAGCGGCAGATACAGTTCCAGCCCCGCGATATCAAATGAAAAGGTCGTCACCGCCAGCAGCCGGTCGCTCGCTCCCATTCCCGGCTCCGCCCGCATCGACAACAGAAAGTTCGTCAGCGCTGCATGCGTGATCTCCACGCCCTTCGGGATTCCCGTCGACCCCGACGTGTACAGCACATACGCCAGGCTGCTTCCGCTCGTCGCAGGGACCGGCGCCTCCCGGCTCTCTTTCGCCAGCGTCGCCCGCTCCCGATCCAGACACATCACCGGGGGCAGCACCGCCGGCATCCGATGCAGCAGCCCGCTTTCCGTCACCAGCACCGCCGCCTCGGAATCCTGCAGCATCAGCGCTACCCGGCTCGCCGGAAAATACGGGTCGATCGGCACATACGCGCCCCCCGCCTTCCACACCGCCAGCGGAGCCACCACCAGATCCGCAGACCGCTCCAGGCACAACGCCACTACAGTCTCCGGTCCCACTCCCATCTTCCGCAGCCGGTTCGCCAGCTGGCTCGATCGCTCGCTCACCTCGCGGTAGGTCAGCGACTCCGGCCCGCATACCACCGCCACGGCCTGCGGAGTCTTCTTCGCCTGCCGCTCAATCCACGCGGCGACGCTCTCCTCCGGAACCGCGATTCCTGCCCCCCGGCTCTCCCCAAACCACTCCGCTTCCTGCTCCTCGCTCACCAGCGGCAACTCGTCAATCGGCGTGTCCGGATTCCGCGCCATCCCCGCCGCCAGCGTTGTATACGCCCCGGCCAGGCACGCGATCGTGCTTGCGTCGAACAGATGCCCGTCGTACTCAATCGAACCCGCGAAACCGCTCTCCGTCTCCCACACGTACCCCGTCAGGTCAAACGTCGTTCCCCCGCTCACGATGCTGAATTCCCCCGCGTGCGGCGTGTTTTGCTCGATGAACGCCGTCTGGAATAACGGCGAGCGGGCCAGATTGCGCTCCCGCACCACCTCGCTCACCACCCGTTCAAACGGCACATCGCTGTGGCTCAGCGCGTCCAGAACCGTCGTCCGCACCTGCTGCAGCAGTTCTCTCGTCGTCAGCCCTTCACGAAAATCGCAGCGCAGCGCGTGAGTATTGATCAAACACCCGATCAGCCGCTCCAGTTCCGGACGCGTGCGCGTCGAAATCGGCGTTCCCACCACAATCGTCTGCTGTCGCGTGTAGCGGTGCAGCAGAGCCTGAAACACCGCCAGCAGCCCCATGAACGGCGTTACCCCTGCCCCCGCCATCTGGTCCCTCAGCCGCTTCGAGGTATCCGCATCCAGGCGCAGCGGCTGCAGCTTCGCCGCAAATGGCAAAGAAACCGAGTGCGGCCGGTCCGTCGGCAAATCCAGATACCTCGGCACATCCCGTAATTTTTCTTTCCAGTACTCCAGCTGTGAGCCGAACGCTCCCGCCGCTTCCCGCTGCCGCTCCCAAACGGCGTAGTCGCCATACTGAATCGGCAACGCCGGCGCCTGCCATTCCCGCCCTCCCGTTTTCTGCCCGTAAAAGCTCTTCAGCTCCGACAGCAGGATCCCCAGGCCCCAGGCATCGCAAAGAATGTGGTGCACCGTCAGCACGAGGGATTGTTCCTCCTCGCCGGTTCGAAGAACCTTCACCCGCAGCAAGGGTCCCCTCTGCAGGTCCATCTGCTGCCGCGACGCTTCGCGAATCTGAGCGTCCATCCCACTCTGCCGTTCTGTCGCTGGCAGCTGGGTCCCGTCCCACACTTCCAGGCTCGGAGCGGCTTCCTCCGCAATTACCTGCACCGGCAGCCCTCGCTCCTCCGGGAACCGCGTCCGCAGAACTTCGCGCCGCCGCACCACCGCGTCCAGCGCCCACTCCAGCGCTTCCTGGTCCAGCCGGCCCGGGAGAGGAAGAACTGCGGTGATGTTGTAGGCCGTGCTTTGCGGATCGAGATTCTGCAGAAGCCAAAAACGCTCCTGCGCAAACGACAGAGGTAACCGCGCGTTCCCCTCAGCGCGCCGCGGGACCGCCGCCGCCGCCCGTGACGATGCCCCCAGCGCCCGCAGCAACTCCGGCTTGGCGACCTGGATCTTCTGCTCCAGATCCTTCGTCAGCCGTCCCTCAGGCGCGCTGCAGCGCAACCGGTCGCCGTCGACACTGATCTGTATATCGAGCGTTCGTAATTCCGACAGCAGTTGCTCGGCATTCACGGTGGAGAAGACTCGCTGTCTGTGGCAGTTCGGGAAGAACCCGGCAGATGAGCCTCGTGGGACTGCAACCCCTCTAAAAAAAGGCCCGGTCATCAATGCATCCAGCAAGTCAGGTTGCGGAGTCTTCCTGCTTGCGTTGGAAACGGCATTTCCGTTCTTTTTCTGCTACCTTGCGCGTCCTCACTGGGTCGCCGGTGACGTCGTGGCGGCTCTACTCGCAGTTACCACGGCCCAGTACTGATGGATCGGACGCATATGCCCGATCTCGCTCGCGATCCACAGAACGCAGGGCGTCGATACATTGTGCAGCCTGTTGCCTGCTTAACCTTACAAATCATTGTGTGGAAATCAAATAACCCAACGGTAACCTCCCGCGACCTGACCGAAGCACACACGAATGAACCATCGTCCTACCCCGAATGGGGCAAAGACCCACGGAAATTTCCAATCTATAATTCTTTCTCCCCATCGCGCTCGCCGCTGATCAGCGGACTGCGGCGCAAAACCTCAGCCGAATCGCAGCAGTACTCCGCCTTGCCGCCAATCACGGCGCAGTCTCAAATCTCCGCCGCTTCTGACGGTCTTCCTGTGGAAAACTCGTCAAGTCCCTTCGGTCACGTTCCCACTGCGTTCGGCAGTAAAACGGTTGACGCATATGTAAAATTTGCCTTTTGGCGCACATTCTAATTGGCTGTGCCCGTCACGGAAGGCCCCCATACGTGGGTAATTTTCGGGACTCCCGAAGTTCTATCGATAGTCGCCTCGAAGCGGAACGGCGTTTGACGCAGGTCGCCAGGCTTGATTTCGTAAACGATGCAGCCGATGTTGAACCAATTTTTGGCGTCAACGTTTTGAATCGCAGGCATGTGCTCGGACGCTCCGCCAGAGGTTCCGCCGTCGTACACAACGG
>DASRRO010000149.1:0-29212 GCA_035656855.1 Acidobacteriaceae bacterium | reverse complement strand
TCAGAATCAGGCAGGGAAGAGTCAGGCCGCAGCGGCGGCTGGAAGCGGAGCCGCAGCGAGTGCGGGGACGTTCAGGACGACGACAAACTTTTTCGATCTGGGGACCACACAGTCAATCAAGCTGCACGGGACGGATTCGTTTTACTCGATCTACTTCTCGCTGCCGCAGGACGAGCTGGCAAAGCAGGCATCGCTGCATGTGGTGTATCACTTTTCGCCGAGTTTGCTTCCGGCGCTGAGCCACCTGAAGCTGATGCTGAACGGGACGCTGTTTGCGACGGTGCCGGTGCCACAGAGCTCGAATGGGGGGGCGCTGGAGACGGATGTGACGCTTCCCGCCGAGTTGCTGGTGCGAAGCAACGAGCTGACGTTCGAGTTTGTGGGGCACTACACAGAGGGCTGCGAGGATCCACTGAACACGGCCTTGTGGGCGCAGGTGGATCCGAACAGCGCAATGACGGTGGCGGGTTCGCTGCTGCCGCTGACGGACGATCTGAAGAATCTGCCGCTGCCGTTTTTTGACGCGAAGCTGGCGACGCCACCGGTGATTCCGGTGGTGTTTGGGGCGGCGCCGAGCCTGCAGGGGCTGGAAGCGGCGGGGGTGGTGACGTCGTGGCTGGGGGCGCTGGCGGACTATCGGGCTGTGCGGTTTCCGGTTTCGGTGGGAACGCTGCCGCCGGGGAACGTGGTGCTGATCGCGGAAGACGGGAACGCGCTGCCACCGGGGCTGAATCTCGCAGCGCCGAATGCGCCAACGGTAGCGATGCGGACCAATCCGGTGGATCCGTACGGGAAGTTGCTGATCGTAACGGGCAGCGACGCGGCGCAGACGTTGCAGGCGGCGCAGGCAGTGGCGACAGGCTGGCCGGGGCTGGAAGGAAACACGGCCATGATCAGCGAGGTGCGGTTGCCGGCGAAGAGCGATGCGGATGACGCGCCACGGTGGCAGGAGACCGGCGATCGGGCAAAGCTGGTGAATTTCGCCACGCCGACGGAGTTGCAGGGCGATGGCAGCGGGCCGCTGGCGGCGTATTATCGGGTGCCTCCCGATCTTTATTACGGGGACAAACAGAACGTGCTGCTGCACCTGGACTACCGGTACAACTCCGTGCCGATCGGGCCGATATCGAGCATGCAGGTGGAGTCCAACGACGCGTATCTGGGATCGGTGCCGTTTGAGCCGGGAGCGGACCCATCGAAGAAGGCGAGCGCGAATATGGCGCTGCCGGTGGTGAACCTGCGGCCGTTCTCCAATTCGATGAAGTTTCTGCTGACGTTTCAGCAGGTACGGCCAGGCAACTGCCGGGATACGGTCCCGCCGAATCTGATGGGGTCGATTCAGGGCAGCTCGTATATCGATCTGCGGGGATTGCCGCACTGGGCGGCGTTGCCAAATCTGGAGCTGTTTTCGAACGCGGGCTTTCCCTTCACACGATATGCGGATCTGAGCGAGACGCAGGTGGTGCTGCCGGATCAGCCGTCAAAGCAGGAGATCGAGACTTATCTCACGCTGATGGGGCATTTTGGGGCGGAGACGGGTTATCCGGCGCTGCGCGTGACGGTGGCGGGATCGGATGCGCTGCGCGCGGGGAACAACGCGGATCTGCTGGTGATTGGGACAGGGCAAGACAACAGCGCGGTGGATCGGCTGGGTCCATCGATGCCGGTGACGGTGGGCGAGAACAATCTGAAGGTGCAGGACACGCGGGGCTTCTTTTCTACCTTCCATAACGCGTGGTGGAAGATTCCGACCACCGATGAGTTGCCGTCGGGGGAGATTGGCGCGACCGGAGTGCCGGACGCCCTGATCGAGGAGATCGAGTCGCCCTACGAGAGCGGGCGAACGGTGGTAGTGGTGGAGATGAAAGACGCCAGCGTGTTCGAGCCGATGATGGGCGGCTTTTTGGAATCGGCGCAGTCGAGCGCGGTGTCGGGTACCGTGGCGCTGCTGGGCGGGCGGAAGTTTGAGAGCTATCGCATTGGGAACTCGGTGTATCACGTGGGGGCGCTGCCGTGGTGGACGGCGCTGAGCCTTTGGTTCAGCGAGGTGCCGTGGATGGTGGATCTGGTGGTGCTGGCGATCAGCCTGATCTTCGCCATCTGGATACGGGGATGGTTGCGAGCGCGGGCGCGGCGGCGGCTGCTGGTGATCGAGGAAAGCTGAGATATGGACCGCTTTTTCCTCCAGAGGTTCGGGCACAATGGGCTTTTGCCCGCTCCGCGCGGCGCGCGAGAGACTGGGCAGAGCGCAGCGCGCGGCAGGCCTGCGAGGGAGGGCCCGAGGGAGATGGAAGCGCAGGGAGTGAAGCGGATGCTGCGCTGGGTGCCTTTCGTGGTGGCTCTGGCGGCGGTGCTGGCGGTGGGGCTGCCGGCGCGCGGACAATCGGCGGCGGAGCAGGCGCTGCTGCAAAAGGCGCAGACGCTGGAGCAGTCCGGGCACATGGATCTGGCGGCGCAGACGTGGCAGCAGGTGCTGTTGTCGGATCCAAATAATCAGGAAGCGCTGGCTGGGCTGGGCCGCTGGGCGAAGCTGAGCGGCAACGACGACGGGGCTGAGAAATATGTTGAGCGGCTGCGGGCGCTGAATCCCAATAATCCCGAGATCGCGAAGATTGAAGCGCTGGTGAGCAACAAGGCGCAGAACGCTCGCCTGCAGCAGGCGGCGGAGCTGGCGAAGAACGGGCACAACGAAGCGGCGCTGAAGATCTATCGAGAGCTTTTCGACGGGCATCCTCCGGATAACTGGGCGCTGGCGTATTACGACACGGAGGCGGCGGTTCCGGCGACGCGCGAAGACGCGATTGCCGGGTTGCGGAGCCTGGCACAGCGGTATCCGGGGATTCCGCAGGACACGATCGATCTGGGACGGGTGCTGAGCTACGATCCGAAGACGCGGGTGGAGGGTGAGCATCTGCTGAGCCAGTATCCGCAGGACGCGGCGGCACAGAGCGTTTTGCGGCAGGCGCTGGAGTGGGACGTACAGAATCCGGCGATGGTGGCGGAGATTCGCGCGTATCTGAAGGCGCACCCCGACGCGGAGCTGGAAAAGGAACTGGCGGCGACGGAAGCGCGGCAGGCGCAGCTGGGAGCGGGACTGGCGCGGACGCCGGCGGAACAGGCGGCTTACCGGGCGCTGGGGGCGGGACATCTGAACGAGGCGCAGGACCGGTTTGCGGTGCTGAGCGCGCAGCAGCCGAACAATCCCCGGGTGCTGGCGGGGCTGGGTTTCCTGCGGATGAAGCAGGGAAATTTCGGCGTGGCAGCGCAGTTCTTCGAGCAGGCGGAGCAGAACGGGCTGACGCCGCGGATCGTGCGAGAGTCGCTGGAGACGGCGCGCTTCTGGAACGCGATGCAGCAGGGCACAATGGCGCTGAATGCCAATCGGCTGGGCGACGCGGCGAAGGAGTATCAGGCCGCGCTGACGCTGCGGCCACGGAGCGTGGATGCGCTGACGGGGCTGGCGGGCGTGTACATGAAGGCGCAGGAGCCGGCGCAGGCGGTGCCTTTGTATCAGCAGCTGTTACGGAGGCAGCCAAGGTCGACAGCGGTGTGGCGCGGGCTGTTCATGGCCGAGGCGCAGGCGGGGGAGGCGAAGGCGGCGATTGCGACGGCGCAGAAGTTTCCAGTGGTGCTGGGGCGGAGTGTGAAGAAGGATCCGATCTACCTGCGGACGCTGTCAATGGCCTACGAAGATCTGGGCGATGGGGCGGAGGCGGAGCGGTTGCTGCTGGAGGCGATCAATCTGCACTACGCGCAGGGGCAGGAGAAGGTTCGGACGGACACGATGCTGCAGTATGCGCAGACGCTGGGGCAGAACCGGCATTACCCGCAGGCGGTGGCGGTGTACCAGGGCATGCTGAATGCGGATCCGGAGAACGTGAGCGCCTGGCAGGGAAGAGTCTCGCTGCTGCACCAGATGGGGCACGATCCGGAAGCGATCACGATGGTGGAGCGGATGCCGCCAACGGCGTATGACGAGGCGCTGAGCGATCCCAGTTTCCTGGCGATGCTGGCGGCGATCTACCAGGGGCAGAATCATCCGGACGTAGCGCAGGGATTCCTGGAGCGGGCGGTGCGGATTTATGAAGATGCGACGGAGCCTCTGCCGATTCCGCTGCAGCTGCAGGTAGCGGGGCTGGATCTGGAGAGGAATCACGCGGACGCGGCGTACCGGATTTATCGCAGCGTGCTGATGGATCATCCCGAGCGACTGGATGGGTGGAAGGGACTGCTGGCGGCGCTGCACAAGACGGGTCATGACGCCGATGCGCTGGCGCAGCTGCAGCAGATTCCGCCGGACGTGAGGAAGCAGCTGGATCCGGATGTGGAATTCGAGCAGACCGAGGCGTCGATTTACGCAGCGAACGGGGACGGGCGGGCGGCTCTGGGGCTGGTGACGCATGTGGAGGAGGTCTACCGCTCGCAGGGAAAGGTGCCGCCGGCTCGGGTGGACATCCAGAACGCATGGCTGCTGCTGAACGTGCGGGACGATCGGGATTTGTATCAGCAGCTGATGCTGGCAGGGGATCGCACCGATATGACGGACGATCAGCGGCGCGAGGTGCAGACGATTTGGGCGGAGTGGGCGCAGCAGCGGGCGGCGCAGGCCGCGGCGGCCGGGGATCATCGCCAGGCGCTGGAGATTTTGACAGCAGCGGCGCGGGCGTTTCCGGGAAATCCCGAGGTGAGCAAGTCGCTGGCGGTAGGGTATCTGCAGGCGAACCAGCCACGGGATGCGCTGGCGATTTTTCAGTCGCTGGATACGACGAATGCGGTGGCCGGCGATTACCAGAGCATGGTAGGCGCGGCGCTTGCGTCACAGAACATGAAGCAGGCGGAGACCTGGGTGCGGCAGGGGCTGGAGAAATTTCCGAAGGATCCAAAAATGCTGGCGGCAGCAGCGGATTTCGAGCTGGCGCGCGGGGATCGGGCGCGGGCCGCGGATTACTGGCGGGCTTCGCTGAATGCGATGCCGCCGGTGTCGCCGCAGGCGGAACTGGCGCACAAGCTGGATCATGCGGATCTGGTGCAGCAGACGAAGCCGGCGCATGGCAGCGACCTGGTGAGCCTGCTGAATCCCGATACAGGGATTGAGGTTCCGGAGCAGAAGGGTCTGATTCCGCTGCCGAGCTATCGACATCCCGAGACGCAGGCGAACAACGAGCCATTCGGGCCGGATCCTTATTACACGGGAACGGCGCCGGTGCCGCAGGGGCAGGGAATTCCGAGTCAGGCGCCGAGCGCAACGGGGCCGCTGCAGCAGGCTCCTGCGCCGGGTGTGCCGGAAGCGGGGGCAGCGGGATCCGGGATCGAGGCGGGTGCTAGGCCGCGCAGGAAGCGTTTGACGCCGGACGCGCCGGAGCAGACCGGAAAACAGCCATACAAGCCGCAGGCTTCGCTGGAGATTCCCGAGCCGACACCGGAGCAGCAGTCAGCATTGGACGCGGCGGCACGAGCCACAGCAGAGCAGGCGCCGGTGCAGATTGGCGGGACGATCGGCAGTTCGGTGCCGGGTGGGGTGAGCGGGCAGGGTTCGTGGAGCGATCACGCATCGGCCAGCAACGATCACGTGCATCTGGCGATTTCCTCATCGTCGCATGATGAAGTCCCGCTGCAATCGCAGACCACGCAGGCGAGCATTCCCACAGAGCAACCGGAACAGCTGGGGCTGGACTACAGCCGTGACCTGATTGACGTGGCGGCGCGGGCGCGCTCGCAGGCGGCGCTGGCTGAGGCGACGAGGCCGGTCGATCCGTCTCTGGTGCCGGTACAGAATCCCGAACCGCGGCAGCAGATTGCGCTGCAGCCGACGGCACAGTTCGAAGTGCGGCCGGCGGAGTACTTCGAGAAGCCGCCGGAAGTAGCTTCGAACACAGGCCCCGGGGCGAGCGACGATGAGCTGATGAACGAGCATCTGCCGCCACTGCGCGGGTCGTACGAACGGCCGGCGATCGTGCGGCAGCACGATCTTCGGCAGCAGGTCGAGATCCAGCTCTCCAAGATCGAGGGAGGCTACAGCCCGTGGTATGGCGGCACGGGATATGTGAATCATCGCAGCGGGACTGCGGGGTTCGACTCGCTGAGCGCGCTGCACGCGCCGTTTGAGGCGTCGGCGATGCTGGGTGGTACGGTGGCGCGGCTAACGGTCATTTCCGATCCGACATTTCTGGATTCAGGTGCGGCGATTTTGTCGCCGACGCTGCCGGGCGGAGTGGTGGAGCGTCTGGGAACGGCGCCGGAGAATGCGGTGCTGAATCAGCAGAACGCCGCGGGCATTGGCGGCGAGGTGCAGCTGGCGACGCCAAACTTCGCGGTGAGCGCGGGCTACTCGCCGTACGGGTTCGTGGTGTCGAATGTGATTGGGCGGGCGAAGTGGAAGCCGGCGAACGGGCCGTTTACCTTCACCTTCGAGCGGGATTCGGTGAAGGATTCGCAGTTGGCGTATGCCGGACTGCACGATCCGGGATCGGCGGGCCCGGGGTATGAGGGGAACGTGTGGGGCGGCGTGGTTGCGACCGGCGGCGAAGCGCAGTTCGCCCATACCAACGGCGCGAGCGGCTTCTACGTGAGTGGCGGCGGCCAGTATCTGGATGGCGTGCACGTACAGAACAACAGCCGGGTCGACGGGGACGCGGGAGCGTACTGGCAGGTGCGGTCGGTGCCGGACGAAGGCACGATGACGGTGGGCGTGAACTTTTTCGGGATGCATTACGCGCATAACTCGACCTACTTCACTTATGGGCAGGGTGGTTATTTCAGCCCACAGGCGTACTTCCTCGCGAGCGTGCCGATTACGATGCAGGTGGAGCAGGGCTGGAATCTGCGTTACACGATCACAGGGTCGTTTGGGGTGCAGGCGTTCCAGGAGGACAGTGTGCCGTACTTCCCGCTGGACACAGCGCTGGAGGTCGCGAACAGCAACCCGTCGTACTCGGCGCAGACGGTGATCAGCGGTAACTACGATCTGAAGGCGGAAGCGGCCTATCACCTGAGTGATCACTGGTATGCGGGTGGCTTTGCAGATCTGAACAACACGCGCGATTACAACGATCAGGTGGTGGGATTCTATGTACGGTATCTGATTCGGCCGCAGGTGCCTTCGGATGTGGGGCCGACGGGCGAGTATCCCTGGGATGGGCTGAGACCCTACCAGGCGCCGTAGGGAGTGCGTCTTCGTCGGGAGGCGAAAGACACCACCACAGAGAGCGCAGAGGTTTCGAGGCATTGGGATTCTCCTGACTGTCGCTCCCGGTTTCTCCTTGAAGTTACGGAATCAACACATCAGTAACCAGCCGGATTTTGGTATTGCGGACGCGCGCGAAAGCGTGTGAAATGCGGACGTATTCCTGTTTATTTTTCTGCGAGGCCCCTGCCGTGGTTCGATCTGTTGGTGGTCGTTGTCTGTTTGCTGTCCTCCTTTCGTTCTGTGCCGCGCCGGTATTTGGCGCCACCTGGACGCAGCCCACACCTGAAGAGCTGAAGATGACGGTCGATCCGGCGGCGCCGGATGCGCCTGCCGTGTATCTGTATCGTGATGAGCGGATCGACGACAAAATACACTTTCAGCGGGTGTACGCGCGGATCAAGATCCTGACCGCAAAAGGGAAGGAAGAGTTCGGCGATATCGAGCTGCCCTATCAGGCGCATGGCTTCGGGATACACGGCATCGAGGCGCGAACGATTCACGCCGATGGAACCGTGATTCCATTCACCGGCAAGCCCTACGACAAGGAGCTGGTGAAAGCCGGCAACGTGAAGATCATGGCGAAGGTCTTCAGCATGCCGGATGTGCAGGTGGGCAGCATTCTGGAGTACCAGTACGAGCTGGAATACGACGACACCTACGTGCAGCCGCCGCGGTGGTTCGTGCAGCAGAGCGTCTACGTGCACAAAGCACACTATCACTTTGTGCCGATGGACCTGGGCGGAGGTCGCTTCGTGACGGTAACGGATCCGATGGGCAAGGAGCGGACGGCAACGCGGCTGCTCTATTACCAGAATCTCCCTGGGGACGCGAAGGTGAAGGATCAGATGGACGGGTACGACCTGACGGTGGAGAGCATTCCGCCTCTGCCGGATGAGGAGTATTCGCCGCCGATGGACAGCTTTTCGTACCGCGTGGTCTTTTACTATTCGCCGGAGTACACGGGGGCGGATTTCTGGAAGGACGAAGGGAAGACGTGGTCGAAGGACGTGGACCGGTTCGCGGCGCCTTCCGATGCAATTCGCCAGGCGGTGGCACAGATTACGGCGCCGGGCGACAGCGACGAGCAGAAACTGAACAAGATTTACAGCGCGGTGATGGCGCTGGAGAACACGAGCTTCACCCGGGAGCACTCCGCGGCAGAGAACCGAGCGGAGGGGCTGCATGTGAAGACGGCCGCCGATATCTGGGTGCAAAAACGGGGCAGCGACGATGAGATCACAAGGCTGTTCATCGCGATGGCGCGCGCGGCGGGCATGAAGGCCGATGCCATGATTGTGGCGGACCGCGACGAGAATTTTCTGAATACCGGATATCTCCATTGGGATCAGCTGGAGGACGAACTCGCGATTGTGAACGTGGGCGGGAAGGAGATGTACTTCGATCCGGGCGAGCGGTACTGCGAATTCGGCAAGCTGCACTGGAGACACACGCAGGTGCAGGGGATGCGGCAGACGGACAAGGGGCCGGCACTGGCAGTAACGCCGGGCCCGGCGTTCCAGGACAATCATGTGGTGCGGCTGGCGGAACTGCAGATGGGCGCCGATGGGAGGCTGACGGGCGTGATCCGTATCGCGATGAACGGAGTGGAAGCGCTGCGCTGGCGGCAACGGGCCCTGAGCACGGATGAGGCAACCATGAAGAAGGAGTTCGAGAACGAGTTGCAACGGCGGGTTCCGGATGGCGTGGTCGTGAAGACGAATCACTTTCTGGGGCTGACCGACTACAACAGCCAGCTGATGGCGGTGGTGGACGTGAGCGGCAGCATGGGCACGGCGACGGGCAAGCGGGTGTTTGTGCCGGGTGCGTTTTTTGAGGCGCGCGTGAAACCGCTGTTTGCAGGAACGAAGCGGGAGAACCCGGTGGACCTGCACTATCCCTATTTGTCTCGCGATGAAGTGAGTCTGAAGCTGGCTCCAGGGCTGACGATGGAGAGCGTGCCGACGAATGCCAAGGTTCCGCTGAAGAACCTCGCGCTCTTCCAGGAGCTGTACGGATCGAAGGGCAGCGAATATCAACAGGTGCGGGAGATGGCGCTGGGCACGCCGTTGTACAAGGCGGCGGAATATCAGGATTTGCGGGACTTCTTTCAGAAAGCAAGCGCGCAGGATCAGGAGCCGCTGGTTCTGAAGCGCGCGCCGGTGGCAGCGACGGCTGCAGCGGGGAGCGGGGCGCAGTGAACGGAGGGTGGTCCCGCGTAGCAGAATCAGATTCGTTTTTCCCGAGAGGCTGGAGCCAATTCCGGAGAGCTGTGGGACTGGCGATATTCCTTGGGGGGGTGACCGCGCCAGCGCACGCGACGGCGCCGGTCCAGTTACCGGACTGGATGACGCAGGCGGTGACGGACGCCGGAACCAGGGCACCGTTGCCTGACCGATGGAAAGACGCAAGGGCGCTCTACCTGCTGGAAGACACGCTGATCACGGTGGACAGCGACGGACATGCGGTAGAGCGCTACCGCGCCGTGGTGAAGATTCTGCGACAGCAGGGGCGCGGCAATGCGACGCCGATGGCGGAATTTTCGAACGATGCGAAGCTGAAGTCGTTTCACGTGTGGAGCGTCGGACCGGACGGGCATCCGTATGCGATGAAGGACTCGGAGTATACGGAAGTGGGAGTGGGCGGAGATTCGGTACTGTATGCGGATGAGCGAGCGCGAGTGGCGTCGCCGCCTGGAGCGGATCCGGGCGGGGTTGTGGCGTGGGAGGTCATAGAACAGCTGCCGGCGTATTTTCGCGAGGTGACCTGGAGTTTTCAGAATGAAGTGCCGACGATGCGATCCGTGTACGAGGTCGATTTGCCGGCTGGGTGGCATGAGGAAGCGGTTTGGTCGCGGCACGCGCCGGTGAGCCCGGCGGAGGTGGCGCCGGATCATTTTCTCTGGGAACAGAGAAACCTGGACGGGATTGATTTGACGGATGTGGCGCTGGCGCCGGCGTGGTCGGCGCTGGCGGGGCACATGACGGTGCAGTTTGCGGCGGATCCGCTGCCACAGGGGGATGCGCTGTGGACGCAGATCGGGAACTGGTACACGAGCCTGGCGGCGCCGCGCAGTGAAGGGGGCAGCGATCTGGCGGCGACGGCGCGGTCGGTGGCGGGGGAGGGCGACTTCATGGCGCGCCTGTCGCGGGTAGCGGATTTTATGCAGCAGCAGATTCGCTATGTTGCGATCGAGATCGGCATCGGGGGATGGCAGCCGCATCCGGCGGAGGATGTTTTTCGAAGCCGCTACGGGGACTGCAAGGACAAGGCGACCCTGATGATCGCAATGCTGGATGCGGCGGGTGTCCGCGCGACCTGGGTTTCGGTGGATGACCGTAGAGGGCGCATCGATCCGGCCGCGCCGTCGCTTTTCGGCGATCACATGATTATCGCGATTGAGATTCCGAAGGGCTACGACAATCCGCGGCTGAAGGCGGTGGTAACGGCGCGGAACGGGCGACGATATCTGATCTTCGATCCGACGAATGCGTATGTGCCGGTCGGGGATCTGCCAGAGAACGAGCAGGGCGGGTACGGGGTGCTGGCGGCGGGCGAAGACAGCCAGGTGATTCAGCTGCCGGTGCTGAGCCCGGATGCGGATACGACGGAGCGGACGGCGAAGTTTGAGCTGGATTCCGATGGCACGCTGAAGGGGCATGTGACGGTTACGCGGCTGGGAGCATCGTCGTGGGGGCTGCGCGAGTCTCTGGCCATGGAGAGCGCGAAAGAGCAGCGGGAGGCGATGGAAAGAACGCTGCAGAGAGACTTTTCTGCGTTCACGCTCGATCAGGAGACGATGAAAAATGTACGGCAGCTGGATGAGCCAGTGACGGTGGAGTACCAGGTGACGGCGCCGTCGTACGCAAAGAGTGCGGGCAGTCTCCTGCTGGTGCGGCCGCGGGTAGTGGGCGATCTGGCGTGGGGTTTGTCGGACAAGCCGCGGACGGTGCCGATCAGCTTCGAGGGGCTGGGGGAATGGCAGGACAGCGTAGATGTGAAGATTCCGGCGGGGTATACGGTGGACGACGTGCCGGATCCGGTGAATGTGGACGTGGGATTCGCGACCTACACCAGCCAGGTGAAAGCCGAGGGAGACGTGCTGCACTACCAGCGGCAGTATGTGTTGAAAAAGCTAAGCCTCTCCTCGGACGATTATGGCGAATTGCGCAAGCTGGAGGCAGCAATTACCACGGATGAAAACAGCGCGGCGGTACTGAAGAAGAAGTAGGCGAGGAAGAGAAGGCGCTCGGAGTCGTGCCTGCTCCAAAGTAATGCCACTTTCTGGCTATTTTAGTAACCGTGATAATACGTTACTTTAGCGGTAACAAATCCCTGGTTAATCTCTCATTCTGTGTTCCGGATCACAACCTTCGCCGGGAGGAGGCAGCAGACTTGCGCCTGAGCTCTCCAAGGAGGCGCGACCCCTGGGGCCGCAGTCTGCGGAGAGCCAAATCCACAATTGAAGGTAGCGATGAACCTCCCCCGGCAATTCGCATTTGTTTCTGCTTTGGTAATCACTTCGGCAATTCCTGCTCTGGCAGGAGTTACGATCAGCAGCCCCGGCAACGGGGCCGACGTCCAGACTCCGTTTACACTTTCCGCCACCGCCATCGAATGCTCGGCGCATCCGGTGACCGCGATTGGCTACTCACTGGATAACAGCGGCGATACCACGATCATCCGGGACCAGAATGTGGATGCCAAAGTGGCCGCGCCGATCGGCAACCACGTCCTGCACGTAAAGGCATGGGCCAAAAGCAGGGTGTGCGTGACCGATGTTGCGATCCATGTGACGCCGTCGACCAGCCTCTTTCCCGCGGACGCCGTGAGTGTGGGCAACATCGAAGCGCTGAGCAACTGGGAACTGCAGCACGATCCTGCAACCAACGGGAAATCCAGCGGCGCGATGAACCTGGTGGACACACCAGCGCATACAGGGGCGGCGCGAGAATTTGTGACGCAGTTCACGAATGGGGGCGGCCAGCTGTTTCATGTCTCGTTTGGAGACGACACCGAGGCCACCAACTTTCTTTACGACACCTGGGTTTATCTCGACAGCTCGGCGAGCCATATCGCCAATCTCGAAATGGACATGAACCAGGTGATGGAGAACGGCGAGACCGTGATCTTCGGTTTCCAGTGCGACGGATATTCGGGGACGTGGGATTACTCAGAGAATGCGGGGACGCCGGAGAGGCCTTCAGGCCGCTGGGTTCATTCCAAAGCCGCGTGCAACGTGCGGAACTGGACCATCAATGAGTGGCATCACGTGCAGATCAGCTATTCGCGCAACGATGCGGGAATGGTGACCTACAAATCCGTGTGGCTGGATGGCAGGGAACAGGCCATCAACGGCACGGGGCTGGGCGCCCGCGCGCTTGGCTGGGGTCCGGTGCTGCTCACGAATCTTCAGGTGGACGGCCTGGGAACCGGCGGAACGGCGACGGTCTATGTGAACGATCTCACTGTTTATCGCTGGTAAGTCCTGTTCAAAAACAGGAAGCGATGAGGCGGAGCCGGCTGGCTCCGCCTTTTCTTTTTTAGCGGGAGAGGCGGGATTCCTTCCGCTCTTTGTGGACGGGGACGACCTGGACGGTGGTGTCGCGCATTTCGTTCAGGAAGCGGTTGATGATGGAGCCGCGCAGGAGGATATCCCAGCGGGTGCGGGCTGACTGGCCGAAGACGACGTGGGAGATGTTCTCCTTGCGGGCGAATTCGATGAGGGCGTCGGCGACTCTCCGGTCTTTGAGGACGACGACGCGCGCGCCGAGATCGCGGGCCATGCGTTCGTATTCCTCGAGGCGAGTGAAAGCTTCAGGGTCGCCGTGACGGTGATCGGTACCAGGGGTCTCCACGTAAACGACAAACCAGTTGGTGGCGAGGCGGCCGGCAATGCGGGCGCCGGTGCGGAGCAGTCGTTCCATACCAGGACGGGCGGAGAGGCAGACCATGACCTTTTCGGGGATGGGGGCCTGTTCGAGTCCCTGGGTGCGTCGATATTCGGCAGCGGCGGTGCCGACCTGCTCGGCAGTGGTGCGCAGGGCCAGCTCGCGGAGCATGTTGAGATTGCCCTTGCGAAAGAAGTTGGCGAGGGCCTGCTCAACTTTTTCAGGAGCATAGATCTTGCCCTGACGGAGGCGATCGCGCAGCTCGTCGATGGGGATATCGACGTTGACGATTTCATTGGCGCGGTGCAGGATGCTGTCCGGGACGGTCTCGCGGATCTGGGTACTGGCGGAGCGGGCGACGGCGTCGTTGAGAGTCTCAAGATGCTGAATATTGACGGCGGTCATCACGTTGATGCCGGCGTCGAGAAGCTCCAGAACATCTTCGTAGCGCTTGCGATTGCGAGAGCCGGGGACGTTCGTGTGGGCGAGTTCGTCGACGATGCACCAGGCGGGGTGACGGGCCAGGATAGCGTCGAGATTCATCTCGTGGAGAGTGACAGAGCGGTACTGGATATCGAGAAGCGGAACCGCGTCGAGACCTTCGATGAGCGCGGCAGTGTCGGCGCGTCCATGCGGCTCGATCAGGCCGATGACGATGTCCGCGCCCTGGCGGCGCATCAGGTGCGCGTCTTCGAGCATGCGATAGGTTTTGCCGACGCCGGGAGCCGCGCCGAGGTAGACACGCAGGCGGCCAGGTTCGGGGCCTGCGGGAGGGGGAGGCGTGAGGTCGCGCACGGGCGGATCAGGAGGAGGGGCAGGCGGATTTGTCATCCGGCCTCCACGGGGTGGCGGTCGGGTTCGGCAATGGCGATGGGCAGGGTGAAGCGGAAGGTAGTGCCGCTGCCGAGGCGGCTTTCCACGGAGACTTCGCCACCCTGGGATTCGACGAGGCGGCGCACCAGGGCGAGGCCGAGGCCGGAGGTGCCGCTGTCAGGATCGCCGGTAAAGCGGCCAAAGATGGTGGAGAGGCGTTCGGTCTCGATGCCGCGGCCGTTGTCGTGCACGAAGAACTGCACGCGATCGGTTTGTTCGGTGGCGCCAATGCGAATGTGGCCGCCCTCTGGCGTGTAGCGCAGGGCGTTGGCGATGAGGTTGTCGAGAATGCTGCGCAGGGCACGGCGATCGGCCTCGATCCAGGCGACATCTTCAAAAGCGCTGAGCTCGACATCGATGTTTTTCTCGCGCGCGGCGTCGCGGAACTGAGCGGCGGCATCGCGCAGGGCGTCGATGGAGCGGACTTTTTCTTTTCTGAGCTGGCGGCGGCCGGTCTCCAGTTCGGCGACTTCGATGAGGTCGAGCATCAGGTCGTCGAGGTGCACGGCCTCCTCGGCGGCGCTCTGGGCCAGTTCCATCTGGAGCGGGCGCAGCTCGCCGGCGTGCTGCTGGGTGAGCGCGTAGAGAGAGAGGCGGAGGCGGCGAAGCGGCTCGCGGAGCTTCTGCGAGGCAACGGAGAGGAAGCGGCTCTTGAAGCGATCGACCTGGGTGATCTCGGTGACGTCCTCAAGGAGAGTGACGGCGCCGAGCAGCTTGCCTTCGTTGTCGCGCATAGGCGTGGTACGGAGACGGTAGCTGCGTTCGGCCTTTCCGATGCGCATGGGCAGCAGGGCGGCCTCGCCTTCGTCGCCTGTGGTAGCTCGCTGCATGGAAACGGCGGAGCGGATGGCATTGAGGATGCGGTCGCCGCCGGGAGTGCTGGCGAGGACCATGCGATCCTGGGACGAGCTGCCGAGAAGCTCCATAGCGGACTGGTTGAGCTTGAGGACCTGGCCCTTGCCGTCGGTGACGATGACCGGCTCGAAGATGGAGCGGACAACGGCATCGCTGAGCTGGAACTCCATCTGGCGGCGACCGGACTCGGTCTCGCGAAGATCGCGGAGTCGGATAGCGAGACGGTTGAGTTCGGTGGCGATGGCACCCAGGTCGTCTTTGGATCGCCATTCGACGCGCTGGTGCAGGTCGCCCTGGCCGATGCGGCGCGCCACGCGGGCGGTGTGGCGAAGGGGGACGATGACAAAGATGAGCATGACCGCGGAGATAGCGGTGGCGGCGGCGATGCTGACGCCGCAGGCGGCGATGAGGCGCTCGCGCAGCGTGTTCTGCTGGTCGCGGAGAGAGGTGACACTGACATAACGGTGAGTCGAGAGACGCTCGAGATCGCTGCGCAGGTCGGCGTGGAGGATTTCAAGGTCGCGGGTCAGCGCAGCGGCATTCTGCGGAGTGTGCTGGAGGAGAGTTTGGTGACCGTGCTCGAGCTGATCTACGGGGATGGTGTTGTCGAAATCCGCGACATCGGCAGCAGCGGTGCGCAGGAGCAACTGGGTGCGGGCGGCCTGGTCGCGCCAATCGGCGATATTGGCATTGCCGGTGGTGATGCGGGCGGCAATGAGTTCCTCATGGGCGAGTGCGCCCTGGGCGGAGGCCAGCGAGGCAACAGCGGTCTCCGCGACACGCACCTGAGCATCGAGCGCTGCGAGATGGACGAACGAGGTACGGACCAGCATGCTGACCGTGGTGACCAGCGCGATGAGCAGAAGGCAGCCGAGAATGAGTCGTTGGTAGAGACTCAGCATGAGGAGCAGAGAAAGTAGTCCTTAAAGGTGAGCGTAGTGGGGTGGGGCTGGCGATGCAAGTTGGCGCGATCAGTCGCCGCCTCGATAGCAGCGCAGAACATCGTTAAGGGTCAGAACGCCTTCGAGGGTTCCCCGGCTGGCGCGGTTGAGCACGGGCAGGACCGGCCAGCGCGGGAAAGAGTGAAGTGCGGAGTCCAGCGGCAGGTCGGGGAACAGGGACGGTGTGCGGTCGGACTTGAGAGCACGCTGCACGGGGGCCTCCGGGGTCAGGGTGGCGGTGGCGGAAGCAAGCTCTTCGGAACTGAGGGCATACCAGGAGCCATCACTGAGGTGGACGAGGCTGGCGGTGGCGTGGTCCCGGGCCATGATTTCGCTGACCGACTGGATGGTATCGCTGTCGCGGACGATGGGGACGCCGATGGGCTGAACGGCGTCCTCGATATGGAGGACGGATTCTTCGCGCATGGCTTCCATGGAGGGCAGGTCAAGGCCGTCCTGGTGGGTAAAGGTCTCGAAGATACCGACCGGCTGCAGACTGCGCGAAATGAGGAAAGCGATAGTGTTGGCGAGAATGACCGGAATGATGATCGAGTAATTGCCGCTGATTTCCAGGACCATGAAGACCGAGGTCAGCGGAACGCGGAGGAATCCGGCAAAGAGGACGCCCATGCCGACGAGGGAATAAGCTCCGACGGTGCCGGTGAGGTGGGGAAAGAAGTGCTGCTCGAAGGCGCCGACCGCGCCACCCAGCATGGCTCCGATGAAGAGAGTGGGTGCAAACATGCCGCCGGGAGTTCCGCTGGAGAAGGAGACGGTGGTGGCGAGCAGCTTGAGGAAGGTGAGGGCGATGAGCAGTTGCCAGACAAACTGGCCGTGGAGCGCCTGATCGATGACGTCGTAGCCGACGCCCATGACCTGGGGAAAGCCGAAATAGCCGATGGCGCCAACCATGAGGCCGGCGATGGCGGGTTGGGCGAAGAGGGTCCAGCGCGGCAGGGCGCGAAGGCGCGGCCGGAGAAATCCGAGGGTGGCCGAGAAGACGGGGGCGAGGAGACCCCCGAACAGACCCAGGACGGCATACGCCAGCAGCTCGCGGGGATCGCGGACGGTGATGGAGGGGATGCGGAAGATGGGCTCGGTGCCCATGAATCCGCGCACGACAACCACGCTGGAGATGGCGGCGAGGACGAGCGAGCCGAGGACGGCGGCGCTCCAGCTGCCGATGACCTCTTCGATAACAAAGAGAATGGCGGAGATCGGGGCGTTGAAGGCGGCGGCGAGACCAGCGGCCGCGCCAATGGGAGCAAACATGCGCAGGCGGCGGCGGGAGAGCCGCAGGTTGCGGGCGATGATGGAGGCGACGCCGGCTCCGATCTGCAGCGACGGATCTTCGGGACCGAGGGAGTGGCCGCTGCCGAGAGCGATGGCGGAAGTGAGAAACTTGCCAATGACGGTTCGAAAGGAAATGTAGCCGTCATAGACATAGAGGGCCGCCTTGGTCTGGTTGACGCCGCTGCCGCGGGCAGCGGGAAAAAACCAGATGACGAGGGAGGCGACGACGAGTCCGGCGATACCGGGCACGAAGAGAAGGCGCAATTGGCCGGGGTGAGGCGCAGAGCCCAGAGTGAGGAGGCGGATCCATTCGATGGCGATGCGGAAAGCGACAACCAGCAGCCCGGAGATGACTCCGATAAAAATGGAAAGGACAAGGAAAAGGCGCTCGTCGCGGGTGGGTGCGATGCGATCGATGGTGGCCGAAAGAGGCGAGCGTTCCGCAGGTTCAGAAAGCGCCTCGGCGACAGCCGCGAGATTGGGCGCAATTATCCCCGCAGTGGGAGGCCTGTCACCGGCTTTGCCAGGTGCGGACGTGGTTTGCGTGGGTAGGTCGGGCATTTATTCCTGTTCCACAGCTTCTGGATTCTGGGCGATGCGCAGCAGCAGCGCGTCATCTCCACCAGGCTGACCGCAGATCTGGGCAGTGGCGGTTTCGGTATCCCAGGCCAGTTGCAGGATGGAATTCTCGAGATCCGGCTGCTGTTCAAGCTGGGACAAGGTCAGATCGGCGGGAAGCTGATCCCACCGGCCGACGATGGGTGCCACCTTGGGAGCCGCCGAGGAGTTGGATGCAGCACAGGCGGAAAGCCGGAGGCGGGCAACTTTGCGAATGTAAAGGATGCGTTCGGCTCGGCTGCGCGGGGCCAGATCCAGAGCGGGAAAGAGCAGGAGAATGTGGCTGGCCGTTTTCAGCATGTACTGATCGCCGGCCGTTTCCGGCGGCGGGAGCGCAGTGGCTCCGGGATGGCCAAGAGCCCGGGTGAGGTAAGCGTTGACCACCCGGTAGAGGCCCAGGTTAAAGGCGGAACGTCCGGCGCCCTCAAAGGCAGCGAGGGGAGCATCGCGGCGGGCGGCCACGGTGCGATAGAGTCCAAGGGCGTCCGTGGGATCCTGAGCCTGCTCGAGCAGCCCAGCGATCTCATCTTTGATCGAGGGATCCTCGGGCGCGTTGCTGGCGGCGATCAGGAGCTGGGTCCGGGCAGACGTATATTCTTTGCGAGAGAGCAGGTACCGCGCCAGTTCGAGGCGGACTTCACGACGGCGGTCATAGCCATTGCCCTCCCAGGTGCCGTCGAGGGCGGCGTGGTAGCGCTGGACGGCGAGCCGCTCATTGCCCCGTTTCGCAGCCAGCCGGGCCAGTTCCAGATTGATGGTGCCGTCGCCGGGCGCCGATTCGAGCAGGGTATTGAAATAGGCGGTGGCCTCGACGGTTTTGCCGGCCTGGGCGAGAGCCATGGCCAGGTCAATCTCGGTCTGGCGATCGTCGGGCAGGTAGGCCAGGGCGGAGCGCAGGGCATCGATGGCCTGAATGGAATTGCCGGCGCGCAGAGCAGCCTCGCCGCGGCCCTTCCATCGCAATCCAAGAACCTGGCGGTGGTTCTGGAAAGAGCGGTAGAGAAGCAGCGTGAGGAGAAAGATGACGACGGTAATGAGGAAGAGGGTCAAGAGGGAGGCGGCATCTCGCAAAATGAGTCTGCGCCTGGCCAGACGTTCTTCCGGCGTGAGAACTGTGCCCGCGTTCAGGGTGGCCATCTACTCTATCTTCCCAGATTTCTGCCGTTTGACTTACATCTGATGGGATGCGGTGAAATTTCCAATGAGGGAGCGCCAGCGGTACGATGAAGACAGGCGGAGAAGCAGCTGATGGACCTGGACGACAAGCGATCGGCGCTGGATGAGCGGCTGAAGCGGCTGGGAAGCGTGATCGTGGCGTATTCCGGCGGCGTGGACTCGGCGTATTTGGCCTGGGTGGCGCACCAGGTTCTGGGCGCGCGGATGCTGGCGGCTCTGGCGGATTCGGCATCACTGGCGCGGAGCCATTACCGGGACGCGCTGGCTTTCGCGGAGGAGCATCGGATCCCGGTGCTGGTGCTGGAGACCAAAGAGCTGGAGCACGAGGCGTACGCCGCGAATCGGGGCGATCGCTGTTTTCACTGCAAGGATGAGCTGTTTACGGTGCTGGAAGCGGAGCGAGCCAGGCGCGAGATGGCGGTTGTCGCCTATGGACTGAATCTGGACGACGGTAAGGATTTTCGGCCCGGGCAGAAGGCCGCTCAGGAACACCAGGTAGTGGCGCCCCTGGCCGAAGCGGGGCTGACCAAGGCCGACATTCGGGCTCTGGCCCAGGCGGCTGGGCTGCGCGTTTGGGACAAGCCGGCCTCGGCTTGCCTGTCTTCGCGGATCGAATACGGACGGCGGGTGACAACCGAGACGCTGCGCCAGGTGGAAGACGCTGAAGAGGCGCTGCGAACGCTGGGGCTGCGGCGGTTCCGGGTGCGGCACCACGGCAGCGTGGCGCGGATTGAGATTGCTCCGGAAGAAATGGCGATCGCGCTCGATCCGGAGTTCTTTCGCCAAATCTCAGGGGCGGTGCGGAGCGCGGGCTTTCCTTATGTGGCGGTGGACTGCGATGGATACCGGTCCGGGTCGATGAACGAGTTGCTGCCGGCGGAGATGCTGGCCGGCTCCCATGCTGGCGCGAGGGTTTCGTGAGCGCGGAGATTCGAGTGGGCTGGCTGGAGTGCTTTGCCGGCATCTCCGGCGACATGCTGCTGGGCGCGCTGGTGGATGCGGGTGTTCCGGTGGAGTTGCTGCAGAACACGGCGGCGGCGCTGGAGATTGGCGCGGAGCTGCGGGTGCATTCCGTGGAGCGCAGCGGAATCCGGGCGACCAAGGTGGATGTGCTGGAGAAGGGTCGCGTTGCCGACGACAGGAGCCATCACCACCGAGCCGGCGATGGCCAGCAGCATAGCCATGAACATGCGCACGTGCATGGACGGCACTGGCCGGAAATTCGGGAGCTGATTGACGGCGCCGCGATTCCCACAGAGGCCAGAGAAATTGCGCAGCGGGCGTTTGCCCTGTTGGCGGAAGCTGAGGCAAAGATCCACGGCATCGCGCCGGAGCAGGTGCACTTCCACGAAGTAGGCGCGGTGGATGCCATCGTGGACATCGTATGCGGGGCCGTCGGGCTGGCATCGCTTGGCGTAGAGCAGTGGCGCTGCTCCCCAGTCAACGTGGGCAGCGGGTTTGTGAACTGCGCGCATGGGCGGTATCCGGTGCCGGCTCCCGCGACGGCGGAGTTGCTGCGCAGCGTGCCGACTTATGCTGCGGGTCCGGCGATGGAGCTGACGACGCCAACCGGCGCGGCGATGCTGCGAGCGGTGGGATGCGTTTTTGCGCAGGCGCCGCTCACGGTGACATCAATTGGGTATGGCGCGGGCAGTCGCGATCCTGAAAGATTCGCCAATGTGCTGCGGCTGTCGGTTGGCGTGCTGGCGGCACGGGCTGAGCCGAGCAGAATTCCGCGGGACCAGGTTGTGGTGCTGGAGTGCGCGCTCGACGATGCGACGCCGCAGGTGCTGGCGCATGCGATGGAGCTGGCCCTGGAGAACGGCGCACTGGACGCAATGGCGGCTCCGGTGACGATGAAAAAAGGGCGGCTGGGCACGCTGCTGACGATCCTGTGCCGGCCCAAGGATGAGGGAGCGCTGGAGCAACTGCTGTTCCGGGAGACGACGACGCTGGGAATCCGGCGACGCGAGGAAGATCGCGTGATCCTGGAGCGGACATTTGTGACCGTGGAGACGCCCTATGGGAAGATCCGCGTGAAAATTGCGTCGGCAGCGGGAGAGATTCTGAACGCGATGCCCGAGTATGAGGATTGCCGGCGAGCCGCGCGGGAGCACGATGTTCCGCTGCGCGCGGTGACGGATGCGGCGCGGTCTGCATGGTCGGAGACCGCGTCCAGGACCGAAGCATGACACGCGAAAGCATTCTGGAGTTGCTGGAGCGAGTGCAGGCGGGCGAGTCAACGCCGGCCGAGGCGCTGCAGCATCTGGCAAAGCTGCCCTACGAGGATGCGGGCTTTGCGCGCATCGATCACCATCGGGCATTGCGGCTGGGACTGCCGGAGGTGATCTACGCGGCGGGCAAGAGTCCCGCGCAGGTGGCGGAGATTTTTGCGCGCATGGCCAGAGAGGGCGGCAGCGTTCTGGCGACGCGAGCCGATTCCGCAGCGTATGAAGCTGTGCAGGCGCGTGTGCCGGAGGCTGTGTATTACGAGACGGCGCGGATCATTGGATTCGATCGGGATGAGGAGCGCGGAAAAAACGGGCCGGTCGCGGTGGTCTGCGCGGGGACCAGCGATCTGCCGGTGGCGGAAGAAGCGGCGGTGACCGCCGAATACCTGGGCTGTCAGGTCTCCCGCATCTGGGATGTGGGAGTGGCGGGACTGCACCGGATTCTGTCAGCGCGCGAGTCGTTGAACACGGCGCGAGCCGTCATTGTATGCGCCGGCATGGAGGGCGCGCTGCCCAGCGTGGTCGGTGGTCTGGTAGCGGCTCCGGTGATCGCGGTGCCGACGAGCGTCGGTTATGGTGCGGCGTTTGGCGGCGTAGCGGCGCTGCTGGGCATGTTGAATTCGTGCTCTCCGAATGTGTGCGTGGTGAATATCGACAACGGATTCGGCGCTGCCTATGTGGCGGCGATGATGGTGAAGCAGGCCACGGGCCACGGGCCACAGGCCGCAGAAGGGGTGGAGGCAAAAAACGGTATTGCCGCAACCCCTGCAATTGACCCTGGCTAAGCGACAAGCAGGACTTTGCCTTGCGGGTGCTGGTGCTCGGCGAGATCCTGGGCTTTGCGCGCCTCATCCAGGCGAAAAACCTTCGCGATGGGAATATCGAATTCACCGCGAGCAACATCGTCGGCCAGCTCATAAAGGCGCGACGCGTCGGGTTGCGCCATGAAGGCGCGCACCTGGAGGTTCATGCCGGCCGCCTCTTTGGGCTCGCCGAGAACGGAGCCCAGCACGCCGCCGGGCTTGATGGCATTCAGCAATTTGGCGATCGTCTCGCCGCCGACGGTGTCCGCGATGGCGTCAAGATCGCGGAGCGAGGCGAGGTCGCCCTCATCGTCGAGTGAGACGACACGCTCCGCACCGAGCTGGGAAGCCTCTTCGCGCTGGGATGACTTCACCCCGGCGATGACGTGGGCGCCATGCTTGCGGGCAACGTGGACGGCCGTTCGTCCCACCCCGCCGACGGCGCCGGTGACAAGCACGGTCCAGCCGGGCTGGACTTTGACGGCCCGCTCGATCAACTGGGCTCCGGTAGTGAGGACGAGCGGCAGCGCCGCGGCACGTTCGAAGCTGAGGCGGTCGGGGATCGGGCAGAGGATGTCGGCTTTGACCGTCGTGTATTCGGCGTAGGTGCCGTTGGCCAGGCCCATCACGCGCATGCCTTTGGGAAAGCCGGTGACATCGCGGCCGAAGTCAGATACCTCCCCGGCCAGGTCGCGGCCGAGAATGGCAGGGAACTCAACGGGCATGCGGGCACGGGCTGCGCCGCTGCGAAGTTTCCAGTCGATGGGATTGATGCTGGTGGCGCGCACGCGGACGCGGACCTCGCCGGGACCAAAGGGCGGTTCCAGCTGATCGTTTTCCACCTGAAGCTTGTTGATGTCGCCGTATTCGTAAAGAACAACCGCCTTCATAGGAGAATCTCCTCTGCTGGTGGGATGACGAGAGGCGGCGGCGTGTCGCTCGCGGTTGCTAGACGCCGACCGGCGTGCCTTTGGGCTTCTTCGAGAGCAAATAAAGCATCAGGATAACGGCCAGGATGGATCCGACTCCGGCGAGTCCTAAGATGCGCAGCACCGCGACGGTGTAGCGGCCCTGAGAAGGCGAGTAGTTGCAGCAGTAGAGAAGGACGAGGTCGCTGAAGCTGCCGATGTGTTTGGTGCTGGCCTGGATGATGGCGAGGCGCACATCGCGCGACTGATAGTCCACGCCGAAGAGGTACTTCGACAGGCGGCCATCGGGGGTCGCGATCATGATGACGCTGGAGTGGGCAAACTGGTCCATCTTGCCGTCGGGTCCTGGGACGCGGACGTAGTGGAAGCCGGTGGCGTCGGCGAGATCGGTGATGGACGATTGCGGACCGGTGATGAAGTGGACGGAGCTGGCGGCGCTGGGCTGGTCGAGCATGGAGAGGAAGTGCTGCTTCTTTTCCGCGGCGTCCGCGGATTTGTCAGCGGGATCGATGCTGGCCACGAGGACGTCGTACTGATTGCCGGCATGAAATCCGCTTTCGCGCAGCGCGACGGCCATGCCGTGCAGCACCTGCGGGCAAAGGAGCTTGCAGTTGTAGTACATCAACTCCAGCATGACCGGTCGGTTGTCACGGAAGTAGTCGCCCAGCCTGACGCTACGGCCGGCAGAGTCGGTCCAGGGGTCGCTGAGAGGCAGGGGATGGCCGAGGTTCTGGTCGATGCCGGCATGCTTTTGCCAGGCGGGCGCCTGCTGGGCGGTGGCGCCGACAGGGCGATCGGCGGCATACTGAGCGCGCGCCAGCGGCGCGGCGACAAGAACGGCGAGGATCAGGGCGAAGCTGGAGATGCGGAGGGGAAGCACACACCAGAATACGCCGCTGAGGCCTTCACCACGGAGGCCGGAGAGGATGCGGAGAGAAAGAAAACAGGCGCGTTCCTGCTTGCGCGACCCTGCCGCCCATGCCACCATGGGTGCGAGCGAAAGGCTTCGAGCCTTGCTCTGATTCTGGCGTCCTTCCCATGCCGAACCCGCGTGCTCGGCCCCTCCACCCCGCATCCCGGAAGATTCTGATCCTATGATTGGCACGCGGTTGGGCAATTACGAAATCACAGCCATTCTGGGCGAGGGCGGGATGGGTGTGGTCTATCGTGCCAGGGACCTCCAGCTGGAGCGCCAGGTCGCGCTGAAAGTTCTGCCCCCCGAGTTCGCCGGGGACCCCGAGCGGCGCACTTTGCTGGAACGCGAGGCACGCCTGCTGGCTTCGTTGAACCATCCGAACATCGCGCAAATCTACGGTCTCCATACGAGCGGTACGGCCCAGGCGCTGGTCATGGAACTGGTCGAAGGGCCTACGCTCGCCGAGTTCCTTGCCGGTGGAGTACCGACCCTTGAGAACTCTCTCTCGATCGCCATCCAGATTGTTCAGGCACTCACGGCGGCTCACGACCAGGGGATCGTGCACCGCGATCTGAAGCCTCAGAACATCAAACTGACGCCGGGTGGCCGCGTTAAAGTGCTCGATTTCGGTCTCGCGCGGAGGCAGCCCGGCGCCGGTGCGCTGATGGGAGACTCGACCACGCTCAGCAATGCCACCAAGGACGGCATTATCCTCGGCACCGTCGGGTACATGGCGCCGGAGCAGGTGCGAGGCGAAAACGTCGACACACGCGCCGATATCTTCTCGTTTGGTTGCGTTCTTTATGAAGTTGTCACCGGCAAGCGAGCGTTCGCTCGCCCCAGCGCAATCGAGACTCTGGCCGCCATCCTCCACGATCAACCGGAAGCGCCCAGCCGCCATCGCGATCAGCTGCCGTCCAGCCTTGACCGCGTGATCGCGCATTGCCTTGAGAAGGAGCGCTCGGTCCGATTTCAGTCGGCTCGCGATCTGGAATTCGTGCTGACCGCATTTGCGCCCGCGGAAACGGTCCAGGCAGTGCAACCGAGGGCGGCTTCGGTTGCAGTACTGCCCTTCGCAAACCTGAGCGCTGACGCGGAAAACGAATACTTCGCCGACGGAATAACCGAGGACGTCATCGCGCATCTGGCCCGGATCCGGTCGCTGAAGGTGATCTCGCGTACTTCGATCATGGGCTTCAAGAAGAGCGAGCGCAGCCTGCGCGAGATCGGCGAAAAACTTGGCGCGGCAACGGTGGTGGAGGGCAGCATCCGGCGCGCGGGCAACCGAGTGCGCATCGTTGCGCAGCTGGTCGATGCTCACAGCGACGAGCACCTCTGGTCGGATACCTACGACCGCGACCTAACCGATATCTTTGCCATCCAGTCGGACGTAGCACTGAAGATCGCGACTGCTCTGCGTGCGCAGTTGTCGAATGAAGAACGCGCGCGCGTGGGCCGGCGGCCGACCGAAGATTTCGAAGCGTATGAACTCTATCTTCGCGGACGCAACCAGTTCTGTCTCTTCTCGGCAGAGGGCTTTCGCCGCAGTCTTACGAATTACGAGGCAGCGATTGCCCGCGATCCCGGTTTCGCGCTTGCGTGGGCCGGCATCGCAGAAAGTTACACGGAGCTTTGCATTGGCGGCGGTTCTGTCGGCAACTCGCCGGAAGACACGATCAGCAGGGCCAGGGCTGCATCGGCGCGAGCTTTGGAGATTGACGACCAGCTGGCCGAAGCCCACAGCATCTCGGGGTTTGTGCGTTTCATTTTCGACTACGACTGGGTGAGCGCGGAACGAGAGTTCCTGACCGCGATCGAGCTGAGCCCGGGCAGTGCGGAAGCTCATGAGCATTACAGCTGGCTTTGTTCCGCGCTCGAACGGTACGACGATGCATTGCGGGAAGTGCGGCGTGCGCGCGAGCTCGATCCGCTTCTGATAAAAAGCGATGTTGGCACAACCCTGTTACGCGCGGGGAGGATTGAAGAGGCCCTGGAGGAAGCGCGGCGTTCGGTGCGCAACGATCCCGAAGTTCCCCGCGTCCACTCGAATCTGGGTTGGGCGCTGATCTTTCATGGCGAGCACGCGGCGGGCATTGCATCGTTGGAACAGGCAGTGGCGCTCTCGCCGGGTTCTACGTTATTCCTGTCGCAGCTTGGACAAGCCTATGGAATCACCGGAAACGTGAAAGGAGCAAGGAAGATCCTCGAAACGTTGCAGGCTTGCGCTGCCCAGGACTTCGTCTCACCCTATCACTTCGCTTACGTTTACTCAGGTCTGGGAGAAGCCGATACCGCAATGGACTGGCTCGAACGCGCCTTCGAGAGGCGCTCTGGCGCAATCTACGGAATCAAGGGCTCATTTCTCTTCCGCAATCTGCACAACCATCCTCGGTTCAACTCGCTGCTTCAAAGGATGAATCTCGCCTGAGCTGGACTGTTCGCGACAGTCTTATGGATGACGGTCGGGTAATCGGCTGGTGTTCAGGAATGGAATGGGCTGGTTCCCAACCGGTGCCAACAGGGCGCTGATTGGCGGGGATTGCCCGGCTGGCGCACTGGGGCGCCTTCGTGGGAAACGAGTGGAACGGCTAGTCGACGAAATAGCCGATGTCGGTGAGGACACTGTCACTCAGGTCCACACCGGTCAGCCGCGCGCCGAGCGCGAGGCGGAGTTTCGCTTCAAAACTCTCAAGAACGTAACCTGGCAGATCGGTCTGTTGCCGGAGCAGGCGCAGCAGCGCCGCGCTGTCCGTTGAGTACTCATACTCTCCGGGAAGCCCGCAAGCCGGGCTGAGGGTCAAGGTGAGGGGCAGCGTCCCTCCCCTGGGAGCGGAAGGACGGGCGGGTCGGGTACTGAGGTTCATGCGCATGCGGGAATCCTGATGCCTCAGCGAAGAACTCTCAATGGCACCGATGGGGAATGCGGCAGAACCAAATGGGCAGGCCACGATTCAGGATGCCCCGATGACAGGCTGGCTGACCGGCTTTACGAAATTGGCGCGCCCCTGGGTCTGTCACGGGGTGACGGGCTTGAGGTCGATGGTTTTGCCGGTGCGGGCGGATTCGCGGGCGGCGTCGAGAATTTGCATCACGACGATGTTGGTGTCGAGGGCGGTGAGATCGCCCTTCGGGACCAGTTGGCCGCGAATGACGGCGGCGAGGTAGTGCAGGGAAGAGTCCTGCGGGGCGGAGAGCGGTGGCGCGGTGAGGGAATCTTCGGGAGCCCTCCCGCTGAAGCGCTCGCGGAGCTGCGTTCCGTTGTCGGCGATGGCATAGGCCTTTGTGCCATAGACCTGGGTGTCCTTGACGCTGAAGGTCCAGTTCCACGAGGGCAGCAGGACGGCCTGTGCGCGCGGATAGCGGAGGACGATGGTGGCATCGTCGTCGACATGCGGGTAGATCTGCGGCTTGTCGGTCTGGGCGACGGCGGTAACGCTGATCGGGGCTTCGCCGTGCATGAACCATGTCATCAGGTCTGCGCCGTAGCAGCCGAAGTCGTAGAGAGCGCCTGCGCCGTTGAGGGCGGGGTCGGTGAGCCACTGCAGGAACTCAGGCTGGACGCCGATTTCCTTTGGGCCTTCATGGCCATCGCGGATGATGACCTTGCGGATGTCGCCGAGCCGGCCCTGCTGGAGCAGGTCGTGGATGGCGGTGTTGCTGGGGTACCAGGTGGTTTCGTAATTGACGAGGACCTGGATGCGGTGTTCGCGAGCGGTGCGTCGGATGGCGAGGGCGTCGGCCAGGGAGAGGGTCAGCGGTTTCTCAACCATGGCATCGACGCCGTGGGCGGCGGCGGCTTCAATGACGCGGCGATGCTCGGCGATGTTGGTATAGACGAGCAGGGCCTGGGGATGCTGGTGTGCGAAGAGGTCGTCGATGGAGTTGTAGAAGAGGCTGGGGTCGAGATGGAATTCCCGCTGGTAGCGGGCGCAGAGGGCGTGATCGGAGTCGACGATGCCGACCAGCTGGGCGTCCTGCTGGAGGGGAAACTCGTGGAGGAAGCCGACGACGTGGCCGTGTTCGAGTCCCACGATTGCCACGCGGACGGGCGCGACGGGCGGCGGCTCAAGAGAGCTTGCCGGCAGGGCTGCGGCAGGAATAGCGAAGAGCAAAGCGGGAAGCGCGAACAGAAAGAGCGTGCGAAGAGCGCGGGGGAACATGACCGCCATGTTACCGCAAGTGCGCAACTTCAGGCGCCGGCGTTGCCATGCTTCCTGGCCGGATGGTACCGTGAATCTTTGACTCAGCCATCGAAGGACGTACCTATCCATGCAGACAAGCTATAACGGGATTGCCTTGCCGAAAGACGGTGAGGCGATTCAGTATGCCGACGGGAAGTACACGGTTCCGGATCATCCCATCATCCCTTTCATTGAGGGCGACGGCACGGGGCGCGATATCTGGCGAGCATCGCAGCGGGTGTTTGACGCGGCTGTGGAGAAGGCTTACGGCGGCAAGCGCGCGGTGAAGTGGTTTGAGATCTTCGCGGGCGAGAAGGCATTTCGCGAGTTTAAGAACTGGCTGCCCGACGAATCGGTGAAGGCAGCGACGGATTTCCGCGTATCGATTAAAGGACCGCTGACGACACCGGTGGGCGGCGGGATCCGTTCGCTGAATGTGGCGCTGCGGCAGATCATGGATCTGTACGCGTGCGTACGGCCGGTGAAGTACTACTCCGGCGTACCCAGCCCTGTGAAGTATCCGGACAAGCTGAATGTGGTGATCTTCCGCGAGAACACGGAGGATGTGTATGCGGGGATCGAGTTCAAAGAGGGGACGCCGGATGCGAAGAAGCTGATCTCGTTTTTGAACGACGAGATGCTGAAGGGCGGAAAAAAGAGGGTTCGCGAAGATTCGGGCGTGGGCATCAAGCCGATTTCGATTACCGGGACGAAGCGGCTGGTGCGATATGCGATTCGGCATGCGGTGGCGCACGAGAGCAAGTCAGTAACGCTGGTGCACAAGGGAAACATTCAGAAGTTTACCGAGGGAGCGTTCCGCGAGTGGGGTTACGAAGTAGCGGTGGATGAGTTCCGCAACGATGTGGTGACGGAGCGCGAGAGCTGGATTCTGGGGAATGTGGAGGCGAATCCCGGGCTGACGGTGGAACAGAACGCGGCGCTGATTGAGCCGGGGCTGGAGTTTGGGAACGACGAGTTCCGGCAGACGTTGTACGCGGAAGTGAAAGGCGTGCTGGATGCGATTGGCAAATCGCATGGCAATGGACAGTGGAAGAAGAAGGTGCTGATCAACGACCGCATTGCCGACTCGATCTTCCAGCAGGTGATTATTCGCCCGGACGAGTACAGCATTCTGGCGTGTCCAAATCTCAACGGCGATTACATTTCGGACGCGTGCGCGGCGCAGGTGGGCGGACTGGGCATTGCTCCCGGTGCGAACATCGGCGATGGGTATGCGGTGTTTGAGGCGACGCACGGCACGGCTCCCAAGTATGCGGATAAGGATGTGATCAATCCAGGCTCGGTGATGCTGAGCGGGGTGA
>DASRRO010000148.1:0-28403 GCA_035656855.1 Acidobacteriaceae bacterium | reverse complement strand
CGGCTGTGGCGGCGAAGGCGGCGGTGCGGGCGAGGAGTTGGCGGCGGTTCAGCACAGAAGACAGGGTACAGGGTGCGGGGGGAAAATCCCGGGGCTGAAGCCTCTTCTTTTAGGAGCTCATCCACGGCCTGAAGGCCGTGGCTTTCTCCGTCGTGCTGCTGCGCAGCACCTGATGCGCCGCGCGAGCCCCACGGATCCTGAGCCGCGGGTTGAGGTTAACGGGTCGAAGCTGGAGCCGTTGTCACTGACCGGCTATTCCAGTCGTGGTCATGCTGTATCCAAGCGGCGCCCCAAAAAGCCAGTTCCGCGCAGGTCACCGGAAGAATTGCGTGAGTGGCTGTCGTCATGGGACGCTGACGCTCGCGGTCTTCCTTGCTCGGAAGAAAATCAAAGTTGCTCCAGCACCAGGTCCGTCTCGCTGTGCGAGCCTTCAGGATGACAGCATCGTGTGATGGGGGTCGCGATCAGCGAACGGGCTGCGCTTTGCGTTCCCAGGGTTGGAGGATGCGGACCGACTTCATACCGGCGGCAGTTGCGGCCTGAATGCCCATCTGGGTGTCTTCAAACACGAGGCAGGATTCGGGCGGGACGTTGAGCTTTTTTGCGGCGAGGAGGAAGGGCTCGGGGTCGGGCTTGGAGTGGGTGTAATCGCCGGCGCAGACAAGGACATCGAATTTGTCTTCGAGATGAAGAGCGCGCAGCGAGGCGGTGACCGAATCGCGCGTCGATCCGGAGACTACGGCAAAGGGAATGCGCTGGTGCGCGGCTTCGATTTGCTCGAGGACTTCGGGGACGGCGGTGAGTTTTGGCAGGAGCTCGTAGTAGAGACTCTCCTTGCGGTGGGCGACTTCTTCGACGGGCATGGCAAGCGAGTGGCGCTCGTTCAACGTGGCGATGATGCGGGTGACGGGCCATCCACCCCACGCGTAGAAGAGGTCTTCGGGGAAGTCGTTGCAGCCGTATTCGGCGAGGGCTTGCTTCCAGGCGAGATAGTGCAGGGGCATGGAGTCGGCGATGGTGCCGTCCATGTCGAAGAGGTAGGCGCGGAAGGCGCCTTCGGGGATTCGCAAGGACATAGAGACAGGGTAACGGAGAGAGTTTAGAGACCAGGGTTTGGAGTTTAGGGCGCGAGTGTGGCGGTGCGGAGGAAGTCGAAGGTTCCGCTGGGGTTGGGGTGGATATTGCCTAACCTCCGGTTGTGGACGATGACCGAATCGAGATACCAGAGGTTGAGGGCGGGCAGGTCGCGGGCGGCGATGGCCTGGATCTGCTGGTAGTCGGCGATCTGCTGCTGGTGGTCGGTGGTGTCGGCGGCGTCGGCGATGAGGCGATCCATTTCGGGATTGGAGTAGAAGCCGCGATTGGCGCCGTGGGGCGGAAAGCTGGCGGAGGCGTAGGCGTAGCGGAAGATGTCGGGGTTTTCGTTGCCGCCGATCCAGCGCGATGGAGCGAGCTGGAAGACACCGCGGGTGAGATCGGCATAGAAGGTGGCGAACTCGTAGCTGCGGAGATCGAGAGCGATTCCGATTTGCGCGAGCTGTTCCTGGATGGCGACCGACATGAGGCGCACGGTCTCGTCGTTCGAGGTTTTCATGCCGAGGTGAAAACGGATGCCTCCGGCGCCGCGACGATAGCCGGCCTGATCGAGGAGAGCATTGGCACGGGCGGGATCGTAGGGGTGCTGCTCGGTGCTGGCGTTGTAGGCCCAGTGCTCAGGCGGTAGCAGGCTTTCGGCGATGCGGGCTTCTCCGCGATAGAGCGCCTGGATGAGCAGCGGGCGATTGATAGCCAGAGCGATGGCGGATCGGACCCGCACGTCGCGGAGGATGGGATCGCGCAAATTGAAGACGATGTAGTTGAGAACGGTGCCGGGGCCGTCGTCCACGGCAAGGTGGGGATCGCGGGCGAGGGCAACGATGACGTCGGCAGGGAGAGCGTTGCTCTCGACGTCGGCGGATCCTTTTTCGAGCTCAAGGGCGCGGGTGGTGGCGTCGGGAACGACTGCGAAGCGAAGGCGGGGGATGTTGGGCTCGGGTCCCCAGTACGAGGGGTTGCGGGCGAGTACGACATCGCGGTCAAGTTGCTGGCTGACGAAGGTGAAGGGACCGCTGCCGATGGGGTGCTGGGCGAAGTCGCGTCCGCTGCCGTAGGGGACGATGCCGATGGCACCATCGCAGAGGTTAAAGGGAAGGGATGGGTCGGGGCGCTTGAGGTGGAAGATGACGGTGGCGGGGTCGGGGGCTTCGATGGAGGCGAGGCTGGTGTAGGAACCGGCCTTCACGGAGATGACGGTGCCGTTCAGGATGGAATCGATGGTCCACTTAACGTCGCTGGAGGTGACAGGGCGGCCGTCGTGAAAATGAACGTTGGTGCGGAGGTGGAAGACCCAGGTAAGGGGGTTGGGGTTTTCCCATTTTGTGGCAAGGAGGGGCTGGAGGCCGAAGCGCTCGTCGCGATGGAGGAGGGCGTCAAAGAGGAGGGAGTCGATATGTTCGGCCTGGGCATCGGTGCCGATGCGGGGGTCGAGGTTGGCGGGGCTCGACTCGATGAGCATGGTGACGGTGGAGGGGGCGGGCTTTCCGGCACAGCCGGAAAGCAGGGTGCAGGGTACAGCGGACAGCGTACAGAGGAGAAGGCAGCGGATAGAGAAGCCCGGGGCTAAGGCCCGGTTTCTTCGGCGCGTTGATTCCCCGGCATGAAGGCGGGGGCTTTCTCCGTCGCGCCGCTGCGCAGCGCCAGAAGGTGGCTGCGAAAGGATTGCGGCTATCCACGCAAAGATAATGCGGGCAGCCGCGGCCTCCCACATCTGCCAAAGGCGGAGAGAGCCGCTCGGCTCGTTGCCAGTGGGCACTCGCTCAGGCCAGGTCGCGGGGCACCCGGGACCTTTCTTCGAAGAAGAAGCCCTAGACATAGGTGATCTGGCCGAGGATGGCGGGGCGGGTGGCGCCGGTGGCGGAGGGGACGTTGCCGGGGCGGTGATGCCAGGTCTGGTATGCGAGGAGAGCGAAGGCGGCTGCTTCTTTGGCCTCTGATGGCAAGGCCAGAGCGTCGGTGGTGGTGAAGGTGCAGCCGAGCGGCGTCAGACCGTCGCGAAGCCCGGAACACAGCACGGCGTTGCGCGTGCCTCCGCCCGCTGCGATGAAATCGATGGGGGCGGGTCTGGTTGGGTTGGAGAGGAGAGGGCGAGCCCACCGGCGTACCGCGTCGAGGATGGATTCGGCGGTGAGGGCAGTGGCGGTGGCGATGGCGTCTTCGGGGCGCTTGCTGTGTCGGCGGCAGGCGGAGAGGAACTTCTCGGCGTAGGTTGCGCCGAATTGTTCGCGGCCGGCGGATTTGGGGGGCGGCTGGCGAAAGAATTTTTCTTTGAGCGCCGTTTTGAGGACGGGGTCGAGGACCTTTCCACGGGCGGCAATGCGGCCGTTGCGGTCATAGGGCTTGGCGAAGAGCTTCTGGGTGAGAGCGTCAATGATCATGTTGCCGGGACCGGTGTCGAAGGCGATGACGCGTTCGAGCGGCGCCGCGGCGGGGATGACGGTGAGGTTGGCGATGCCTCCGATGTTTTGGAGGATGCGGGCGCGGGTGGGGTGGCTGAAAACAACGTAGTCGAGAAGGGGAACGAGGGGCGCGCCTTGTCCTCCGGCGGCCATATCCGCGGGGCGGAAATTGGAGACGACGGGGATGCCGGTGGCTGCGGTGATGAGAGCAGCCTCGCCGAGCTGCCAGGTGCAGCTGAAGCGGCGTCCCCCGTAGGGAGCGGGCGTGCCCTGATGGTAGACGGTCTGGCCGTGGCATCCGATGAGGGCGGGCGTGATGTTCGTGTCGCGGATGGTGGCCTGGAGGACTTCAGCATAGGCGAGGCCGAGGCGCCAGTTCAGGCGAGCGAGATCGGCGGTGGTGGTGTTGGGAGCGTCGGATTGTCCAGCCATGGCGGTGAGGATGGCGTGGCGCAGGGGCTTAGGGAACGCAAAGGCACGATGGGCGAGGAAGGTGAGTTTTGGGACGGTGTTCGGCTCCCGTCCACTGAAGCCAGAAGAGGGCTTGAATGGGGCGCCCGGTGTGATCTTTACCAGGGCGACGTCGATGCCGTCGGCGGAGGTGCCGCTCATGACGCCGGCGACGATCATCGGAGATGGAGGCATTGTCTGCAGAGCAGTGTACAAGTCCGGGGGAGCGACCGATGGATTCGGTGCGTTCGCGTCAGGATGCGGGGCCGAGGCCTTGCCAGCGTTCGGGGTCGGCGGAATGGACGGGGACTTCGCCGACCGTCTGGGCGAATTGGCGGACATCATCGCAGAGGCGCTGGAGACGGGTTTCGGAGGGGCTTTGGCGGCGGGTGGGCTGGAGCCACTTTTTCTTGGAGCGGTAGATTTTGCGCCATGCGGCGGCGACGACGTTGCGGAAGGCGCGAGAGCGCTCGGCTTCTTTGACGATGGCTTCGTAGGCGCGATGGACGAGGGCGGGGTCGCGGCAGATCTCGATCATCTGAATGCCGGCGAGAAGGGCCTGGACGACGGCTTCTTCGATGGGCATTTGCGAGAGGATGCCGCCCATCTCCATGTCGTCGGAGAGGATGATGCCCTTGAAGCGAATCTGTCGACGCAGAACGTTGGTGACCCAGTAGCGGGAGACGGTGGCGGGAGCGAGGTCGCGGCCAGGCCATGGATAGGAGGCGTGGGCGACCATGGCGAAGGGCAGGCGAGGGCCGACGGCGAGCCATGGAGCGAGGTCACTGCGCCACATGAGGCGGGTCTGGCGTGGGATGACGGGCATGGAGTGATGCGAGTCCGCCGATCCGCCGCCGAGACCGGGAAAGTGCTTGCCGCAGCCGAGGATGCCTTCCATCTTGAGGCCGGCGAGAAAAGTGCGGGCGTAATCAATGACGCGCCAGGGCTCGGCGGCGACGGCGCGAGTGCGGAGGACAGAGGCGGACTCGGGCAGGGCGAGATCAAGGACGGGAGCAAGGACGGTGTTGAATCCCAGGGCACGGGCCTCGCGGGCGACGAGCCAGCCATGTTGACGGTAGAGCTGGCGCTTGCCGCTGGCAAACACCGCGGCCGGCGAAGGCAGCGGGGCAATGACATCGCGCAGGCGGTCCACGAGACCGCCTTCGAGATCGACGCAGCGGAAAAGCGGGACAGATCCGAGGCGATCAGTATGGCGGAGAAGGTTGCCGGTCTGGGAGGCTTCCTCAATATTGCGGCGGAAGAGGATGAGGCCGCCGGGGCGGATTTTCTGCAACCAGGCGCGCTCCGCTTCGGAGAGGGACGGTCCGGCGATGCCGACCATCAGGAGCTGCCCGGCCTGCTCGGCGAGGTCGACATTGCGGCGACGAGGCATGAAGGCGCGGCTGTGAGGAGAGCTGGCGGCTGGGGAGGACGGGGCCGTATTTGGGCGTTGGGGGCTCATGGGGTGAAGTCCCTGAACGTTCGTCTGATGATCGGGTTAATCGTTCTTATCCCCGGGTTTCCGCCTTCAATTCTTCCAGAAGGTTCAGCGCCTGCAAGGGCGTAAGACTGTTCACGTCCATTTTCGCCAGGCGATCGAGAATGCGCTGCGAAAGCGGCGTGAACATAGTGAGCTGCAACGCGGGCTCGGTTTCGACGGCAACATTGTGACGCTCCGAGCGTTCGTGCTGATGCAGCACCTGACGGGCTCGCTGAATTACGGCCGGAGGCAGGCCGGCCAGGCGAGCGACGTCGATTCCGTAACTGCGATTGGCAGCTCCTTCTTCTATGCGATGCAAGAAAACGATGCCCTGGGGGCTTTCCCGGACCGAGACATGCAGGTTTTTCAGGCGTGGGAATTCCTCGGCGAGCAGGGTGAGTTCGTGATAGTGCGTGGCGAAAAGGGCGCGGGCGCCGATGGTGCGCTGCAGATGCTCAAGGGTGGCCCAGGCAAGGGCGAGGCCGTCAAAGGTCGAGGTGCCGCGGCCCATCTCGTCGAGGAGGATGAGGGAGCGCGGGGTAGCGGTGTTGAGGATGGTGGCAGTTTCGGTCATTTCCACCATGAAAGTAGAGCGGCCGCGGGCGAGGTTGTCGCTGGCTCCGATGCGGGTGTAGACGCGATCGACGATGCCGTAGGTCATGCGATCGGCGGGGACGAAGCTGCCAGCCTGGGCGAGGATGACGAGCAGCGCGGCCTGGCGGAGGTAGGTGGACTTGCCTCCCATGTTGGGGCCGGTGATGAGGAGCAGGTTGGGCGAGGACATGCTGTCGCTTGCGTCGAGGTAGAGGTCGTTAGGGACGAAGCGGGCGTCGCCGGATTCGTCCATGAGGCGCTCGATGACGGGATGGCGGCCGCCGATGATTTCGAGGATGGGGGCGGATTCGATGCGAGGGCGGGTGTAATTCCGCAGGGCGGCGAGATGGGCGAAGCTGGCGACGAGGTCGATTTCCGCGACGGCGGTGCTGGTGCGGCGGATGCGGGAGGCGTTTTCGACGATGCGCTGGCGGAGCGTGGCAAAGAGACGCTTTTCGATTTCGACGCAGCGCTCCTGAGCGGTGAGGACTTTGGTTTCGTAGTCCTTGAGCTCGGGGGTGGTGAAGCGCTCGGCATTGACCAGAGTCTGCTTGCGTTCGTAATCGGGGGGGACGCTGGCGAGATTGGATTTAGTGATTTCGATGTAGTAGCCGAAGACCGAATTGAAGCGAACTTTGAGGGAGCCGATGCCGGTGCGGCGGCGCTCGCGTTCTTCGATGGCGGCGATGGAGGCGCGGCCCGAGGAGCCGATGGAGCGGAGGTCGTCGAGCTCGGCGTCAATGCCGGGGGCGATGACGCCGCCTTCGACGAGGGTCAGGGGTGGATCGGGGACGAGGGTGGAGGTAATGGAGGACTGGAGGTCGTCGAGGGGGTCTAACCCTGAGGAAGAGGCCCAGAAGGGCGAGCGGACAGCGGATAGCGGATAGCGGACAGGATGCGATGGTACAGGGTTCAGGGTACAGGGCACGGGGGTGGCTTCGGTGGTGTCTGCAGCGTCGCTGGACGGGTTTGCATTTTCGCGGGTGGCGAGCGACGCGGCGGATTGCCGGAGGCCGGGCAAATGCTTCAAGGAGGCGGCGAGGGCGAGGAGGTCGCGGGGGCCGGCACTGTCGAGGGAGATGCGGGCGAGGAGGCGGTCGAGGTCGAGGATCCCGGAGAGGGAGCGGCGGAGTTCTTCGCGGCGGATGAGATCGTTGCGGGCGGCATCGACGGCGGCGTAGCGGGCCTCGATCGCGTTGGAGTCGATGCTGGGCCGGAGGAGAGTCGCGCGGAGGAGGCGCTTGCCCATGGGCGTGCAGCAGGCGTCCATGGTGCGGAAGAGGGTGACGTCGGGGCCAGCTTCAGAGAAGAGGGATTCAACGAGTTCCAGATTGCGTGCCGTGACCTGATCGAGGTGGAGGTGCTCGGCGCGGCCGTAGTAGCGGAGGGAGTCGACGTGGGTAGCGTCGGAGTGCTGGGTGGTGCGGACGTAGTGGACGATGGCGCCGGCGGCGATGGCGGCGGCGGGGTGTCCTGCGAGGCCAAAGCCTTCAAGAGACTGGCTGCCGAGCTGGCGTTGGAGGAGGGGCAGAGCAAAGTCGGAGGAGAAGACCCAGTCGTCGATGGGGCTGCGGGTCTTGATCTGATTGAGGAGGGGCTCGAGGGTGGCGGCGTCGGCTTTGGGGCCGAGGGGGCCGGCGGCGGCGGGGAAGATAAGCTCGGCGGGGGCGAGGCGGAGGAGCTCGTCGAGGGCTTGAGCCACGCTGCCGGGTCCGGAGAATTCTGTCGCGCGAAAGTCGCCGGTGGAGAGGTCGAGGAGCGCGAGTCCAGCAGCATCGCCGGAGAGGTGGACGGCGGCGAGGTAGTTGGACTGCTCGGCGGCGAGCGCGGGATCGAGGGCGGTACCGGGGGTGAGGACGCGGGTGACTTCGCGGCGGACGATCTTTTTGGTGAGCTTCGGGTCCTCCATCTGCTCGCAGATGGCGACGCGATAGCCCTTGCGGAGGAGGCGGGCAATGTAGTTTTCTGCGGCATGCCACGGGACGCCGCACATGGGAGTATTGCGCTCTTTGTCGCGGGCGGTGAGGGTGAGCTGGAGTTCGCGGGAGGCGGTTTTGGCGTCGTCGAAGAAGAGCTCGTAGAAGTCTCCGAGGCGGAAGAAGAGCAGGGCGTCGGGATGCTGGCGCTTGGCGGCCATGTACTGGCGCATGAGCGGGGTTTGGGGGTCAGCGGCGAGGTCGGGCACGGAAGGGTCCAGGAACAGGGTATAGGGATTAGGGGATAGGGTGCAGGGCGAGAGTTTAAAGATCAGAGTTTAGAGTTTGGAGCATTCAGCTGGCCGACCGCGGCACGCATCTCCGGCACATTCCTGCAGCAGAGTTTGGACGGCCCAAACTCCAAACTCCAATCGCTAAACTCTAATTCGTGGCGAAGCGGCGCATCGGGATTCATTTGTCGACGTCGGGCGGCGTGTTTCGCGCGGCGGAGCGGGCGCATTTGATTGGGGCGAACACCTTTCAGATCTTCTCGTCGAGCCCGCGGATGTGGCGTGCGCAGACGCTGGAGGCGAGCCACTGCGAGCAGATGCGGCGGTTGCGGCGCGAGTACGACTGCTTCCCGCTGGTAATCCACACGAGCTACCTGGTGAACCTGTGCAGCCAGACGGCGTTGTTTCGGGAGAAATCGGTGGCGGCGTTTCGAGGCGAGGTGGAGAGGGCGCTGGCGCTGGGTGCGGAGTATCTGGTGCTCCATCCGGGATCGTGGAAGGGGCTGACACGCGAGGAAGGGCTGCGGCTGGCAGCGGAGGGGATTGCGCGGGCGGTGGACGGGCTCGCCCTCGACGGCTGTGATTTTCGCGTGCTGATTGAGAATACGGCGGGGTCGGAGTTCTCGCTGGGCGGCAGCTTCGAGCAAGTGGCGGAGCTGGTAGAGAGGCTGCGTTCGGTGGCGCCGGTGGGGGCATGTCTGGACACGTGCCACTGCCATGTGGCGGGCTACGACATTGTCACCGCGTCAGGTTATGAGGAGACGGTAGGGCGGATCCGGGAGACGATGGGCCTGGAGACGGTGCGGGTGTGGCACATGAACGATGCGAAGGCTGCCCGGGGTTCGCGGCTGGATCGGCACCAGCATATTGGGCAGGGGACGATGGGGCTGGAGCCGTTTCGACGGCTGTTGAACGATCCGCGGTTTGGCCACTGCGCGTTCATTGCGGAGACGCCGGTGGATGAAGAGGGCGACGAGGCGCGGAATGTGGGGATGTTGCGTGGACTCGCCCAGGAGGCGAGTCCACGCAGGGGTCAGGTTCTACGGGATACGGAATAAAAAGCGAGCCCGGCTGATTCGGAGGGCGGCCCGCGCGTCAATTTACAATCGAAGCTGAGTCCGTTTATGCCTACCAACCAAAAAGCAGAAGCCGCCTCCCAGGCGGCCACCGGGGAACCTTCTTCTTTCGAGGTCCGGTACACGCCCGCCGAGATTGAGGCGAAGTGGCAGGCGCGCTGGGAATCGCAGCCGGATTTGTATGCCGCAGAGGCGGCGGCGTCGCCCAAGCAGAAATATTACGTGCTGGAGATGCTGCCGTATCCCTCGGGGCAGCTGCACATGGGGCACGTGCGCAACTACTCCATTGGCGACGCGCTGGCGCGCTACATGTGGATGCAGGGCTACAACGTGCTGCACCCGATGGGGTGGGACGCGTTTGGATTGCCGGCGGAGAATGCGGCGCTCAAGAACAACACGCCGCCGCGGGAGTGGACGCTGGGCAACATCGCGGCCATGAAGCGGCAGATGAATCGGCTGGGGCTGAGCTACGACTGGCGCAACGAGGTGACGACCTGCCTGCCTGACTACTACCGCTGGAACCAGTGGTTCTTTCTGCGGATGTACGAGCGGGGGCTGGCGTATCGCAAGAAAAGCAAGGTGAACTGGTGTCCGCAGTGCGCTACCGTGCTGGCGAATGAGCAGGTGGTGAACGGCTGCTGCTGGCGGCACGAGGAGCAGATCGTCGAGCAGAGGGATCTGGAGCAGTGGTTCCTGCGGATCACGAATTACGCGCAGGAATTGCTGGACGATCTGAGCAAGCTGGACGGGTGGCCGGAGAAGGTCCGCACCATGCAGCGGAACTGGATCGGCCGCAGCGATGGCGCGCAGGTGGAGTTCGAGCTGGAGGACGCAGGCACGGTTTCCGAGGATGAAGAGAAAGCGCGGAAGGCAGGAACGGCGCTGCTGCCGGTGCGGGAAGGCGTGCGCGGGACGGGGCAGAAGATTCCTGTGTTCACGACGCGGATCGATACGATCTACGGGGCGACGAGCGTGCAGCTGGCGCCGGAGCATCCGCTGGTGAAGGAGATGGCAGCGGCGGATCCGGGGCTGTCCGATGCGGTGGCGGCGCTTCTGGAGCAGCAGAGGAAGGCGCGGGAGGCGGGCGATGTAGGCGCGATTGAAAAGCACGGCGCGTTCACGGGGCACTACGCCATCAATCCCTTCAGTGGAGATCGGTTGCCGGTTTGGGTGGGGAATTACATCCTTCTCGACTACGGGACGGGCGCGATTATGTCGGTGCCGGCGCACGACGATCGGGACTACGAATTCGCGAAGAAGTACGGGTTGGAGATCAAGGTTGTCGTGCTGCCGCGCCGGACGGGCGAGCCACCGACGGGGGGCGAGGTGCAGGCGCTGCTGCCGTTTACCTCGGAAGAGAGCATGCTGATTAATTCGGGTGAGTTCAGTTCCCTGGGGTGCGTCGAGGCGCAGCACAAGATGGCCGCCGGGGCCGAGGAGCATGGATTTGGCAAGCCCACGGTTACGTATCGGCTGAAGGACTGGGGGGTGAGCCGGCAGAGGTACTGGGGCACGCCGATTCCAATGATCTACTGCCCGAACGACGGGATTGTACCGGTGCCCGACGATCAGCTACCGGTGCTGCTGCCGGAGCAGATCGCGATTACGCAGCAGGGCGGGTCGCCGCTGGCTCGGGTGCCGGAATTTGTCAACACAACCTGTCCAAAATGCGGCGGGAAGGCGCTGCGCGAGACAGATACGATGGACACGTTCGTCGATTCGTCCTGGTATTTCTACCGCTATACGGACGCTAAGAACGACAAGGCGCCATTTGATCCAGCGACGGTGGCGTACTGGTTCCCGATCGACCAGTACATCGGCGGAGTGGAGCACGCGATCCTGCATCTGATCTATTCGCGCTTCTGGACGAAGGTGATGCGCGATCTGGGTCTGGTGAAGAACGACGAGCCGGTGGAGCGGCTGTTCACGCAGGGGATGGTGATCCGGAACGGCGCGAAGATGTCGAAGTCGAAGGGCAACGTGGTGTCTCCGGACGAGATGGTGGAGCGCTTTGGGGCGGATGCGACACGCATGTATTCGCTGTTCGCGGCGCCGCCGGATCGCGATCTGGACTGGCAGGAGGACGGGGTCGCCGGAGTGAGCCGTTTCCTGGGGCGGGTATACAGGTTTGCGATGAAGCATGAAGAGCGGGCGAAGAGCGGCAGGCCGCCGGCGGCCATGAATCTGAGCCCGGTGTCGCAGGCGATTTTGCGCAAGCTGCATCAGACGATCCGGAAGATCACGGAAGATTTTGCAGGGCGGTGGCACTTCAACACGTGCATCGCGGCCATCATGGAGCTGGTGAATACCCTGACGGCGGCCGATGCGGCGATAGCGTCGGGCGAGGTTCCGGACGCGGTGCTGGCCGAAGTGCTGCGCACGCTGACGCTGCTGCTGGCGCCGTTCGCGCCGTATCTGGCGTTTGAGCTGTGGGAGGAGATTGGGGAGAAGGAAAACCTGCTGCGAGCGCCGTGGCCAAAGTTCGAAGAAGCGCTGGCACGCGAGGAGCAGATTGAGATTCCCGTGCAAATCAACGGGAAGCTGCGCTCGGTGGTTCGCATGGATGCCGGGGCGGACGAGGCAGCGGTGCGCGACGCGGCGCTTGCCGACGAGAAGATCGCGGCGCTGATTGCGGGCAAGGAGATCGTGCGCATCATCGTAGTGCCGCGCAAGCTGATTAACATTGTGGTGAAGTAAGGAGTCTATTGACGGTTCGGTCCGCGGTTCCCGCAACGAAGCGCGCTGTCGTGATGGCAACGGGGCAGCGGGATGCGCGCGGGACGCAGTCTTTTGTGCAGATTCTGGCGTTGTGCTGGAGGCGTCCGTCGTTGCTGGGGCTGGAGCTGCTGTGGCGGTGGGCGGTCGGGATTCCGCTGATGGCGGCACTGGCTTGGGCCGGGTGGCACATCTGGCTGGAAACAGTCGTGCCGCTGCGAGGCACCGGCGTCTTCGATTTCTCGCTGCAGTATGCAATGCAGGGCGCGGCTCAGGTTGCGGCGGCCATGGACGTGCTGCGGGGACCGGTGCGGCATGCGCTGGCATGGCTGCTGCCGGTGGGGATTCTGGTGGCGTCGGTGGCGGGCGGCCTGGGAAGGAACGCGGTGCTGCGACGCTATAAGCCGGAGCTGCCGTGGAAGCCGGCGGCGATGATCGCGCTGCAGATGTTGCGAATTGTGGTGCTGGTGGCGAGCTTCGCGGCGTGGTTTGGGCTGATTCGGTGGTCAGCCAATGTGAGCCTGAACGACGTGTCAGCCCAGGTGGGAGTGGCTCGCGAGCCAAATCTGGTGCTTTATTGCGCGCTGGTCATCATCTCTTCGCTGGGGATGTTCACGGTTTGGGCTCTGCTGAGCTGGGTGTTTTCGATTGCGCCGCTGCTCACGGTGCTGGAGGGGCGGGGCGTAGGCGGAAGCCTGGTGAGGAGCCTGCGGCTGGGGCCGCTGACGGGCAAGCTGGTGGAGATCAACCTGGTGATGGGCATTGTGAAGCTGGCGCTGATTGTGCTGGCCATGGTGTTTTCGGCGGTACCGCTGCCGTTCGAGGCGCAGGTGCAGGGCATGTCGCTGTACGTGTGGTGGGCGGTGGTAACGGTGCTGTATATGCTGGCGTCGGATTTCTTTCAGGTGGCAAGAGTAGTGGCATACGTAGAGCTATGGAAACTTAACCCTTCGCAGAACGAAGCCACGAGGCCTGACGAAAACCTCAGGGGCTGAAGTCCCATTTTTTTTTGCTCTTTTGGCGCGACTGAAGTCGTGCCCTGATACAAAACCTCCTCATTGCTGTCTCCGACGCGTGCAGTGACGGATGTGGGGTGTCCCAAACGGGAAACCGCACGAATCGCAGCTATTCTTTACAGCACCAAAATTCCCTGACAAACTGAGCTGTGACTCCCGCCTCGATTGTCATTCTTGATTTCGGTTCGCAGTACACGCAGCTGATTGCGCGGCGCATTCGCGAGCAGAACGTCTACTCGGCTGTGTTGCCGTGCACGGCGAAAATCGACGAGATTCGCGCGCTGAATCCGGTCGGGATCGTGTTGTCGGGCGGCCCATGTTCCGTCTATGACAGCGACGCGCCGCCAGCCGATCCCGCAGTGCTGGAACTGGGCATGCCGGTGCTTGGCATCTGCTATGGGCTGCAGTTCATTACTCACCATCTGGGCGGGCGGGTGCGGTCAGCTCTGAAGCGCGAGTATGGGCATGCCGAGGTGGAGCTGGTGGACGCGGCGAATCCGCTGTTCGCCGACTTGCCAGCATCGCTGCAGGTGTGGATGTCGCACGGGGACGAGGCGCTGGATTTGCCGCCGGGCTTTCATCTGACTGCGAAGACGGCGCATGCAGTGGCGGGGATCGCGAATCCTGAGCGGCGCATCTGGGCAGTGCAGTTTCACCCGGAAGTGCACCACACGCCGCTGGGCACGCAGGTGCTGCGGAACTTTCTGTTCAATATCTGCGGCGCGCAGCCGGACTGGACGCCGGCGCACTTTATCCAGAGCACAGTAGCGGCAATTCGCGAGAAGGTCGGGAATGGTCACGCGCTATGCGCGCTGTCGGGCGGTGTGGACTCGTCAGTGGCGGCGGTGTTGGTGCATCGCGCGATCGGCGATCAGCTGACATGCGTGTTCGTGAATAACGGGGTGCTGCGCAAAGACGAGTTCACCAAGGTGCAGCAAAACCTGCGCGACAAACTCGGACTGAAACTGGTCGGGGTGGATGCGAGCAAGCGGTTCCTCGGCAAGCTGCGCGGAGTGACCGATCCCGAGGGTAAGCGGAAGATCATCGGCATGGAATTCATCGCGGTCTTCGACGACGAGGCGCACCGGATTGCACAGGAGACCGGCGGCGTGGAGTGGCTGGTGCAGGGCACTCTGTATCCGGATGTAATCGAGTCGTCGTCGGTGAAGGGGCCATCGCAGACGATCAAGAGCCACCACAACGTAGGCGGGCTGCCGGAAGACATGGAGCTGAAGCTGATTGAGCCGCTGCGAGATCTCTTTAAGGATGAGGTGCGGCGGATCGGGCGGGACCTGGCCATGCCGGAGGACATTCTGCAGCGGCAGCCGTTCCCCGGGCCGGGGCTGGCGGTGCGCATCCTGGGCGAAGTGACGGCCGAGCGCGTGGCGCTGCTGCAGGAAGCCGACGACATTGTGGTGACGGAGATCAAAAACGCCGGGCTCTACACAAAGATCTGGCAATCGTTCGCGGTGCTGCTGCCGGTAAAGAGCGTGGGGGTGATGGGCGATCAGCGGACCTATGCGTATACGTGCGCGATTCGCGCTGTGCATTCCGAAGACGGCATGACGGCGGACTGGGTGCCGCTGCCGTACGAGGTGCTGAAGACGATCTCGAGCCGGATTGTGAACGAGGTGCGCGGAATCAACCGCGTGGTGTACGACATTACCTCGAAGCCGCCGGGCACGATCGAGTGGGAGTGACGGGCCGTCACGGGCGGGCGCGCCTTCGGCGCCATTAACCTGCCGAGGGATTAGAGTTTGGAGTTTAGAAAACTCCGCCATTGGTCGCTTTCGGCGATCTGCCTGAGCGCAGCGTTTCGTTGCTGCAGAAATCGGCGGAGGTACGGCTTCAGCGGAAGTTCCGCAACACGGCCAAGGAGTCCCAGCGGGGCCGAAAAGCGGAGAATATCCTTCATTTCGACGGCCCCGTCGCTTTGCTGCCGGAAGTAGTGATCGTGCTGGAAAAAGTGGAACGCGCCGCGAACCATGGTGTCCTGGAAGTGCTGCGGGCGATCGAATACGGTGATGCACGAGGTCATCTGCTGCCAAACTCCGAAGTGGCGAGCTCGCCAGGTAACCTCTTCTCCCATCCCGATCAGGCCCGATGTCACACCTGCAACCGCCTGTTCGTTTGTCTCGGCGGTGCTCGCCTTATGAAGGTCGATGCTCCGGGAAAGATCGAAGCAGCGTTCGATGGGGGCGTGGATCAGCGTGATCTCCGTCAGGGTGACCATTCGAAGCTATTGTGCTCTTCCGCCGCCACCGGCGTTCGCCCGGACGGCCAGTCCTGATATTCTTCCTCCTTCGCTGCAAATCCCAGATCGAGGCTGCATTCCCATGAAGAATTGTTGCTGTCTGCCGTTGACGCTGATGGCGTCGGCTGTTTGTGCTGTTTCCTTGTCCGCGCCTGCGCAAACAACCAGCGCACCGGTGCCTGGCACGCCGGAAACGGGGCTGGCGGCTGTCAGCAGCGCGTATGCGCGCGATTCGCAGCAGCCCATCGATCAGGAGTACACGGCGAAGATCAAGCAGTACACGACGGAGCCGTACTTCAATTCGCCCCTGACCGACTATCTGCCGGCATCGAAGACGGTGCCGACTCCGGAGAAGGTGCTGGGCGACGTGTCGGGGGCGCCGAACATGCTGCCGTATGCGGAGGACGTCTACAAATATTTCCGGCTGCTGGCAGCGAGCACGCCGCGGGTGAAGGTGTACACGATCGGGCACACGGAGGAGGGCCGCGAGCAGATCGCTGTGGCGATCGCCGATGCGTCGCTGCTGGAGAAACAGAAGGAGAACGATGCGCGGCTGGCGAAGCTGTCCGATCCGCGGACGATCCACATGGACGACAAGCAGGCGGTGGATTTGGTGAAGCAGTCGTTCCCGGTGTACTACATCACGGGGACGATCCATTCGCCGGAGACGGGGGCGCCGACGGCGCTGATGGAACTGGCCTATCGGCTGGCGGTGGATAATTCGCCGTACATCCAGTACATCCGCACGCACATGATCGTGCTGATCACGCCGGTGGTGGAGGTAGATGGTCGCGACCGCATGGTGGACATCTATAAGTGGCATCGTGCTCACTTGACTGAAAACTATCCGCGCCTGGTGTACTGGGGACACTACGTCGCGCACGATAATAATCGCGATGCGATGGGGATGACGCTGGACCTGACGCGCAACGTGCTGAACAACTATCTGGCGTGGCATGCGCAGGTGCTGCACGATCTGCATGAGTCGGTGCCGTTTCTCTACGACAACACGGTGGGCGATGGGCCGTACAACGCGTGGATCGATCCGATTCTGGCAGGGGAATGGGCGGAGATTGGCTGGAACAACGTTTCGCAGATGACCGCGCTGGGGATGCCGGGCGTGTTTACGCACGGCGATTTCGATACCTGGAGCCCGGGGTATCTGATGTTTCTGGCGGCGATGCACAACGGGATCAGCCGACTCTATGAGACGTTCGGCAACGGTGGCGCGGATACCGAGAAGCGGATTCTCGCGCCGGATGAGTATGAGCGCACCTGGTTCAAGCAGAATCCGCCGCTGCCGGTGGTGGAGTGGTCGCAGCGCGACAACAACAACTACGAGCAGACGGCGCTGCTGACGACGCTGTCGTACTTCGCACAGAACAGCCAGCAATGGCTCCAGAATTATTACCTGAAGGCGAAGCGGTCGATTGAGAAGCCGGACGCGGACGGCCCGGCAGCGTATGTGATCGCGGCGGACGCCTCGCCGAGCCGGCGCGCGGAGATGCTGCGGGTGATGGCGCTGCAGCATGTGGAGGTCAGCAAGCTGGACGAGTCCGCCACGGTTACGGAGAAGACGGCGAAAAAGGGAGATGAGGCGAAATCGCAGACGTTTGCTGCCGGGAGCTACGTGATCCGCATGGATCAGCCGTATTCGCGGATTGCGGATGCGTTGCTGGACCGGCAGTACTGGGCTCCAGACGATCCGCAGAAGCATCCTTATGACGACACAGGGTGGTCGTTCCCGGATCTGTTCGATGTGCCAACGGCGCGGGTGACGGATGCATCGATTCTGAAGGTGAAGATGGATCCGGTAGCGGACGCGGGCGCGCCTTCAGGGTCGGTGAGCGGGTCGGGCGATGTGGTGGCGGTGAATAACGAGGGCACCATCTCGCTGCTGGGGCTGAGATACGAGCTGAAGGACGCGAAGATTTCAGTGACGGAAGCGGCCTTCGATGCGGGCGGTAAACACTTCAATCAGGGCTCGCTGATTATTCAGGGCGCGAGCGCCGATGCGGTGCAGAAGGCCATCAAGGATGCGGATGTGCCGGCGATGAGCCTGAGCGCGGGGCCGTCCGTGGCGATGCACGAGGCGCCGGCGCCGCGGATTGCGATGATGCACACGTGGCTGGCCACGCAGACTGAGGGCTGGTGGCGCGAGGTGCTGGACAAGCAGCATGTGCCCTACGACTACATCAGCACGCAGACCGTGGCGCATGAGGGCGATCTGCGGTCGAAGTACGACGTGATCCTGTTTGCGCCGGTGGGGCGCGCGAGCACGCAGCAGATTGTGGATGGCGAGCCGATGTGGGGAAATCCGCTGCCGTGGGAGAAGACGGAGCTGACGCCGAACCTGGGGCGGATCGACTCGACGCCGGATCAGCGGCCGGGGCTGACGGCGGATGGGGTGGAGCATCTGAAGGACTTCGTCGCGAAGGGCGGACTGCTGATCACATCGGAAGACACGGCGGAGTTCGCGATTGATGAGGGCCTGGCGCCGGGCGTGTTTGTGAACAAGGGCGGCAACGTGAAGGTCGTCGGAAGCGTGCTGGGGGCAACGTTCGTCGATCATGGAAGCCCGGTGGCCTGGGGCTACGGCGACAATCTTGGCGTTTACAGCGCGAACGGGATGGCTTTCACGGTGGGCAACATGACGGTGCCAAGGCATCTGGAGACGGAGAAAGATTTCCATCGGCCGACGGGGCGCGGGGGCCCGCAGGAGCAGGATATTCCGCAGGGGCGGCTGGCTGTGGAACCGGAGCCGCTGCCTTCGCCGAAGCCGTGGGAGGCGACGCCGCTGAACGAGGAGGAGGCGCGCAACAATCCGTTTGTGATTCCGGCGCAATATCGGCCAGACGTGATTCTGCGGTTTGTCGGCTCGAAGGACCTGCTGCTGTCGGGGCTGCTGGAGAGTGGCAGTTCGATCGAGGAAAAGCCGATTGTGGTGGACGCGCATTATGGCAACGGCAACGTGCTGCTGTTTGCGAACAATCCCATTTATCGGGGCGAGACGGTGGGGAGTTATCCGCTGGTGTTCAACGCAATTTTGAACTTCGATCATTTAGCGAAGACAAAGTAGAAACGCGCACCACAGAGAGCACAGAGGGACTCGCCGTCCTGGCGAACGCGCTACGCGCCAAATGGATCACGGTGAACCTGCCTACAATATGGACGAGGGTCATCGATGCTGGAGTGCGTTTGACGGAATCCAGAGAGAAGTTGGGTCTCATCGCCGGCAATGGACGCTTTCCCTTCCTGCTGCTGGACGCGGCGCGGGCGCATGGGACGAAGGTGGTCGTCGCCGCAATCAAAGAGGAGACCGATCCGGAGATGAACGCGCGGGCAGCAGCCGATCCCGGTGTGCGGGTGCACTGGCTGTCGCTGGGGGAACTGTCGCGGCTGATCGACATGTTTCAGCGCGAGGGGGTTCACCAGGCCGTGATGGCCGGGCAGGTGAAGCACAAGCAGATCTTCTCGAGCATCCGGCCGGACTGGCGGCTGGCGAAGCTGCTGCTGAATCTGCGCACCCGGAACACGGACATGCTGCTGGGCGCGGTGGCAAAGGTGCTGGGCGATGAGGGTATCGAACTGATTCCGTCGACGACGTATCTGGAGCCGCTGCTCGCCGCGCCAGGCGTGCTGACGGCGCGCGCACCGAACGAGCAGGAGCAGAAAGACATTGCCTATGGTCGCGACGTGGCGCGAGGGTTAGCCGACTTCGATCTGGGGCAGACGGTGGTGATCGCGGCTCAGGCGTGCGTGGCTGTCGAAGCGATGGAAGGAACGGACGCGACGATCGAGCGCGCCGGGGCGCTGATGCGGAGCCTGGGCGAGCCGCCGGCATCCACTTTGGAGCGCAGCCTGACCGTGGTGAAGGTGGCGAAGCCGAAGCAGGATCTGCGCTTCGATGTGCCGGTGATCGGGGTGGCGACGATCCGGACGATGCAGGCGGCGGGTGCGACGTGCCTGGCGGTGGAGGCGCAGCGGACGCTGCTCTTCGATCGCGAGGCGGTGCGGGCGGAGGCGGATGCCGCTGGAATTGCCGTGATTGCCCTCGAACGCGGATAATGGTTTCCGCACCGATCGGGCCTCAACCATGCCCGGGATCTGCAATCCGGGCTATCCCCAACCATGGGCCTCGCACGCAGAAGGAGAATTTTTATGTCCAGGATTTCCGCGATCCTCGTTGCCGTCCTCGCTCTCATTGTGGTGGGCGGGTTTACTCTGCAGCGCGTTTTTGCCGCCGACAACTCACCCATGCCGGAAGTTGGGCAGACCGCGCCAACGTTTACGCTGCCGAACCAGGAAGGGCAGCCGATCGATCTCTCCAGCTACCACGGTAAGTGGGTGGTTCTGTACTTCTATCCCAAGGACATGACCCAGGGCTGCACGATTGAGGCGCATAACTTCCAGCGCGATCTGGATAAATACAAGTCGCTGAATGCCGTGATTCTGGGCGTGAGCGTGGACACCGTGGACAGCCATAAGCAGTTCTGCACCAAGGACAGCCTGACCTTTACGCTGCTGGCCGATCCGGACAAAAAGGTAGTGGAGCAGTACGGCTCGCTGGGCAATTTCGGCCCGATGCAGATTGCGATGCGGAACACATTCCTGATCAATCCTGACGGAAAGATCGTGAAGGTGTGGACGAAGGTGAATCCGCAGGTGCACAGCCCCGAGGTGCTGGCGGCGATCGGGGAGATGCAGAAGGCAGCGTAAAGGCAGGGTACAGGTTTTAGGGGATAGGGTGTAAAAGACCCCGCGGGAAGGGTGGCGTCTTACGGGATGGGTCGAAGTCTCTTTAAGAGAGCGGTGAGCATTTTCCCGACCTCAAACGAGATGGCTTCGACCTCTGTGGCTTCTTCGGATTGCGCGAAGCTGAGTTCCCGTGCGATTGCAAGCTGAGTTTGGATTTCGAGATTCGAACCCTGCGCAATTCCCAGAAAATGCGGGTACTGTTCGCGCGAGAGACGGCCGTAGCCTTGGGCAATGTTGCTCGCAACTGATACCCCCGCTCGCCGAAGCTGGCTCGTTAGACCGTAGACTTCTTCGCGGGGAAAAGTTCGAGTGAGCTTGTAAATCGCGATACACAGCTGCATTGCCCGCTGCCAGATGACGAGTTCGCGGTGCGACGCAATCGGTTTGGCTCCCATACCGATGTTTTATCGAGAGGAAACATGTGACGCAGCCTGTCTTTGGTAACGCCGAGAAGCCAGGGTGATCTTTACGAAGTCCAATTCGGTGCGGGTCTCCAACATTTCAGAGCGACTAAGCGCGCCCCGACCTTTTATCCCCTATCCCCTCTTCCCATCCCTAGTTCTGCTTCACCGGCGTAATCGGGTGCGCGTTTTCCGGGGAGTTGGGGGAGACGCCGAAGTCCCAGACGTCGAGGTTGATTTCGCCGGGGGCGAGAATCTCCATCAGGGCGTATTCGCCGACGTTGAGCGGCTCTTTGGGCGTGAGCTTCATCCAGTGGCGGCCGGGCAGGATTTCGACGGTTGTCGGGACGATGTCGCTGGACTGCGTGGCGGTGCCGGCGCGGCTGATGCGCAGAGCGCCGACGACGCGCTCGCCGGGCCGGACGTCGACGCGCACAATCGCGTAATGGCTGTCGGGTGAGCTAACGTCGCTCTTGTTGGGCTTGTCGTTGTCGTGGGTATTGACGACCAGCGCCGATTCCGGAGCGACCGCCTCGCTGTTGCCGGTGGTGAGAGAGACGTAGAGCGCGGGGTCATTGACGTGCAGGCGAACCCGGGCGGCCTGGCCGTTGATGCGGATCGGCTCCTGCGCGCCATGGAAGGTGGCGATGGCGGCGCGCAGCACGTTGTGGCCGGAATACTCATTGACGTTGCCGGCGTGTTGCTCCAGATAGACCAGTTCGGGGATGCCCTGGTAATTGTCGAGAGCGAAGACGCCGTCCTCGTCAGGCAGGTGCAGGCCGGAGGCCACCAGGGGCGTGCGGGCGCGCTGGTCCGCGCGTTCGGCGGCGGCTTCTTTATCGATGGCGGCGGCGTCGCGCCGATCCTGATCGGGAGTGGGCTGTGCCAACTGCGGGTTCTGCGGCTGGTTGCTCATGGGATTCAGCCCAGTGGCGGGGCGGTTTTGCGTCACATCCACGTTGGGCGGCGCCGCGCCCGGTGCATGCTCCTTGTTCCATTTGCTGGTGGCGTCCCAGTCAATCAGGTTGTTGGGAATATCCTCCCAGTCTTCGCGTTCGGCGCTGTAGTAGTGGACGCGATCGCCCTTGATCTGCCATTTGGTGACGATCTGGAAGGAGCCATCTTTGAGAATGAGGCGCTTCGTGATCAGCTGGGCCTGGGCGGCGGGCGCGAAGCCGGCGAGCGTGGCCAGCGGTGCGCAGGGCGCGAAAACGAGGGCCGACAGAGCCAACGGGATCAAAGGCCGGAGACGAACAGGGGCGTGCATCGCTGTCCATTAGATAGGAGCGGGAGCGGTTCGTCACCCGGCTGGCTGCACGGATATCGTCGCTCAGCAAGTTGCGAGTAGCCCGGATCGTCCTCGGCGGGTTTACCGGAGAGAAGCGAGCGTTATAGTGGATCGTCTTTCGGGAAAAGGGGGGAGCGATGGGGGGACGGCGGCCCCGGAGAATCCATTGGAGGAACCGGATCTGCGCGGCGGCATTGGTGAGTCTGTGCCTGACGTGCGGAGCGCAGACCGCCCCTTCATCCCCGCAGCCGGTGGATACCTTTACGGGGCATCCGCGGGTGGCGATCCTGAGCGACATTGGCAACGAGCCGGACGATCAGATGTCATTTGTGCGGCTTTTGCTCTACTCGAACGAACTGGATCTGGAGGCGATGATCGCGTCCACGTCCGTTTGGCAGAAGACGGCGACGCATCCGGAGACGATGCACAAGTTGATTGCTGCGTATGGGCAGGTGCGGCCCAATCTGCTGCTCAACGCTAAGGGCTGGCCGGAGGCGCAGACCCTCGACAGCCGTGTCTTTGCAGGGCAGACGGGCTATGGGATCGCCGCCACGGGACCGGATGAGGACTCTGCCGGAGCGCAGGCGCTGCTGCACGCCATGGAGCGGGACGATCCGCGTCCGCTGTGGGTTTGCGTCTGGGGCGGGGCGAACACGCTCGCGCAGGCGCTGATGGATGTGCGCGCGACCCACAGCGCGGCGGAAACCGAGCAGATTGTGAGGCAGCTGCGGGTGTACGCCTCGTCCGACCAGGATGACGCCGGACCGTGGATCCGCCGGGAATTTCCGGGGCTGTTTTACATCGTGATGCCGAGTACGCAGGATGGCCAGGAGTATGCCTGGGCAACGTGGACGGGGATCAGCGGCGATCTCTATTACCGGAACTGCCTCGGTGCCGATACCAGCCTGGTCACGAACGAGTGGCTGGACCGGAACATTCGGTCGAAGGGGACGCTGGGCAAGCTGTATCCGCGATTCATGTTCATCATGGAAGGCGACACGCCGACGTTTCTCAACCTGATCGATAACGGACTGAATGGATATCGGCGGCCGGACTGGGGTGGATGGGGCGGCCGCTACATCTACCGGCAGCCGCATGGGGAGACGCATCCCATCTGGACGCAGGGTGGCGACGAATTTATGCGGGCCACGTCGCAGGACGCGGTGAAGGGAAGGGATGGCGAAGTGCACGTCTCCGATCAGGCGACGGTGTGGCGCTGGCGGGCGGCGTATCAGAACGACTTTGCCGCCCGGATGGACTGGACAGTGAAGGACTTTGCGCATGCCAATCACAATCCGGTGCTGGTGGTGAATGGCCACGCGGGAACGGCGCCAGTGGAGCTGACGGCACACGTGGGGGAGACGGTGTCGCTCGACGCGAGAGGCAGCAACGACCCGGATCATCAGGCGCTGCGGTACAGCTGGTGGGTCTACCCGGAGGCCGGGCTGGATGGCACGCATGGCGCCGATGTGTCGTTGGCGGACGAGGATCGGGCGCAGGCGACGGTCACGGTGCGGTCGGCGTGTCGGCCTGGGTGGCTGCCGGGACTGGCGCCATGTCGTGGCGACGGCGTCGCGCACATCATTCTCGAGGTGACGGATGACGGCATGCCGAGGCTGACCTCTTATCGGCGCGTGATCCTGCATGTGTCCGCGGACCTGAGGAGCACCAATAAGCGGGCGGCAGAGTGGGAGTCCGGGCGATCGGACTGAGTGGCTCCTCCGCGCAAGGGCGCTGTCTTTTCGATATCCTCAGACGTATGGTTTCCCGATCGGTACGGGCCGCGAGCGGTTTCGCGGCAGCTTTCTGTTTTGCAGTCGTGGGATTGGCAGGTCTGGCACAGACAACGTCCTCCACCCCGGCAGCCCAGCAGACGCCTTCCAGCCAGCAGACTACCCCGTCCTCAAGCGCGCCCAATCAGCAGAACGCTCCGCCGCTGCAGCTGCACGATTTACCCGAGCCCTCCCATACCCCGACCCCGGCGGAAGCGGCACAGGAGGAACAACAGCGAATCCTGATGCAGATCTCGCGGTTGGCGACGATGCAGGCGCAGTGGGGACCGGAGTTGTCGACGGCCGGATTGTCGATCGACCTGAAGGAGGTGGGACGGACGAAGGAGCCGGATGGCACGACGCAGATCGCGTGGCAGATTACCGGCAAGGGATTTCCGGCGGACCAGAAGCTGGAGCTGACGCAGTGGCCTTTGGACGCGAGGCCACAAAACGTGATGAGCGGGATTCAGCTGGACGGTCAGGGCGTAGCGGTTTGCGTAGCTCCGCCGCTTCCAGCCACGGGGACACCGCAGGGGTCGACGACAGCGGCCAACCCAGGCCAGGCGGGGGCGGCGGCATCGTCGACGGGCGTGTCTTCGCAAGTGCCGGACTGTGGGGCGACGGTGAAGCCGGGACAGCCAGTGGAGATTCGGGCAGCTGTGGCGCCGGGTGAGGCGATCCGCGTAGCGCTGGTGGGGCAGAGCGAGAAAAATGGAGCTCCGATCCGTATTGGCGCGGCAACGAGCCTGGTGCCCTTTCCAATGGCCAATACCGACAAAGGCTGCAGGCTGCAGGTGATCCGGGGGATGAAGAATGCGGGTATGGTGCTGGTGGAAGGCACGGGTTTCCCGGCAAAAGCGTCGCTGAAGGTGGATACGGTGACCTCGGGCCAGACCCGCACGATCAGCGCCATGACGAATGCGAATGGACGGTTCATCATCGCGACGCTACCGGCTCTGGCGGGCGAAGATACGGGCGACACCACCGTCCACATGGGTAGCGGGAGGCAGGCGCCGAGCCTGGAAGCGCCAACGACTCCGGCTGCTGCTGCGCCCGCCTGCGATCCGAGCGTAAGCTTCCACTGGGGCAAGGACAGTTACAAACCGCAGTAAAAACCGGGCAGGAACGGGGAATGGAGTGCCGGGGTTGGCGTTCCTGGCAGCGGCAACAAAATTGCTGGGAAACACTCTTCCTTTCCCCCCGGGTTCCTGCGATACTTGGTCGTGCCCGCCTGGTTCATCCAGCACACAAATCCAAAAAAGGTGACGCGAAAATGTCTGCAAAGTACATTTTTGTGACCGGCGGAGTTGTGTCCAGTCTCGGCAAGGGTCTTGCCGCCGCCTCGATTGGATGCCTCCTCGAAAGCCGTGGCCTCAAAGTCAATCTGATGAAGTTCGATCCGTACCTGAACGTCGATCCGGGGACGATGTCGCCGTTCCAGCACGGCGAGGTCTTTGTGACCGACGATGGGGCGGAGACGGATCTGGATCTGGGTCACTACGAGCGTTTCACCCACGCCAAACTCACGCGCGACAACAATCTGACGACGGGCCGGATCTACGAGCAGATCATCACGAAGGAGCGGCGCGGCGATTATCTGGGCAAGACCGTCCAGGTGATTCCGCACGTGACCAACGAGATCAAGAACGCGATGCGCAAAGTCGCATCGGAAGGTGACGTCACAATCGTGGAGATTGGTGGAACGGTGGGCGACATCGAGTCGCTGCCGTTCCTGGAAGCGATCCGGCAGATGCGTCAGGAACTGGGGCGCGAGAACACAGTCTTTGTCCACGTGACGCTGGTTCCCTGGATCGGCGCGGCGCAGGAGTTGAAGACCAAGCCGACCCAGCACTCGGTGAAGGAGCTGCTCTCAATCGGAATTCAGCCGGACATTCTGCTGTGCCGCACGGATCGCTTCCTGTCGCGCGAGGTGAAGAGCAAGATTGCGCTGTTCTGCAACCTGGAAGATCAGGCGGTGATCACGGCGAAGGACGTGGAGTCGATCTATGAAGTGCCGCTGACCTTTGCGCAGGAAGGCGTGGACCGGCTGGCACTGAAGTATCTGCATCTGGAGACGCCGGAGCCGGATCTGAGCAAGTGGTCCGATCTGGTGCGGCGCTGCTACAACCCTGTGGACGAGGTGTCGATCGCGATCTGCGGGAAGTATGTCGAGTACGAGGACAGTTACAAATCGCTGAAAGAGGCGCTGGTGCACGGCGCGCTGGCGATGAACCTGAAGCTGATCGTGACCTGGATCGAAGCGGAGGGGCTGGAGGCGCCGGGGTATGAGGAGCAGCTGCGCGGGTTCGACGGCATCCTGGTGCCGGGTGGCTTTGGCAAGCGCGGGATTGAGGGCATGCTGAACGGGATCCGGTATGCGCGCGAGCGGAAGGTGCCGTATTTCGGAATCTGCCTCGGCATGCAGACAGCGTGCATCGAGTATGCGCGAAATGTATGCGGGCTGGCGGGAGCGAATTCGAGCGAGTTCGATCCGGCAACGCCGCACCGCGTGATCTACAAACTCCGCGAGCTGACCGGGGTGGAGGAGATGGGCGGCACGATGCGCCTGGGCGCATGGGACTGCGTGCTGGAGCCAGGATCACAGGCTTCGCAGGCCTATGGCAAGACTGAGATCAGCGAGCGGCACCGGCATCGTTACGAGTTCAATCGCGAGTACGAGGCGCTGCTGACCGGCGCGGGGCTGAATTTGACCGGGACGACACCGGACGGCACCTACGTGGAGATCGTGGAGATTCCGGGGCACCCGTTCTTTCTGGGATGCCAGTTTCATCCGGAGTTCAAGTCCAAGCCGCTCGAGCCGCATCCGCTGTTCGCGCGCTTCATACGGGCGAGCTACGAAAACCGGACGAAGTTGAAGCAGGCGCAGGCGGAACCGGCGAAGCTGGCGGTGGCGCAGGGCTGACCTAGACAGGTGCCGGCGCGTGAACCGCGATCTCGATCTTCGGCGGCTGCAGCAGCGTGTTGTGGATGAGGCAGCGGTGGACGGCGCGATCGACGCCGGCGCGGTCACGCTCGTCGCAGGCCAGCGGCAGTTCCACCTCAATGCGAAAGTTGTCGAGGCGCGCGGGGTTCTGGAGCTTGTCGGCATGGATCGTGACGCGCGTGCCCTCGCTGGCGAGCCCCTTCTGGCGCAGATACTCCGCCGCATAATAAGCGGCACAGGAGCCCAGGGAGGCGAGGAACAGCTCCGGAGGCGTCATGCCCTCGTCAAAGCCATGGTTCTCCGCCGGCTGGTCGCTGACGACGGTGTGCTGGCGGGCCCTGATCTCAAACTGGACGGCGCCGAGATGCTGAACAGTGACTTCCATGGTCAAACTCCCGTTCTATGATTCGCCCCGCTTCAGCGAATCTCGGTGATCGCGGTCACTGACCACCGGACACGTAGTGCCGTATCAGAAGGACAGCGGAGTTTGTATTCGCAGTCGGGCCAAACGCACTCCGCTACCGCCTCGCCCGAATCCTTGTAGTTGGGCCTCTTTTTCAGGGCGAGGCGGATTCTGCCATGGGGCTGATACCGGAGCGGGCCACCGCGAATCCGTCCCTCCGTGCCGGTGTGGCGGGAGCAACCATGGACTATCTGAATCGCGCCTGTCTTGAGGCTGTTTCGGCGGATGCTTTTCGCGCGTCGCAACCGTATCCCTGGACGAATCTGCAGAACACCCTGACGCCGGAGGGGTACGAAGCGCTGCGTCAGAGCATGCCGGATACAGCGCAGGCCGAGAAACAGGTGGGCAAGAAGCGCGGGCATGGCCAGGCGCCACACGATCGCTTTCTCCTGCACTACCGGCCAGGCGTGAAAGTAGCGTCGCCATGGCAGGAGTTTCTCGCGGAACTGCAGGGACCGGTGTATCGGGATTTTCTGCGTCGCGTGCTGGGGTCTCGGACGTTTATCCCTACCTTCGAGTGGTACTACGCCTGGGAGGGCTGCGCCGTGTCGCCGCACTGCGACGCGGTACGCAAGCTGGCGACCCACATTTTCTACTTCAATACGGAAGCGGACTGGAAAGCGTCCTGGGGCGGGCAGATTTTGATTCTTGACGGCGAGCAGCGCTTCCGGGCGCACTCCGCGCCGGGGTTCGATGACCTGAAGATTACGGCTGCGATCGAGCCGCGCGGCAACGGCAGCCTGCTCTTCCAGAGGACGCCGCACTCCTGGCACGGGGTGCGACCGCTGCGGTGCCCCGAGGAAAAGCTGCGCAGGCTCTTCATTGTGACAATCAACGTGCCCAGCTTCCAGGTGTGGTGGCGGAAGGTGCGCGGGAAAGATCCGGACGGCTACCGGCTGGAAGCGGCGGCGTAGCGACAGAGGCAGCAGCGCCGGCAGACGCGGATCGCCATCTAACAGCGCATGGCAACCGTTTCCTCTCCCGTGGTGCGGCGGCGTCTCTGGCTGGCTTTGCTGCCTGGGATTCTGGCTGGATTCCTTTTCGGCGGTGCAATCCTCATCTGGTTCCTGCATGAGGCGAAGCAGGGTGTGTGGGATCGCGTGGCGATGGTCCTGAGCGGCCGTACGCTGCGGATCGACTCTTCTCAGCCGACCGTGGTGACGCAGATCCGGCGGCTCGCGCGGCTCGAGTCCGTCGCCTACTCGATGGATAAAACCGTCGCCGGTGATCGGGAGAACCGGGTCCTGCCGGCATTCCTGACCGGGGACAAGATTTTGCTGGAGGTACACGGAGAGGCCATTGCCGGAGTGGACCTGAGCCGGCTCACGCCCCAGGAGGTCCATGTCACCGCCCGTTCGGTGCGGGTGGAGCTACCCGCGGCGCAGCTGTTCACGGTGGCCCTCGATGACGAGAAGACGCATGTCTATCAGCGGACGACGGGAATCCTGGTGCCGGTCGATCCCAGCCTCGAAGGCGAAGTGCGGGAGCAGGC
>DASRRO010000147.1:0-21439 GCA_035656855.1 Acidobacteriaceae bacterium | reverse complement strand
CTCCGGAAAATCCACTACCCCGGCTACGTCGATCTCGAATACGAAGTCCACCCCGACGACCCCATGCCCGGCGTCAGCAAAAGTTTCGCTTACATGCGCGGCGTCCTCGCCGGCATGAATGCACCCCTGTCATCCTGAGCGAAGCGAAGAGCCGGGCCTGAGGCAAGCGTGAAGCGCGCAGTCGAATGGCTCCTCGTGTTGTCCATCCCCCTCTGTGCCCTCTGCACCCTCTGTGGTGAATCCCTGTTACCGCCCGCTGTTACCAACGACACCTAACCCCTCCCCTGTCCCCCTCATCTCCCTGTCGCATGAGCGCGCTTCGCCCTTATACTGACCGCGCTTCTGCCGATAACACGTAGAGAGGAACGCGCGGGAGACCTCAGGATGAGTGCGGCTTCAGCATCAGCGGTCGGCGGGAAGATTTTCTTCCGCCGCCCCGCCGTCGCTGCCCTTCTGCTCCTGTTTCTGCCCGCAGCGCGTGCCGCCGCTCCAGGTCTCCCGGTCCTCTGCACCGCTCGCCAGATTCATGCTCTTTCCGCGGATCAAGCTGCTCACGCCTACCCTGTCCGTCTCGCTCGCGCCCAGGTGACCTATTACCAGCCGTCCTTCGGCGCGCTTTTCCTCCTGGATAGCACCGACGGCATCTACGCCAATCCTCGCCCAGGCCCGCCCCTCGCTCTCCACGCTGGCGACATCGTCACCGTCGACGGCGTCACCGGCTCCGGCGACGTGGCGCCCGTCATCAACAACGCTAGGTTCCGCGTGCTCGGCCATGCCCCCCTCCCCGCCGCTCCGCTCGTCAGCTTTGACCGCCTCTCCTCCGGCGCCCTGGATGCCCGGTGGGTCACGATGGAAGGCATCGTTCGCTCCATCGACCACCCTTCGGGACGTGCCGACTTCGACGGCACTACCCGCTTCGATTCCACCAATCTCCTCCTTTACCTTGCCTCCGGCGATGAACGGCTCGATGTCGTGACCCAGCTGCCTTCCGGCTCCGTTCCGAGCAACCTCATCGATGCGACAGTTCGGCTCCGCGCCGCTGTGGGCAGCCGCTTCAATCAGAGAAAGCAGCTCACCGGCATCCAGGCGTTTATGCCGAATCTCGCCTGCCTTCAGATTCTTCGGCCCGCTCCGCGCGACCCATTCACCCTCCCCCTCTCCACCGCAACCACCATTACCCGCGCCTCCGCGTCCGAGCCCGGCCATCGCGTTCGCATCCGCGGCATCGTCACTTCCACGTTTGGCGATCAGCATTTCTCCCTGCTGGGTCGCGACCACGGCATCTTTGTCACCACCCAGGACCCCGTCTCCGTCCGCCCCGGCGACCTCCTCGATGTGGTCGGCTTTCCCGCGAACGGCGACTACACGGCCTACCTTGACGGCGCTCTTGTCCGTCGCCTCGGTTCCGCTCCCCTGCCACCGCCCGTGCAACTTTCGGCCGCTCAGGCCGTCACCGGCGTCCACGATGCCGAACCTGTCGAACTGGATGGCGACCTGGCTGAGCTGTTCTCCAGCGGAATCGGCGTCAACAAACTCCGGCTCAACAACGCGGGCACGCGATTCATGGCTGTGCTTTCTCCCGACAGCCCTTCCGGCTCCCTGAACAGCCTCCGCATCGGCAGCCGCCTCCGTCTCCGCGGCGTTTGCGTCGTCCATACCGATGCGGACAAAACGCCCAGCTCTTTCGATCTCCTGCTGCGTTCTCCTGCCGATGTCCGGGTTCTGCGTGCCGCCCCCTGGTGGACTCCCCGTCGCACCTTCGTTCTCGCCACAACCCTCGGCGTTCTCGCCCTGATCATCTTTACCCGCAACCTCGGCCTTCGCCACCGCGTCACCACCCAAACCCGCCAGATCCAGGCCCAGCTCCAGGAAGCCCGTACCCTCCGCAACGAGGCTGAAGCCGCCACTCAGGAAAAAAGCCAGACTCTCGCCCGCCTCCTCACCACCCAGCACGACCTCCTGCTCACCCAGGAAAAGCTCCGCTTCCAGGCTACTCACGACGCCCTCACCGGACTCTGGAACCGCCCCGCCCTCGTCGACTTCCTCCACAAAGAACGCGAGCGCGCCCTGCGCACCCATGCCCCCCTCGGCATCCTTCTCCTCGACATCGATCACTTCAAGCGGGTCAACGACACCCATGGCCATCTCGCCGGCGACGCCGTCCTCCGCGAAATCGGCAGCCGCATCTCCCGCTCGGTGCGTCTCTACGACATTGCCGGACGCTACGGTGGCGAGGAGTTCCTCATCCTCCTTCCCGGCTGTGACCGCTCCCGGACCGAGCTCAGCGCCGAGCGCATCCGCACCGCCATTGGCGCCCAGCTCTTCCATGCCGGAGACGCAGAGCTCTCCCTGACAGTGAGTATCGGCGCCACCGTCGCTTTCGGTTCTGTGCCTTTGAATTCTGAAGCATCGGAGGACCACGCATCCGATGCCGTACTCCTCAGCCGCGCCGACTGCGCCCTCTACCAGGCCAAGAGCGCCGGACGCAACTGCACGATCCTCCGCCTCCCCCACCCCATCCCCGCACTGTCATCCTGATCGCAGCTGGTCGCTGCGGCCCCGGCAGGTGCGGGCTTCTGCACGCACACAACAATCGCGAAAGGGACAGGGTGCTTCAACCCCTGAGGGCTCCCCGCCTCTCCTCTGTGTTCTCTGGGTCCTCTGTAGGGATAGAGCCCGTCTACCGGCTCACCGCGAACGTCGCCTTGATCCACCGCTGCGCCGGCCGCTCAATCCACTTCATCGCCAGAATCGCTGCCGTCACCAGCACCCCATAGCTGAGCCAGGGATCGAACCGCACCAGCCCCGTATCCTGCAAAATCTTCGAGTCGTGGATCATATTCCACAAATTAAAATGCAGAATATAAAGGCAATAACTCGCCTGCCCCAATGCCACAAACGGGAAGAATCCAAAGAACCGCGCGATCAGGTTGTGCCCCGCCAGCCCCAGCACCGCCATGCCGAACAGCGGCATCATCAGTCCGTCGTGCATCATCGGAAAGGGGAGGTAGCTCCCGAAGTACAGTACGGCCAGGATGCCGACTATACCCAGCCCCCCCAGCACAAACCGCTTCCGCGCTCCACGCGGGATCAGCGAATCGATGTCCGCCAGCACGATCCCGAACAGAAACGACGGCAGGTGCGGCGGCGGCGTAAATTTCAGAGCCCGAATCCAGAATCCGTCCGTATACCGCCCCGGATTCAGCACCCCGTCCGGATGGAACACCATATAGAGGCTCGGCGCCACCATCCCCAGGCACCACAGCCCCAGAAGAATCGCACACAGCCGCCCGATATGCTTTGGCCGCTTCCACAGGATCACCAGCGGAAAAATCAGATAGAAGAACGCCTCCGTACACATCGTCCAGGCCGGCGTATTCCAGAACGTCGACAGCGAAGGGCTCCACCCCTGCAGCATCAGCGGCGTCAACACCACGCCCCAGGCAAACTGAGCATGCGACCGCGCATGCCACTCGTCCATCAGCATCCCCAGCGACACAACAAGCGCCACCAGGTAAATCGGATAGAGGCGCGATACCCGGGCGATCCAGAAGCTTTTTACCTTCAGTTGCCCCTTCTGCGCCCGGTCGGAGTAGTTGTACGCCAGCACAAAACCCGACAGCAGCAGGAAGAAGCTCACCGACGTGTATCCGTTCTCGACGATCGGCGACAGTGGCCCAAACCATTTCGGATTGCAGAAATGGTAGAACACGATGTTCATCGCAGAAAAGGCGCGCAACCCGCTCAGCGCCGGCAGATGCTCTTTCTTCGGCTTCACCGCCACCGGCCTGTTCGCTCCGGCCGTTTCGTTCACCTCGGGGGAGGTCCCGCGCAGCGCGGGTACGATTTGAACCTGTGCGCTCAGGCCGTCACCAGGCTGCCGACCTTCTCCCCGGAGATCACACGGCGGATATTGCCCGGCTGGTTCAGATTGAAGATGATCATGGGCAGATTATTGTCCTTGCACAGACTTACCGCTGTGGTATCCATCACCTTTAACCCCAGCCGCAGAATTTCCATGTAAGTAATCTGCTCAAATTTCACCGCGTCCTGTCGGATGACCGGATCGGCATCGTAGATGCCTTCAACCTTCGTTGCCTTCAGCAGCACATCAGCCTTGATTTCCATCGCCCGCAGAGAAGCCGCCGTATCTGTCGAAAAATACGGGTTCCCCGTCCCTGCAGCAAAGATCACAACCCGGCCCTTTTCCAGGTGCCGTATCGCCCGACGCCGGATATAGGGCTCGCATACCTGATTCATCTCAATCGCCGACATCACCCGGCAATGCAGATCCTGTTTCTCCAGCGCGTCCTGGATCGCCAGCGCGTTGATCACCGTCGCCAGCATCCCCATGTTGTCGGCGGATACGCGGTCCATCTCCCGCGCCTGTTCCGCCACTCCGCGAAAGAAATTGCCTCCGCCCACCACCAGGGCCACTTCCACGCCCATCCGGTGAACCTCGGCCACTTCCGCGGCGATTTCGTGGATCCGGATAGGATCGACGCCGAACCCCTTACCCGCCGCCAGCGCCTCTCCCGAAAGCTTCAAAACGACCCGTTTATACATGCTGCCTGAAGTATCGCATGCCCCGGAACCCGGTTGTCATCCTGAGCCCGCGCAAGCGGGAGGAGGACCCGCGGTTGCTTTTGGACCCCCACCACCCCGCCCCGCTGTCCGCTATACCCTGTCCGCGGGGGTGTACGATCCCCGCATGCGAAAAGTGCAGGCACGAACCTCCGCGATCGCCCTCGCGGTCGCCCTGTTGACTCTTCCCGCAGTCGCCCAGCAAAGTCACTGGGCCTCCCCCAACAATCCCACCGCCCAACAAATCATCGACAGCGAGCGCAAGTGGGCCGAGGGCGTCTGCGTCAATAACGGCGTCGTCGCCGGCCTCCTCGCCGACGACTTTCAGGGCACCTCCACCAAAGGCGCCCGCTTCACCAAAGCCGACGAGCTCCGCGACGAGAAAGGCCCCCACATCGCCCACGACTGTGGACTCGACGAAACCAAAGTCCGCTTCTTCTCGGATAGCCTCGCCATCGTCTATGGCAGCGAACACGCCATCGGCAAAGATCCATCCCAGCCCGGCGCAAAGGTCTGCCAGATCTGGACCGACTCCTGGCTGGAGCGCGGCGGCAGATGGCAAATCATCGCCTCGCAGGATAACCGAGTGCCCTGCGAATAGGAGGGCAGCCAACTCCGGCATACCGCCTCCCTCCGCCCCGCCGCCTGCAACCTGTAACCTGTCCGCCTCCCGGCTTCCCCTCACTTCCCGTAAATCTTCCCCAGCGCCGCCCCCGCCTCCGCGTCCTCGATCACCACCGTGCTGTGGTTCTCCAGCACATCGGTCCATGACGCGGCAAACTCGTACAGCTTCGCCGGATCGTCAGTCTCGAACAGCGTGAATCCGCCGCTCGCGTCGGCTTTGTGCCAGCGCCCCAAAATCTTCACGCCCGTCGGCGGCGTGGCTTTGCCACCGAGAAACCGCTGAGCCGCTTCCGGCACACACCCTGGACGAATCGCATACGTCGACATCACTTTCATCGAGCACCTCAAACTGGATTGGGATTGTTTTTCGGGAGAGGAAGCCTCAGCAGAATCGAGCGGAGGCGCCAAGTCTACCACCGCGCCCGCGCTTCTCGTCGGACGCCCTTTTCCATTCCCGTTTACATGGCTGGGGATCTCTGTCGAAATCCCCCGCATTCTACCCGCGTCGGGTTACGGTCCGCACCCCGCACCCCGCAACCTCGGACCGGGGGCAACCTCATTGCCCTCGGTTCCGTCTCTCCAGCCAGAGGAGAGCCATGCCCACTCGACCTGCGTGGTCCGGATCGATTCAGATTTCACTGGTTTCCATCGCCGTCCGCATCTTTCCCGCGAGCAATCCGCCCCGCTCGGTGGAGTTTCATCAGATCGACCGCAAAACGCATCATCGCATTCACCATCAGAATGTCGACGAAAGCGGCGCCGTCGCTCGCGAAGATATCGTCAAAGGCTTTGAATATGCGAAGAACAAGTACATCGAGATCGATCCCGACGAGCTGAAGGCCCTGCGGATTCCCACTGCGCAGACCATGGAGATCCGGCAGTTCGTCGACGAGAGTGAGCTGCCTCCCTCTCTCTACGACCGGCCTTATTTCGTTGCCCCTAATGACGAAGCACAGGCAAAGGCACTAAACATCATGCGCGATGCGCTGCGAACCACAGGCAAGCTCGGCATTGGCGAGGTCGCCTTCAGCGGCCGCGAGCACCTGGCCGCGATCGCCGCGCCTGCAGATCCCAAGCAGAAAGGGCTGATGCTCTATGTGCTGCGTTATGAGGAGGAACTGCGCGAGTCAAAGCCGGCCGTTGGCTACATCCCACAGACTAAGGCCAGCTCCCAGGAGCTGGCCCTCGCCAAACAGCTCATTGAGGGCAGTTCATCGAGGTTCAATCTGTCGGTTTATCGCGATGACTACGAAGCGGCAGTGAAGAAGCTGGTGGACGCAAAGAGAAAAGGCAAACCTCTGCCGGCACCCGAAACACAGAGAAAACCAGAGAAGGTGGTCAACATCATGGACGCGCTGCGCAAAAGCCTCGCAGCCACCGGGGAACACCCAAAGAAACGACAGCCGTCAAAACGAAAGAAGGCCGCCTGACGCCGTTCACCGCTGCATCGTATATGTGTTATTGGCTGCCTTCGCGCCCGTCTGCGACGGGGTCGGAAGCTGTGAGGCATCCCAGCCGCCTCCCAGAGCCTGCACCAGCTGTACGGCGGAGATCATCTGGCTCACTTCCAGAGCGTTCAGCGCCTGTTGATCGCCCAGCACCGTGGTCTGCGCCGTCACCACGTCGACATACGGATCGACGCCGCTCTGGTAGCGCTGCATTTCCAGGTCGAGGAACTGCTGCGACGCCTTGACCGCCTCCTGCTGCCGCAGGATCTGCTGCGAATAAATGCGCGTGGCGGCCAGCGCATCTTCCACCTGCTGGAACGCGGTCAGCGCCGTCTGCCGGTAGGTGGCCACATCGCCGTTGTAGATCGCTTCATATTGATGGAGTTGAGCGCGATACAGCCCACCGTCGAAGATCACCTGCGACGCGGAGATGCCGATGGACCAGAATCGGCTCGGCCAGTCTGCGATGTGCGCGAAGTTCGATGCCTCGGTCCCGCCCGATGCAGAGAGATTGAGCTGCGGGAAGAACGCGCCGTAGCCGATCCCGATGGTCGCATTTGCCCCGGCCAGCGTCCGCTCCGCCGCCGCCACATCGGGCCGCCGCTCAAGCAGCTGCGACGGAACACCGGTCGGGATCGCCGGTGGGTTATAGGTCGTCGGCCGCACCGGAATGGTGAAGTCCGTGGCAGGCTTGCCCAGCAGCATCGCGATAGCGTGCTCGTACTGCGCGCGCAGCAGCCCGACGTTGGCCTGCGACGACTGCGCCGATGCCAGCGTGGCTCGCGCCTCAACAACGGAGATGTAATCGCCGACCCCGGCATCATAGGATCCCTGGGTCGCATCGAGAGCCTTCTGATCGGCCGCCACGGTCTGGTCCAGGATCTGCTGCAGCATGTCCTGGCCGCGAATCTCGAAGTAGTACTCGGCGAGCGAAGCTTGCTCGGTCAGCTTCTCCAGCTGCAGATCCGCGGCGCTCACCTGAGCCGTATATTCTTCCAATCGGACTTCATTCCGAATCTTCCCCCAGAGATCCGGCGCCCAGGAGACATCCAGCGGGACAGCCCAGATGCCGCTGGTGGTGCCGGTGTTCGCGATGCTCGACGACCGCAGATTACCGGAGGTCTTCTGCCGGCTCCACGACGGACCGAGGGTGATCGTCGGCCAATACTGCGACCGGGCTTCCGCCACAACTGCCCGCGCCGCCATGTACTGCTCAAAGTACTGTTTGATGTTCTGGTTGTTGATGTTGAGCTGGTCCTCGAGCCCATTCAGCTCCGGCTCGTGGAAGACTTCCCACCAGTTGCCGCGGAGCAACCCGTCCTGCGGGCTGGCGACCTTCCATCCTGGCTCGTTCTGGAAATTGACGGTTGATTCCTTGTAATTCGGCGCAGTAACCTGCGGCGGCGCCGGCGCATGATAGCGCGGTCCGACGCGGCAGCCCGTAAAAGCCGCCAGCAGCGAAACCGCGGCGACCGCGACCAGCCGCGCGGTCATGTTGGTGGTATCCATAAGCTTGTTTCTCCGTCGTCTCACGACGCAGCCCCTTCCATCTCCGGACGGAACGTGTCGCGCGATTTGCCGAGGAGCCGGAGACGCAGAGCATCCAGAGCCAGGTAAACCACCGGAGTGGTGTACAGAGTGATCAGCTGGCTCAGCAGAAGCCCGCCGACGATCGTAATGCCCAGGGGCCGGCGCAGCTCCGAACCGGTACCGGTACCGAAGGCCAGCGGCAGCGCTCCGCAGATGGCCGCCATGGTCGTCATCAAGATCGGCCGAAAGCGCAGCATGCAGGCCTCGAAGATGGCGTCGTAGGTGCTCTTTTGTTCCTCGCGTTCCGCCATCAGGGCAAAGTCGATCATCATGATGGCGTTCTTCTTCACAATGCCAATGAGCAGGATGATACCGATGATGGAGATGACGTTCAGATCCATGTGGAAAATCATCAGCGCCAGCATCGCCCCAATGCTGGCCGAGGGCAGCGTGGAGAGAATCGTGAACGGATGCACCAGACTTTCATAGAGAATACCGAGCACGATGTAGACCGCGAGAACTGCGGTGATCACCAGGTACTTCTCCGAGGCCAGAGAATCCTGATACGCCTGCGCCGTCCCGGCGAAGAAGCCGTGGACCGTCGCCGGCATGCCCAGGTCCGATTCCATCTGGCTCACTTCGCGCGTGGCGTCGCTCAGCGACATGCCGTTCGCCAGGTTGAAGGAGACGGTCACAGACGGAAACAGTCCGGTGTGGCTCACCTGCAGCGGCGTGGTCCCCACATGCTCCTTGACCACGGTTGACAGAGGCGAAATGGTGTTGATGCCCGCGGTTGATCCGCCGGCGGCGCCCCCGCTGGTGCTGAACCAGATGTCTTTCAGCCCCTCGGGCGACTGCCAGTATTGCGGCGCCACCTCCATGACCACGTAATACTGATTGAGCTGGGTGTAGATCACCGAAACTTCTGACTGTCCAAAGGCGCTGTAGAGAGCGGAGTCGAGTGACTGCGGCGTTTGGCCCAGCCGTGCGGCGGTGACACGATCGAAGTCGAGCATCTCCTCGAGACCGCCGTCCTGCTGGTCGGTATTCACATCCTGCAGCCCGGGCAGCTTGCGCATGTGCTGCAGCAGAACGGGCCCCCATTTGTTCAGGTCGGGGATATTGTCCGACTGGATCGTGTACTGATAGAGCGCGCTGCTGCTGCGCCCGCCGATGCGCAGATCCTGTACCGGCTGGAGAAAGGCGGACGCGACCGGCAGTCGCTCCAGCTTCGGCCGGAGACGGTTGATGACGTCCATGGCGCTCACCCTGCGCTCGCCGCGACCCTTGCCCAGCGGCTTCAGCGCCATGTAGATGAAGCCTCCGTTGCTGGAGCCGTTGCCGCCGGTGTAGGCGTTCACGTGAGCCACGGCAGGATCGGCCTGGATCACCTTTACCAGCGACAGCACCGAGTACTTCATGAACGGGAAGGAGGCGTCCTGTGGACCCTGCACCCCGCCCACGATCGCGCCGGTGTCCTGCTGGGGAAAGAAGCCTTTGGGGATGCGCACGATCACGACCACGTTCAGCGCGATCGTCAGACCGAGAACGATCAGGATGAGAACCGGATTATCAAGAGCCCAGCTGAGCGAAACCCGATACGCGGCGAGCAGCGAATTGAAGCCCTTCTCGCTGGTCCGGTAGAGCCAGTTGTGCTCCTCGCTCTCGTCGTGATGCTTCAGCAGATGGGCGCACATGGCTGGCGTCGTAGTGAGCGAAACTACCATCGACACAAGAATCGCCGTGGACAATGTCACCGCAAACTCGCGGAAGAGCCGCCCGATGATGCCGCCCATCATCAGGATAGGAATGAAAACCGCTATCAGCGACATGCTGATGGAGAAAACGGTAAAACCAATCTCCCGCGCGCCCACCAGAGCCGCATTGAAGGCGGGCATGCCGCTCTCCAGATGGCGTGTGATGTTTTCCATCACCACGATGGCGTCGTCCACAACGAAGCCGGTGGCAATGGTGAGCGCCATCAGCGAGAGATTGTCGATGCTGTAGCCGAGCAGGTACATCACGGCGAAGGTGCCGATCAGGGAGACGGGCACAGCCACCGTGGGAATCAGCGTCGCCCGCGGCCGGCGCAGGAAAATGAAGACCACCAGCACGACCAGCACGATCGATCCCAGCAGCGTCTCCTCGACATTGTGCACCGAGGCCCGGATGGTGGTCGTGCGGTCGAGCACGATGGTGGTTTCGATACCCTGCGGCAATACCGCCTGCAGGAACGGCAACTGCGCGCGAATGCTGTCGACAGTCTGCATGATGTTCGCGCCTGGCTGCCGGAAGATGATGATGAAGACGGCGCGAGTCCCGTCCATGTAACCCGCGGTACGGATGTTCTGCGTCGAATCGTAGACCCCGGCGACCTCCGAGAGGCGAACCGCCTGTCCGTTGTGGTAGCCGACCACCAGCGGCTTGTAGTCGTCGGCTTTGGAAATCTGATCGTTGGTGATGATGTCGGCCGTCACGGCGCCGTTGGAGAGCTGGCCTCTCGGCTCATGCGAGTTCTGCAGGCTCAGCAGGGAGCGAACGCTGGAAAGACTCAGGCCGAAGCTCTCCAGCTTGGTGGGATCCACTTCCACGCGGACCGAGGGCGTGGCGCCGCCCCCCACGAATACCTGGCCGACCCCGTTGATCTGCGAGAGCTTCTGCTCCAGGATCGTCGAGGCCAGATCGTAGACCTTCGTGACGTCGTATTTCTTCGACGTCAGCCCGAGGATCATGATCGGCGCGTCCGCCGGATTCGATTTCCAGTAGCTGGGATTGCTGGGCAGGTTGGCCGGCAGGTAGGTCCGCGCGGCGTTGATGGCCGCCTGCACGTCGCCGGCGGCCGCATCGATGTTGCGGCTCAGATCGAACTGCAGGGTAATGCGCGTGCTTCCCAGGCTGCTGGAGGAGGTCATCTCCGAGATCCCGGCGATGTGCCCCAGCTGCCGCTCGAGGGGCGTTGCCACGGATGCCGCCATGGTCTGCGCGCTGGCCCCAGGCAGGCTGGCATTGACATTGATGGTGGGGAAATCCACCTGCGGCAGAGGCGCCACCGGCAGGACCATGAAGCCGATCGCACCGGCAATGGCGACGGCGATGGTCAGCAGGGTGGTTGCCACCGGCCGCCGGATGAATGTCCACGAGAAACTCATGGACGCATCTCCGCGGGAGGAGGCATGGAGTCGCCTGCATGCTGGCTGGCGTGGTCAGACGGGCGACGGCCGGAGAGCTTCTGGCCGATGCGGTCAAAGAAGATGTAAATGACTGGCGTTGTGTAGAGAGTGAGGACCTGGCTGAGCAGCAGGCCGCCCACCATGGCGATGCCCAGAGGCCGACGCAGCTCCGACCCGAGACCGGTGCCCAAAGCTAAAGGCAGACCGCCGAGCAGTGCGGCCATGGTGGTCATCATGATGGGGCGGAAGCGCAGCATGCTGGCTTCGAAGATGGCTTCCGTGGAGTCCTTGCCGTGCTCGCGCTCCGCCTCCAGCGCGAAGTCCACAATCATGATGCCGTTCTTCTTCACGATGCCGATAAGCAGGATGATGCCGATGATGGCGACGACGCTCAGATCCTGACGAAATACCATGAGCGCCAGCAGCGCGCCCACACCCGCCGATGGCAGCGTGGAGAGAATCGTGATGGGGTGAATGAAGCTCTCGTACAGCACACCAAGAACGATGTAGACCGTGACCAGAGCAGCCAGAATCAGCAGCGCCTCGTTCGAGAGTGAATTGCGGAAAGCGGCAGCCGTGCCCTGGAAATCGGCCTGCAGGCTGGCGGGAAAATGGAGTTTAGCCGCGGTGTCATCGATTGCGGTGATGGCGGAGCCCAGCGACGCATTCGGCGCCAGGTTAAAGGAGATGGTCACCGCCGGGAATTGTCCCTGATGCTCGATGGAGAGCGGCTCGGTCGTTTCAGACGCATGGGTAAAGGCGCCGAGCGGCACGGCATTTGCCGAGGTCGCGGCCGTGGTGGTGTTGGGCGTGGTTCCGGCAATGGTGCCGCCGTTGACCGACGAGTTGCCCTGGGCTGCGCTGGTGGTCGCCAGCACCTTTGCAGCCGGGGCCAGTACATTGGCCGAGGCCGTGTACTTCACCCCGGTGGTCAGAGCGTTCGAGCCCGCCGAAGCCGAAGCGGAAGAAGAGAAGCTGGTGACCGCACTCGCGCCGCTGGATCCGGATGAAGCGCTGGACTGAATGTAGAGATCTCCAAGGTTCCCCGGGTTCTGCTGCCATTGCGGCGCCGTCTCCAGCACCACGTGATACTGGTTCAGCTGCGTGTAAAGCGTACTGATCTGCCGCTGTCCATAGGAGTCGTACAACGTATTGTCGATCGTCGTTGGCGCTATACCCAGGCGCGAGGCGGTGACGCGGTCGATCATCAGCGAGACGGCGCGGCCGTCCGTCTGCTGGTCGGTGGCCACGTCTTCCAGCTCCGGCAGCTTCTGCAGCTGGGCCAGGAACCGGTTCGTCCAGGTGTTCAGCTCTGCAGGATCGGGGTCCTCGAGCGTGTACTGATACTGGGTGCGGCTCACGCGGTCATCCACAGTGATGTCCTGCACCGGCTGCATGTAGAGGTGAATTCCGGGAACGTCGCCCAGGTTTCTCTGCAGCCGGCGGATGACGTCCGAGGCGTTCAGGTCGCGCTGGCTGAGCGGCTTCAGGTTGATGTTGAGGCGGCCGCTGTTCAGCGTGGTATTGATGCCGTCCACTCCAATGAAGGAAGAGACGCTCTCCACCGCCGGATCCTGCAGGATGGCATTGGCGAGTTGCTGCTGTTTGGCCGACATGGCCTCAAACGAGATCGCTTCCGGCGCCTGGGTGATGCCCTGAATCACGCCGGTATCCTGTACCGGGAAGAACCCCTTGGGAATAACGATGTACAGGAAGACGGTCAGCACCAGCGTGCCGAGGGCGATGAGCAGGGTGATGCCCTGGTAACGAAGCACAACGCGCAGCGTTCGCCCGTAGAAGGCGATCATGCGGTTGAAGGCGTTCTCTGAAACGCGGTAGAACCGAGTCTGCTGCTCCTCCGGATTGTGGCGCAGGATGCGCGAGCACATCATGGGCGTGAGCGTCAGCGACACCACCGCCGAGATCACGATGGTGACCGCCAGCGTCACGGCGAATTCACGGAACAGGCGCCCCACCACGTCGCCCATAAACAGCAGCGGGATGAGCACCGCGATCAGCGAGACGGTCAGCGAGATGATGGTGAAGCCGATCTGAGACGCGCCGGTCAGCGCCGCCTGCATGGGCGACATGCCTTCTTCCAGATAGCGCGAGATGTTCTCGATCATCACGATGGCGTCGTCCACCACGAAACCGGTGGAGATGATCAGCGCCATCAGCGACAGATTGTCAAGCGAGTATCCCAGCATGTACATCGCTGCAAAGGTTCCGACCAGCGACAGCGGCACAGCGGCGAAAGGAATGAGGGTCGCGTACAGGTTGCGCAGGAACACGAAAATGATCAGCATCACCAGCCCGATGGTGAGTATCAGCTCGAACTCGGCGTCGTCGATGGACGCCTGGATGCTGGTGGTCATGTCCGTAAGCGTGTGAATCTGGATGGACGCGGGAAGGCTCGTCTCCAGCTGAGGCAGAATCTTCTGAATCGCGCGCACTACCAGGATGGTGTTCGCGCCCGGCTGCCGCTGGATATTGAGAATGATGGCCGGGGTCTTGTCCATCCACGCGGCCTGCTTCGTGTTCTCAACGCCGTTGATGACGTTGGCCACATCTCTCACGAAGACCGGCGCCCCGTTGCGGTAGGCGACCACCACATCCTTATACTGGTTGGCTTCGGTGATCTGGTCGTTGGAGTCGATCTGGTAATCCTGGCGCGGCCCGTCGAAGTTGCCCTTCGCGGAATTCACGCTGGCCTGGGTCACGGCCGTGCGCAGGTCCTCCATGTTGAGCCCATACGAGGAGAGCGCCACCGGGTTCGCCTGGATGCGCACAGCCGGCTTTTGGCCGCCGCTGATGCTCACCAGCCCCACCCCGTTCAGCTGCGCAATTTTCGGAGCCAGACGCGTATCGATCAGGTCCTCCACCTGCGACAGCGGCAGAGTGTTGGACGTGATTCCCAGCGTCAGAACCGGTGCGTCCGCGGGATTCGTCTTGTTGTAGACGGGCGGCGACGGCAGATCCGCCGGCAGGAAGGATCCGCCGCCATTGATGGCCGCCTGCACTTCCTGTTCGGCAACATCGATCGACATCGACAGATTGAACTGCAGCACGATGACCGAAACCCCGCCGGCGCTGGTCGAGGTCATCTGACTCAGACCCTGCATCTCTCCGAACTCGCGTTCCAGCGGAGCGGTGATCGTGGTCGCGGTCACATCGGGACTGGCACCGGGATAAAAGGTCAGCACCTGAATGGTGGGATAATCCACCTCCGGCAGCGCCGAAACGGGCAGCTGAAAGTAGGCGACAATTCCCACCAGCAGGATGGCGGCCATCAGCAGCGTGGTCGCTACCGGCCGCAGAATGAATGGGCGAGACGGACTCACGGGGCGTTGCTCTCGCCGGAGATCGTGGTTTGCATCACCGGCAGTCCAACTTTCGAAATGCTCACAGAGGAGCCGTCCAGCAGCTTCTCGAAGCTGCTGTCGGCCACGACCTCGCCGGCCTTGACACCCTGAACGGAGGTCATACCGTTATCGCTGGCCCCGGGTTTCACGGTACGCATCACCACGTGATACTGCGCTTTGCCGCCGTTCGCGCCGGCGCCGCTCGCGCTGGCGGGCTTCTCGGCCGCGCCGCCGCTCTTTGACTCCGCAGTTGGGCCGGTCCGTTCGCTGGTCGCCGTGCTTTTCGGCGCCTGGTTGCCCTGGGGCGTCCCCCCGGTTACGGTGCCCGGGCCCTTCTCGACCACAAACACAAATGCCGTGTCCCCGTTGTGCTGAATGGCGGACGATGGCACAAGAACCTGATTCTGCAGCGTATTCACCAGCAGACGCGCATTCACGAACTGGTTGGGGAACAGCGTACCCTTTGCGTTTGTAAACTCGGCGCGCAGCTTCACGGTGCCGGTGGTTGTGTCGATCAGGTTGTCGACCGTGAGCAGGCGACCGGTGCCGATCTGTGCGGAATTGGACCGATCCCACGCCTCCACCGGCATTTTGGTGCTCTTGCGCAGCGGGCCCAGAACCTGCTCAAGACTGTCCTCCGGGATGGTGAAGATCACCGTGATCGGCTGCATCTGGGCGACGACCACCAGGGTGGTGCCGGAATTCGCCGTGACCAGGTTGCCGGGATCGACCAGTCGGAGGCCCACGCGGCCCGTAATCGGCGAGGTGATGTGGCAGTAGCCGAGCTGCACCTGGTCGTACTCCACGGTGCCCTGATCGTTCTTCACCGTGCCCTCATCCTGAAGCACCAGCTTCTCCTGATCTTCAAGGGTTTGGCGTGGAATCGCATTTTTCGCCCAGGCAGTCTGATACCGGGTCAGGTCCATCCGGGCTTCGGCCAGCAGATTCTGATCGCGCTCGAGAATGCCCTGCGCCTGAGCCAGCGTGGCGGCGTAGGGGCGAGGGTCGATATCGACCAGCGGATCGCTCTTACGGACCGTCTGTCCCTCGCGATAGTGCACCTCCGTGATCACCCCCGTGACCTGCGCGGTGATCGAATCCATATACTCCGGTGTCACCGTTCCGATGGAAGTGAGGTAGATGCCGAGGCTGCCGATCTTCGCGGTGGCCGGCACAACGGGAACGGTTCCCTGCCCCACCCCGCGACGGCCGCCCCCCATGGCTGCCTGCTGGCTCTTCTGGTGCTGTGTGATCACCCAGTAGAAGAGAAGTCCAAAGGCAATCAGAATAACGGCCCAGATCCAGCGATGGCGGCGCTTGCGCGGAGGCGCCGTCGTCGACGAGGGTAGCTGATGATCCGGCGGGGCAATCGAGGCGGAAGGTTCAGAAGTCATCTGTGGTTTTGTCGTTCACCTGGTTCAATATGGAAAAACTCGGAGGAGTATCACCGTCGCGGTTTGGGGGCGATGACGGCGAAAATCGCGTCAAATCCGGAGTTTATCACCGGCGACAGCCTCGTAAGGTCAACGTCCATGCACAAAAGACACTACTCTGTTTCCCCTTTCCTGGCGGCTGTCCGGAAGAACGCTTCGGGAACGTTCGGCGATGCTCTAAAGGACGATTGAGCGGCCAATTTGGACGCAGGCGGCGCCTTCCGCCGGAGTTCGGAAGCGAGGCCCTGGGAGCCGGTCCCGGGCCATCTTCCCTATCCGCCTTTTTCTGATCCGATTATGAAGCGCCTTCGGGGTACTATCGGACGAAGAGGTAACAACTTACGCCGCATGCAAGCGCATCCAAACGACTACCCTGGCGAGGTACAGGCGCGAGCATTTCTGTGCGGCCGATGGCCGGGGCGATCCCCTCTGTGAGTCCATGAGCGGCAACGATCAGTCAGGTTCTCAAAACGCATGGGGGGATCGGATCCGAGCCCTTCGCAACGTCCCACCGGTCCTGAAGATTCTTTGGGAGTCGGGTCCGGCCGTCGTGACCTGGGGCCTGGTCCTTCGCCTGCTGGTCGCCTTCATGCCCTGGGCGATTGGCAAGGCCGCCTCTCTGATTATCGGCGGCGTCAAAAACGCCATCGATCACCAGCCTTTGCCGGTGCATTTCTGGTGGATTGTCGTATCGGAAGTCGCGTTTGCCCTGATCACCGGCGCCCTCTCCCGAGCCATCGACTACACCGATTCCCTGCTGTCGGATCGCTATACCCATTACGTCAGCGTCCGCGTGATGCGTCAGGCGGCCCGCCTGGACCTCACCACCTACGAAGATCCCGAATTCTACGACCGGCTGGAACGGGCCCGCGTGCAGGCAACCGACCGCCTCGCCATGATCCAGCAGATGGGCCGACTGTTCCAGCAGACCATCACCACCATCGTGTGGTCGGTGCAGCTGGTCTGGTACTCGCCGATCCTCCTGTTCCTGCTGATTCTCGGCGTCGCTCCGTCGTTCGTCGCGGAAACGCATTTCGCCTTCCTCGGCTATGCCAAGAACTTCCGCCAGACCCCCGTCAAGCGCATCATGGACTACCTGCGCCTGGTGGGCGGCAGCAAAGAAGCCGCCAAGGAACTGAAGCTCTTCAACCTCAGCGACTATCTGACCAACCGTTTCAGCGCGCTTTCCGAACAGATCTACAACGAGAACGTCGAGCTTTCCCGCCGGAAGCTGCTCTGGGGCGGACTCCTGTCGCTGCTGGGAACCTGCGGCTACTACGGCGGCTATGTGTACGCGATCTTCGAAGCCGTCCACGGCAAATACAACATCGCGCAGTTCTCGCTGATCACCATCGCCATTCAACAGTCCAGCGCCAGCCTGCAGCAGGTGTTCTCCATTGCCTCGGGCATCGCCGACCAGGCCCTGTTCCTCACCGATCTGATCGCATTCTTCGACATGCAGCCGACGGTGCGCTCCAAACCGAACGCCCTGCCGGCGCCCCGTCCCATCCGCCGCGGCTTTGAATTCCGTAACGTGTCGTTCGCCTATCCGGGGACCGAACGTCGTGTGCTCAAGAATTTCGATTTCACCATTGAGCCGGGGCAGCGCGTAGCCCTGATCGGCGAGAACGGCCAGGGCAAGACCACCGTCGTGAAGCTGATCACGCGGCTCTACGACCCTACCGAAGGCCAGATCCTGCTCGACGGCGTTGACCTGCGAGAGTACTCCATCGACGACCTCCATCGCGAAATGGGCGTCATCTTCCAGGACTTCATGCGTTATGAGATGACGGTGAAGGAAAACATCGGCGTCGGACACGTCGAGGTCCCGCATACCGAGCAGGAGATCGAATCCGCTGCGCAGAAGAGCCTGGCGGCCGAAGTCGTGAAGAAGCTGGCCGGTGGCTACGACCAGATGCTCGGCCGCCGCTTCGTGAGCGGAGTCGATCTCTCCGGCGGCGAGTGGCAGCGGATTGCTCTGGCGCGCGCATATCTGCGCGATGCCCAGCTGCTCATCCTCGACGAGCCCACCGCGGCTCTGGACGCAAAAAGCGAGCTGGAAGTATTTGAGCGATTTGCCGAGCTGACTGCCGGTAAGATGGCCTTGCTCATCTCGCATCGCTTCTCCACCGTGCGGATGGCCGATCGCATTGTCGTGCTGGCGGGCGGCCATCTGGTGGAAGAAGGAACGCATCAGCAACTGATGGCGCTGGGCGGCCGCTATGCAGAAATGTTCGAAATGCAGGCAGCCAGCTACCGCTAGCGAGGAGAGCCGTGACGGGACAGGTGACGATGATCAACGAACAGCGACTGCGGGAGGCCGGACTTGCGCCGGAGCCGCTCCGCGCCGCCGCCCGCGAAGACGTCCACCGCTGGAGGACCGTCCGTCAGCCTCAGGATCTTGACGGCTTTACGGCCCGCATGGAAGCCGCCCGGCAGCGCCTCGACGCGCTCTCAGAGGCGCTCGATCGGCTCCCGACCACCGGCTGGCCAGGGCCCGAACCGCTGCTGGAAATCCGCGAGAACCCCCGCCTGATGCGCTCCGTGCTGGCCGAGCTGCGCACCGTGCGGCGCAAGCTGCGGAGGCTGCCCTTCGCCGTCACTGACGATCATCAGGCAGAACCACGCACCGTCACCGTGGCCGGCGCCTATCTTTCTGCCGCCGGCTCGGTATGGAATGCCGACGCCCTCCGCATCTACCTGGGCGAACTGCAGAAACCGGAGGCTTTGCTCCTCGAGGAACTTTGGGTGCTGCCGGTCATGCTCCGTTTTCGACTCCTGGAGCTGATCGTAGAGCAGGCGTCGGAGCGGCTGCAGGCGCTCTCGTTCGAAGACGGCTCTCCCCGTTTCAGCGGCGAGGCGGCCGAACCGGCCTTCGCACAGCTCCTCACTACACGCATTCAGTCATTGCGCGAAATCGCCTTCGTAGACTGGTTCTTCGTCATGGAACCGCTGGTCGTCTTCGACGCGGTTCTGCGGGAAGACCCGGCGGGCGCGTACCCCAAAATGGATTTCGACAGCCGCGAGGTCTATCGCAAGCAGGTGGCCAGGATTGCTCGCTACGCCGACTGCTCGGAGACAGAAGTCGCGCAGGCCGCCATCAACATGGCGCAAACCGCGCAGCAGCAGGCCATCGCCGATCCGCGTGTGTACCTGCGGCGTTCCCATGTGGGCTATTACCTGATCGACAAGGGCTTCGAGGACCTGAAGGGACAAATCGGATACCACCCACGGTTCATCGATCGAATCCGGGCCAGCCTGCGCCGCAATTCCGATGACTTCTACATCGGCGGCATCGAGGTCCTGACTGTTTTCCTGATCGCTGCGATTCTGCTGCCGCTGATCCCGAATTACTCGATCTTCGGCGGCCTGACCGTTGCTTTCCTCATGCTTCTGATTCCCGTCACCCAGGGCGCCGTTGATCTCGTCAACAACACCATCTCCTCCCTCTTCCGGCCATTGCCTCTGCCTCGTCTCGATCTGACGGATGGGATTCCGGTCGAATCCAGCACCATGGTCGTGATCCCCACGCTCCTGCTGAGCGAGGCGCAGGTGCGGGAAATGGTCGAAGATCTGGAGATTCGCTGCCTCGCGAATCCCGATCCCAATCTCCACTTTGCGCTGCTGACCGATCTGCCGGACTCGGTGGCTCGGCCCCGTGAGAACGACAGCGATCCTATCGTGGATTTGGCCGTGCGACTGATCGATGATCTCAACGCCGCCTACCAGGGCCAGCGCAAGTATGGCCGCTTCCTGCTGTTGCACCGGCACCGTATCTTTAACGCGCGTCAGGGCGTGTGGATGGGCTGGGAGCGGAAGCGGGGCAAGCTGCTCGACCTGAACAAGCTGCTGGTGGGCGAGTTCGACGCCTTTCCGGTCAAGGCCGGCGACACAAGCGTTCTGCGGCGGGTGCGCTACATCATCACCCTTGACTCCGATACGCAATTGCCGCGCGGCACGGCTCATGGACTGGTAGGGGCGATGACCCATCCACTGAACCGCGCCGTCATTGATCCAGTGCGGCGGATCGTCACCGACGGCTATGGAATTCTGCAGCCACGCGTTGGCGTCAGCGTGCATTCGGCGGCACGGTCCCGCATGGCCAACATCTACTCCGGGCAGACCGGCTTCGACATCTATACCCGCGCCATCTCCGATGTTTATCAGGATCTCTACGGCGAAGGCAGCTTCACCGGCAAGGGCATCTATGAGGTTGCCACGCTGCACGCGGTCCTGGAAAAGCGCTTCCCGCGCAATGCCCTGCTGAGCCACGATCTGATTGAAGGCGCGTACGCGCGTGCCGGGCTGGCGACCGACATCGAAGTCATCGACGACTACCCCTCGCACTACAGCGCCTACACGCGCAGAAAGCATCGCTGGGTGCGTGGCGACTGGCAGATTGCACAGTGGCTCTTTAGCCGCGTGCCCGATGAGTCGGGCAAATTTGTCCGCAACCCAATTTCCACCATTTCGCGCTGGAAGATCCTCGACAACCTCCGGCGTTCCCTGGTGGAACCAGCCACCATGATCCTGCTGGTGGCCGGTTGGCTCGGCTTGCCCGGGGGACCGGTCTATTGGACGCTGGTCACGCTCTTCCTGATGTTCGTGCCGCCATTCATCCAGCTCATCTTCGGACTGGGCCGCTCCCTCTTCCAGGAGCAGGAGGGCGCAGCGCAGGACGTTCTCACTGGCTTCCACCAGGCGCTCGTGACTACGCTGCTGACGCTGAGTTTCCTGCCCCACCAGACGATGATGGCCATCGACGCCATCGTTCGGGCCACGGTTCGGCGCATGGTCACCGGGCAACGCTTGCTCGAATGGGAAACTGCGGCGGAGGCCGAGGCCTCCCAGCGACCCATCTCCACCGTCGATCGCTACCTCACCCTCACCCCGATCGTCTCGGCCATCATCGCGCTGGTTCTCGCTCTCTTTCACCCCTTCGCACTGATCCCGGCCGCGCCCATCCTGATCCTCTGGGGGTTCGAACGCGACGTCACCCTGTGGCTGAACAAGCCGCCGCGCGAGCCACGCCAGCAACTGGGCCGCGAAGACGACCTCTTCCTGCGTGAATATGCCCTGCGCGTCTGGCGCTTCTTCTTCGAGTTCGGCGGCGCGCGCCACAATTACCTCATCCCCGACAATGTGGAGGAAGACGGCCTGTTCGAAGCGGCACGCGTTTCTCCCACCAACCTCGGGCTGCTGTTCAATGCCCGGCAGGCAGCGTGCGAATTCGGGTTCCTCACCGTGCCGGAGTATGTGGAACTGATGCAGCGCAGCTATGGAACCAT
>DASRRO010000146.1:0-61874 GCA_035656855.1 Acidobacteriaceae bacterium | reverse complement strand
TCTATAACTTACTGGGTCGTTCATGTCATGGAAGAGGTCGTCGGTTCGATCCCGACCAGATCCACTTGGTTACTCGCTCAGCATTGCCGCTGCGGGATCTGCCCTCGCGGTGCGGCGCCAGTTCCCCCCCTATTCGCATCGCTGCCGGTTTGCTTTTGGCCGCCCTGCTGAGCATTGTCGGATATCAAGTCTTCCGGCGTCGCAGTTCTCAAGCTCCAGAGGCGCTGCTGAAGCGAGCCGACGATCTCTCGTGGCTCAATGCCTGGGTTCAGGCCGAGCCGCTCTACCGCCAGGCCGAACTCAAATTTCGCGCAGAAGGCAATCTCCCCAGAGCGCTTTACGCTCGCGTGAGCCAGGTACCGGTTGAGAGCGAATCTTCCACGACGATTCCCAACCAAATCGCCGGCGTGCGACACGATCTGGAGCTGCCGGAGGCGCGAGACCCAGAAACCCGGCTGCGCATTCTGACCATTCTCGGGATGCTCGAAACGAACTACGACGCCGGTATGGCGCGGGAAACCTGGGGCGAAGTCGAGAAGCTCGCTCTCGGCCGGCACCATTACCTGCTCGCCTCGCGAGCAAGCGGCGAACAGGGCATCGCGGCTTTTCTGCTTGGCGACATGGCCACCGCGAAAAAGGATGTCCTGCGGGCTTGGCTGGTAGCAAAGGTCGCCGATCCAGCGGCACACATCCGCTACGCGAGCATGTACGGCGCCGGGCTGGTCGAAATTCATAAATACAAGGAGGCGCTCGGTCCGCTGAACGAAGCGATCCGGGTCGCACAGAAAACACCTGAGGTCGCTTATCCGACGATTGCAATCACCTCGAAGATCGATGCTCTGAGTGGACTCGGAGGAAACCAGGATGCCCTTGCGCTCGCGGCGGAAGAGACGCGCAGAGTATCCGAGTATCACCTTTCAGCTCATCTCGCTGACATTTACCAGATGAGAGCTGGGGTCTACGAGCGGATGGGCCAATGGAACCAGGCCATTTCAGGCTACCTGGAGTCAATCCGATACGCCAAGCAACTTTCCTATTGGCGCGGACTGACACAGGTGGATGGAGCGCTTGCAAAGGCATACCTCCATCAGGGAGAGTTGCAACCGGCGCTCGCCGCGATCAACGAAGCCATTGACGCGAACCGGAAGATTCCGGATGAGCTGTACTTTGTCCCGAGAAATCTAGCCATTAAGGCCGAGATCCTCGCACGGATGGGTGAATTGCGGGACTCGAACGATTATTACGAGAGGAGCGCTGACCTGATGGATGCGCTCCTCAGCCGGGTTCCGACGCCAATGGTCGCACGATCCTTACCCCGCAGCAATTGAAAGAGCTGTTGGATAAGCTGGTGGACCTTCCCAAGACGGCAGTTCTTCTTGGGGCATCCACCGGACTCAGGGTTGGCGAGATCCTCGGGCTGAAATGGCGAGATCCTCGGGCTGAAATGGGAAGACGTGGACTTTGAGAACCTCGAACTTCGCGTTACCCGCGACGTGGTCAAGCAGCGAATCGAACGCTGCAAAACAGAGGCCTCAAGGAAACCAGTCCCAATCGACGCAGCCGTCGCGGAGATCCTGTGGGCACGGCGACGTCGCTGCGCCTACAACCAGCCACAGGACTGGATCTTTGCCAGTCCCGCGAAGAAGGGGAAACAGCCCTACTGGCCGAACTCCATCTATCGGGTTTACCTGAAGCCCGTTTTGGACGACTTGAAGATCACGGAGCCGGTCGGCTGGCACACCTTGCGGCATAGCCTCGGCACCCTGATGAAGGCGAACGGAGAAGACGTGAAAACCATCCAGGAAACGCTCCGGCACGCTAACTTCAAAGTGACGATGGATGTGTATACGCAGGGGATAACCGCGATCAGGCGGACCGCTCACAGCCGGGTGGTGCGCCAGATTATGGGCACAAAGGAAGGAGTAGGCGATGAAGAGTAGCGACGGCTTTCCACAAGTGGAAATCCTTATCGAACCTTTTCAAACCCACGTATCTCCGACCCGAAACTTGCAAGTTGTTTGTTTTGTTGGCGTCCCCGACGTGAGGATTTTGAACCTGATGCTCCGTGCCCGTGCTGTGCTTTCGGCGACGAGGCTGAACCAGCCTACTGGGGTCTGATGTCAGACCAATCGATCCGTTCTATGCTTTCGACCGCCGGAAGGCCAAAGGGGCTGTCGCTCATGTCCTCTTGCCGGTAGACCTCCAACAAGCTCAGCAGCCCGCCATCTTGGAAGATCATTGCTCCCACCACTTTGCCGTCCGCCCGACCCGTCGCATCCGCAATGAGCCGGTCTGTGGGGGGATTCTGCACGCGAAGCGCGGGGGGAACACTGAGGTCGACGGTGGGACAGCCGCACGGGCATCGCCCTGTGACCCTTGCCTGATCCAATTGTGGAATGAAATCGACAGCGCCGGACACGCCAGCGTAGTTGAGGAGGTGTTCCCACACCCTTCGCCCATCAGCCCTCAACGGACGATCTTCCGCGATTCTCACATTCCCCTCTTATCCCTGCCGGTATTTGATCCAAGGGTCAGCGTATTCGGTACGCTCTACAGGTCAGACTGGCCCGCCCATTATCTGCTGGGCTACTCCAGGACGGGTCGTGATTCGCATCTGCTTACTCTGCGGTTCCTTGCACAAGATGCAGAGCATCCCTATAGAGGAAGGGCACCCAGAACACTGGCTCCTCCTTGGTCCCCCGTTTTTCAAAGAAGCCAATATCCGCGAGCTTTTCCGCGTTCGCCAGCGCGGACGTAGGCGTGACCGACCAGATTTTTGCTAGTGTTTTTGGGGACTGTTGAGTTTTCTCACCTTCCAATCTCTCCATGAGGGGCTTCAACGTAGCATATTCAGCGCAGAGTGTCTGATTATATCGGACGCTTGAAACTACAGGCAGCGCTGCTTTCAGTGCTGTGGGCGTGATCAAAGTCTCTCCGGCGGGCTCCGCAGTTCCCATCTCCAGCAGCTTCAGTTGTTCGTCGCGGGCGGCGGAAAGCAAGTGGATCAGTTCTCGCGGGGCGGTCTGTTTCGATCCATCTGCGGTTCGGCTGAGCATCCAGTCAAAGGTCGTTGGTTTTCCTTTTCCTGCATCGACCTGTTTCGGGAAAATCCTGTAGAAGAGCGTCTGCTGCTCCGCTACGCTCGACAGAACCGTCGCTTCGTCTACACGGTAGAACGCTGTCAGTTGTTTATTGTGCAGTACGCGGCGGATGACCAGATTGAGGAGAGCGTGCTCCCCCCATGTGATTGTGATTGCCTTGGTGATATGGCTGGCTTCGCGAAAGCCTACGTCAGTAATTCGCGCCCAGATGTCCTCCCGCAGCAGAATTTTAAGGTGACAGTTGCTAAGACCTTGCATGTCGCGATACACGCGAAATAGAGCGCGGAGTGCATTCGCTTCGAGAGCGGGCGAGTCTGCAAACGCGACGTCCAATCTGTCCAACACGATCCAAAATTGTTTCTTTGCGGTCGATAAAGCCGCGTTTGCCAGTTGCAGCAGCCCATCGGCAGAAACGAATCCCCGCTTCTCTTCCTCGGCACTGGGTTCCCGCAGAGTGACTTTATCTGAATGTGAATAAAAAGCTGAAGATCGATCCAGAGCGCGGGCCACTCGTCGCGGAAGCGTTCACGCTGGTCGCGTCTGGTCGCTTCGTCACAACCGATGCAGTTTGGAAGATGGCGACCTCGTTGGGCCTGAGAACCAGGAGAGGGAATGTTCTCTCCAGGCAGACCTTTGCGCGAATGCTGTCGAACCCGATCTACGCCGGGTGGGTCGTCAGCGGTGACCTCAAGGTGGAGGGCCAGCACCCGCCTTTGGTCTCACGCGAGCTTTTCGATGTTGTCCAGCAGCAACTGAACCGAAAGCCTGGAGTCGTCCATAAAAAGCTGAACGAGGACTTTCCACTTCGGGGCATCGTGAAGTGTGCGAAATGTGGGCGGTTCTTAACCGCGGGCTGGCCGAAAGGGCGGACGAACAAATACGCACGGTATTGGTGCTACACGCCCAATTGTCACTCCGTCAGTGTCAGCCGAGATGATCTGGATTGGCTTTTCAAAAACCTGCTGGGAATGATCCAGCCAACAGCCCAGTTGTTGGCCGAACTCCCGCAACGGGTCGGGCCAGTTTGGCAGGCGCGTGTGGATCGCATTGCTGGCGAGCGTAAGCGATTGGAAGGTCAATTGGCCGAGCAGAATGCTTTGAACCAGAAGGCAGTCCTTGCACGGGTCAGAGGCGACATTTCCGGCGAGGATTTTGAGGCTCTGAAGGCGAGTCTGGCCGAGGAGATTCTTCGCATTCAGACTGCGCTAACCACCCTGAATTCAGAGAAGGCAACGATGGAGGAATTGCTTAAACAGGTTCAGGCCGAGGTGGTTGATGTTGTGGGGGCGTGGGACAAAGGAAATGTCAACCAACGGCAGGAACTCGTGAAGGGATTTTTCCCGAACGGTCTGGTATTCAGCCACGAATTAAAGTTCTTTGAACCAGCTAACACCGAGATTACTGAAGGGTTTCTCCGGTATTTGACTGATCCTGATAACTTTGGCGTCCCCGACGGGATTTGAACCCGTGTTATCGCCGTGAAAGGGCGGTGTCCTGGGCCGGGCTAGACGACGGGGACTCCTGAATCGCGGGGGCCGGAAGGGCTCGACCGCGCTGCAGATCACCTCTGACTTTAATGGCCAGGCGGGGCAAAGTCAAAAGGGTGAGTGGGAGCGCCAGGCGGGGTCGCGGCGCGCGTCCAGGCGGAAGCGGCGCTCGAAGAAGCGGACGGCCAGAACGATCAGGATTGCGACGAGGGTTCCGAAGATTCGAGCGGGCAGACGCCTGAGGGAAGGGAGCATCGATTCTCCAGTTCGACCGGGCAGGGAGTCCGGCTGCGCTGACGAATAGCACAGAGTTGTGAATGGGAGGCAAAGCGGCGCTGCCCTGGCGAACGGGACGAACCCGGGGAAGCACAGGACGCGTCCCGGCGAGGCGGTAAGGGGACGAAGATTGGGTCCTGCGAGGTTCAGGATCTTCGGCGGAGGAGCGGGTTGGGAGGTATTTCCGCGCGCGACGCCGACGCAGGGCTGGCGGGTCAGGGACCCATCCCAACTGGTAGAATCAACTTTTCCAAGCTGAAAGGAGCCGGCATTTCCATGCCTATCCAGCCGACCGCAAAAATCTGGCACAACGGCAATCTGATTCCCTGGGAGAAAGCCCAAATCCACGTGATGAGCCACGTGGTGCATTACGGCTCCTCCGTGTTCGAAGGCATTCGCTGCTACGCACAGCCGGAAGGCGCGGCGATTTTTCGGCTGCCTGAGCATATGCAGCGGCTGCTGGATTCGGCGCGCATTTATCGGATGCCGCTGCCGTGGTCGCTGGATCAGCTGTGCTCGGCGGTGGTGGAGCTGACCGAGGCCAACAATCTGGCTCCGTGCTACATTCGGCCGATTGCGCTGCGAGGGTATGGGGAGATTGGGGTGAATCCCAAGGGCTGCCCGATGGAGCTGTACATCGCCAATTTTCCGTGGGGCAAGTACGTTGCGGGCGATGCGGCCGATGTGTGCATCTCGTCGTGGAACCGGCTGGCGCCGAACACGATGCCGGGGCTGGCGAAGACGGGGGCGAACTACGCGAATTCGCAGCTGATCCGGATGGAAGCGGACATTAACGGGTACGCTGAGGGGATCGCCCTGGACGTGAACGGCTATCTGTCGGAAGGGTCGGGAGAGAACCTCTTTCTGGTGCGGAATGGGGTTCTGTACACTCCGCCGCTGGCGAATTCGGCGCTGTCGGGGATCACGCGCGACTCGGTGCTGACGCTGGCGCGGAATTTTGGGATTCCGGTGGTGGAGCAGTCGCTTCCGCGGGAGATGATCTACATCGCCGAGGAGGTGTTCTTCTCGGGAACGGCGGCGGAAGTGACACCGATCCGCTCGGTGGATCGAATCCAGGTGGCAGACGGAAATCCGGGGCCGATCACCAGGCAGCTCAAGGACGAGTTCTTCGGGATTGCGAACGGGCTGAAGCCGGATCGGTTTGGCTGGCTGACGCCGGTGCGGGTGACGGCGGAGCAGCCGGTGACGGCGTAACAGGGTACGGGGTACAGGGTGCGGGGTGCGGGTACGGGTAGCCCCTCGCCCCTGGCCCGTCGCCGGTGGCACATGGGGTAGAGGCCAGAGTTTCGCCGGTTCCTTACCACCCTCTCTCCGTCCCCTCCATAATGATTCCAGCTTGTGTTCATCGCCTGATCCCAGAGGGATTAGCGTCTCCGTGACTCATCTGGCGTTGGGGATGACTCACTACAAGAGGACACGGAGAGCACAGAGCGCCCCTTGTGCGCTAAGTCACTGAACGTCGGTTCGGGCTGATGGCAGGATAGTTCTCAAAGCGTGAGAACGATTCTGATCGGATTTTTGCTGGGGGCGGCGGTGTGCGCTTCGGCGCAGGCAGCGTCTGCCCAGGAGACGGTTTGGGCGCGGTTCCGCGGCGACAATGCCAGGATGACGGCGTTGCAGCCGGCGTGGATGGCGCCGCTGATTCAGTCTGACTCGCGCCTGACGCAGGCGCTGCGGTTCTCGGTGGCGCAATCGAGCGCGCCGGGCGAGCGGATGATCAGCTACGGGAACAATCACGGGATCAGCCTGATTGGGGGGACGCGCTGGCAGCTGGATCTGAATCCGCCGGCGTTCTTCAGGAATCACAGTGGGGAATTTCCGGACGGGTGGGGGAATGCGTCGGCGCAGTTGAAGTACCGCATCGCATCGGGGAATGCGGAGGGCGGCAATTTTGCGGTGACGGCGATGCTGGGGGAGGGATTTGGGGCGCGCGCTTACCAGAATGACGCGCTGTCGAGTTATCTGCTGCCCAAGGTGGCGGCGGGGAAGGCATTCGGACGCTTCGACGTGCAATCGACGCTGAGTGGAGTGCTGCCCACCGGGAAGATCGATCAGCAGGGCCGAGCGATTGAGTGGAACGTGACGGGCCAGGTGCACGCGACGTCGCGCATGTGGTTCGATGTTGAGGAGAATGCCGCGTTCTTTTTGGGGGGTCCGATCGACGGGAAGACGCAGAACTTCGTTACGCCGGCGGGATTCCTTCTGGTGAAGCAGAATGGCTGGGGATTTCGGCATCCGGCGGCGGTTATCGATGGCGGGATGCAGATCGCTACGTCGCGCTTTTATCTCTATAACCACAACGTGATTACGGAGCTGCGGATCTTGTTCTGAGGATCGCGGGTTATTTCACGACAGAGAGCACAGAGAGCGGGGCCTGCAAATCAGGCAATCTGGTTTGAACGCGGTCGTCCTTCGCAAGCTCCCGGCACTTCCGGAGAAAGACTCCCCACACAATATTGCCGAATGAGCGGCCACGCGAAAGTTTCGCGGCGGCTGGTCTGCGGGGACTAAAGCCCGCTCCTTTATGGAGTCTTTTCGGCACGAATAAAAGTCATACTCTGTTACAAAAGAGGGTCGCAGTCAGGCGCGCGCGCGACGATTTTCAGCGGGTGTACAGATGGGAGCGCAGATATTCATTGCGGAACTTGCCGTCCGGATCGTATTCGTGTGCCAGAGCTTTGAAATCGCTCAATCGAGCGTACTGAGCGTGCAGATATCGAGGTTCGACGGTGAAGAGCTTCGCCCAGTGCGGCCGCGCTTCGAACGGTTCCAGCTTCGCCTCAATGCGGGGCAAAATCTCGCGCACCGCCGTCCACTCCGGCTTCCAGGTGAAATGGATGGCCAACGACCGCCGCCGGTAAGCCGTGCTCATCCACAGATCGTCGGCATCAATCGTGCGCAGTTCAGTCACAAATAGGTGCGGAGTGATCTGGTCGCGCAGCTGCTCCACGGCTCGAATTGCGGCATACCCGTGCTCCAGGGGCAGCAGATACTCTGTCTGCAATTCGTGGCCACTGGAAGGTGTGAAGTCCATGCGGAAGTGAGGCAGGCGCTCGTACCACGGCCCGGGAACGCCCAGCTGTTCGGTACATGCCTCGGCCGGATGTCCGGCGATGGGGTGCATTTTGATCGTGGCCCGCTTCGCTCCGTAGAAATCCGATCCCAGCGGCTGCTCCTTACGGTCGGTGCGTTGCTTAATCCACACCTGAGTGGCACGTCCCTTCTGCCAGTCGGTGAACAGGCTCACGCTGTAGCCGGCGGCAAAGACGTCCTCGAGGTGATGCTCCAGCACCGAGAAAGGCAGATCCAGATAGACGGTCTGTGCCACCTGGTAAGTCGGCTGCAGGTCGAGGGTGACGCGAGTTAGAACGCCGAGCGCGCCCAGGTGCACGGAAGCACCTTTCAGCCTGTCGCTATCCCGCTGCTTTGACAGTCGCACGACCTGCCCATTGGCTGCTACAAGCTCCATGCCGGACACTACCGTTGCCAGGTTGCCGTTGTGAAGTCCTGAGCCGTGGGTAGCTGTCGCAATCGCGCCCGCCACCGAGATATGAGGAAGGGATGCGAGGTTATGCAGTGCAAATCCCTTTGCATCGATGACCGGCGCCAGATCGCCGTAGCGCACACCGGCACCCACGGTCACCGTCTTCGCGGCATCGTCCAGCTCAATGGATTTCATGCCTGCCAGCGCGACCTGGTTCTGGGTGCTGTCGGCGATCCCGTTGAAGGAGTGTCGCGATCCCAGCGCCCGCAGGTGGGCGCATTTCCGCACCACGGCCTGGGTCTCCTCCACAGTGGATGGCTGAAACAGATTGCCGGTGGAATATGTGTAGTTGCCCGACCAGTTGGTGCGCGGCTCCGGCTCTCCCTGTGCGTGCAAAAGGCGGGGCACCAGACTACCGGTCAACGCTGCTCCCGAAGCTTTGAGAAATTCGCGTTTGTCCATCTGTCGTCCTCGTTGGCCGGATTGCATGCCACCCTGACTGTATCGCTTCGCGATGATGCCGGAGTCATGACGCGCGGACGATGGGGACGGAGGGGCGGGGTTCGGCGGGATTGGCGGTGATGAGGATGGTGGCGGAGGTGAGGTCGCCGCCGTCCCAGCCGTCTTTGCCCGCTTCGATGTGAATGGGGCCGGGGCGGCGGGTGCTCTGGATGATGACCTGGGCGAGTCCGTTGAAGAGGGAGCGTTTGGGCTCCTTGTCGCTTTCGAGGCAGTTGGGGTCGCCATTGCCGACGCCGATGAGTTTGGCGGGTCCTGCAACCGTGAAGGCAATTCTGTTGTCGGCGATGGGGACGAGGCGGCCTTCTTTGTCGAGCGCTTCTACTTTAAGGATGGCGAGGTCTTCGCCGTCGGCATGGATTTCGGTGCGATCGGCGGTGAGGCGGAGGGTTGTGGCGGGGCCGGTGGTCTCGCGCTTCTCGGTGAGGACGACGGAGCCGCCGCGGTAGCCGCGGGCTTCGATGACGCCGGGCTCGTATCTGGCGTTCCACTGGACGTGGCCGAAGCGTGGAACTTTCTGGCGGCCGAGGCTGGCGCCGTTCACCAGCAGTTCGACTTCTTCAAGATTGGAGTAGACCCAGACGGGGATCTGGTCGCCTTCGCGGCCATGCCAGTTCCAGTGAGGGAAGACGTGGAGCGAGGGCTCGGAGCCCCACCAGGCTTTGTAGTAGTAGAAAAAGTCCTTGGGAAAGCCGCACATATCGACGATGCCGAACTGGGAGTTGATGGAGGGCCATCCGAAGGGGGTGGGCTCGCCGCGGTAGTCGAAGCCAGTCCAGGCGAATCCGCCGGCTTCCCACTCGCGGGTGCCGTAGAAGGTCCACCACTCTTCGGGAGATTCGCCCCAGGGCACGACGCCGTCGTAGGAACTCACGGTGTTGCGGATGGGATCGGTGGCGTACTCGCCGCGGGTGCTGATGGCGCTGGAGGTTTCGGAACCGTAGACGGGGCGTTTGGGATTGGCCGCGTGGTAGGCGTCGGGGTAACTGAGGTTGTAGTTGAAGCCGATGATGTCGAAGGCGTCGGAGATTCCCTTCTTATTGTCGCCATTGACGGCGGCGGAGACGACGCGGGTGGGATCGAGTTCGTGGCAGCGGCGGACCATGGTGGCAGCGATTTTTGCGCCCTGCTCGGCCATGCGGTCCTGGAGCTGGCCTTCTTCGTTGCCGATGGACCAGATGATGATGGAGGGCGAGTTGCGATAGCGCCGGACCATGGTGGAGAGCTGTTCGAGGCCTTCGGGGCTGGAGCTCATCTGACGGGTCTCGCACATCATCATGACGCCCATGCGGTCGCAGGCGTCGACCCACTCGGGCGTGGGCATGTTGTGGGAGGTGCGGACGGCGTTGCAGCCCATGGACTGGAGGACACTGATGCGGTACGACTGCAGGCGGTCGGGGAGGGCAGCGCCAACGCCGGCGTGATCCTGATGGTTGCAGGTGCCCTGGATCTTGAGGGATTTGCCGTTGAGGAAGAATCCTTTTTCGGCGTCGAAGAGGGCGGTGCGGACGCCGAAGGTGACGCGTTCGCCATCGCGCAGCTGGCCATCGGATTCGACTGTAACGATGGCGGAGTAGAGGTTGGGCTCGTCGACTGACCAGAGGGCGGGATTCGGCACAGTGGCGGTGGCGGTGAAGGGAGCGGATCCGTCGACGGGGATGGACTGCTCGGGGGCGTCGGCGGTGGCGACGGTAGAGCCCTTTGCGTCGAGAATCTTCCAGCTGACTTTGGCGGAGGCGGGCTGCTTGCTCTGGTTTTCAACGATCGTGGAGAGGGCGAGCGACGCGGAGCCGTTGGCGAGGGTGGGGCGCACGACGCTTTCCCACTTGCCGAGGTGGACGGCATCGGTTGTGGTGAGCCAGACGTGGCGATAGATGCCGGCGCCTTCGTAGAACCAGCCGTCGCCGAAGCTGGCGTCGACGCGGAGGACGATGTAATTTTTCGCGCCGCAGGCGATGAAGTCGGTCAGGTCGAAGCGGAAGGGGGCGTAGCTGTTGTCGTTGCGGCCGATGAAGCAGCCGTTGACGAAGATAAGAACATCGCGAGCGGCGCCATCGAATTCGACCCAGATGCGTCGGCCCTGGTCGGAGGCCGGGATCTCAAATTCGCGGCGGTACCAGCCGACGCTGGTTTCCGGATAGCGGCGGCCGAGGGGCTTGTAGCCGTGGGACTTCATCGCGTTGTCGCTGCCGCCTGAATCGTCGTGGACGAAGGGGAGCTCGACGGCCCAGTCGTGGGGCAGGTTGAGGGAGCGCCATGCGGAGTCGTCGAAGCTGGACTTGGCGAAGTCGAAGTCGCCGGTTTTGCTGAAGTCACTTTGTCCGAATCCGAAACCGAGATCTTTGGACGGGTCGTCGAGATTGCCGAAGGTGAACTTCCAGCCGGTGTCGAAGAGGAGCTGTTCGCGCGGGGCGACAGCGGCGAGGGCGGCGGGGGAGGGTTCCGGCGTTGTGTTGTCGAGCAGAGCGGCGGAGCGCGCCCAGGAGGAGCGGCCGATGAGGGAAGAGGCGGAGAGAACGAGCGAGGAAGAGAGCAGATCGCGGCGAGTGATGAAGGGCATAAGAGGCCTCGCGTGTCGGTCGACAAACCATGATACGCGGGGGAGTTGCGGAGGAGAGCGAGGACGGGACAGACGTTCACTTTTCGCAGTGCGCGCAGAAAGAGAGAGGCGCGCGCGGTTGCGTATGATTGGGGCAGAGCAGGGAAGGAGCAGTCGGAAAGAATGTTGATGTGGCGCAGATATGGGTGTGAACTGCTGACGGCCGTGCTGGCAGCAGCGTTGCTGGGCGGGGCGGCGATGGCGCAGACGCAGGCGGATTCGTCGATGCAGATGGCGCCGTCGAGTGTGCCACCTCCGCTGCCGCCGGAACCGGCGTCGCAGTCGGGGCCGGGGAGTCCGAAGCCTCCGCCATCTCCCCTGGAAGCGCGCCCGTGCCGGCTGAGTTCGCTGGGCGTGTGCGCGCTGCACGTGGCCGAGGACGAGAAGGGAATTGTGCTGAGCCCTCTCCGGTCGCCTGCCCGTTATCTCCTGTGGGCGGTGCCGTGGGCGGTGGGGACGGGCGTGACGGTGCACTACGACACGGGGATGATTCGGGATCTGGGCGTGGACACGACACGCGAAAATCAATTTGACAAGGTCTCGACCTATGGGGGACTGTACCTTCCCTACGCGGCGGCTGGTGTGGGTTATTTGGTTGGGGAAAAGCGGCAGGACAATACCATGACGGATACGGCGGTGCTGGCAGCCGAGGCAATGGTGGATGCCACGATTCTGGACGAGGGTCTGAAGTACGCGATCGATCGGGAAGGGCCGATGCTGGACAACGCGCGGGGGAAGTTATGGCCGCAGGGTGTCAGCGGATGGCCGAACAGTCCGTCGATGCCGTCGGAGCATGCGATGAACGTGTGGTCGTTTGCGCATGTGGTGGCGGGTCAATACAACGGCATCGCTACGCAGACGCTTGTGTACGGGCTGGCGACGACGGTTTCGGTGTCGCGGGTGCTTGCGCGGCAGCATTTTCCTTCGGATGTGATTGTGGGGAGCACGCTGGGATGGCTGGTGGGCGGGTACGTGCTGCATCATCGGTCGCCGGAGGTGGGGACGCTGCTGGATGTGTCGGCGGTGCAGACGCCTTTGGGGCGGGGCGTGGAGCTGCGCTTGAATTTGCGGCGCGGGGAGTAGCGGACCCCTCTACCGCCGGTTTCTGGTGGGCCGGAGAGTGCAAAAGGCTGCCGCGTGGCAGCCTTTTGCGCAGAGCGGCCGAGATTCAGGCGTGGGCGTAGGAAGCGATCGCGCTGGCTTCGTCGTCTTTTACGTCGAAGACGGTATAGAGCTTGGTGATCTGCAGCAGGTCGTGGACCTTGCGGGTCAGGTTCAGCAGCTTCAACTCGCCGCCCTGGTTGCGGACGGTGGTGTAAGCGCTGACCAACTCGCCGATGCCCGAGCTGTCGATGTAGTTCACGTCTCCCAGATTGAGAAGGATCTTCTTCTGGCCCTTCGCCAGGAGGTCGCGGACCGAATCACGCAACTGCACGCTGCCCTCGCCGAGGGTGATCCGACCGCCGAGATCCAGAATCGTCACCCCGTCCACCTGACGGGTACTGATTTTCATACTCACGAGAAGTTCCTCCTTGGAAATGGTGCGGAAATTAGGCGCCGGTTGGGGCGGTTCCCAGATGCTTGATCAATGTCAGCTCAGTTCCGGGATGCAGTTGCCTGAAGTGTACCTCATCCATAAAGGAGCGAATGAGGAAGATACCGCGGCCTGAGCCGCGCAGCAGGTTCTCGGGGGCGAGGGGATCGGGGAGGGTGGCGGGGTCGAGACCCTTGCCTTCGTCGGTGATGCGGATGACGAGGTCCGCGCCGGTATTTTCAAAGCTGGCAGTCATCCTCTTGTCCGGGTCGTAAGCATTTCCGTGCAGTACCGCATTCACAGCCGCTTCGCGAACCGCCATCGAGATGCGGAAGATGTCGTCCTCGTCCACACCAGCTTTGCGAGCCATCTGCTCGGCGGTCTGCTCGACTTTGTTCACGCTGTCCAGCGAGGAATCCAGAGTATAGGTCACGCGCTTTTCCGACTGTCCTGTCAAATGCCCTTCCTCGCTTTGCGAATGGCGGCGCTTTCGGCGGCACTTTGCCTGTAGGCGAAGTTTGCTTGCTGGCGCGAAAGATGTCAAGCATTCAAGCTGGCTTGCCGGGAAGCCAATTGCCGCGGACGGATTGAAGGTCTGTCAGGCTTCGTGAAGCGGCGGATGGGCCAGGACGACCGAGGTTTCGATCTGCCGGTCGGGGATCGTCCAGTAAGCCCGAAGCAGCCGGTTTTTGTCCTGATCGGAGACCATGCGGAAGCCGTGGCGCTCATAGAAGCGGATGGCCCAGGTTGCGGCGGCCCACGTGCCCACCAGCATGGGTCCCGGGGTGCAGATGCGCAAATGGTGCAGCAGGGCTCCGCCTGCGCCGGTGCGCTGCAGCTCGGGAAGCACATAGGCATGGCGAATGAGGTGAACATCCCTGACCGGCTGGATGCCCATCACGCCTGCCAGGGCTCCCTGCGCCTCGCATCCCCAGAAAACCACGCCGGCGGCCTTCTCCGCGTCCAGTTCGGCAGCCGGCATATAGGGCTCGTGCCAGCGATCAGCGGGAATGACCCCTCGCCAGGCTTCGGCGGCGGCATTGATAATCGCCAGAATCGCCGCGGTTTCGTCCTCCCGGCAAAGTCGTATGCCGCTCATGGTGGAACCATTCTCGCATTTTGGGGAAGGGCGCGGATTCATGCGGGGTGGCTGTACCGGTAAGATGGAGGTGGACTTATGCCTGCTCCGGAACCCAACGTTCGGGCTGAAAAGCGAGAGCAGGCGGCGTCTCCCCCGCGCCCGCAAACCGGCCAGCAGGACGACGACATCGTTGGCAAGGCCTATGACAGCCGGCTGATGGGGCGGCTGATCCGCTATCTATATCCATACAAATGGGCGGCCATCATCTCGATTGTGGCCATTGTGCTGAAGGCCGCGGCGGATGTGCTGGGGCCGTATCTGACGATGGTGGCGGTGGACCTTTATCTGACACCGGCGGTCCAGAAAACTCCGGATGCAGCGACTGCGGCGGCAGCCCGCGGTGTTCAGGGACATCCGTGGGCGGCTCGGTGGCTCGCCCCGTACGCCAACGGCGGCGCCTGGAAGGGGATTACCGAGCTGACGCTGATCTGGCTGGGTGCCCTGATCATCAGCTACGTGCTGGAAGCTCTGCAAACCTGGCTGATGCAGTGGACCGGACAAAAGGTGATGTTCGATCTGCGCAGCCAGATCTTTCGCCATCTGCAGCGGATGCATATCGGCTTTTTCGACCGCAATCCGGTAGGCCGGCTGGTGACGCGACTCACGACCGATGTGGATGCCCTGAACGAGATGTTCACCTCCGGCGTCTTTGCCATCTTTGAGGATGTGTTTGTACTGGCGGGGATCGTCTTTGTGATGATCCGGATGGAGTGGTGGCTGGCGCTGGTGGCCTTTTCGGTCCTGCCGCTGATTCTGGTGGCCACGCGCATCTTCCGTAAATACGTGCGGGACTCCTACCGGCGGATTCGGGTGGCGATTGCCCGCATCAACGCATTCACGCAGGAATACGTGACGGGGATGTCGCTGGTGCAGCTCTTTAATCGCGAGGAGCGGGCGTTTCGGGACTTCTCCGATGTGAACCGGGTGCACCTGGAGGCCTTCAAAGACAACATCATGGCCTACGCGCTCTATTACCCGGTGGTGGAGTTCCTCAGCTCGTTGGCCATTGCGCTCATTATCTGGACGGGCGGCGGCGGTGTTTTGCGCCATGTTGTCCTGCTGGGGACTTTGGTCGGTTTCATTCAGTACGCGCAGCGGTTCTTCCGGCCGATTCAGGACCTGTCGGAGAAATACAACATCCTGCAGGCAGCGATGGCGGCCAGCGAGCGGGTCTTCAAGCTGCTGGATACCCCGCCGGAGATCGTCTCGCCGGAGACTCCGAAACACGGCGACGGGTCGGGCCGGATCGAGTTCCGCAACGTCTGGTTCACCTATCAGCGCCTCGACGCGGAGAAGGGAGCGGCCATCGCTGAGGCGTCACCCGCCGAACTGGAGGCAATGGGGGAGATCGAGTGGGTCATGCGCGGGGTTTCCTTCGTCATCCAGCCTAATAAGACGGCGGCGATTGTCGGGCACACCGGGGCGGGGAAGACCACGATCACCAGCCTGATGATGCGCTTTTACGACGTCCAGCACGGAGAGGTCCTGATCGACGGCGTTAACGTGCGGGAGCGGGATCTGACCTCGCTGCGCCAGCGGTTTGGAGTCGTACTGCAGGACCCGTTCCTCTTCAGCGGAACGGTGCGGGACAACATTCGGATGGGAACGGAGCGGATCGGCGACGAAGAGATGCGCGTTGCCGCCGAGCAGGTCAACGTGGACGACTTTATCCGCTCGCTGCCGGGCGGGTACGAGGAGCTGCTCCGCGAACGCGGCGCCGGCCTCTCGACCGGCCAGAAGCAGCTGATCAACTTTGCGCGAGCCCTCGCGCACCGGCCCGGGATTCTCATCCTCGACGAGGCGACTTCCAGCGTGGATACCGACACCGAGTTCCGCGTGCGGGCAGCGCTGGAGCGGATGGTGGAGGGCCGTACCTCGGTGGTGATCGCGCACCGGCTTTCGACGGTGCAGCGCGCGGATGTGATCCTGGTGATGCACCGGGGGCAACTGCGGGAGATGGGGTCGCACCAGGAACTGCTGGGGCTCCACGGGATCTACTGGAAGCTGTATCAGCTGCAGTACAAGGATCAGGAAGTGAGCGAGCCGGGCAGCGGGCTGACGCCTTCGCTGGCGGTGGGGACGGACTAGTCCGCCGCAAAGCGGCTTAGGGAAGGGCTGCGACGACCGGCGCCCGGAGCTGAAAAACCGCCGCGCTCTGGATGTGGGTCGGCTTGAAGCTCTCCGGGAACTTGAGCCCGAAGCCCAGGACGCGGTCAAAAGCAATGTGGGCGATCCAGATGCCTGCGATTTGCCCGGCTTCGGGGCTGGCCCAGTGCCAGGCGGCCGCTCCCAGAAGGGCAGGCAGAATATAGTTGTGAGCGGTGTTATAAACCGCGGCCGCAAAGCGCATGTGCTGTTTCGCGGCATACCCGGACAGGGAGAGATCGGGAGCGAGGAACAGCAGCGCAAACAGCCACCCGGAACCGTGGAGCATCACGCGATAACCGGCGACGCTCGCCGATAGCAGGAGGAGCGCCTCCAGCCGCAGCAACACATCGGGGCGGGTCAGCATGGCGGAAGAGTAGCAGCAAACGATATGGACCAGCGGGACGCGCCGAAAATCTTTCTTTCCGCGGGAGAAGCCAGCGGCGAGCACTATGGCACGCTGCTGATCGCCAGCCTGCGTCAGTTGTGTCCGGAGGCGGAGTTCTTTGGCCTGGGCGGCCGGCGGATGGAAGCCCTGGGCTTTCAGCCGGTGGTGCGCTCGGAAGACGTGGCGGTCATGGGGATTACCGAGGTGGTGCGCCACATGCCGCGCATCTATCGCGAGTATCGCCGGCTGCGCCGTTCAATTGTTGAGCAGAAGCCCGGCGTCGCCGTGCTGATCGACTTTCCCGACGTGAACCTCTCGCTGGCGAAGCACCTCCACCGCCGGGGTGTTCCGGTCATCTACTTTGTGAGCCCGCAGCTTTGGGCCTGGAAGAGGTACCGCATTCGCAGCGTTCAGCGGTATGTCGACCGGATGTTGACCATTTTTCCATTTGAAGAGCGGTTCTACCACGACCATGACGTGGAGGCGGAGTTTGTGGGGCATCCGCTGGCGGAGCTGGCGCCACCCGCAATCAGCCGCGAGGAGTTTGCCCGCCAGGCGGGGCTTGATCCCGCCAGGACATGGATCGGGATGCTGCCGGGTAGCCGGGGAAAGGAAATCCGGCTGAACCTGCCGGAGATGGTTCGGGCAGCCGCCTTGCTGGGAGGAGACGCGGAGTTCCTGATCCCTCTCGCGCCGACCCTCACCGGTCCGCAGCGGGACCATATCCGGGGCCTGCTGGCAGAGCTGCTGGGGCAACAGAGCCCGCCCCCCCGGATGGTCTTTGTCGACGATGCGCGGGCAGCCCTGCATCACGCCAGGGCCAGTATTGTCGCAAGCGGGACGGCCACGGTGGAGGCGGCCCTGATCGGCAACCCCTTTATCGTGGTATACCGGATTTCAGCTATCAGCTATGCCATTGCGAAACGGGTGGTGCACGTGCCCCACGTGGCCATGGTGAACCTGATTGCGGGAAAACGCATCGTACCGGAACTGATTCAGGGTGACTTTACCGCCGATCAGGTCGTCTCACACCTGAAACCGCTGCTGGAGAGCGAAGAGGCCCGGGCGCGGATGCAGGCCAGCCTGCGACGAGTAGGTGAGATGCTGCGCAGCGAACAGAGCGCCGTAGAGCGGGTGGCCCAGGTCACCTGCCAGAGGATGAGGGAACGATCGACCGACGAAAGACAGAGCCAGATTCCATGAGGACATTCAGGATGGATGGTGTGTTGGGCCGGCGGCGCCGGCTGCGTTTGACCGGAATTTTTGGCCTGGGACTTTTTCTTGGGACGGCGGTCGGCTGGATCTCCCCAATCTGCGCCGCGCAGAATGCTGCTCCCAAACCCACGCTCAACATCACCGCTTATACGATCGACGCGGAGATTCGTCCCGGCGACCATACCCTGGATGCCACCACCCAGGTGACCTTTACGCCCCTGGAAAATCTGCCGACCGCGATCTTCGATCTCCACGGAGCGCTGCGCGTGGATAAGGTTACCGACGCCAGCGGAGCGACTTTGAACGGTGAGCGCGGCCCCAACGCGACGCTGGTCGTGACGCCTTCCACTCCGCTCACCCAGGGGCAGGCCGTGACCTGGACTTTCCACTACTCCGGCGAACTGCAGAACGGAGACGGAGGGCCGGTCGAAGGGCTGAAACTGGCTTACGTTGGCGATCCGATCACCTATCTTCTCTACGCGGCCCGCTGGTTTCCCATGACCGGCTACATGACCGACCGGTTCACGGCGGAGATTCACATCAAGGTTCCTGCGGGTTATCGGGTGATCGGCAGCGGGAGCCAGGGAAAACCGAAACCCGCCGGCAAGGGCGAAGAGGAATGGGACTTCCGCTGGGATCGCCCGGGCTTTCCGGGAACCATCATCGCCGGGAAGTTTGATCCGCCGGTTTCAGGAGCGGCTCCGAATATCCACGTTTATGTGACGGCGGCCCACAAGGCGGCGGCTGCCGATTATGCCGGGACCGCACTGCGCGAGTTTGCCTACTTTACCAGCACCTTTGGCATTCCGGAATCGACGCAGCTGAACGTGGTGGAGCTGCCGGACGACACGGTGCCTTCCTTCTGGGCCCCGGAAATCGCAGCGGTGGCCGGTTCGCATATCGGCGGCCGGAGCGACTTTCGCCTGCTGGCGAACACCATCGCCCATCAGTGGTGGGGGAGCCAGGTGAGTCCGGCGACGCTGAACGACGCCTGGATCACCAACGGCATGTCCCGGTACGCGGAGCTGATGTATCTGGAAGACGACGCCGGTGCAAGCGCCCTGAAGGCGGCGGTTCAGGATGTATCGGCGGGCGCCCTGGCCTACGACACGATTCCGCTTTCGAGCGCGGGAACGCAGCCGGCCTACTCGCCGCAGTTTCAGTCGATGACTTTGGAAAAAGGGGCGCTGATCTTCCATATGTTGCGGTGGGAAGTCGGCGAGGACAGTTTCGACAAGATTCTGCGGGCCGTCAACACGGAATACAAGGACAAGGGCATCAAGACCGCCGAGTTCGAACGCCTCGCGGAGGCACAGTCGCAGCAGGCGCTGACCCCGTTCTTTGCGGAATGGCTCGACGGCACAGGTGCTCCGCAGTTCACCGATAAATATGCCGTGTACCGGCTGGGCAACAACAAAGGCTTCCGCACGATCGGTGAGATCCAGGGCGACATGGATCTGTTCAATATGCCGGTGGATCTGCGCGTGGAAACGGAAGGCAAAACCGTCGATAAGCGGGTCGATGTGGTCGGCACGGATTCGCAGTACGTGATCGATACGTTTGGCCGGCCGCGGCGGGTGATCATCGATCCCGATGACTGGGTTCTGAAGACCACGCCGGATCTCGACGTGCGGGTAGCGATTCTCCGCGGGCAGCAACTGGCGGCCCAGGGAGATTCGGCGGGAGCGTTGGCGGAATATCAGAAGGCGCTCAAATCCAATCCGCAAAGCTCGCTGGCCAGCTACCGCATCGGCGAACTGCTGTTCACCATGCGCAATTACCAGGCGGCCGTGAACTCCTACCGGGATTGCCTGAACGGAGACGATGAGCCGAAGTGGACCGAGGTATGGAGCCACATCGCCATTGGAAAGATCTTCGATATGACCGGACAGCGGGATCGGGCGATTCAGGAATACCGGCAGGCCCTGCAGACCAACGACAATACAGCCGGAGCCCTGAACGAGGCGCGACACTGGATTCAGACGCCGTACAAGAGGCCGGAGGCGGACTAGGCGGCCGGCATGAAGACATGCAGGATGGCCAGTCCATAGGAAAGCTACGCATCCGCAATCCCTTCCGTTAGCGTCCCGAGTCGGATACCCGATCCGAAACTGCTAGATTCCCTTGTAGCTCCCGCCATCCACCAGAATGGTCTGCCCGGTGATGCTGGCAGCCGGCACCGAAGCCAGCCAGACGATGGTCGCGGCCACTTCTTCGGGCGTCGCCATACGTCCGATGGGAATCTCCTGCTCCAGTTCGCGCTGCACCTGCTCCAGAGACACATTGCGGTTTTTCGCTCTTCCCTCCAGCAGGCTGCGGGAGCGGTCGGTGGCGGTGAAGCCGGGTCCTACGTTGTTCACCGTAATGCCATCGCGCCCGAACTGGCCGGCCAGGGAGCGAACCAGTCCCAGCATTCCGGCGCGGATGGTGTTGGACAGGATCAGCTCGGGGACCGGCTGCTTTACCGTGTACGAGGTAAGCGTGACGATGCGGCCCCAGCGCTGCTGCTGCATGTGCGGGATGACAGCCTGGGCGAAGACGATGGCGCTGCGCAGGTTGAGTTGCCAGGCATGCTCCCAATCCTCCAGGGTCGTGTCGAGGAAAGGCTTCGCCGGCGGTCCTCCCGCGTTGGGCACACAGACATCAACGTGGCCGAATCGTTCGTGAACCGCGGTTACAAAGGCGCGCACCGCTCCGTCATGGGCCACGTCGAAAGATCGCGTGAAGACCTCCACGCTGTGCCGGCTGCGAATCTCGGCAGCCGTCTTTTCCAGTTCAGCTTCGCGGCGCGCGCAAAGCGCAACGGCTGCGCCTTCGGCAGCCAGGGCAAAGGCGGTCGCCCGCCCGATTCCCTGGCTCGAACCCGCGACGATGGCGACGCGGTCTTTCAGTCCCGTTTCCATGCGCCCTATGATAGTGCAGGCGCTGCAGCCTGAGAGGTACAGGCGGCTCTGGCGCAGGAGGCGAGTTTGTCCCGGCAAAATGACCTGCAGTACACCAGCTTCGAAAAGATTCCCCTCGAGCATCTGAACCCGCTGATCGATCGCCAGTTCGTCTACGGCGAGCGCGCCATGCTGGCGCGCGTGCTGCTGCGTAAGGGCGCGGTGGTGCCCGAGCACAGCCACGAAAACGAGCAGATCACCTACATCCTGGAGGGCGCTCTGCGGTTCACGATGGGGAATGGGCAGATCATCACGGTGGGAGCCGGAGAAGTTCTCGTGATCCCCTCGCACATGCCGCACAAAGCCGAGGCGCTGGAGGATACGGTTGACCTGGATATCTTCACGCCGCCGCGGGCCGACTGGATCGCAGGAACGGATGCCTATCTGAGGAAGTAAGGACCAGGTCCTGTCATTCGACCGTGCAACGGCGACTGCCTATATGAGGGCTGGCGGCGCGGCCAGCCTGCAGCAGTTTCGCCCGGCCGCCTTGGCTGCGTAGAGGGAGACGTCCACTTCGCGCAGGACATCTTCCATCGGAGGGTAGGCCCATTCCTGGGCAGGCAGCACGCCGATGCTGATGGTGATGGGGAGGGGCCCGCAGGACGTCGGAATCGGGGTGGCCTCGATCGACTGACGGAGCTGGTCGGCGCGGGCCATTGCCTCGGTTGCGGAACATCCGCCCAGAATCAGCAGGAACTCTTCTCCGCCATACCGGCCGACCAGATCGTAGGCTCGCACGGCGTGCACAAAGCGACGAGCGATTTCCCGCAGGACCTGATCGCCGACAGGATGGCCATACATGTCGTTGACATTTTTATAGTGATCCAGATCGGCAAGAAGAACGGAGATGGGCGCTCGTTCCCGCTGGCTGCGGGCCAGTTCGCGGTCCAGCATGTCGAGAATGGCCTCGCGGTTCAGCAGCGCGGTAAGGGAATCGTGAGTGGCGCGGTAATGAAGATTTTCGCGCGCCCGCTTCAGTTCTCCCTCGGTCTCTTTGATGGCGGTAATGTCCCGGCCTATGCCGATGATTCCAACGATCTCACCTTCTGCGCTGCGAAGCGGAACTTTAGAGGTGAGGATGTAGCGCGTCTGTCCATTGGGCTCTTCGATGTGTTCATCCTGGCTGAGCAGAGGCTGGCCGGTGGCGATGATGCGCTGCTCGTCCTGATAAAAGCCGGCAGCGATCTCGCTGTCGTAATAATCGAAATCGCTCTTCCCCTCCAGCTCCGATCCGGACGCGGCGCCCATGATATCCGCGGTTCCCTGGTTGGCCAGCAGAAAATGGCTCTTCTTGTCTTTGACATAGATCAGGTCGGGGACACTGGCGAGGACCGTGCGCAGCATCGCCAGTTCTCCCGGAAAACTCTCTTTCATATGTCGGGGGAAGGTTGAGCGGCGGACCCACCAGGCGGCGAGCAGGCCGGCCAGAACAAGGGCAGTCAGAATCAGACCAAAGAAAGGCCAGCCGGCGGAGGGTCCAGGAACCACGGTGAACGCAGCTGATGGGACAAAGACGGCGCCGCACACGATCTCACGGGTTGGGACAGACCAAAGCATGGGTCAGCCGTCCGCCCGCGCAGGAGTCAGCATCGCGAACCCGGACCGGCAAAAAGGCCAAACGTCGCGCGTCCGGCAATAACTGCCGGACGTTGAACGGAGTCATTCTACAGCGCCGAGTCCTCTTCCACAGCCGCGCGGCACTTTGTATTGGCGACTACTGTCTGAAACACGAGAGTCCGTTCGCGGGCCCAGCGCCGCACCCGCAATCACGCACCTGCCGTCCTGAAGATCCGGCGGCGGCTTCAGAATCAGAGCCTGCAGTCTCTTACTTCTTCACGTTCTGAGCGGCCTTCTGCTTTGCCCAGCGGCGCTTTTGCGCAGCGGCGATGCGGGCCCGGGCATCCGCGCTCAGGACACGCTTCTTGCGGGGGCGATTGCCAAAGGAAGTCGTGGCAATGCGAGAACTTCCGGTACTCTGCAGCAGAGCGCGAACCTTTTCGAGGCGACTAATTTCTTCGTCAACAGCGGCAATAAGATCTTCGCGGGTCATTTTTTTATCTCTCGTGTTTTCAAATGGCGATCAGGGAACGGTCGGAACTGCGCCTACCATAACAAATTAAGACAATTGTGACAAAGGCTTTCCTCTTTCCCTCAGGTGGGCACCCGGTGACTCCTGTCTCAATGCAATACAGAGTTCACGCAGATTTCGCGTCCTTTTCTCCTGTTCGTAAGCGGCGGTTCACCTCTTAGCAGCAGGATGAAGGCGTGTTCACCTTCAGGCGTGCAGAGCTACCGCGTCGGCTGGCCCTGGCTGAAGTAAGTCCTTTCCATGTACAGGCCGGCGGAAGACTCCGGGTGAGTAAGACGGAACCGGAAGTCTTCCATCTTTCTCTGTTTCTGGGTAAATACGAGCTCCGCCTCGCGGAGGCTCTGGCAGACCGCGAGGCCGCGTGTCGTTTGCGTTTCAAAGTTTTTAACATCGAACTGGGAAAAGGTTTGGACTCCTCCTGTCGCACCGGTCTTGACCAGGACCACTTCGACTTGTTCTGCGACCATCTGATTGTCGAAGACCGGTCTCGCCGCGAGGTTGTCGGCACTTACCGAATGCAATCCGGCCACACGGCCTCCCGGAATCTGGGTTACTACTGTGAGCAGGAGTTTAGCTTTGCTCCCTTCGCGAGCCTTCGCAGCGAGCTTCTGGAACTGGGCCGAGCCTCCATTGACCGCGAACATCGCACCAGTGAGGTACTGACTCTGCTATGGCGCGGTATCGCCCAGTATGCCCGCCATCACCACCTTCGCTATCTCATTGGATGTTCGTCACTGAACGCGCGCGATCCGCGGGAAGGCTGGTCGCTTTGTCGTCAGCTGGAGCCGTTTCTGGCGGAGCCCAGGTTTCGCACAACCCCGACTGCTGCTTACAAACTTCCGCCCGAGTCTGCGGACAGTGACGGGGAAGAGGTGAAGGTTCCCCGGCTGCTGAAGACGTATATTGCGGTGGGAGCCACAATCTGCGGCGCACCGGCATGGGATCGCGAATTCGGAACCGTCGACTTTCTCACCTTGCTGGATCTGGCGCAGTTGTCGCCAGCCGCCAGAAGCCGCTTTCTGCCGGAGTCGCAGGCGTCGCCGGAGCGCTCCGGGCCAGTCTTCGTTTCCTGATCGTCCTGGGGAGCCTCGTCGAAATCGGAATCCGGATTGGCCTGTTGCGCGCCCGGCGGGGCTCTGAACTCACCATCAGGGATCGCGCCCAGTGGCTGCACGCGTCGTGCTCCGCAATGCTGCGTCGCATGGGTGTCCGGCTGGAGTGCCGGGGCGCTCGGCCGACGCAGGGCCTCATCGGCTCGAATCATCTCAGCTACCTCGACATTCTGGTCTATGCCGCCATTACGCCCTGCATCTTCGTTTCTCGCAGCGACGTGCGGAGATGGCCGGTTTTCGGCTGGTGCGCCCGCTGGAGCGGAACCATTTTCGTCGATCGCGAGAGCCGAGCCGGCACAGAAGACGTGGCACGCGAAATGGAGAACGCGCTCGACGCGGGCGTTCCCGTCCTGTTGTTTCCCGAAGGGACGAGCACCGACGGCGCCTCCGTACTGCGCTTTCACCCTTCGCTGCTGGAGCCCGCTGTCCGCAGGGAGCAGGAGATGACCGCTGCAGCGATCGGCTACCGCGTCAGCGGGGGCGAGGAGCGGGACGTCTGCTGGTATGGCGATACAAGCTTTGTTCCCCATCTCCTGCGCACCCTGGGACGCGTGGGAGTGGTGGCGGAGATCGAGTTCCATCCCGACCGGGGCGTGTATGGCGAGAGAAAGGTCGCGGCTCTGGACCTCCACGAGAAAGTGGAGGCCATGCGGAGCAGGATGAAGCGAGCTTCCAGCTGACCGCCCTGGGGTGAAGCCGCATTCGTACTATTCCTCGGCGGCAGCGTCCTCTTTGGTGGCGAGGTCTGCGAGTTGCTTGCGCCAGTCGAGCGACTCGACAAAGACGCGGGAATCCCGCCAGTGCTCCCGCACCAGAACGTGCAGTTCGAGGTAGACCCGTGTGCCCAGCAGGGTCTCGATTTCGTGGCGGGCGCCGGCGCCAATCTCCTTCAGTTTGCTGCCGCCTTTGCCGATCAGGATTGCCTTTTGCCCGGAGCGCTCACAGTAGATGGCGGCCGCGATTCGAGTGACGGGAAGCGGGCGGTCCGGGCGTTTCGCCGGACCCGAGGGGACCGGCTCCTCAAAGCGCTCCACGACGACCGCCGAGGCGTACGGAACTTCCTCGCCTGTGGCCTTGAGGATTTGTTCGCGAATCAGCTCCGCCACCAGGAAGCGCTCCGGCTGATCTGTGAACTGGTCTTTGGGAAACCAGCGCTGCCCATTCGGCAGGTACTCGGCGATCTTGTGCAGAAGCCGCTTGATGCCATCGCCGGTCCTGGCGGAGACGGGAATGACCTCTGTAAAGGAATGGAGCGCGCTGAGATCGGCAATCAACGGCAGGAGCTTGTCTTTCGGAATCAGGTCGATCTTGGTGATGACGAGGAAGACGGGGCAATCCACATTGCGGATCATCTCGAAGGCCAGCGCCTCTTCGCTCACGCGATCGAGTTTCAGCGGCGCTTCCGCGGCACGATTTTGCCGGCGCACCGCATCGATGACCAGCAGCACCATGTCGCGGGTGGCGAGGGCCTCGTGAATCTCGTGCAGCATGGTGCGGTCCAGCTGCGAGGCGGGCTTGTGAATGCCCGGCGTGTCAACGAAGACGATCTGCGCCGCCGGATGGACGCCTTTCCGATCCGGAACCTCGACGACGCCGTGGATTCGCGTCCGGGTGGTCTGGGGCTTGGCTGTGACAATGGCCACCTTTTCGCCGACCAGCGCGTTCAGCAGCGTGGATTTTCCCGCGTTGGGGCGACCGATGATGGAGACAAAGCCGGAGCGCATTCTGCTTCCAGATTACGCGGCCGGCGCCTGGCGCGAAACGCGCAGGCGATTTACCCGCCGATCGGTGGACGAGAGGATCTCAAAACGCAGGCCATAGCCTTCGACTACCTCGCCTGCCTGAGGGATGCGGCCCGCGGCTTCGCTCACCAGGCCGCCGATGGTGGTGGCTTCCACATCTTCGGGGATGTCGAAGCCCCCGAGTATCTCTTCCACGCGACCGTTTTCCAGATTGCCCGGGACTACCCAGCTGCCGCCCGATTCTCTGATGATGGAGGAGCTGTCTTCGTCTTCGTGCTCGTCACGGATCGCGCCCACGAGCTCTTCCAGCAGGTCCTCGATGGTAACCAGGCCGGCGACTCCGCCGTATTCGTCGATCACGATGCGCATGTGCTGCTTCTCGCGCTGCATCTCCCGGAGAAGCTCATTCACCTTTTTTGTTTCCGGGACAAAGGTAGCGGGGCGCTGGATGGCGGCGACCGTCCTGGAGCGGGCGTCGGCGTCCGGGATCTGCAGCAGATCGTGGGCGAAGGCAATGCCGGTGACGTTATCCAGGCTCCCGTCGTAGACCGGGACGCGCGAGTAGGGATGGGCGCGGATGAGATCGAGATACTGCTCCAAGGTAATCGTTCCGGGCACGGCAAAGATGGACGGGCGCGGCGTCATGACTTCGCGGACTACTTTGTCGCCGAATTCGACGGCTGAGCGGACCAGCTCGCGGTCGCTTTCCTCGATGATGCCTTCTTCCTGACCGGCTTCGATCAGGGCGTCGACGGCTTCGGAGCTGGTCGCCTCCCCGTTGCCGCTCGGCTGGGTCTCGGCCAGCGCGGCAATCGACAGCAGGAACTGCACAAACAGGGTGATGGGAAAGACGAGCCACAACAGCACCCACAGCAGCCAGCGCCAGCGGACGATCCAGGCACCCTTGGTCCGAGTGAAGAAGGCGAATGGCAGCAGCCGGTTGAACAGAACGATGACGAGGATGATGCCGAGGACAACCTGGGCGATTTCAGCGGGACCGGGACGATCGCCGGCGCGCACCCGGTCGAAGAGGAGCATGCCGAAAATCAGGGTGAGGAAGGCCAGCGACAGGTGCATCAGGATCGCCGCGGACAGGGCGATGCGATCGCGGTTCATGCCCAGCCTCGGCTCGACCCGCTGCTCCCAGACGTCGATGTTCTCCTGGAATTCGCGGGCCAGGAACTTGCCCATTTCCGCGTAAAGGCGGTCGAGATAGGAAGAAAGCGTAAGCACGCCCAATAAGACGGCGATGAGGATGCCCGCTGCGATGGTCATGGCTGGCGAGCCTCGCGGCGCTTCCTGCGGACGGGGGAGGCGGCCGCGCTGCGCTCGATCAGGCCGTGGTCCAGGCCAAGACGGCGGCGCAGGGTGGCTTCCCGGCGGGCCATTTGTCCTGAATCCTGCTCGTGGTCGTAACCGGCAAGGTGGAGCAACCCGTGCAGAATAAGGATCTGCAGTTCCATGGCGAGGGGATGACCCAGTTCTTCAGCCTGACGGGCCGCGGTTTCGACCGAGATGGCCAGATCGCCGGCAATGACGAATTTGCCAGGGACTTCCGGAGCGGGGAAGGAGAGGACGTCAGTTGGCTTGTCCTTGCGGCGGAACTGCCGGTTCAGCCGGCGGATATGCGCGTCGCCGGCAAGCAGCACGGAGACTTCGCCTCGCAGCTTTGCAGCCGCGGCTGCGCTCTCAAGGAAGTCGCTCAGAGTCCGGAGCCGCAGACGGCGGCTGAATCTGGTCTGGATCGTGGGTTCGATCAGGATCATGGTCGAGTGCACGCAGCCGTTTGCTCTGACCGCCGCACAAAACAACACAGGAGGGCGTTGGCACCCTCCTGTGTGATGGTATCAATTTCGGCGGGCAGGGGCAGCAATTCTACTGGGGTGGCGAGAGATGGATTTCCTCGCCGTCGGCCAAATTGAGGGGGAGTTCCTCCTGGCGGGCGCGTCCGAAGCCTTCATAGGCGCGGATGATGCGCTGAACCAGGTGATGGCGGACGACGTCGCCGTCCTCGAAGCGAATGAAGCGGATACCGTCGACGCCATCGAGGATGTTCATGGCTTCCACCAGGCCCGACTTTCGCGGGTTGGGCAGGTCGATCTGGGTAATGTCGCCGGTGATCACGGCCTTGGCGTTATTGCCCATGCGGGTGAGGAACATCTTCATCTGCTCGCTGGTGGTGTTCTGGGCCTCGTCCATGATGATGAAGGCATCGTTGAGGGTGCGGCCGCGCATGAAGGCGAGCGGGGCGACCTCGATCACGTTGCGCTCCAGCATTTTGTCGACGCGGTCGGGCTCGAGCAGGTCGTAGAGAGCGTCGTAGAGCGGACGGAGATAAGGGTCGACCTTTTCCTGGAGAGAGCCGGGGAGAAAGCCGAGGCGTTCGCCGGCTTCGACCGCGGGGCGAACCAGGACGATGCGGCTGATCTTCTTGGCCAGCAGGGCAGCGGCGGCCATGGCAACGGCTAGATAAGTCTTGCCGGTTCCGGCGGGACCGATGCCGAAGACCATGTCTTCCTGCTCGATGGCCTCGACGTAGCGGCGCTGGTTGAGCGATCGGGGCTGGACCATGCGCTTGATTCCGGCCGACCGCTGCTTCCCGCTTTCGGCGAGGTTGCGGAGCGAAACCGAGGCATCGGCCGTGACGAGGCGGAGCATGCCGTTGAGCTCGCCGTTCTGGAGAAGGATTCCCTGGCGGCGCAGCGCTTCGTAGTCCTCGAAGATTCGTTCGACACGGGTGATGGCTTCGTCCGATCCCTCAACGAGGACCGCATCGGATTGCAGGTCGATGCGGGCGTGGAGGGTGGACTCCATCAGTCTGAGATTCTCGTCGCGGGTCCCGAACAGGGGCTCAAGATTGGGCGTGATCTCGAGATGTTTTCTCATCAGGCGAGGAAAAGACCTCCGAGCATGGCGGAGCGAACACCACGCAGGTAGAAGGATTTGAGGGGGAAGAGCGCGGATTGCCGCGAGGAAGCCACCACACAGATTGGATGCCGGAGGCGGCGCTGAGGAACCGGGTTGGCAATGGGCGCCAAGGGTTAAAGTTGCCGTCAGAGTATCCCCGGATAATTGAATCGTCAATGGTCCTCGGGTGAATATTTCGCGAAGCTGATCCGGAAGAGTACTGAGGAACAGGGTCCAGGGTGCAGGAAAAGCTGGAGCCAGGGCACGGTACCCGCCGGGGCGGACAAAATCGCAAGTCGCTGACTTTGCGAGTGATGGAAGTCGACGGATTCCGAACAGCGGGGCGGACAGGCGGCTGAAGATAATCTCCTAACCGCGAAGCTGCCGCGTTGTCTAAGGGGCTGAATGCAGGGAAACGATCACTCGGTTGTCCGCGCTGTGCTGGGCGGCGACAAGGACGCCTACGGGGCGCTGGTGCGCGCCCACAGCGGCGCCGTCTTCAGAGTGGCGTTTCGGATCATGGGCAACGAAGCGGATGCGGAGGAGATTGTGCAGGAAGCATTTCTGCGGGGATATCAGAGGCTGGAGAACTTTCAGCAGCGTTCCGGCTTCGGGACGTGGATCTACCGGATCGCCGTGAACTGCGCGCTGAACCGGCTGGGCCAGCCGGGTATTGAGGCGGAGTATCGCCACGGCGAGGAAAGCAATCCGCAGGAGAAGAGCGTGCAGGTGGCGTCGCGGGAGGCGGATCCCGAGCGGTCGCTGCTGAGCCGTGAAATCGGCGCCGTGCGGGAGATGGCCATGCAGCGGCTGACGCCCACCGAGAAGACGGCGTTTGTGCTGCGGCACCTCGAGGACCGGTCGATGAGCGAGATCGCCGAGGTTCTGGGCATCGCCCCGAACGCGGCCAGGCAGGCGGTTTTTCGCGCGGTGCAGAAACTGCGGCGGGAGCTGGCGCCGCTGCGGGGGAACGCATGAAGCACCTGAGCGAAGACGAGTTGATCGAGCTGTATTACGGTGAAGCCGCGGACGGCGCGTCGGCGCACCAGCAGGCGTGCCGGGAATGCTCGGCGCGATTTGCGGAGCTGCAGCAGAGTCTGCAGGCGATCCGCTCGGAGCCGGCGGCGCGACGGGGCGCGGATTACGGCGAGCGCGTGTGGGAGTCGCTGCGGCCGCGGCTGGTTCCTTATGAGAAGAAGGCGGCGGGCCGGCGCGCGTGGGGGCAGTGGCGCGCAGCGCTGCTTGCCCTGGGTTGCGTGCTGCTGCTGGCGGGAACCTTCGCCGGTGGCCGCTACTGGGAGCGGATCACGACGAAGAAAGCAAATGTCGCCGGCAATGCAGGCAGAGAAGCAACCCAACGGGTTGTGCTGGTAGTGCTGGCCGATCACCTGGATCGCTCGGAGCGGCTGCTGGTGGCGCTGGAGCATGCCGATCCATCGGACCCCGCGGAGAACGCACAGCTGCAGTCTTCCGCGCAGGGACTGCTGGCCTCGAATCGGCTGTATCGGGCCACCGCAAGCCATGCAGACGATCCCCAGCTGGCCGGCGCGCTGGATCAGCTGGAGGGCGTACTGGCCGAGGTGGCCAACGATCCAAACCTGACGTCCGCCGACCTGAAGCGGGTGCGCAACGAGATGAACGCAGAGGGAATCCTCTTCGAGATTCGCGTGCTGATGGCACGCCAGCCGGACGAGGCAGGCGGGCCGCATCACGCAAAAGGAGCATCAATTTAATGAATGTTAAGGGAGCAGTTGTCATTCTTCTTGCGGCGGCGATCGGCGCGCCCTGGTATCTGCACGCCGAGGAGCCGCGGCCTGCGGCCACCAGCGGATCGAGCGCGGCAGTGGACGATGCCGGCCTTTATGCGGACGGCACCCGCGCCATCAACGAGAGCCGCTGGCCGGACGCGGTGGGGCTTTTCGACCGAGTGGCGCAGATGCATGGCGAGCATGCCGAGGGCGCGCTGTACTGGAAGGCATACGCGGAAAACAAGGAAGGGCAGCAGGCGAACGCGCTGAGCACCTGTGGCGAACTGCGCAGGCATTTTCCGCAGAGTCGCTGGCTGAACGAGTGTGGCGCGCTGGAGATTGAGATTCGCGGCAGGAGCGGCGATCCCGTGCCTCCCCAGGCGGAGGCGGACGAGAATCTGAAGCTGCTGGCGCTGAATGCGCTGATGCAGCAGGACCAGGCGCAGGCGGTGCCGATCCTCGAGAAGATCCTCTCCGGCAACCAGACGGAGGAACTGAAGAGCCGGGCGCTGTTTGTGCTGGCGCAGAGCAACTCTCCGCAGGCGGAAGCGCTGGTGAGCCGGGTTGCCCATGGGCAATCGGGACCGGCGCTGCAGATCAGGGCGATTCGCATGGTCGCGGCGGCCAGAGGCAAGAGCGCGGACGACACGCTGTCGGACATTTATCAGCACACCAGCGACCCTCAGGTGAAGCGAGCGATCCTGCAGTCGTATCTGGTGACCGGGGATCCGAGCAGGCTTCTGGCGGCCGCGCGGACTGAGTCGGATCCGGAGCTGGTGCGGGCGGCGGTGCAGACGCTGGGAGCCATGGGCGCGGGCCAGGATTTGCTGACCCTGTATCACGCGACGAACAGCGCACAGACAAAAGCCGCCATCATTAACGCGTTCATCCCCAGCGGCCACAACGGCATCGCGCCGCTGACCGATATTGCGCAGTCGGAGACGGATGCCGAGCTGCGGCGGAAAGCGATCCGGAACCTGGGAATCTCAGGCGGAATGTCAGTGGCTCCCGCGCTGGTGGCCACGTACCAAAAAAATACGGATGTGGAGACAAAGCGGGCCGCGGCGCAGGCGCTCTTCCTGGCGAACGATGCGCACGATCTGGTGGCGCTGGCCCGGGCGGAGAAGGACCCGGAGATGAAGAAGTACCTGGTGGAGCAGCTGGGCCTGATGCATAGCCCGGAGGCCACGCAGTACATGCTCGAAATTCTTAACAAATAACGAGGAGTCCCCATGAGACAGGACTGGTTGGCAGCCGTCGTACTCGGCGTGTCGATGCTGGCGATGGGCCAGCAGGCGCCGAAAGTGGTCAACGCGCAGTTTCACTCTGAGCCGGCCGGCGCAGGACTGTCCGCGACGGTGAACCGATTTCAGCATGCAAATGGACCCCTCTGGCTTGGCTATGAGGTGGCTGCTGTTCCACGATCGCATTTCAGTGTGTGTTCGGGCGACAGCGATGGATCGATGGACGATGGATGTTGCGGTGTCTATCGATTAGAGGACAGCGACAACACTTTTCGCTCCTCAGATACGGATCAGGAGACGAAGACCGACCTCGCCATTCTGGTGCGCATCGATCAGGGCGCGGTGAGCAGGATTCGATTTGCCGGCGCGGGCTGCCGGCTCGACGCAGGGGGGCTCCCGTTTACCTGGCTTACCGGCGTGCAGGCGGACGACAGCGTCGCGTGGCTGTCCAGTTCGGTCACCGATGACAACCACAGCCTCACGGACCAGGCGTTGGCGGCGATTGCCATGCACGAGACGGGAAAGGCCACGACCGCGCTGGCGGGCTTTGCTTCCTCGGCGCATCCGCTGTGGCTGCGGGAGAAAGGCGCTTTCTGGCTGGGAGCGGGGCGCGGTCACGACGGACTGCTGGCCCTCGAGAAGCTGGTAACGGAGCCGGACGCAGAATTCCGCGCGAAGCTGGCCTTCGACCTCTCGATCAGCCACGACCCGGCCGCGATCGACGATCTGATCCGTTTGGCGAAATCGGATAGCGACACGCACGTGCGGGAGCAGGCGCTCTTCTGGGTGGCGCAAAAGGCGGGAAAGAAGGCGGTGGCGACGTTGAAGGATGCGGTGGAGAACGATCCTGAAATCGCGGTGAAGAAGAAGGCCGTGTTTGCGCTGAGCCAGCTGCCGAAGGACGAGGCGGTGCCGGAATTGCTGCACGTGGCGCAGACGAATCCCGATCCGGCCGTCCGCAAGGATGCCATTTTCTGGCTGGGCCAGACGCACGATCCGCGGGCGCTCGCGTATTTCGAGCAGATTCTCGAACGCTAGTTGCCAGGAGACGCTGGCTGGAGAGGCCGTGAGAGGGCCCCGGCCTTTACTCCAGCGCTCTAAGATTGGTTCGCAGGCGCTCCGTCTCGCCGGCTCCCAACAGTGACTGCACCTCGGCATGCGTTCGTTCCCAAATGGGCGCAGCTTCTGCCAGCAAATTTTTCCCTTGCGCCGTCAGACGCAGCAGGCGACCGCGCCGGTCGTGAGGATCGACGGCCACCCTGACCAGGCCGCGACGCTCGAGGGGTTTCAGCATCGCAGTCAAGGTGGTCCGGTCCATGGCCAGTAACTCTGCCACGGATCCCATGCCCGGCGGTTCAGGCCGATTCAGCGATATCAGCAGAGAGAACTGCCCGTTGGTAAGCCCCACGGGGCGCAGAGCGTCGTCGAACCGGCGGGCCAGCGCGCGAGCCGCTCTCTGCACGTGGAGGCACAGGCAGCCGTCGCGGACGCGCAGGGTTGTTGAAAAAGATACGGGTTCGGCTCTTGACACAGGCACTGATATGTTGATATCAACATAAGACGCGGCCGTCAAGCCTTAAGATGTTTTTCGTCGCGTTTTTACAGCGTTTCCGACTTTGCAGTCCCCAGGCCCCGGTAGCCAATCTGTTTCCCGGCGGAGAAGATACATGTCTTTCCTTCGTGATCTGAGAATCGCGGTCCGTTCTCTCTCTCGTGTTCCCTCCCTCTGGATCACGGTGGCGCTCACCCTGGCTCTCGGCATTGGTGCCAACGCGGCTATCTTCTCGGTGGTGCGCGCGGTTCTGCTGCGTCCCCTGGCCAATCGCGATGAGGCGCGACTGCTCTACATTCGCCAGAGCGCCGCCGGCATTCATGCGGACAATACGACGTTCTCGATTCCGGAGATCGACGACCTGGGCAAGCACCTGAAATCCATCTCCGAGCTGGGCACTTTTTCTGAGATCGACTTTACGATGCAGGGGCTCGGGCAGCCGCGCCAGATACCGGCCGGCGTTGTGGACGGCCACTACTTCGAGGTGATGGGCCTGCGTCCGATCCTCGGCCGCCTGCTCGGTCCGGGCGACGACGGACCCAACGCCTCCGGCGCGGTGGTGCTCACCTATAAGTTCTGGACGCAGTCGCTGCATTCGGATCCAACCGCGTTGGGCAAAGTGATTCGCCTCGATTCGTTCGCCGGCTCTCGACCGGCGACCATCGTCGGCGTACTTGAGCCGGCGGTGCCGTATCCGGTGGCCACGGAGATCATCGCCAATGTGGTGACCAGCCCGCATCATCTCTCCGCGACCATGGTGACCGGCCGCGAGCATCGCATGACCGAGTTGTTCGGGCGCCTGGCTCCCGGCGCCACGCTGGAGCAGGCGCGCGCCGAACTCCGCACCGACTATGCCGCGATGCTCCAGGCGCATCCGGAGGTCTACAAGCGCGACGACGGATACACCATCTCAGTGCGGCGCATGCACGACCAGATCAACGCCCGCGCCAACACCATCCTTTGGGTGTTGTTTGCGGCTGCGGCGCTGCTTTTCGTCATCGCCTCCTCGAATGTTGCGAACCTGGTGCTGGCGCGGACACTGCGACGGGAATCGGAGCTTGCGGTTCGCTCCGCGCTGGGCGCCAGCACGGCGGCGCTGCGTCGATCCCTGCTGGCTGAAAGCCTGGTGCTCTGCGGATCCGGCGTGGCCGCGGCGCTGCTCATCGCTGCGCCGATGGTCTACATCCTCGGCAAGTATGCGGCGCGCTTTTCTGTTCGCGCCGACGACCTGCATCTCGATTCGAGTCTGGTGTGGTTTGGTATCGGCCTTGCTCTGGTGGCGTCTATTTTCCTGGCCTACATTCCGCGACTGCCCTCCACCAACGCTTCGCCGGCTTCACGTCTCACCGTGGGGGGAACGCGAAGCGCCACGGGGTCGAATCGCCGGCTGCGCATCTTCGCGGTCACCCAGATCACGGCATCGTTCCTGTTGCTGGCGGGGGCGGGACTTCTGCTGCGCACCCTCTACGACCTGGAATCGACGCGGCCACCTTTTGACGCCTCGCGGGTCCTCGCCATCAATCTGCCTCCGGTGACCTACGGCCGCACCCCGCAACAGCAGCAGGACTTCAACCACGATGTCGTGCGCCGTGTTTCTGCGTTGCCTGGGGTGAAGAGTGTGGCCACGGGTTTCAGCGTTCCGTGGCGCGACTCGCAGGGACTGAGCATCAGTTTTGCCTTTGCCGTGCAGGGCGCGACGCGCAGGAATGGGGACGAAGATCTGCGCGCCCGATTCCGCTCGGTGTCGCCGGGATTCTTCTCCACCCTTGGGGTGCCGTTGTTTGAAGGCCGCGACTTCCGCGACACCGACAAGCAGGGATCCGATCCGGTGGTCATCATCAGCAAGAGCGTCGCCGACACCCTGTTCCCGGGACAGGAAGCGATCGGCCGCACGATGCACTGGACCGACGGGGTGATGAAATTCATCGGCATCGGCTACGAATCGCGCCGCATCGTCGGCGTGGTCCCGGACTTTGACGATGAGAACATCATCCCCAATCCGTCGATGACGATCTATCAGCCCGTCGATCAGGAAGGCTGGGGCGGGCGGCTCTTCGTGCGGAGTGAGGCCGATCCGTATCCGCTGGTACCGGCGATTGTGAAAACCGTTCAGGGCATCGCCGCCGATCAGCCTGTGGAGCGCGCGGCCTCGCTGGAGGACATCCGCGCCGAGGTCCTGACGCCGGATAAGCTGAACGCCGTCGTGTTCGGCGGATTTGCCACCGTCGCTCTGCTGATCTCCGTTGTTGGCGTCGCCGGGGTGCTCGCATTCTCGGTCAGCGGACGCACGCGCGAGTTCGGCATCCGCATGGCCCTGGGCGCGGAGCCTCGCCACATCCTCACCGACGTCCTGCGGGAAGGGCTGGTGATCGCCGCCATCGGCGTCGTCGCCGGCCTGGCGGTCGGCGTTGCCGCGGCGCGGGTCCTGGCGGCCTGGGTTGGACAGGTGCATTTGCCCGGAGCTCTGAGCTTCATCGCCTCGGCGGGCGTTATTCTCATCGCCGCTGCGATTGCATCCGCGGTTCCGGCCGCTCGGGCCGCACGGGTCAACGCTGTCGAAGCCCTGCGCTCCGAGTAATCGCGAGGCGGCGCATCGGTTGAGATGTGACGGCTCCGGGGCCGATCCGCACGAGCAGCTCACTCGATGCGGAGAACTTCCATGGGATGAACGCGGGCGGTGAGGGCGAGGACGGCGGTCGCGGCGGCGATGGCAAGGGGATCCAGCGCGGTGACTCCGAAGAGGAACGAGCGGACGGCATGAGCGGCGGCCCAGGCAGCTGCGATGCCCGGGAGTGGAACCGAGGTTCGAGAGGGTAAGAGCCCGGGGCTGAAGCCTGTTCTCTTTAGCGCCGGCGATTCCGCGGGTTAAAGCCCGTGGCTTTCTCCGTCGTGTCGCGGGGCGGCACAAGGGATGAGAGCGGGGGCGAGTCGAGGGCATGGGCCGCAGGGTATATTTCCGGTTATGCGCTGGAGAACGATGTGGCCCACCCTGGGCTTGCCCTTCTGCTTTGTTTCCGTGACTCTCGCTCAGTCAAACAAACCTCCCATCACGCTGGACGAGTACATGAGCGGGACCGAGATCGCCACGGCGCGGCTGGCGCCGGGCGGAGCGGCGGCGGTGATTGCCACGGAGACGCCCGACTGGAAGCACAACGTGTTCAGCGACGATCTGTGGCTGTGGACGGCCGAGGGCGGCTTGCGGCCGCTGACGCACTCGGGGTCGGAACGGGAGCCGCGGTGGAGTCCCGACGGAAAGTGGGTGGCATTTGTTTCGGATCGGGCGCTGCCGGGCGAGGCGGCGGGCGATGACGGGGCCGCGCAGCAGGAATCGGATCGCGCGGAGCGGCTGTGGGTGATTTTCGTTGCGGGTGGAGAGGCTCTGCCGCTGTACACCGAAAAGCTGGACGTGCACGCGTTTGCGTGGTCACCGGACGGGAAGTTTCTGTATTTTTCCGCGACGCAGCCGAAGACGAAAGAGCAGGAAGAGGCGGAGAAGGCGGAGTGGAAAGACGTGATCCGCTGGCGCGAGAAGGATCGCGGGGACGTGCTGGTGAAGATGGAAGTGGCGCCGGCGCTGGCGCGGGATCTGAAGGAACCGCTGCCGGAAGCGGCCGCCTCATCCGACAAGAAGGCCGACAAGAAGAAGGCGGAGGAGAAGCCGGCGGAACTACCGCCGAGTGCGCAGACGCTGACGGACAGCAAAGAGGCAATCACGGAGATTGCGCCGTCGCCGAATGGGAAGACGGTTGCGTTTGAGACGGGACCGCCGCATCAGCGCGAGGAGAATCCTGGCGACTATGAGGTTTTTCTGGTGGCTCCGGAGGGGGGCGCCGCGCGGCAGGCGACGCACAATGAGGCGCTGGAGTCGCGGCTGCGGTGGTCGCCGGATTCGCGGTGGCTGCATTTCGAGGTGCCGGCCGCGGCGGGATCGCTGGAGGGGAAGTATCGCGACGTGCAGGGGCGTCTGTACCGGATGGATCCTGAGTCGGGGCATGTGGAGCGGCTGGGGGCGGAGTTCACCGGATCATGGGGGCCGTATTCGCTGCTGCTGGATGGACAGCTCATTGCGCTGGGGCAGACGGGAACCGAGACGCAGCTCTATCGGGTAAACGGCGAGAAGGCCGCAAAACTGCCCGGGCCGGCGGGGACCTACTCCGATATCGATGTCGCGAAGGGTTCGGGCGCGATGGTGGTACGCTACTCGACGATCGATCAGCCGGAGCAGGCGTATCTGGTGGCAAATCCACTGGAGCCGGTGCAGGCGAAGCCGCTGACGGACTTCAACCGGATCTTCACGGAGCGAGCGCAGCCGGAGTGGCAGACGTACACATGGAAGTCGGACGATGGGCGGACGGTGGAGGGGGTGCTGCTGTTTCCGCCGGGGAAGAAGGGTGCGAAGCATCTGCGGATGCTGACCCTGATCCACGGTGGTCCTGCGGATGCGGACGGAAACCGCTTTGGCGCGGACTGGTATGACTGGGCGACGCTGGCGGCGGATCGCGGGTGGCTGGTGTTTCGCCCGAACTACTGTGGGTCGTCGGGCTATGGCGACGACTTTATGCTGGCCATCGAGCCGCATCTGGTTTCGGCGCCGGGGCGGGACATCCTGGCGGGCGTGGATGCGCTGGTGCGGGACGGGTACGCCGATCCGGAGAAGCTGGCGATTGGCGGCTACAGCTACGGCGGGTACATGACGAACTGGCTGATCACGCAGACCACGCGCTTTAAGGCGGCGGTGACCGGTGCGGGGGCGGTGGAGCATGCGGCGAACTGGGGCAACGACGATGAGACCTACGACGATGCGTGGTATCTGGGCGGCGAGCCGTGGCAGGATCCGGAGCTGTACCAGAGCGAGGCGGCGCTGTTCCAGTTCAACAAGGTAAAGACGCCGGTGCATCTGGTGCAGGGCGGGGCCGATGTGCGGGTGAGCTATCTGGAAGGCGTGACGATGGAGCGCGCGCTGGAGGAGCTGGGGATTCCGCACGAGTTCCTGGTGTTTCCCGGGGAGGGGCATGGGCTGGGGAAGAATCCGTGGCACGGGTACATCAAGGTGCGCGATGAGCTGAAGTGGCTGGACAAGTACGTGCCGGAGTGACGGCGATCCGGGATGGGCTGATTGGCCGCCGCCGCGTTGGGGCATTTGGCAGGGTCGTGCTGCACTTGGCAATACCCGGGCCGCTATAATCGTCGGTTTCCCCAGTCCGGTATTGAATTCAGGTTTTTCAGGAGCCATGGATGCAAAAAACCACTCGTCTGCTGGCGGCGTTCGTTGCCGCTGCCGTTACCCTCACGCCTGTGATTGCGCGCGCTGCGGGGCAGGATAAGACAAAGGACAAGACCGCCGAGCCATCGGCTGAGAAAGCCACCGCGAAGGCGCCGGCGCAGGAGGTGACGACGCAGGGCACGGTGGATGCCGAGGGCCAGCACGTTACCTATAACGCAGTCGCTGGAACGATCACGGTAGGGGCGACCGACGTACAGGATGCGCAGCTGGGGCCGGACGGCAAGCCACAGGCCGATACGGACCTGGCAGCGGCGGTGGAAGCGGCGAAGAACGTAGCCGATGCTCCCCCGCTGGCGCGAATCTTCTACGTGGCGTACTTCAGGCAGGATGCGAATGGGGCACAGCGGCCGATCACGTTCCTGTATAACGGCGGGCCGGGCAGCTCGACGGTATGGCTGCACATGGGGTCGTTCGGACCGAAGCATGTGGTGACGGAGACGGACGTGCATCCGCCGGCGGCCCCGTACAAGCTGGCGGACAATCCCTATTCGCTGCTGGACGTGAGCGATCTGGTGTTCATCGACATGCCGGGCACCGGATTCGGGCGGCTGACGGGCAAGGACAGCGACAAGGCGTTTTGGGGCGTGGATCAGGACGGCCATGCGTATGCGCGGTTCATCCAGCGATTCCTGTCGAAGTACAACCGCTGGAACTCGCCGAAGTATCTGTTCGGTGAGAGCTACGGGACGACGCGGTCGGCTGTGCTGTCGAATCTGCTGGAGAACGAATACAACATCGACCTGAACGGGGTGGTGTTGCTGTCGCAAATCTTCAACTTCACTTCAGATATCGACGCGGCCCAGATGAATCCCGGAGTGGATATGACCTATGAGCTGGCGCTGCCGACTTACGCGGCGACCGCCCGGTACCACCACAAGCTGCCGCAGGAGCATCCGGACCTGGAAGCGTTCATGAAAGAGGTGGAGACGTTTGCGATGGGTCCGTACGCTGAAGCGCTGGCGAAGGGCACCGACCTGAGCGCAACGGAAAAGCAGTCAGTCGCGGAAAAACTGCATGAGTATACGGGCCTGCCGGTGGATTACCTGGTGAAGGCGGATTTGCGGGTCTCGGGCGGGCAGTTTGAGCACAACCTTCAGGGAGACAGCGGCATGACGACGGGCCGGCTGGACACACGATTCTCGGGGCCGTCGATCGATCCGCTGGGAGAGAGTGCGGAATACGATCCGCAGAGCTCCGCGATTTCGTCGGCGTACGTGTCGCTGTTCAACGAATATGTGCGGCAGACGCTGAAGTATGGCGCGGGCGAGACCTATCTGCCGGAGGCGCAGTTCCATGGATTTGAGTGGGATCTGAAGCATAACGGGAACCCCATCAACCTGAACGTGGCGCCGGATCTGGCCATGGCCATGAAGACCAATGACAAGCTGAAGGTGCTGGTGAACGGCGGGTACTACGATCTGGCGACGCCGTTTTACGCGGCGTTTTACGAAGACAAGCACCTGCCGATTCCGGAGAAGCTGGCGAGCAACATCGAGTACCAGTGGTACGAGTCCGGGCACATGGTCTACGTGAAGGATGCGACCCTGAAAGAGCTGCACGACCGGGTGGCGACCTTCATTAAGAGCACCGAGGCGGGGAACGAGTAACGGCAGGGACTACGGGTTACGGTTTAGGAACTAGAGGGCACGGGTCGCGTGAGCGATCTGTGCCTCAATTTTTGGGGTCCGGGAGTTCTACGGCGATCCCGGAAAAAGCCGCTGCCCCACAATTGGTGCACGGCAGGAGGGTAATACCCAAAAGGTATTACCCTCCGCTAATTGAAAACACGGTAGTTGTTGAGGTCCTCTGCCAGGGGGGGTGGGGTTATGACCGCCGACACCCTCAGATCCGGGGCGGAACCCGCCAGTCGATTAGACTCGGCACATGTCGGAGTTCCTGCTTTTTCACGGAGTAGCCATCGTCGTTTTGATCCTGGCGAATGCCTTCTTTGTGGCGGCGGAGTTCGCGCTAGTGAGCGTGCGCGAGACGCGCGTCCAGCAGATGATTGCCGAGCGGCGCCCAGGCGCACGGATTGTGCGGCGTCTGCAGGAGAATCTGGGAGACTTTCTGCCTGCGGTGCAGCTGGGCGTGACCCTGTGCAGCCTGGCGCTGGGCTGGCTGGGCGAGCCGGCGGTTGCCGGGATCTTCGAACAGATGATGAGTCCGATGCCGCATGCGCATTTGTATTCGCATTTGGCGGCCGCGCCGCTGGCTTTTGGGTTCATTACGTATTTTGAGGTGCTGCTGGGCGAACTGGTGCCGAAAGCGCTGGCGCTGCGCAGCGCGGACGAGATGGCCCTTGCCGTGGCTGGTCCCATGGATGTGTTCATCCGGCTGACGCGGCCTGTCATCCGCCTGCTGAACCGTTCTGCGGCGCTGGTGCTGCGGCTCTTCCATGCGCGCCTGACGCAGGAAGGCGGCATCCACTCCCCCGAAGAGCTGAAGCTGATGGCGACAGCGGCGCGACGAGTGGGAATGCTGCCTGCGTATCAGGAGGCGCTGATCCATCGGGCGGTGGAGATGAACGAGGTGATCACGCGGGAGATCATGACGCCGCGGCAGCGGATCTTCTCTTTGCCGGCGGATATGCTGATCGAGGATGCGAGCGCGCGGATTGTGGAGGAGCTGCACTCACGGGTTCCGGTCTACGACCCCGTGCGGGGGCCGGAGTTCATTGTGGGGGTAGTGTACTCGAAGGACGTGAGCCGGCTGATGCATTTTCGCGCGACGGCGACGACGCGCTTTGCCTCCGCGCCGTTCACCGAGATGCGGCTGCGGCAGGTGATGCGCGAGGTGCTGGTGGTTCCGGAGACCAAGCCGGTTCTGGATCTGCTGCATGAGTTCCAGCAGCGGCGGCGGCATATTGCGATTGTGGTGGACGAGTTCGGATCGACGACGGGGCTGGTGTCGGTTGAAGACGCAATTGAGCAATTGATTGGCGAGATCGAGGATGAATTCGATGTAGCGCCGCGGGCGATGCTGGCGACGACCAGCGGGGGCATGGTGCTGGACGGCAGCGTGAACCTCCGCGATCTGGAGACGCAGATGAGCTGGCATTTACCGCGGGACAATGGCGTGGAGACGCTGGCGGGCTTTTTGCTGACCCGGCTGGGAAAGATCCCGAACGGCGGGGAATGTATCGAGTATGAAGGGCGGAAGCTGACGGTGCTGGAGATGAGCGGCCGGCGCATCGGCAGGGTGCGGATTGATCCGGTGGAAGCGGCGGGCGAGAAGCCGGCAGGCGAAAAAGCGGCGACTGAGAAAGCGGCCGGATGAGGCGAGTCCTGCGATCGCTGCTGCTGCGGCTGGGGTACACGCTTCCGGTGCTTTGGCTGGTGGTGTCGGTGGTGTTTCTGCTGATCCACATTGTGCCGGGGGATCCGGTGGAGCAGATGCTGGGCGAGGGCGCGCGGACCGAAGACATCGCGGCGCTGCGGCATCTGTACGGGCTGGATCAGCCGCTGGGAACGCAATACGTTCACTACTGGCGCGGGGTGCTGCACGGGAATCTGGGGCGGTCGATCCGGCTGAACGATTCGGTGACGCATCTGGTGCTGACACGGTATCCATTTACGGTAGAGCTGACGGCAGCGGCGCTGCTGATTGCGATTTTGCTGGCGGTGCCGTTGGGGATCGCCGCGGCGCTGCATCGCGGACAGCCGAGGGATCATGTGATCAGCGTAGTGAGTTTGCTGGGGCTGTCGTTTCCGGCGTTCGCGCTGGGGCCGATTCTGATGCTGCTGGTGTCAATCCGGCTGGGATGGCTACCGGTGTCGGGTGCGGGGGATGTGGCGCATCTGGTGTTGCCGGCAGTGACGATGGGGAGCGCGCTGGCCGCGATTCTGACGCGGATGGTGCGGACGTCGATGCTGGAGGAACTGGGGCAGGATTACATTCGCACGGCGCGGGCGAAGGGACTGCCGGAGCGGACCGTGGTCTATAAACACGCGTTGCGGAACGCATTGATTCCGGTCATCACGCTGATCGGGCTGCAGTTTGGAGCGCTGCTGGCGGGGGCAATTGTGACGGAGACGATCTTCAGCTGGCCGGGGATTGGGCGGCTGACGGTGTCGGCGATCTCGAACCGGGATTACCCCTTGCTGCAGGGTTGCATTCTGGCGATTGGGCTGACGTATGTGCTGGTGAATCTGGCGACCGACATCCTATATGTCGTGGTGAATCCGAGGATCCGGGCGTGAAGCGATCAGGGCGCTGGCTGGTGGTTTCTCTGCTGTGCGCAGGCAGTATTGCGGGCGCGCAGACGTTCGGGGCGTGGTCGTATTTTGGATTCGATAAGAATGGGTATCCGGGGGATGCGCTGCTGGCGCCTCTGCACCGGACCTTCGCTTATACCGGATATTGGCTCAACGATCCGCCGGGGATGACGGCGAATCCGTGGGCGGGAAAGCGGGGGGTGGTGCGGGCGGCGGGGTTTGGCTTTCTGCTGCTGTTCAATGGGCGGCTGGAGGCGCAGCTGAAGGGACAGAACGCAGCGTCGCTGGGAGAGCTGGATGGGCGGGATGCGGTGCTTGCGGCGGAGCGGGAGGGATTTCCGGCTGGGGCAATCATTTTTCTGGATCAGGAAGAGGGCGGCGCGCTGACGAAGGAGCAGGCGGTGTACATGGAAGTGTGGATCCACGCGGTACAGCGTTCGAGCGAGCAGCGCTCGGGCTACAGGGCCGGGGTATATGCGTCGGGCATTGCGGTTCCCGCAGGCGCGGTTCGGATGTCGACGGCACAGGATGTGCGGACGCGTTTTCCGGAGGCAGCGCTGTGGGTGTGGAACGACGCGTGTCCGCCGGCGCCCGGATGCGTGGTTCCACGCGGCAACCTGAAGATCGCGCAAAGCGGATTCCCGGGAGCGCTTGTGTGGCAGTATGCGCAGGCGCCACGGCGGCCGGAAGATACGGAAGCCTGCGCGAAAACATACGCGGCCGACAACCAGTGCTATGCGCCGGGGCTGCCGCAGTCACCGGCGACGCGGGTGGATCTTGACGTGAGCTGGATGGCGGATCCGTCGCAGGGACGTTGAAATCGAAGGACGTGAAAAGCCAGGGTCTGTGCCCTGGTCCGTGGAAATTGTGTTGTCTCCCAAAACCCGAGGGGCCGCAGATTCTATGTTTTTGTCGAGCACTGCGGATTCGCGAGAACTAGACACTCCTGGCGCGAGGATCGGCAATGCACGGCGGACCTTTTCTTGATCAAATATGGATCATCGGAGAAACTACGGGATTTCAGGTGGATACGGCGCTGCTTCAACAGGGGAAAACTGGCAGAGACGGGTTTGACGAGGGCAGTCAATCGCGATACAAGTAGAATCCCAGGACGCTTATGGCGGTTCCCATAGAGCACACGGAAAGGATTGCAACGCGATTTCGCTTCGGATTGTTTGAGGCGGACGCGGAATCGGGAGAGCTGCGGAAATCGGGAATTCGGATCCGGCTGCAGGCGCAGCCATTTCGAGTGCTGGTTTGTCTGCTGGAGCGGCCTGGGGAGGTAGTGACCCGGGAGGACATCCAGCAGCGGCTGTGGGGCAGCGACACGATCGTGGATTTCGACCACTCGCTGGGCACGGCGATTAATAAGTTGAGGGAGGCGCTGGGGGACTCGGCGGAAAATCCTCGGTTTATTGAGACGCTGGCGAAGCGGGGATACCGATTCCTGGCACCGGTGACTGCGGTTAACGAGGCACCGGGCCATGTTTCTCCTTCTCCAGTGGCAGCGGAGTCGACGCCCGTCGCTCAGGCCGGGGTCTCCACTGCGGAGGCAAGGTCCAAAGAGTTGGGGCGGTGGCAGATTACAGCTGCGGCGGTGGCGATCGTGGGATTGATGGCCGCGGCCTACTGGGCGGGGGTCAGAGGGCGAGCCGCGTACGGCAGACCGCCGCGCATCACGCAGATCACGTTCTCGGGACGAGTGACGCCAGGTGATCCGCTGTTTGAGAGCTTCCCAGGCACAGCGACGGACGGGTCGCGAATCTATTTCCCCCAGATCGAGAACGGACAGGCCGTTCTGGCCCAGGCGCTGATCGCGGACGGGGAGACGCGAACGCTGCCGCTGCCGGAAGAACTGGGGGCGCCTTCGCTGGGTGATATTTCGCCGGATGGATCGCGTCTGCTGCTGCGCAATCATCTGGCGACGGCACCGGAGCAGGCACTGTGGGTGGTATCGACGATCGGGGGCGCGGCGCGGCGGATTCCTGGCATCCTGGCACACGATGCGACGTGGATGCCGGACGGGCAGCGGATTCTCTATGCCAGCGGGGACGATCTATATATCGCGCGGGAGAATGGGGGCGAGAGCCGCAAGCTGGTGACACTGCGGGGACGCGCCTTCTGGCTGCGGTGGTCGCCGAATGGGAAGCGGCTGCGGCTGACGCTGCTGAATGGGGAGACGCACACGTCCACTTTGTGGGAGCTGAACAGCGACGGAAGCGGGGCGCATCGGCTGCTGGATGACTGGAACAGCGCGGCGCCGGCGGAATGCTGCGGCAGCTGGACAGATGATGGGCGCTATTATGTTTTCCAGTCGGCGCGCGGCGGCGGCAGCAACATCTGGGCAATTCCGGAGCACGGGGGCCTTTTCGGGCGTTCGCAGAAGCCGATAGCGATTACGAACGGGCCGCTGAGCTATGAGGCGCCGATTACGGAGCGGGGCGGGCGGCGCGCGTTCTTCATCGGGCTGAATCCGCAGGCGGAGCTGCTGCGGTACGACCGGAGCGCGCGGGTTTTTGTTCCATTCGGCGAAGGCCTGGCTATGGCGCGGCGTGTCAAGTTCTCGCACAACGGGCAGTGGACCGCCTGGATCCGCCAGGGTGACGACTCGTTGTGGGTGAGCCGCCGGGATGGATCGGCGCGAGTGCAGATTACGGGACGGCCGATGCAGGTATTCATGGTGCACTGGTCGCCGAACGACCGCCAACTGGTGTTCATGGGACGGCAGCCGGGGAAGCCGTGGAAGATTTTTACCGTGGATGCCGACGGCGGGCATCTGCAGGAAGTAACCAACGAGGAACGGAGCGAGGCCGATCCCGACTGGTCGCCGGATGGTAAGACTCTGGTGTTCGGACGGCTGCCGGATCTGATGGCGGAGCCGTCGCAACCGAAGGACATCGAACTGGTGGACCTGGCGACGAAGGCGGTGACGAAGCTGCCGGGGTCGGATGGGCTGTTCAGTCCGCGGTGGTCGGCCAACGGGAAGTTCATCGCGGCGCTGTCGATCGACCAAAAGCGGCTGCTGCTTTTCGACGTGGCGACGAAAACATGGCGGATACTGGCACGGCAGAGCATTGCGGATCCATCCTGGTCGCACGATGACACAGCGATCTACTTTCATGATTTTGCCCAGGCCGATCAGCCGATCTACAGAGTGGCGGTGGCGACCGGAAAGATCGAGCGGGTGGCGGATTTGCACGATCTGCGCTCGGCGAACGTTGTGGATTACCGGTTTGCGGGACTTGCTCCGGGGGATGAGCCCCTGGTGAGCGCGCGGCTGTCAACGGCGAATCTCTATGCGGCGGAATTGCCGAAGTGATGAGGCAGGCAAAAGGCAATAGGGAACAGGCGGAGATCACAAAATCCACCACAGAGGCCCACTAAAATACAGGGATGGCGTCCTCTCGCTCTGCTTCCCGCGATGTTCAGGCTGTCGATGCACTGCTTCGCTCGGGCGGGCTGGCGGCGGGGCGGCGTCTGCTCGGGGGCGAAGGGATGAAGCGGCGCGGCGAGCGCAACCAGCCGGTGGAACTGCCACCGCAGAGGCCGCGGAGGGTGGTGAAGTCGCAGATTGAGATTGTGCAGTCGCCGGGTTGGCGAAAGATTCCCTGGCTGGCGCATGGCTTCAGCACGCGGACAGGCGGGGTGACGACCGCATATCGGCCGGAGCAGCGGGCAGGCGAACTCAATCTCGGATTTACGCAGGCGGACGCGCGCGACAACGTGGCTGAGAATCGGCGGCGGTTGCTGGCGGCGCTGGACGCGCCGGAGGCGAAGATGGTAACGCTGCGGCAAATTCATTCGTCGCTGGTGCGGCGGGTGAAGGGACTGGATGCGGATCGGACGCCGGGGTGGAAGGGCGACGGGATGATGACCGATGAGCCGGGTGTGTTGCTGGCGATTCAGACCGCCGACTGCATACCGGTTCTGGTGGCGGATACGAAGAGGCGGGCGGTGGCGGCTTTTCATGCGGGATGGCGCGGGACTCTGAAGCGGATCGTGGAAGGCGGGGTGAACCGGATGCGGGTGGAATTTGGCAGCCGGCCGGAGGAGCTCGAGGCGGCGATCGGGCCGGGCATCGGCGCCTGCTGTTACGCGGTGGGGGAGGAAGTGCGGAGCGAGTTCAGTTCGCAGTTCGCTTACGCGCCGGAATTGTTTCACGAGGTATCCGACGCGGATCCGGTGCGCGAAAAGTACCCGTTGATGTTTCTGACGGCGCGAGCGCCGGGGCACAGTCATCTGGGGCCGGCTCTGCATCTGGACCTGATGGAGGCGAACCGGCGGCAGCTGCTGGACGCAGGTCTGCGCCCGGAGGCCATTACGGTGGTCGGCGACTGCACGCGGTGCCAAAACAACCGGTACTTCTCGTATCGCGCAGAGCGGGGGTTGACGGGGCGGATGCTGAGCCTGGTGGGAATTCGCGCATAGGCGCAGAGAATTCCCTTCGCATTTGGCGAAACGAGTTTCTTCCCTCCGGCGGCCTCTAACCGGCTTGTTCCGGCAGGTGGCGGATGCTGAGAACCGGGGCCCTGGCCCGGGCGATGATGTTGTAGACGGTGTCGTCGCCGCGAATGGGCCAGAAGCCGGCATCCTTGTTGATGCCGAGGACGATCAGATCGGCATCGATCTCGGCAGAGATGTTCAGCACCTCATCGACAACGTCGCCAAACTCGACCTGGACGGTGGCGTGGGTCCAGAGGGACGCCTCATCGGGAACGATGCGCCGCAACTCGGCTTTGGTCCACTCAACGACGCGATCGGCATCGGGCTGGGTTTGGACGGTGCGTGAGAGGACGTGCAGAAGGGTGATTTCGGCGCGATAGAACTCCGCCATCTCCATGGCCATCCGGGCGCTGTCCTGATAGCCGGCGCAGAGGGAGACGGGGTGCAGGATTTTGCTCGGCGCGCCTAAAGAGGACGCCTCGTGAGCGTGGGGACCGATGGTGCACACCGGAACCTCAGCAGAGCGAAGGATCTGGTGGGCGACGGAGCCGAGGAAGAAGCGTTTGAGGCTGCGGCGTCCGTGGGTTCCTGCGATGATGCGGCCGGCGTGGGTTTCGCGGACGAGGGCGGCGATCTGTTCTTTGGGATTGCCCTGCACGACGGTCACGTCGCAGGGGATGCCGCTGTCGCGGACTTTGTCAGCGGCGGGTTCGAGGAGCTCGAAAGCCTCTTTCTTCATGTCAGCCACGTCGAGATAGGGAATGGCGCTGGCGTCCAGGGGGATGGCTTCGCCCGGCGGGATGACGTGCGCCAGAGTGAGGGCGCCGCCGCAGGCGCGGGCCTGAGCAATGGCTTGCGGGATGAGGTAGTCGAGGTCGGCGAGGTCGGTCGCAACCAGGATCTTGTCCGGAACGGCAAAGAGACGCCTGCCGGGCACGACATGTTCGAGGGTTTTCATGGCGAAAAGCCTCCTGACGGAGAGTCTGCTGCCGGTACCTTCGTACCGCTGTGACTGCAGGCACAAGGGGCTGTGATGGCGGTCACGAGCCAATTTGGCTGTGTGAGTGCTTAGTGTCGAAAGCCAGGAAGGAGAAGAAGACACTCCAGTGATGGCAGTCACATACAGGCGTTTTTGAGCAAGGGTACGGTCTGTCTGCGAATCCCCAGGAACGCGCAAAGCAGGCAGGAGGGCCGGATGGCCACGGACGAATCGGTATTGGAGAGATGCAGACAGCGCGGAGTCTCGCGCAGGCGCTTTATGAAGTTCTGTGGGACGATGGCCGCCACGCTGGCGCTGCCGGAGGCGTACACGCAGACGATTGCAACAGCGCTGGGGCAAAAGCGGAAACCGGTTCTGGTGTGGCTGGAGTTTCAGGATTGCGCGGGGAATACGGAATCGATGCTGCGCACGACCCACCCGACCGTTGAGGATGTGGTGCTCGAGACTCTTTCCTGGGAGTACCACGAGACGATTATGGCCGGGTACGGCAAGCATGCCGAGGCGGCGCTGAGGCGCGTGGTGGAGCAGGAGAAGGGCAAGTACCTTGTGGTAGTGGAAGGCTCGATTCCGACGGCGGACGACGGCGTGTATTGCATGATCGGCGGACGCACGGCGCTGGACATTGCCCGCGAGGTTTGCGGGGGAGCCGCGGCAGTGATCGCGGTGGGCGCCTGCGCCTGGGATGGCGGGCTTCCGGCAGCGGGGCCGAATCCGACCGGCGCAGTGGGACTGCATGAGGCGGTTCCGGGGATCAAAATCGTGAATCTGCCGGGATGCCCGCACAATTCGGTGAATACGGCGGCGGTTCTGGTGCATTACCTCACGTTCGGCGAACTGCCGGCGCTTGATCCACAAAATCGGCCGCTGTTTGCGTATGGGCAGTTGATCCACGACCAGTGCGAGCGGCGCGCGCATTACGATTCAGGGCGCTACGTGCAGGAGTGGGGGGACGAGGGGCATCGCAAGGGCTGGTGCCTGTTCAAGATGGGGTGCAAAGGGCCGGAGGCGAATTACAACTGCCCGACGGTTCGCTGGAATGGTGCGACGAGCTGGCCGGTGAAATCGGGTCACGGCTGCATCGCGTGCGCGTCATCGCGCTTCTGGGATACGAAGTCGCCGTTTTATGAGCGGCTGCCACATCCTGCCGGGTTCGGCGTGGATGTGACGGCCGGGCAGATTGGCTGGACGGTCGTGGCCGGCGTCGCTGCCGCGACGGCTGCTCACGCAGTGGGACACTTGGTCCGGGATCATTTCCATCCCGGCGAGGGAAACAGCGAAGACGCGGCAGACGAGACGACGGAAAAGACGACGAGGGGGGTGCACTGAGATGGCACGTGTAGTGATTGATCCGGTAACGCGCATCGAAGGCCACCTTCGCATTGAGACGGAGGTGAACGGGGGCCGGGTGACGGATGCCTGGAGCTCCGGCACCATGTTCCGCGGTATAGAGCTGATTCTGCGGGGGCGCGATCCACGCGAGGCCTGGATCTGGGCGCAACGGATTTGCGGGGTCTGCACGACGGTTCACGCGCTGGCTTCAGTACGCGCCGTGGAGAATGCTCTGGGTGTTGAAGTTCCTGACAATGCACGGCTGGTGCGCAACATCATTGCGGGCGCGCAAAACGTTCAGGATCACGTTGTTCACTTTTATCATCTGCATGCACTCGACTGGGTGGATGTCACCCTTGCCCTGAAGGCGGATCCGGCAAAGACTTCGCAGCTGGCGCAGTCGATATCGGAATGGCCTAAGTCGAGCACGACCTACTTTAAGGGTGTCCAGGACCGTGTCAAGGCCCTAGTGGCCAGTCGGCAGTTGAGCCTCTTTAGCAGCGGTGACTGGGGACACCCTGCTTACCAACTGCCGCCGGAAGCGAACCTGCTTGCTGTCGCGCATTACATCGAGGCGCTTGATATGCAACGGGACTTTATTCGCATCCACGCGGTCCTGGGCGGTAAAAATCCACATCTGCAGACGTTTCTGGTGGGTGGGATGGCTACCGCAATCGATGGCAACGAGCCGGAAGCGGTCATTAATCCGGAACGCATCACACTCTTTAGTGAGCTTGCGGCTCGTGCCCAAACCTTCGTGCAGCAGGTTTACATTCCCGATGTCCTTGCCATCGCGGGCTTCTACAAAGAGTGGTTTGGCTACGGTGAGGGTCTCGGCAACTTCATGGCGTATGGGGACCTGCCATCGGGCAGCATCAACGACCCTGCCGGGGACTTTTTCCCGCGGGGCGTGATTCTGAACCGGGATCTGGCCACGGTCCATCCGGTGGATCCTGAAAAGATCTCCGAATACGTTACGCATTCCTGGTACGAGTATTCGGTGGGCGACAACACGGGCCGGAAGCCGGCCGAGGGCGAAACGAATCCGAAGTACTCGGGTCCGAAGCCGCCGTTCGATCAGCTGGACACGGACGCAAAGTATTCCTGGCTGAAGTCGCCGCGGTATGACGACAAGCCGATGGAAGTGGGACCGCTGGCGCGGACGCTGATCGCCTACGCATCCGGGAACGAGCAGGTAAAGAAGACGGTGGATGGCGTGCTGTCGAAGTTCAATGCGCCGCCGGCGGCGCTGTTCTCGACACTGGGGCGCATCGCGGCGCGGGCGATCGAGTCCGATCTTGTGGTGCAGAAGCTGCCGGAGTGGATTGGGCAGCTCGACGACAACATGAGCCACGGGGATATTCGAATACATAACGGCGACAAGTGGGATCCGGAGAGCTGGCCGAAGTCGTGTGCCGGATTCGGGCTGGAGGAAGCGCCGCGCGGTGCGCTGGGCCACTGGGTGGAAATCGAAAACAAGAGAATCGTGAACTATCAGGCGATCGTGCCCTCCACATGGAACGCCGGTCCGCGCGATGCGCATGGTCAGCGGGGCGCCTACGAGGCCGCTCTGCTGAACACGCCGATCGCCGATCCGGAGCGTCCGCTGGAGGTGCTGCGCACGGTTCATTCCTTCGATCCTTGCCTTGCCTGCGCGGTGCACGTGGTTGACGGCAAGGGCCGCAGCTATGGCCGGAATGGCATCGCTGGGTCGGAGCCGGAGGAATCCATGTCGCTTTCTCCGGATGCTGCGTGTCTGGCCGGAGGAATGTGATGGCTACCATCGTCCGTTCCGCTCCGGTGAAGAAGCACGTGGCGGTCGGCGAGGAACATCTCGTCCCCGTGTATGTCTGGGAACTGCCGGTGCGTCTGAGCCACTGGGGCATTGTGGCTGCGGTAACCGTGCTGACCTGGACCGGCCTCTACATGAATCATCCGTTCCTGATCTTCCCGCACAAGACGGCGTGGACGATGGGGACGGTGCGATTTATCCACGAGTTGGCCGGGTTTGAGCTGATTGGCGCGCTGATCGTGCGCATTTACTGGTTCTTTGCCGGCAATCACTGGGCGCGGTGGCGGCAGTTTGTGCCTCTTACGCGGCGGCAGTGGAAAAGCCTGAAGGCGATGGTGCGGTACTACACGTTCCAGCAGCGGAAGCCGTTCGAACAAATCGGACACAACACGCTGGCGGGGCTGACTTACATCGTGGTGTATTTCATGATCGCCTGCGAGTGCGTCTCGGGGCTGGTCCTGTTTGCGACGGTGGAGGGATCGCCGACGCTGCGATTTTTCGTGGGCTGGATTCCGCGGGTGATCGACATTCAGTGGATTCGTCTGGTCCATTTCCTGTTCATGTTCTTCCTGATGGCCTTCTTCATTCACCACGTCTACAGCGCGGTGCTGGTAGCCATGACGGAACGGAACGCGGAGATGGAGAGTGTTTTCAGCGGGTATAAATTCGTCCCCGATGAAGTGATCGATGAAGAACTGGAGATCGCGCATCTGGAACCGCGGCATCTGTTTGGGAAGCGCAGGATCCATCGCACCCGGGACTGGGATCGATGAACGAACTGCGCATCGTCGTGCTCGGCCTCGGCAATCTGATGCGTACCGACGATGCGGTGGGTATGCTGGCGGTGGAACAACTGCGGGCCGATGGGCGGGTGCCCGTCTCCGTGTCTCTGGTGGACGGTGGGACCCTGGGCCTGGATTTGCTGCATCCGCTTGAGGGGGCGACGCACGTCCTGGCCCTCGACGCCATCGAATCGGGCGCTCCTCCGGGCACGCTGCTACGGTTTGCCGGGGAGGAGATCGCGGATTTGCCGATTTCGAAGAGCGTCCACCTGCTGGGTTTTGCGGATCTGATTGGCGCGATGCGACTGATCGGGAACGCACCGGTCGAGATCGTTGTGCTGGGCGTGCAGCCGGAAGCTACCGGATGGGGAACGCAGCTTACCCCAGTGGTTCAGGCGGCTTTGCCCGAGCTGGTAGAAACTGCCGTGGAGCAAATGGCGCGCTGGCAGGCTGCGTCACCGAGTCCGCCTGCGGATCGTTACACTGAGCAGGTGCAGGCCTCCGCAATGGCGGGATGAGCCCGCAGGCGCATCGTTTGACCCAATCCCGACCCAGAGGGCTCCATGTTCACGAATCATCCATTCTGTCGGCCGCGTCCGCCTTTGATGTGGGGGCGACGCTGATGCACGAAGTCGGGATTGCTACCTCGATTCTGGAGGCAAGCGTGGCCGAGACGGCGCGCCGGCCTGGGGCGCGGCTGGTGGCGATCGGGGTGCGCGTGGGAGTGCTCTCGGGCGTGGACGTGGACGCGCTGCGGTTTGCCTTCGAGTGTCTCGTAGCCGATACCGAGGAGCAGAGGGTCGTTTTCACGATAGAGGCTTGCCCCCGAGTGAACCGCTGCGACGAATGCGGACACGAGTTTCCCTCCGGGTCGGAGTCGCCGTTCACGGATGCGCCGTGCCCGCTCTGTGAGAGCCGGCGGACCCGCTTTGTCAGCGGAGATCAGCTCGATCTAAAGTTCATTGAGGTGGAGGAGCCATGACCGTTGTTCGGATGGAAGAGAAGGTCCTGAACGAAAACCAGCGCATAGCGCTCGATCTGCGCCGCCGCTTCGAGGAGAATCATGTGCTCTGCCTCAACCTGGTGAGTTCGCCGGGATCGGGCAAGACGACGCTGCTGGAGAGCACCCTGGCTTCGTTTCGCCCCGAGGAACGCGTAGCTGTGCTGACCGGCGATCTGCAGACAGAGAACGATGCGCGGCGGCTGATGCGGTATGGCTTCCCGGTGCAGCAGATCGTGACCGGAGGCGTCTGCCACCTGGACGGAAAGATGATCGAGCGCGCGCTCGAGAAGTGGTCGCTGCAGGATCTGGACATCCTGCTGATCGAGAACGTCGGCAATCTGGTGTGTCCATCCAGCTACGACCTCGGCGAGGAGTCGAAGATCGTGCTGCTGAGCGTGACCGAAGGCGAAGATAAACCGCTGAAATACCCTTCGATCTTCCACAAGTCTGCGCTGCTGGTGCTGACCAAAGTGGACCTGCTGCCGTACGTGCCGTTCGACATCGAGGCGGCGAAGGCCAATGCCCGCTCAGTGCATCCGGAGATGGAGATTCTGGAGGTTTCCTGCTCCACGGGCAAGGGCATGGACGGGTGGCTTGGGTGGCTCAGGCAACGCCGCGCTGCGGCGGGTGTGCAGACAGCCGAGCGCTGAGTCTTCGGGTTCGCCGGGGCTGGTACCGGCAGGACCAATGACCCGCCGGAGCGCGCCGTCAAGGCAGACATTTGCAATTAGCCAAACGGAAGTAACACCTCCCTTTGTTGTCCGGCGAAGAGGCGATTTCCCGCCGCCAGAGATAGTCCAGCCACAAATTTGTCGATTGACTGCGGGTTAGCGGCCATTGCAGGGGCACGTGCTGACTTCGACACCCGGGGGAGCCGCCGGGAGGCTAAGTGATTGCCATCACAGCGCCAACAGTAATGTCCCAATGTGATTTACATCACTGTGGCTCTTCCAAACGCCCCGCTATGCTCCACGAGTACGTAAAGCAGTTATTTCAGCAGGGCAGGGTGAGAACGCTGATTGCCCCCTTGCTGTGTGAGGTGAATACGCATGCGTCGATTCTTTACCAGCATGGCGTGTCTTCTGCTGCTGACCGGGTTCGCAGGAACCGGGCTGGCGCGGGCTGCGGGGAATGGCCAGCAGCAAGCGGCAACTTCCGAACCAAAGGCGGCAGCGGTTTCGACACAGTACGTCGGGCAGGAGACCTGCGCCACATGTCATGAGGAGGTCGTGAAGAAGTTCGGCACGAATCCTCATTCTCGTCTTGCTCTCGAACATGCCGGTAAGGGCGTGACCTGCGAAAGCTGTCACGGACCTGGGCAGGCGCACGTGGAAGGCGGCGGCGACGTGACGAAGATCCGCCGGTTCGACAAGCTCAGCCCAAAGCAGGTCGATGAGACGTGTCTGGGCTGCCACGCCGGGACGCATCCGAATTTCGAGCGCTCGCCGCATGCGAAATCGGGCGTGAGCTGCCTGGGCTGCCACAGCGTGCATGCAGCGGAGACGCCGGAGAAGCTGTTGAAGGCGGAGCAGCCGAAGCTGTGCTTCCAGTGCCACTCCGACCAGAAGGCGGCGTTCAACATGCCGTTCCACCACCCGGTGAACGAGGGTGCGGTGAACTGCAGCGACTGCCATGACGTGCATGGCTCATTCCAGAACAGCAACCTGCGGGCGACCGCCGATCAGAACGCGGTTTGCACGAAGTGCCATGCGGAGACGCGCGGGCCCTATGTGTACGAGCACGCTCCGGTCAAGGCGGAAGGATGTGTGGGCTGCCATTCGCCCCACGGCTCGCAGAATGCCCGGATGCTGAACATGCCATCGATCAACACGCTGTGCAATCAGTGCCACAGTCGCGTTGCCAATCACACGGTAGCCGGGATGGGAGCGGGATCGGACGAATTGCAGCCCTGCACTGGCTGCCACACGTACGTTCACGGCTCCAACATCAACCAGGCGTTCCTGCGGTAAGCGATGGGATCGGACCGGAGCCTTCCGCCACATCGGAAGGCCGGTCCGGAGCCAGATTCGATGTGGGCGATGTTTTCCAAGTGAGGCTTGCTATGAAGAAGATTTGCTGGTTATCACGGCTCTCCAATCGACAATTCTCCCGCGGGGTGGGCGGGTGCATCGCCGGGAGCATTGGAGTTGCCGCTTTGCTGATGACAACGAGCATCGGCCTTGCCCAGGAACCGGTGCCCCAGGCGCAGTCCCTGACGGCCCCGAAGGGCTACACCGTCCATGAGGCGATCGATCTGGGCGGGCGCATCTCCGGCCAGAGCGGCAGCGGCGCAATGTACGACACGCTGGTCAACGAACAGTCCGGACCGCGGGTACAGGGCGAGCTGTTCGAGATGCGGGCGCTTCCGGGCGCAAAGAACACGCTGTTTGACACGCTGACGGCGGCCGGCCGCGGATTTGGCGGCGATCCCTACAGCTTTGGGAAGCTGGACTTCTATAAGGGAAACGTCTACGAGTTCTCCGGGATGTTCCGCCGCGACCGGCAGTACTTCGACTACGATTTGCTGGGAAACCCGAACATCCCCTCAGGGCAATCGGTTCCGCTCTCCTCGGGCGGCGCCTACGGATGGTCTCAGGTGAACCAATCGCCTTTCCTCTTCAACACCGTGCGACGGATGACGGACACGAGTCTGACGCTGCTCCCGTTGGGGAAAGTCACGTTTCGAGTCAGCTACTCGCACAATACGTTCGAGGGCCCGAGCCTGACACCCAGCGGCTATCAGTTCGCCGGATCTTACGACGTGCTGCTGCAGGAATTTCAGCGCAACGGCACGGACGACTTCGTGGGAGGAATCGACTGGAAACCCGCAAAAGACACGAAGCTGACCTACGAAGAGGTAGTTGACCACTACAAGGCGGATTCGTTCTTCACGATGAATCCCTCGAACTATATCTTTCAGGAGCCGGACGGGACGCGGGTAGCCCCGCTGGTCAGCTACGACTCGCTGACGCCGTATAACCCAACCACCGCCTGCAATGCGAACAGCGCCGGCGCAACGCCGCGGCTGGCGGGACCTAATGGGCTGGGCGGCCTGCCTGTGATCAATCCTGCGTGCGCCGTGGTCATGAGCTATTACCGCTCGCAACCCACGCGTTTCCTCTATCCCACGGAGATCTTCCGTCTCCAGAGTTCCAGCATCCGCAATGTGTCGATGAACGGGGACATTCGTTATACGAGCGCGAAGATGAACCTGCCCGCCTACAACGAGAACTTCCAGGGGCTGACGAAGACAACGCGATCGCTGACCTATACGGCTGCAGGCAATGCCCAACGCAAGGTGATCGCCGCCGATTATGGCATCGCGTGGCAGGCTACGAAAGAATTCAGCGTGTCCGACCAGGCGACCTTCTCGAATGTGCAGCAACCGGGATCGACCACCATGACCAGCCTGACGACTTTCTCCACACCTGCCACCGCGGGGAACGAGACGATCAACTACACGGGCGGGCTTACCGTCACGAATGCCGCGACCGGGGCATCAACCTTTGAAGGCAGCGGCGCGGTTGGTGTGCCACTGCTGGACTTCTTTGGTCAGAGGTGGATCACCAACGATGTCACTGGGACGTGGGATGGATGGTCGCGGGCGACCATTTCACTGACCTATCGCCACCGGAATCACCTGATCGCCGAAGGCATTCCTCACAATACGCCGCTGGCCGCGGGCGCCACGACGAATGGAACTGTCACCATCAACGAAGATGGCGGCATTCTGAGCCTTGCACTTCGTCCGTCCAGCAACTGGGACGTGAACGGCAGTGCGGAATTCATCTACGCCGACAATGTATTCACGCCGGTCGCCCCACGGGAACTGCAGCACTATCGCGTGCATACGCTCTATCGGATGAAATCCTTTGCAACCCTGTCCGGCGCGTACAACGACCTGGAGCGGCACAATAACACCAACAACACCGGGACGGCGCCGCTCGATGGTCCGCTTGAGCATGTCGATCACAGCCGTGTGGCCAGTATGGGAGCGCAGATATTCCCTAACGAGCACTACGGCCTGGATCTTAACTACTCCTACAGCGATGTTTATTCGGCGACCAACATCTGCTATCTCGCCTCTGCCTCTGCGACAGATCCGGGAGCTGCGACGCCGAGCGGGACGGCCTGCCCGGGTTCTCTGACCCGGTCGGGTGCATACGACTTCGGACCGGTGAAGGACTTCATGGATGCGCCGACGCAGTCGGGCTCGGTGGCCTTCCATGTGGCGCCAAATGTGAAGTTCGCGTCGAACATCGGCTATCGCATCAACTCGGTGGACGGCAGCCGGTTCTATAACGACCCTCGGGATGTTGCCGGATCGCTGGTCTCCTCTTATCAGACGCCGTTCGTAAACCTGGCGTACACGATCCACCCGGGATTCATCTGGAAGGCAGAATACGACCTTTACCGTTACGCAGAAGGCGGACCGTCGGGCGCGGCGTACTGCTCGACAAAGAATCCGACGCCTACCAATCCGACGCCTGGTGTAGCGTGCGCCTCTCTGCCGCAGCAGACCGGCATGAATCTCTCCAACGCGGGTGAAACCGCAGGGCGGGAGTTCCGTGCCAACAACGTGACGCTCGGGTTCCGCTACGAATTCTGAGCGGTAAAAGCAGGAAGACGATGGCCGGGGTTCGCCCCGGCCGTTCGCTTGAGGAGCAGAACGTGAAACAGCAATTGTGGATCACGGGAATGATTCTCCTTGGGGCCTCATTCGCCATGTCCGCTGTGGCCCAGCAACCTGGAGAAGCCACCTACAAAGCAAAATGCGCCATGTGCCATGGAGCCGATGGCACGGCCAGTACCCCGGTGGGGAAGAGCATGAAGCTGCGCTCGCTGAGGTCTCCCGAGGACGTGAAAGCCACCGACGACATGTTGTTCAAGCAGACCCGAGAGGGCGTCGGCAAGATGCAGGGTTATGCAGGGAAGATGACCGACGCGCAGATCAGGGACGTCGTCGCCTACATCCGCACCCTGCAGAAGTAGTTCGAGGAGCGGCAGCAGGGCAGAGGGCGCCTTTCGGCGGCCCTTCGGGATACGGTTCTGCCCAATGGCCGCCCAGCTCCGGATTCGGCAGCGATTCTGACTGTGAATCCGGACTTCCGGGCCTGGCTCGCTGTGAGCCGGACGCGGAAGATTGTGAGAGTACGTTATGGGGACCCGCGCGGATTTGCCTGCGCATTGTCGGTTTCGCTGCATCGGTTTGGGCGCTTTTGAAGTCCGTCAACTCCGCGCATTCGTTTTCTCGCTCCTTCTGCTGCTGTTTCTTGCGGGTTCTTCATCGCCGGCTCAGTCGGCCTCGGGTTGTCTTGTCTGCCATGGCGCGTCGGCCGGGCTGAAGGACTCGCAGGGCAAGAGCATCGCGGTTAATCCGGCGACCCACATGAAGGGCCCGCACTCGGACCTGGGGTGCCTGGATTGCCATGCGGGCGCCAGTGCGCAGGGCCATAGCGCAAAATCGGCCTCCGCTTCCTGCACCACGTGTCATGCGGATTCCGCCAAAAACCTTGCTTCCGGCGCGCATGCGGCTTTGGGGAATCCGAACGACCCGCAGACCTGCATTGCCTGTCACGGCACCAACAACGTGCAAAAAGCGGTTGCCAGTCCGCAGTTCTGCGCGACCTGTCATTCAACTGAAGTGCAGCAGTACCGCAACAGCGTTCACGGGCGCGCTCGCGACCATGGAAACGCCGACGTGCCCACCTGCCAGAGCTGCCACGGGTCCGCACACACCGCGCTCCCGGCCACCGATCCGCGCTCTCCCGTCAGCAAAGAGCATCTTCCGGATACCTGCGGCTCCTGTCACTCCGATCCAAAGCTGGCTGCGAAATACATGTTTACCGAAGTACGGCCTGTCCAGGCGTACCGGCAGAGCGTTCACGGCCGCGCCGTGGCGCAGGGGAACCAGAATGCGGCTACCTGCAGCGATTGTCACGGCACGCACGACATCCTGCCTGTGTCCGATCCTCACTCGAAGATCTGGAGGCAGAATGTCGCTTCCACCTGTGGCAAGTGCCACAGCGATGTATTCAATACCTATACGCAGAGTATTCACGGCCAGGCTGTTGCCAAGGGGGTTCTGCAGGCGGCCACCTGTACCGATTGCCACAGCGAGCATCGTATCCTGGCGCCCGGCGACGCCAACTCGCCCGTATATATGGCGAATGTCTCGCAGGAAGCGTGCTCGCGGTGCCATGCGGACACACAGCTGATGGCAGGGTTCAACTTGCCGCAGGACCGCGTTCCCACTTACGAGGACAGCTATCACGGGCTGGCCGCGCACGAGGGGCGGCAATCCGTCGCCAACTGCGCCAGTTGTCACGGCGTTCATAACATCTATCCGTCGAGCGATCCACGATCGACGGTGAACCACGCCAACTTGGGCAAGACCTGCGGGCAGTGCCACACGGATGCGGGCCGCCGCTTCGCAATCGGGCCGGTCCACGCGCTCTCGTCGTCGACGCCCGGAGGCCGCTTGCTGGATTACGTGAAGATTTTCTACTTCATCGTGATTCCGGTAACCCTGGGACTCATGCTGCTGCACAACCTGATCGACTGGCGCCGCAAGACCCGCGCGGTTCTTGCGCAATACCGGCAACATCCTGGACAAATGCGTTTGGCCCTTAACGAGCGAGCGCAGCACGCGGTTCTCGTGGTCAGCTTCATCGTCCTCGTCATCACCGGGTTCGCGCTCAAGTTTCCCCACGCGTTCTGGGTCGCGCCCATGGTTCGCTGGGAGCATCACCACGCGATCCGTGGCTGGATCCATCGCATAGCCGGCGCGGTGCTGATCGGAGCCTCGGTTTATCACATCGTGTATCTGGCATTGAAAAAGAGCGGCCGACGCTGGCTGAAAGACATGGTTCCGGACCTGCGCGACGCGAAAGAAGCCGTCCAGACCGTCGAGTACAATCTCGGCCGGCGGGATCAGCTGCCGCGCTACCGGCGCTTCAACTACGCGGAAAAGGCGGAGTACTGGGCGCTGGTGTGGGGTACGGCGGTTATGGCGATCACCGGCGTTCTGCTCTGGCTCAATGACTGGATCCTGGCGCATCTGCCGCACCCGGCATCAATTCTGGCGATCAGCACGGCAATTCATTTCTACGAGGCGATTCTGGCTACCGCCGCCATCGTGGTCTGGCATTTTTATGCGGTGATTTTCGATCCGGATATCTACCCGTTGAAATGGACGTTCCTGACCGGACGCGCGCCGGAACATGAAGTTCGGGAGCAGGCCGATAGCGATGCTGCGCCGGGAAATCAGCCCTCCGACACTGCATCTGCAAAGCCAGATGAACCTGGTGGCGCTCCGGTGAAGTGAGGCGCCGGGTTCCGGGTTACCGGGGTAGGTGTTCGAACGCCGGCAAAGCGGCAATTTGTATCGAGCGTCACAGTCAGGCGCTGACCGCAGGCTTTATCAGAGACAAGGGACCCTGGAAATCGCAGGTTCCCGGAGGAGCAACCCTCATGAACTATCGCCTCAGAACCGCGGCAATGATCCTGCTCGCCGCCTCCATTGCGGCGCCTGCGTTTGCGCAGAGTGCCGGTGCCGACACCTATAAAGCGAAGTGCGCCATGTGCCACGGACCCGACGGAACCGCCGCGACCCCGATGGGAAAGATGATGAAGATCCCGTCCTTCAAGGCCCCCGATCAGGTCAAGGCGACGGAAGCGTCGTACATCGCGACCACCAGAGACGGCAAAGGCAAGATGCCCGCCTATAACGGCAAGCTGAGCGACGCCCAGATCAAGGACGTTGTTTCCTTTATCCGCACACTCCAGAAATAGGAGAGGAAGCCGTCGTGCAGCGGCGGGACGGAGGGCACGATGGCTCCTTCGGTTTTCGCCGCCATGAACGGCGCGCAGCACCGGAGTTCCCATGAAGATGTTTGCTTCCTTTGGCCTCACGATTGTCGCCTCAGCGCTGCTGTTCACGGGTATCGCGAGGCCGCTGGAGGCGCAGACGGATTGCCTTGCCTGTCACGGCGATCCCACCATGCAGGACGGGTCCGGGAAGAGCATCGGGATCAGCGCGGACAAATTCCATGCGAGCATCCACGGTTCCCTGAAGTGCGCGGATTGCCATACCAACGTTAAGGGCTATCCGCACGCGGCCAATGCCGCGGTAGTGAACTGCAGCACCTGCCACACCGACGAAGCCGCCGGGCTGGCGGGAAGCGTCCATGCGGAGGCGAGCGATCATCCGTGCCTCAGCTGCCACGGCGACCCACACTCGATTGTCGCGAAGACCGACCCGCAATCGCCGGTCTATCCGTTGAACATCCCGAAGACCTGCGGATCGTGCCATGGCAATGAAGCCATGGCGAAGAAGTATGGCCTGCCCAATGTTTACGCCCTGTACATCGATTCCATTCATGGATTCGCGCTGGGCAAAGAGGGTCTGCTGGTGGCGGCCAACTGCACCAGTTGTCACGGGTCGCATAAAGTTTTGAGCCACAAGGATCCGCAAAGCCCGACCTATCGCACCAACGTCGCCGCCACCTGCGGCAGCTGCCACGTGGGCATCAACGCCCAGTACCAGAAGGGAATTCATGGCAAGGCGGTCGCCGCCGGCGACAGAAATGCTCCGGTGTGCACGGACTGCCATACGGCGCACGCCATCATCGAGCCCACCTCCGCGGACTTCCGCATGCAGTCCACGCCGATCTGTGGCTCCTGCCACCGCGACAAGTTCAGCACGTATCGGGATACGTTCCACTCGCAGCTCGGCCTGCTGGGCGGTTATGTGGAGACGGCGCGCTGCTGGGACTGCCA
>DASRRO010000145.1:0-11581 GCA_035656855.1 Acidobacteriaceae bacterium | reverse complement strand
TGGTGTCGGGACGAACCCCGAGGAGCTGATTGCGGCGGCGCATGCTGGGTGTTTCACCATGGCGTTGAGCGCACAGCTGGGGAATGCGAACCTGACGGCGGAGTCGCTGGAAACAACCGCCGATGTGAAGTTCGAGAAGACCGATGAGGGCTTCACGATCACGGCGATCCATCTGACAACCCGGGCGAAGGTGCCGGGTGCCACCGCTTCGAGTTTCGAGACGGCGGCGAACAACGCCAAAAACGGCTGCCCGATCTCGCGGCTGTTCAAGGGGAATACGCAAATCACGCTGGACGCCAAGCTGGTGTAAGCCGGCAGGAGCCAGGGCAGCGCCGCGGTTCGCCGTGGCGCTTGCCATTTGAGGCACTGTCGCTTCGTTTCTGAAAGAGGGCATGGAACCTGTAACGCACTTCTTAACCGGCGCGTGCCTTGGACGCACCGGCTTCAATCGCAAGACGGCCTATGCAACCCTGGCCATGACGCTGGCCGCGGAAGCTCCCGACCTGGACATGCTGTGGGGGTTCAAGGGGCCGGTGGAGCAGCTGCAGCACCATCGTGGATGGACGCACGCCTTTATCGGAACGCCGGTCGTGGCTCTTGCGACACTGGCGGTGGTCTGGCTTGTCTGGAGGCTCCGAAGGAAGGACCCGGTCATCCCGCCGCGTTGGGGCTTTCTTTATTTATGTGCGCTGATCGCGGCGCTGAGCCACATTTTGCTGGATTACACAGTGAACTATGGCGTACGGCCATTTTTTCCCTGGAATCCCCACTGGTATGCCTGGAACATCGAGTTCATCTTCGATCCGATCTGGTTTCTGGCTCTGCTGCTCGCCTTGGTGATTCCTTGGATCCTGGGGCTGGCGGATCGCGAGATCGGCGCGAAGAAGAAGCCGTTCCGCGGACGCGGCTGGGCGGTTGCCGGTCTGGTATTCGTGGTTCTGTGGTGGGGGCTGCGCAACGCCGAGCATCTGCATGCGCTCGAGTTGGTGCAGACGGGCAGCTATACGCGGGAGCCCCTGATCCGCGTCGCCGCTGAGCCGCATATGGCGAGCCCCTTCGACTGGCACGTGGTGATGGAAACGAAGGACTACTACCAGACGGCGGAAGTCCACACGATCGGCGATCGCGTGGAGACGGATGCGTATGACGATGTCATCTACAAGCCCTCCGTGACGCCGGCAGTTACAGCAGCGGAGCAGACGTACCTGGGAAAGATCTATCTGGACTGGTCGAAATGGCCGGTTGTAACCGATCTCGGACACGTTCCGGTGCCAGGCGTGGATGTGACGCCGGAACCGAACTGGCACACGGTGGAGTTCCAGGATCTGCGCTTCGGCTATTGGCCGCTGGGCTCGGAACGCGCCGGGCGGCCGAGGGTTCCTCCCCTGAGCGGCTGGGTCTATGTGGGACCGGGTAATGAGATTGAAGGAATGTTCATGCAGGGGCACGAGCAGAAGAATCCCTGATGCGGAAGAACGATGCGAAGGCGCCAGGCTGTTTCGTGAAATGAACTGCCTATTTGACGAAATGAAAGGTTTACCTTGACCCGGAGCGGTAGCGGTCCGCAGAATGGAAGGACTGCGGTTGATTCGCAGGGTCCAGATTTCGGAATGACGGGGGAATGATGGCTGCCTATCTGTTGTTGCTGCTGGCGGTGCTAAGCCGGGTAGTGCCCTTTCCGGGCATGAACTTTACGGCCGTGGGTGCCGGACTGCTGTTCTTTGGAGCGCGCCGGCCGCTGAAGGAGATGGCCTTGCCGGTGCTGTCGCTGATGGCGACGGACTTTTACCTGACCATCATGGTCTACCACTACTCCTGGCACACCGGGGCTTATCTGGTGACGTGGGCGTGGTACGCGGGCGTGATTCTGCTGGGACGCGTGCTGCTGAAGAAGCAGATCACGGTGACGCGGGTGATGGCGGCACCGGTGCTGGCGGCCACTTCGTTCTTCCTGGTGAGTAACTTCGCGGTGTGGGCGGGTGGAACGATGTATCCGCTGACGATGGCTGGGCTGACCGCCTGCTATGCGGCAGCGCTTCCCTTCTACCGAAACGACCTGCTGGCCACGACAGCGATCACGGCCGTGGCGTTTGGGGGACTCGTGATGGTGCGGCGGATGAGCGAACAGCGCGCACACAAGCTGGCGGCATAGAACTCGCCGGGCGAGTAACCTCGATCGCAAAGGGAAACGGCCACCCGAGAGTGGCCATTTCCCTTTCAGGATTGAAGCCCTACTTCTGGGCCGCGAGCTGCCGCAAAACGTACTGCAGGATGCCTCCATTCTGGAAGTAAAGGATCTCCTGCGGGGTATCGATGCGGACCTTCGCGCTGAACTCCTTCGTCTTGCCGCCGGAGTCTTTGGCACGGACCTTCAACGTCTTGCCGCCAGAGAACTTCCCGTCGAGCATCGCTTTCAGACCGGGGAAGTCATACGTCTCTTCGCCGCCGAGTCCGAGGCTTTCGACGTTCTGGCCCGCCTCGAACTGCAGGGGCAGGATCCCCATGCCAACGAGGTTCGAGCGATGAATGCGCTCGAACGATTCGGCGATCACGGCGCGGACGCCGAGCAGCCGCGGGCCTTTGGCCGCCCAGTCGCGCGACGAGCCCGAGCCGTATTCTTTTCCGGCGAGGATGATGAGCGGCGTGCCGCGTTCCGCGTACTTCACCGAGGCGTCAAAGATGGACATCGGCTCTCCTTCCGGCAGCAGCCGCGTGACACCGCCTTCGGTGCCAGGCGCGAGCTTGTTGCGCAGGCGAACGTTGGCAAAAGTTCCGCGCACCATGACTTCGTGATTGCCGCGACGTGACCCATAAGAGTTGAAGTCCGCGGGTTTGACGCCATGTTCGGTGAGGTACTTGCCGGCGGGCCCGCTGGCCTTGATGGATCCGGCGGGCGAGATGTGGTCGGTTGTCACGCTGTCGCCGAGAACAGCCAGCACGCGCGCGTTGGCGATGTCTTCCACAGACGCCGGCTGCGCGGGCATGCCGTCGAAGTACGGTGCCTTGCGGATATAGGTGGAGTCGGGCTCCCACCGATAGACGTCGCCGGTGGGAAAGCTCAGCTTCTGCCAGTTGGCGTCACCCTTCGAGACGGTGGCGTACTCCTTCGTGAAGCTTTCTGAAGTGAGCGATGACGCGATGACGCTGGAGACTTCCTGCTGGGTAGGCCAAAGATCGCGCAGGAAGACCGGCTGGCCAGCCTTGTCCTTGCCGATGGGGTCGTGATCGAAGTCGTGGTCAATGCGGCCGGCAAGAGCGTACGCGACGACCAGCGGCGGCGACATCAGGTAGTTGGCGCGAACGTCGGAGTTGATGCGGCCTTCGAAGTTGCGATTGCCGCTGAGTACGGAGACGGCCACCAGGCTGTGCTGCTCGATGGCCTTCGAAATGTCGTCAGGCAAAGGGCCGGAGTTGCCGATGCAGGTAGTGCATCCGTAGCCGACGGTGTTGAAGCGTAGCTTGTCCAGCCATTGCGTGAGGCCGGCCTTGTCGTAGTAGTCGGTGACGACGCGTGAGCCGGGAGCGAGGGAGGTTTTGACCCACGGCGGCACGCTGAGGCCCTTCTCGACCGCCTTCTTCGCGAGCAAGCCTGCGGAGACCATTACAGAAGGGTTCGACGTGTTGGTGCAACTGGTGATAGCGGCGATGACGATCGAGCCGTGATCCAGATACGGCTCGACATCAACGCCGAAGCGCTCTTTAACGGTGTGAGCGATGTGGCCGTTGCCGCCGGGCTCAGGTGCAGCATGCGTCGAAGCAGCGTTGCCGTTGGCGGACATGTGGCCGCCTTCGCCCTCCCAGCGGATGGCCTGACGCCGGTTCACCTTGTCCGCGTTGGGCCCGAGAAGCGACGGCAACTGCTTTTTAAAGCTGGCACCGGCTTCGCGCAGCAGGACGCGGTCCTGCGGACGCTTCGGTCCCGCCACGCTGGGCTCGACGGTGGCGAGGTCGAGCGAGAGGGTCTGCGAGTATTCCGCCTCGGGCGAGCTGGCAGTGTGGAAGAGGCCCTGCTCTTTGAAGTACGCCTCGACCAGCGCGATTTGCTCGTCCGAGCGGCCGGTGAGGCACAGATAGCGCAGCGTCTCCGCATCGACGGGGAAAAGACCACAGGTGGCTCCGTATTCGGGAGCCATGTTGCCGATGGTGGCACGGTCGGCGAGCGGCAGTTCGGCAATCCCGGGGCCATAGAACTCCACAAACTTGCCGACGACGCCGAGCTTGCGCAGCATTTCAGTCACAGTGAGGACGAGATCGGTGGCCGTCGCGCCTTCGCGCAACTTGCCGGTGAGCCTGAAGCCGACGACCTGCGGAACCAGCATCGAGACAGGCTGGCCGAGCATTGCCGCCTCAGCCTCAATGCCGCCGACGCCCCATCCCAGAACGCCGAGGCCGTTGATCATCGTGGTGTGCGAGTCGGTGCCGACCAGCGTGTCGGGGTAAGCCTGCGGTTTGCCGCCAGACGTGGTGAAGACCACGCGCGCGAGGTGCTCGAGGTTTACCTGGTGGCAGATCCCCATCCCCGGCGGCACGGTGGAGAAGTTGCGGAAGGCAGTCTGTCCCCACTTGAGGAACGCGTAGCGCTCGCGGTTGCGCTGGAACTCGAGCGCCGCGTTGAGCGAGTAGGCGTTGCCGGTGCCGTATTCATCCACCTGGACGGAGTGGTCGATGACCAGTTCCGCCGGCTGCAGTGGGTTGATCTTCTGCGGATCGCCGCCGAGTTGCTTCATGGCGTCGCGCATGGCGGCAAGGTCCACGACGGCGGGTACGCCGGTGAAGTCCTGCATGAGGACGCGGGCGGGCATCCAGGAGATCTCGCGGGAGGGCTCGGCCTTCGGATCCCACTTGGCGAGGAACTCGATGTCGTCGGCGGTAACGGATTTGCCGTCCTCGTAGCGGAGCAGATTTTCGAGCAGGATGCGGAGGCTGAAGGGAAGGCGCGCAAGACGGATGTTGCGCTGGCCTTCGAGCGCGCTGAGGCGGAAGATCTGCCAGGTTTTGCCGCCGGCTTTCAGCTCGGACTGGCTGCCAAAGGAGTTCATGACCTTTTCCTTTCGTGATGAGGGGCACAGGAGCTTCGCTCACGCACGGCTAAGGCGGAGCGGGAGAAACGGTCAGTTGAAGAGAATACGTCGTCCGCGGTCCGGACGGCCACGGCGGAAGCGCCGGAGAAGAGGAGAGTCGGAGATCGCCCGATCCACGATCATCGCCTTCTATTTTAGAGCCATTGACGCTGGACGGACCAGACGGGCGGTTTAGGTTCCCGAGTGATGCGCTATCGGATGCTGCATGATTCCCGGGATTGTGAATTATTCTTAACGCAGCAGCGTTAACTATGGTTTACATATCGTCTCAGGAGAGCTACACTGCGGCCAGAAGGGTCCTCCGCCATTCCCAGTCGCGGACGGACCTTCGAGCCGGAACCATTTCACAAGAGGCAGGGCCGGAACGGCAGGGATGAGTGCAGGAGCACAATCCGGGCGGAAGGTACGCGTGTTGGCGGGCGTGGAAGACGAAGTCGTCGTCACGCACGAAGACATCGACCGCGCCTTCGACCGCTCGCGGGTAGCGAGCGCTCGGCTGGAGGGCGGCCTGCGCTCGCGCCTGTGGCTGCTGTGGCTGCTGATTGGGCCGGGCATCCTCGTGATGCTGGGCGAGAACGACGGGCCCAGCATGCTGTCATACGCGGCGACCGGTGCGAAGTACGGTATCGGTTTCTTCCTGCCGTTTGTGGTGCTCACGTTTGCGATGGCGCTGGTGGTCCAGGAGATGACCGTGCGGCTGGGAGCCGCGACGCATCGCGGCCACGCGGAACTGATCTTTGAGCGCTTCGGGCCGTTCTGGGGCTGGTTCTCGGTGATCGACCTCGGGATCGGTAACTTCCTCACGCTGATCACGGAGTTCATCGCGGTGCGCGCCGGGCTGGGATATTTCGGCGTGCCCCCATGGGCGGCGATTCTGCTGGCCCTGGCGGTGCTGTATTCGGCGATCCTGAGCCACCGTTACTGGACCTGGGAACGGATAACCCTGGCGGCCGCGGCCTTCAACCTGGTCTTCATTCCGGTGGCGCTCATGACGCATCCCCACTGGGGATCCGTCGGGCACGCGTTCGCAACCTGGCGGCCCGCGCCGCAGCTGGACAAGGACACCGTGCTCATCATCCTGTCGAACATCGGCGCGACCGTGACGCCGTGGATGCTGTTTTTCCAGCAGAGTGCGACCGTGGACAAGGGTCTCACAACGAAGGACATTCACTTTGGACGCATGGACACCGTGCTGGGTGCGGCTCTGGCGGCTCTGGCCGCCCTGGGCGTGATCCTGGCGACCGCTCCGCTGTTCGGTCACATCAGCGCGGAGAATTTTGAGGCCGCGCAGTTTGCGCAGGCGCTGGTACCGGTGATCGGGCGCTGGGGCGGGGCACTGTTTGCGCTGGGCATGGTGGAAGCCGGCATCGTGGCGTCGATCACCATCTCCACTTCGTCGGCGTACGCCTTTGGCGAAGTGGCGGGGCGGCCGCACAGCCTGAATCTGCCCGTGCGCGAGGGCAAGTCGTTTTATACAGTCCTGGGATTGTGCGCTGCGGTCGCGGCCGGGATTGTGCTGATTCCCGGGTTGCCGCTGGTCTTCGTCGTGTTGGTGGTGAACGTGGTGGCGGTGCTGGCAATGCCGCCGGCACTGGTCTTCCTGTATCTGCTGGTGAACGACAAAGAGATCATGGACGGGGTACGGAGTCCGCGATGGGCGAACGCGCTGGCGGCGCTGGTCGTTCTGTTGCTGACGGCAGCCGGTGTGCTGTACGGCCTGAGCGTGGTGGCGCCACAGGCGCTGTCCTGGATTAGCGGAGGAGTCCGGTGAGCGACGACGAGCAACACGTGACCGGAGCGGCCGCGGACTGGATTCTGGCGACGCTGGAACCGGATCAACTGGCACTGGCCAAGAAGACCCCGGTGCCCCGGCGGCGCCTCAAGGGCGGCGAGCTGGCGCTGGTTTGGACGCTGCGTGTCTACCTTGTCTTTATGCTGGTGGTGGTCTTCTGGCAGGCATGGCTCGCGGTGAAGTAGCGTTCGCGGCGAGGCTGCGATAGGCTCGAACACTGGAGAATCCGGATAACCGATGAAGGTGCTGGTAATTGGAGCAGGCGGGCGCGAGCACGCGCTGTGCGCGTCGATTCGAAAGTCGCCTCGGGTGAGCGAAGTGGTGTGTGCCCCGGGAAACGGCGGCCTTTCCCAGGTAGCGCGCTGCGTGCCGGCGAGCCAGAACGACTTAGGCGATCTGCTGCGGGTGGTGAGCCAGGAGCAGCCCGACCTGACCGTGGTGGGCCCGGAGCTGCCCTTGTCGCTGGGCATCGCTGACGCGATGCTGGAGCGCGGGCTGAAGGTCTTTGGTCCAACGCGGGAGGCCGCTTTGCTGGAGACAAGCAAGGGGCATGCCAAGCGCTTCATGCAGCGGCACACGATTCCCACGGCGAACTTCGCGGCCTGCACCTCGCGCGAAGAGGCTCTCGCTGCCATTGACCTCTTCCATCTGCCGGTGGTGATCAAGGCGGACGGGCTGGCGGCGGGCAAGGGTGTGCTGATCTGCGAGACAAAGCAGCAGGCGGAGCGCGCCGTTGCCGGTCTGTTTAGCGGTGAGTTGTTGGGCTCGGTCGAAACAAGTGTTGTCGTGGAAGAATTCCTCACCGGCGAGGAGCTGTCGTTCCTGGTGCTGAGCGACGGCAAGCACGCGGTGCCGCTGGTTCCGGCGCAGGACCATAAGAGGCTGAGCGACGGTGACACCGGTCCCAACACCGGTGGTATGGGCGTGTACTCGACCGACGCGATGCTGGATGCGCCGATGCGGGACTGGATCCTCGAACACATTGCGCAGAAGACTGTGGACGGCATGGCGGAGGAGGAGACTCCGTTTGTGGGCGTGCTGTACTGCGGCCTGATGATGACCGCGAGGGGGCCGATGGTGCTGGAGTTCAACGCGCGCTTCGGCGATCCGGAGACCCAGGCGATTCTGCCCAGGCTGGAGAGCGACCTGGTGGATGCGCTGGAGGCGTGCGTCGAAGGGCGGCTGAGCGAGACGGAATTTCGCTGGAAGCCGGGAGCGTCGGCGTGCGTGGTCGCGGCATCGGAGGGATATCCGGGGAAGTACGCGACGGGCAAGGCGATCACGGGTCTCGCGGAGGCAGCGCGGGTGCCGGGCGTGGAGGTCTTCCATGCCGGGACGACGTTTGACGGGACGGATTACCGGACGGCTGGCGGGCGCGTGCTCGGCGTGACTGCGACGGGTGACTCGCTCCAGGAAGCGCTGGGCTCGGCGTATGAGGCTATGGGGCGAATCTCCTTTGAGGGCATGGTTTTTCGCCGGGACATTGGGCACCGGGCACTCAATCGGCCGCTGAAGAAGTAGCTCGCCGGTGGTGAGGGTTGTGTCGCAGGTGTGCTATGCTCGCCGCGTGTCCGCCACGACAGTCGCTCCCGTCAAAATCAGGAAGCCGCGCCACGCTGCGGTGGTGCGGGTGACGCACTGGCTGACCGCCGTCGCCTTTCTGGTGCTGCTGTTCACGGGCGGAGAGATCATCCTGACGCATCCGCGGTTCTACTGGGGGGAAACGGGCAACGTCAACATGCGGCCGCTGTTTCGGATTCCGATCCCGTCGTCGCGGGACACGGTGCCGACCGGCTACAAAACTGTGCTGCCGGACTGGAATGGGTGGGGGCGGGCGCTGCACTTTGAAGCCGCCTGGCTGCTCTTGTTGACCGCGCTGGTGTATGGAGCGTGGGGGCTCTGGACCGGGCACTTCCGCAGGAACCTGTTACCAGAGCGGGGCGACTGGAACTGGCGAGCGTTCTGGCGCGATCTGTGGAAGTCACCACGGGAGAAGACGGATTCGGCTGCGTACAACGTGGTGCAGCGGGCGGCGTATCTGGGAGTCATCTTTGTCCTGTTCCCGATGGTGATCTGGACGGGGCTGGCGTTGTCGCCGACGTTCAATGCGGCGTTTCCCTGGTTTGTGGATGTGCTGGGCGGACGGCAGTCGGCGCGGACGCTGCACTTCTTTATCACCATTGCTCTGACTCTGTTCCTGGTGGTGCACGTGACGATGGTGACGCGCTCGGGATTCCGGAGCCGGATGCGGGGAATGATCACGGGGCGTGGAGTCGATTCCGCAGACAAGGAGCAGGCATGAGTCCGATCTCGCGGCGAAGACTGATTACGGGCGGCGCGTTGACGGCGGCCGTGGGAGTGACGGGGCTGGCGGCGGCGGGACGGATCGCCGAGAGATACGGATTGATTCCTCCGGACCACGGCACTTTATATGGGGCAGGCGGAACGCTGACGTATGCGGCGGAGCGGCTGCTGGCGCGGCATTCACTGGCGCGGGAGTTTCCGCGGAGCATGATCTCGAAGACTCCCTTTCTGAACGAGACCTCGCCGCACGGCGATGCGTTCAGGCAGCAGCAGGCGGAGGGGTTCCGGAACTGGCGGCTGCAGGTGGACGGGCTGGTGGCGCGGCCGACGTCGTTCTCGGTGGCGGATCTGCAGGCGCTGGGCCGGGGGAGCCAGATCACCGAGGTGGTGTGCGAGGAGGGCTGGTCGTACATCGCGGAGTGGATCGGGACGCCGCTGTCGGCGGTACTACGGGAGGTTGGAGTTTTGCCGCAGGCCAAATACCTGGCGTACTTCTCGATCGACAGGGAGTGGTGGGACAGCCTGGATTTGAGCCAGGCACGGCATCCCCAGACCCTGCTGACCTGGGGGATGAACGACGGGGATCTGCCGGTCGGGTTTGGCGGGCCGCTGCGGATGCGGGTCCCGCGGCAGCTGGGGTACAAGAGCGTGAAGTACGTGCTGCGGCTGACGGCGACGGACTCGATGCAGCGGTATGGGAAGGGGTTAGGGTCGGCGTCGCCGGAGGCCGGGTACGCCTGGTTCGCCGGCATCTGACGGCCTTTTTTTTGTTCGAAAAACCGATGGTCAACTCTTGCGGAAGTGGCTTGTTTTGAGCGGGTTGCTCGGAAGCCAGGGGGCCTCTGCGCCGCAGTTGATTGATTCCAGATCAGTTGCCAGGAGGCTCCTCGCGCAGGGAGCCGCTGCACCGCTTATGCGGCCATCGAGTGGGCGTCTTCTTTGTTCGGGACTCGTGGGCTGATGTCGAGGAGCTGGCTGACGAGGCGGGAGAGGACGGAGAGCTGATCCAGAGCCTCTTTGACCCAGGGTTCCCCGGCCGGGCCAGCGTGCTGTGCGAGATAGAGGGTATTGACGAGGCTCTGGAGCGGATTGTTGATGAGGTGGGCGAGTTCATTCGAGCGGGCGGTTGCGGCTGCGAGTTTCTCCTGCTCGCGCAGAAGCTGCTGCTGCTGCTGGTGGCGGAGCGCCATAGAGGCGAAGTCGGCCAGGGTGGAGAGGAGCCGGTAGTCCTCAAGATCAAAGGCTTCGCGGGAATGGTGGGCGATGGCCCAGATGGTGCCGCGATGGAACTCGTTGATCCAGGGAATGAGCAGGCCGTCGGTGATTTCGTCGGCGGTAACTCCAAGGAAGTCGTAGTAGGGCTGGGTGACGCGATAGAGCTGCGGGCGCTCGGCGTCGAGACAGGTACCGCAGGGACTGAAGAAGCGCGGAGTGGTGCCATGGAGGTACTGGGCGAAGCTGCCGGCAATGGCCACCCAGCGAAATTTCTTTTCACCGGTGGGCAAAATCTCTTCCAGGCTGATGCCGGCGCTGTCGGCGCCGCAGTAGCGGACGGCGATTTCGACGAGTTCCTGGAGGACGGCTTCGGGCTGCTCGGCAAAGACGCGGGCGAGGCGGCTGACGGCTTCGACGTACTGATGGGGATCGCGGAGACGGCGGGGACGCGTGGGGAAGTCGGGATCCGCGAGGAGGTCGCGGAGTTCCATGCCGGTGTCCTGCTGTGGGGTCATATCGTTCAAAGCTCCTGGCCCTGGGGAGCCGGCCCAGTGGGAATTGTGGTTATCAATGTACCGCAAGGTGAAACATCCGGGGTCAGAAAGGTGGACATGGCGCGAGGTGGCAGATGGTGAGGGGTGGCGAGGATCGCGACTCAGGGGTCCGGGTGGGAGAGGGGGTGGCGCGGCATGAGAACCTCCCATGAGGCGACGGGGCGATTGCAGGGCGAGCGGCGGGGTTGGGAGCGCGGTTTGTTGGGGGCGATTTGGCATGAAAATCTTCCGGGGCTGGAGCCCCTCTTTTGTTTGAGCGTTATTCCACGGGCTCAAGCCCGTGGCTTTCTCCGTTGTCCTGCTGCGCAGGACCGCTGCGCGCGGGGGCTAAGACCGGTTTTGGCGCCGTTTTCGGCGCGAGCCTGAACTGGTGCCCTGATACGAAGGCGGCTGATTGAGATTGGGGGCTTCCCACCCTGTCGCCTCAAACTGCGAGGCGACAAGTATGGGGCGCCCGGCTTTACGGCACGACTAACGTCGCCCTGACAGCCGCTTCTCTCTCGGGATGACGTTCATTCTGGAGGACCGCCGTTCTGGCGGCCATCCTCTCATCACTTCATTACTTTGCTTCGAGGATGGCGAGTGCCTGTTCGACGACCGGAGCCAGCTTCCTGAAGTCGTCGACCAAGGTGATG
>DASRRO010000144.1:0-2733 GCA_035656855.1 Acidobacteriaceae bacterium | reverse complement strand
ATTGCAGAATGCTGTATTTCAAAGCCAGGGGTGCGTAGGAGGCCATCTGCACCGGCGTCTCCCCGTCGGGAGCTTTGGTGGTTCGGCCCACCAGGGGCTTCTCCGGTGTCGTGGTCACCTCGGACGGTTTCGGAACATTGGGAGGCTTTGGATTCGTGGCTGGAAAATTCGTCGTGGGTTTTGGCTTCACTGCGGGCTTCGCAGCCGGCGCCTTCATCCCATAGTCGAAAAGCTGGCGAGGCGTCATCTGACTGTCATCGCTCTGCGCCCACGCTACCGGTCCCAGCAATACAACCGTGATGCCCATCACTGCTTTCATGTTCCTATCATCCTCCTCTTGATACGGCCAGTCTACAAGCGTCACTATTTCCATGCCACCCCTTCAGGAACACGTGTGGCTTGTGCGGTCTACGACAATTGTGCGGAGAAAATCGTTCAAAGCGCGTTAAGATAAAAAGCGCACAAATCGAAAGCCCTGGGGTCATCGGGGAAACGGAGGGTTTGAAATGTTGTTCGCATCGCGCTTCGCAAGCGCTGTACGCGGCTGTGCGGCGGTACTGGCGACCATAAGTTTACTGATACCGGCAGTACAGGCCCAGGCTCCTCCCGCGAGCCTGCAAATCACAATTCTCGATGGCGACGAGGCTATGAATAATATTCGCCAGCGTACCGCCCGCGAACCGATCGTCCAGGTTGAGGATGAGAATCATAAGCCCGTCGCTGGCGCGGTGGTCATTTTTCTGCTGCCCAATGACGGCGCCGGAGGCACCTTCGCCGGAGGCGCCCGCACGCTCACCGTCACCACCGATGCCAAAGGACAGGCCGTAGCTCGCGGCTTCCATCCCAATCAGATGAGCGGACGGTTCCAGATCCGCGTCCAGGCGTCCTACCAGGGTCGCACCGCACAGGCTACCATCAACCAGACCAATCAAGTGGGCAACACTTCGGGTAGAAACGGCTCCAGCAGCAGCGCGTTACCCAAATGGCTGGCGATCCTGGCCGCCGGTGCGGTGACCGCCGCGGTTGTTTCGGTGGTCTCGCGAGGCAACACGCCGCCTGCGCCCGGCAGTGTTCCCGTGGCCGTTATTCCCGGAACCGGCAGCGTCGGCGCGCCCCACTAACTCGAACCGAACGGAGGAATCGAAATGTCCAGACTCATGCTTCTGTTGGCGGCCGGAGCTTCCCTGCTCTCCGCCCAACCTTCCACTGGAGGTCCCTCACTCGGCTTCGTCTTCGATGCACGAGGACAGGCCCTGCGTCCCATTCTGGGGATCCCCGGGGCCTCCCTGTTCGGCGATCCAATCAACATCTCAAGCTCTATCTCCAGCGCCACAATTTCAGACAAGCAAACGCTGGCCATCTTCAATGACGGCGCCTGGAAGGCGATCGCCCTCTCCGGTGCGGCGGCCGCTTCGGTGCTCCCAGACGGGTTGCCTGCCGATGCCCGCGTCGCCGTCAGCGAGAACGGCGCTGCGGCAGCTTTCTATGACGCGACCGGCAATGCGCTGAGCGTGGTCTCCGGACTCCCAACTACGGCGACGCTGAATCCGATCGATCTCTCGGCGCTCCCCGGCAATATCACGGCATTCGCCGTCGCCGATGATGGATCTCTCCTGCTTTCGTCCGCGGTCGCCGGCGGCGGCGAATCGCTTTTCTGGATGGCCGCCGGGGGCGGATTGCAACAGCTCGCCAGCCTTCAGGGTGCAGCCTCCATCCGGATCTGGAATCAGGCAGCCAATGCCCTGGTGGTGGATCGCGCCGCCAATCAGGTCTGGCAAATCCAGAATCCCGGAAACAACCCCGCTATCACGCTGGCTGCATCGGCAACGGATGGCGTCTCCGGTCCGTCTGGCGCTGCCTTCAGCTCGGACGGCCGGCTCTGGATCGCTAACGCGACGTCGCGAACCGTCCTCGGCATTAACCTGACCACTCGCGCCACCGTCTCTGTGTCGTGTTCTTTCGAACCCAGGTCTGTAAACCCCGCAGGCGACGGCCAAACCTTCCGGCTCAACCGGCCCGATCACGGCCCGCTTTGGCTGCTGGACGCCACTCCAGGCGCTGATCCTCGCGTGGTCTTCGTACCCGCTAGCGCGGAGGCCGCACAATGAACCGACCCAGCCTTTATCTGCTGGGCGCCCTTCTGCTCGCGACACAAGCGCAGGCCCAGACGCTCACGAGCGTCACCCCGGCCAGCGCGCCCGCCGGAAGCCCGGCCCAGACACTGCTCGTCAATGGCCGGTTCCAACAATATCCAGTGACCGTCTACTGGACCTTTCAAAACACCACGACCACGCTGGCGGTAAGTAACTTCGACGGATTCAGCCAGTTCAACGCGACCGTGCCGGCATCTCTGCTGACCACCCCCGGCGTCGCCTCCATCTACGTCACCGAACTCAGTTCCGGGCCCAGCAATAGCCTCAGTTTCACGATCACAGGCGGCCTCACCAGCATCTCCCCCAATTTCGCCCAGGCCGGCGGCCCGGCTTTTACGTTGACTGCCAATGGCAACGGATTCTCGCAGAACACAATCATTGTCTGGAACGGCACCCAGCTCCCGACCACCTTCGTTTCTCCGCAGCAGCTCACTACCACGATTCCTGCAAGCCTGATCGTCACCGCGGGAACCGCGTCCGTCACGATCGCACAACCTGGGTTAACGTCCCCGTCGCCTCTCCCCTTCACGATCTATGCGCCGCCGACGCTCACCAGCATCAATCCCAATTCAGCGCTGAC
>DASRRO010000143.1:0-17095 GCA_035656855.1 Acidobacteriaceae bacterium | reverse complement strand
GCTCCGGGATCGATCAACACGCACTTTGGCGATGGGCACTCGAAGAACGCGGAGAAGATGCTGCAGCCGGACGATGTGGCCGGAGTCGTCGCAACGCTGGTCACACAGGCGCCGCAGGCGTTCATCAGCGAGGTGCTGATGCGGCCGACGCAGAAGCCGTGACAATACTGCCGCAGCGAGTTGCAATATCGCTCGCCGCTGCCGCGAGTCAATGCGACAGGGGTAAAAACCCCGCTTGTTGAGGGGGCTTTCGGCGCGACTGAAGTCGTTCGTTGATACAAAAGCCGATTCGATACCAGCTCTACTCGAAGATCGGGTGCAGCAGCCTCACCAGGTGGTCCGGCTCGGCGAGAAAGGCGTCATGTCCGTGAATGGAGGCCATCTCGCGATATTCGCAGCGCGCACCGGCTGCACCGATGATCGCCGCCAGCGAGCGCACATCTTCCGGCGGAAAGAGCCAGTCGGTGGAGATGCCCACCAGCGTTAGGTGCGCCTGAATGCGGCTGTAGGCGGCGTAGGGCGAGGCGTGGGCGCGCACCGGATCGAAAGTGTCCATGGTTCGGGTGATGCAGATGTAGGCGTTGGCATCGAAGCGCTCGTTGAACTTGTGTCCCTGGTAGTCGAGGTAGCCGGCGATGTCGAAGCGTCCGTTTTGCCCGGCGCTGGCGGAGATGAAAGGATTTTCACCGGTGCGGTTGGGCTTGCGTCCAAAGCGCGCCTCAAAGAGGGGCACGCTCTTGTAGCTGATGATGCCGAGAGCGCGGGCAACGGCGAGGCCTCCATGCGGCTCGTCGTCGGGCAGGTAATAGCCGCTCGCCCATTTGGGATCGAGCATGATGGCCTGCCGCTGCATGTGATTCAGCCCGAGACCCATGGCGCCGAGGGGCGCCGCGCCAATGCTGACCGCGCGCGCCACGCGATCCGGGAAGAGCACCGCCCACTCCAGCACCTGCATGCCGCCGATGGAGGCGCCGATTACCAGCTTCAGTTTCCCGATGCCCAGCGAGGAGATGAGCTTCTCCTGCGCTCGAACGATGTCGCGGACGTTGATCAGCGGAAAGGTGGGCCCGTAAGGTTGACCGGTTTCAGGATCGATGGAACCGGGCCCGGTCGATCCATAACAGGAGCCGATGATATTGATGCCGATGATGCAGTCGCGGTCGAGATCGAGCAGGCCGCCGGGCTTTTTGAAAAGCTGCGGCCACCACGTCGCCACCTCGGCATTGCCGGAGAGCGCGTGGCAGACCAGCACGGCGTTGTCGCGCGCTGCGTTCAACTTGCCGTAGATGGCGTAGTGCTGGTTGGGGCGCGCCAGGAACTCCCCGCTTTCGAGCGGGACCACCTCGTCGATGAGGAAGTCCCCTTCGAAGTCGGGCTGACGCGCCTGCACCTGCTCGACGGCGGCGGTCACGCGCCTACCAGCTCCGGAGTGGGCACCGCGACCTCCAGCGCCTGGTCGATGTCGGCGATCAGATCGCGGACGTCTTCGATGCCGACGGAGAGGCGCACCATCTCCGGTGTGACACCGGTCGCCGCCTGCTCCTCACCGGAGAGCTGCTGGTGAGTGGTCGAGGCCGGATGGATGACCAGTGACTTCGCGTCGCCGAGGTTCGCCAGCAGAGAAAAAACCTTCAGCGAGTTGATGAAGTTTTTGCCTGCATTGAATCCGCCCCGGATGCCGAAGGTGACGAGCCCGCTGGCGCCGTCGGGCAGGTATTTCTTCGCGCGCGCGGCGTACTTGCTCGACTTCAGGCCGGGATAATTCACCCATTCCACACCGGGATGCTTTTCCAGATGCTGGGCGACCGCGAGAGCGTTCTCGGAGTGCCGTTGCATGCGCAGGTGCAGCGTTTCGAGTCCCAGCAGGAACAGCCACGCGTTGAAGGGCGAGACAGCCGCACCGGTGTCGCGCAGGCCCTGCACGCGCGCTTTGAGGATGAAGGCGATGGGCCCGAAGGCGTCGACGAAGGAGAGGCCGTGGTAGGAGGGGTCGGGCTCGACGAAATCCTTAAAGCGGCCGGACGCCTTCCAGTCGAATTTGCCCGCGTCCACGATGATGCCGCCGATCGAGGTGCCGTGACCGCCAATGTACTTGGTCGCTGACTCGACGACGATGTCCGCGCCCCACTCGATAGGGCGCAGCAGAGCGGGCGTGGCGCTGGTGTTGTCGATGACGAGGGGCAGTTTGTTCTCGTGGGCGATCTTCGCCAGCGCTTCCACGTCCACGATGTCGAGCTTGGGATTGCCGAGGGTCTCGGTGTAGACGGCGCGCGTCTTCGGCGTGATCGCCTTGCGCAGGCCGTCAAAGTCGTCGGCGTCGACAAACTTCACCGTGATGCCGAGCTTCGGAAGCGTGTAGTGGAAGAGGTTGTACGTGCCGCCGTACAGCGACGTGGTGGAGACGATCTCGTCGCCGGCACCGGCCAGGGTGGTGATCGCCAGCGTCTCCGCCGCCTGCCCGGAAGCTGTCGCCAGAGCCGCTGCTCCGCCTTCGAGCGCGGCCACGCGCTTCTCGAAGACGTCCGTCGTCGGATTCATGATGCGGGTGTAGATATTCCCGAACTCCTGCAGGCCGAAGAGACGGGCCGCATGATCGGCATCCTGAAAAACGTATGAGGTGGTCTGATAGATGGGCACGGCGCGGGATCCGGTAGTGGGATCCGGGGTCTGTCCGCCATGCACTGCCAAAGTCGCCAGATGCTGTTTCTGCTGTTCGTCTGCCATCGCTCGCTCCTTATGGGTTGCTGTTCGCCGTCCGCAGTGTCCTGATCCGTGCCGTTCAAAAGGAAACGGCCCGCGATCGCTTTGACCGTGGGCCGGTGGGAACTGTTGGATTTGCGCTTATTGCGCCTGTCCGCTCCCGCGCACGGTCGTGCTCCGCATGCACATACACATCTGCATGCCGAAAGCGAAGGCCGCGCCGCTGGAGCGAAGAACCATTGCAGTCAGTATCAGGCTATTCCGGGAAATCCGTCAACGCGCCGGGAGCCGGCCGCCGTATTCAGCACCCCTGCCTCGATTGTCTGGAACGAACCAGAAAGGAGGCAGCCAGAGCGAGCAGAATCACCTGCAGACCAATGCAGAGAAAAACCAACCAGTGGGGCAGACGAATTCCAACCATGACAGGAAATACACCCAGGACGACTGCCATTGAGGCGGTCAATACGGCTCGCCTCCGCAGACCGCTCAACTTGCGCATAACTCATTGCTTTACCACAAGGCGATGAGTCATCCAACTCCACCAAAGAGGCAGAAACCGGGTGGATTACCGGCCCTTCATACCGCCGAGCATGCCCATGGCGCGGCGCTGCAGCATGCCGCCCTTGCCCATGCCCTTGAACATCTTCCGCATCTGCGCGTACTGCCGTAACAACTGATTCACTTCCTGCACGGTGGTGCCCGAACCCGTAGCGATGCGCTTGCGGCGGCTTCCGGAGATGATCTCGTGGTGGTCGCGCTCTTTCTGCGTCATGGAGTTGATGATGGCCTCGACGCGGCCCAGCTGCTTGTCGTCCACCTGCCCCGCCGCCTGCTGCATGCCGGCAAAGGGGCCGACGGAGGGCAGCATCTTCAGGATGGATTCGAGAGAGCCAAGCTTTTTGATCTGGCGGAGCTGATCGCGGAAGTCCTCCAGAGAAAAGCCGTCGCCGGAGAGCGCCTTGCGCGCGAATTCTTCGCTCTTGCGCTTGTCCAGCTTGTCTTCGGCACGCTCGATCAGGCCCATGATGTCGCCCATGCCGAGGATGCGGCCGACGATGCGGTCCGGATGGAAGGCCTCAAAGGCGTCCGGCTTTTCGCCCGTGCCAATGAACTTGACCGGCTGGCCGGTAACGTGGCGGATGGAGAGCGCGGCGCCGCCGCGCGCATCGCCGTCCACTTTGGTGAGCACCGTGCCGGTGAGCGCGAGCCGCTTGTGGAAGGCGTCCGCCGAGCGCACCGCGTCCTGGCCGGTCATGGCGTCGGCGACGAAGAGGATTTCCTGCGGGGAGAGCTGAGCCTTGAGCTTCGCCATCTCGTCCATCAGCTGCTCGTCCACGTGCAGGCGGCCGGCGGTGTCGACAATGAGGGTGTCGCAGCCGGTGATGACGGCTTCGCGACGGGCTTCTTTAGCCAGGCGTTCGACCAGGGGCGTGCCCGCGGGTTCGCCTTTCAAGTCGCCCTCGTAGATGTTGGCCTTGATCGCCTTCGCGACCACACGAAGCTGTTCACGGGCCGCCGGGCGATAGACGTCCACTGACACCAGCATGGGGCGGTGGCCGCCCTTTTGCAGCCATGCCGCGAGCTTGCCTGCGGTGGTCGTTTTGCCGGAGCCCTGCAGGCCGGCCATCAGGATCACCGTAGGCGGCCGCGAGGCGAACTGGAAGCGCGCGACATCTTTGCCGAGGATCGCGATCAGCTGATCGCGGACGATCTTGACCACCTGCTCGGTCGGCGACAGGGAAGTCAGGACCTCCTGGCCGAGCGCCTTTTCGCGGATGTGGTCGATGAGCTCTTTGACGACGTTGAGGTTTACGTCGGCTTCCAGCAGGGCTACGCGAATCTCGCGGAGCGCCTCCTGCATGTTCTCTTCGGTAACGGCGCCCTGTCCGCGAAGGTTCTTGAAGGCGCGCTGGAGCTTGTCGGAAAGGTTCTCAAACATAAGGTGGACCTTCAGTTTACCGGACGGCCTGCCTTCGGGGCGGCTGCGCTTCTCGCCGGGGGGGCAGCCAGGTGGAAGCCGGGCCGCCGGAGGAGCGCGCCCCGAAACGCATCGAGAAGGCTCGCTTTGGTTGTCGCCGGGCCGTCCGGCGGCATCCCACGCAATATGGATCCAGCTACCGGCGGTACTTCTCTAAAACGGCCGAAGGACCCGAACTTCTTTGCGGTCGTCGGGATCAGCATTGTGGTTCTGCTGCTCGTGTTCGTCGCGGCATGGTTTCTGGTGATGCGGCACGGTCGCCAGATGGTTCCCGCGGTCCAACAGAATCATCAGCCGCACGCCTCATGGGCGGTACCGGAACACGCTGCGCCGCCGGCGCGCAGCCAGGCCTGACCCGGAACGGAGCCCGGATGCGGCTGAGCTGCCGGTCCCTAGTCGGCGCGCAGAGCTTCCATGGGCTCAATTCCTGAGGCGCGCCGCGCCGGTAGCCAGGCAGCCAGCAGCCCCGCGATCGCGACGACTCCGCACACCAGCAGCAGCACAGCGGGACTTCTGCCGCTCACCCCGTAGAGCATCGACGTCAGCACTGGGGCCAACAGCAGCGTCGCGCCCAGGCCGATTGCCGTCCCCATCCCGAGCAGTAGGAGAGCCTGCCGCAGCACCATGGCCTGCACGGCGCCGCGCGCGGCCCCCAGTGCCAGGCGTACGCCAATCTCCCGCGTCCGGCGCGCAACCGAGTACATCATCACGCCGTACAGACCTACGACAGTAAGCAGGAGCGCCAGCCCGGCAAAGGCACCGAGCAGGACCATGGCGAAGCGCGGCTGAGCAAGCTGGAGGCCGATGCGATCGCGCATGGTGAGCATATCGGTCACCGGGATATCGCGGTCCATAGACGCGACGAGGCTCCTCACTTCGGCTTCAAGGCTCAGGGGATCCACGCCGGTGCGGACCACGGAGTATTCGCAGCACCAGTTGGGGAGCTGGCTGGCGGTCAGGAAGTACATTGGTTCCATTTCCCGGTCGGTTGCCGAGTTCCGAATATTCCCCACGACGCCCACAATGGTGCGCCATGGCGTACCTCCGGCGCTCCCATTACCCGCGCCCGGTTTCAGCTTCTTCCCAAGGACGTTCTCGCCGGGAAAGAACTTCTCCGCAAACGCCTGGTTCACGATCATCACCTGCAGTGAGTCCACCGTATCGCCGTCGTTGAAGTCGCGCCCGGTTAGAAGCGGAATCTCCATGGTTTGGAAATACGCCGATGAGATGACGTCCAGTCTCGCGCTTTCCAGCTGCCCCTGAGGCAGGGGGTGCTCCGGATTTTCAAAGCTGACGTGCGCGCTGTTATCGGTCATCGGCAGCATCATCGAGCCACTCGCCGACTGCACGCCCGGGAGGGCTCGCAGCTTCTGGAAGTAATCGCGGTAAAACTCCGGCCGCGTGTGCGCATAGCGCGAATCGGGTGTCTCAAACAGGAAGGTCAGCACGTGATCCGGATTGAAACCCTGAGAGCTCTGCGCGAGGTGGATGAAGCTGGTCATCAGCAGGCTCGCCCCGGCGGTGAGTACGATTCCCAACGCCACCTGCCCCACAATCACCAGCGATCCCAGGCGATGATGTCCGCCGGTATGGCTTCGGCCGCCCTCCCGCAGCGGGGAAAGCAAGTCGCTGCGCGCCGAGGTGACCGCCGGGATCAGGCCAAAGACAACGCCGGCCACAAGCGAGACGACCAGCGCAAAGGCCAGCACGGGCAAATTGACACCCGCGTTGGCGGCGCGCGGCACGCTGTTGCCGATCAGCCGGAGCACGGCCGGAGTGGCCGCAAACGCCAGTCCGCACCCCGCCGCCCCGCCAAAGAATCCCAATACCACGCTCTCTGCCAGGAGCTGCCGGACAATTCTGGATCGATTCGCGCCCAGGGCGGAACGCATGGCCATTTCCCGCTCCCGCTCGCGCGCACGCGCCAGCAGCAGGTTCGCCACATTGCCGCACGCGATCAGCAGCACCAGGCCCACAGCTCCAAGAATGACCAGCAGCAGCGTGCGCGTATCGCCCAGCAACGCTGTCAGCTCGCTTTCCACGCGGGCTGAGTTATGCCGGGTGTTCGTGTTCGGATACTGTTTCTCCAGGCGCGCCGCGATCGCCCGCATCTCGGCATCGGCCTGAGCCACCGTGACTCCCGGCTTCAGGCGCCCGATAACATTCAGCGAATGGTTGCCGCGATTCGCGGTGGCGGCGCGGGGGGTCCCGTCGTTGTCCACCGCGAGTGTCGTCCAATAGTCGTTCTTTGGCGCATTCACAGGAAAGCGGAATGAGAGTGGCATCACGCCCGCGATCGTGTAGTTCTGGCCGCTCAGGTGCATGGTTTGTCCCACGACTGCAGGATCCGATCCAAACTGCGACACCCACAACGCGTGACTGATCAGGACGACCCGTGCGCCCAGCTTCTCGTCCTCGGGACGGAACCCGTTGCCCAGCTCGGGGGCCACGCCCAGCAGCGGCAGCAGATCCCAGGAGACGGTATCGCCATCCAGATGGACCGCCCGCTCGACGCCGGTCAGCGTGCCGGAGTTGTCCTGATACGAAACCAGGTGCGAGAAGCTGTGGTTCTGTGCGCGCCAGTCGAAGAAGTCCGGATACGATACGGCTCCGCTGATGAAGCCATCTCTGCCCTCCAGCGACTGCACCTCGACGAGTTGTTCGGGATGCGCATAGGGCAGCGGGCGCAGCAGGACGGCGTCGACAATGCTGAAGACCGTCGTGTTCGCTCCAATGCCCAGCGCCAGCGTCACGATCACCACCGCCGTAAACCCAGGTGCTTTCTTCAACTGCCGCAGCGCGTACCGCACATCGCGCCGCAAACTCTCCAGGCTCAGCACCGCATCCGATCCCATCGTTTTCTCCTTCATGATCACGGGATTCCCAAAGCGCAGCCGCGCCGCCCGTCGCGCTTCCACCTCCGGCACGCCCGCATGCATCGCGTCTTCGACGGCCATCTCGATGTGCGATCGCAGCTCGGCGTCGATCTCCGCGTCCACCCGATCCCGCCGGAACAGATTGCCGATTCGTTGTGTCCACCCCATCGTCCGCACCTCGTTTCTGCTCTTACTCGGCCTAACAGAAGATCCGCACAACGGCGTTCGCCTGGGCGGCCCGTCCCTTATTCGTCCCGCAAAGCCCGCATGGGATCGACGTTTGCCGCCCGCCGAGCGGGAAGCAACGCGGCCACCAGCGCCGCCACTCCGAGGACCAGGGCGACCGCAGCCAGCACGCGCAGATCCCACGGCCGCACCCCATACAGCTGGCTGGCCATCAGAGATCCCGCACCCATGGCCGCCGGAATGCCCAGCACCAACCCGATAGCCACCTGGAGAAAAGCCCCGCGCAGCACAAGCGTCACTACCGATCCGCGGTCCGCGCCCAACGCCATGCGCACACCAATCTCGCTGGTGCGCTGCTCCACACCGTAGGCCGTCACACCATAGAGCCCCACCGCGGCGAGCACGAGTCCGATGGCGCCAAACAGCAGCGTCAGGGTCGCGATCATCTCCTGCTGCGGGAAACGAATGACCTCGGCATACCTCTCGACGCCGGAGATCACCAGATTCGGATCGACATCCGCCACGGCCTTCCTGACCTGCGCCTCGAGGTCGAGCGGATGGGTGGGCGCCCAGATCACGATGTTGTACAGGTCATGCGACCAGATTTCGCGGTTCTCGAGGTCGGCATCGTCGAAGTGCGTGCTCTGCGCCTCCGGCAGGAAATACATGGGCTGCTCGAGGTCATGCTCGAGCTCCACATTCGCAGCCACGCCCACAATCTCGTACAGGCCTGCGTTGCGCTCGGGAGCTGGCCCAAAGTGCTGCCCAACGGGGCTTTGCTTCCCGAAGAACTTTTTTGCAAACGCCTCATTGACCACGGCCACGGGCTGCGTGCTGGCGTCGTCTTCGTCGGTGATGGGCCTCCCCGTCACGATGCGATCGCCAAGGGTCGCGAAGAATCCCGGCGTCACCCGCGTCCAGCCGGAGGTGACATCCTCTTCGGGTCCCGGCACGGGCTGGCCTTCCACGCGAACCTCATGAGTCATCCAGCCCCCCGGCGGCGCCTCAAAGACCGCGCCTGCGCCGCGGACCCCGGGAATCGCTCGCACACGGCTCTCCACGGAACGGAAGAGGGGAACCAATTGCTCCTGCGGGACGCCGGAGACTTTGGGATCGATGGAGACCAGGTACCGGCCCGCGGGATCGAAACCGACATTCTGATGTTCCAGATTGTGCAGGCTCCGACCCAACATCGCCGCCGCACTCAGCAGCACCACCGAAACAGCGGCCTGGAGGATCACCAGCGTCCTCTGTATCCAGTGCCGATCGCCACCGACCGAGCGAACCCCGCGCAGCGCCTCCATCGGGTCGGCTTGCGCCATCATCCACGCTGGCGCGATGCCGAACAGCACGCCGGTAAAGGTGGCAACGACCAGCGCGAACAGCAGCACCGGCACCGAGGGCGATGCCTGCACCGGAATCCAGCTACCCTGCGCGGAGCGGGCATAGGACAGGTACAGGATCAGGCGCGCTCCCGCCCAGGCGACGACCATGCCCGCCGCACCGCCCATCGCCGCCACGACCAGGCTATCCACCAGCGCCCTGCGCACCAGTCGCCCGCGCGGCGAGCCCAGCGCCACGTGGACTGCGGTCTGCCGCCGGTTGCGCAGCCCGCGCGCGAGCTGCAGGTTGGCGATGTTGGCGCAGGCCACCAGCAGCACGCATAAAGCGGCCGCCAGCAGCAGCCACAAAGCATCCTTATATCCCACCCACAGGAGTGAAACCCCCGCGCCGCCCGGCGTGAGATGCAGCGTCTGCTTCTGCCAGGCGGCCTTCTCGGGCGACGACATATCGGCGAGGTGACTGGCGAGCCACTGGTGCAGCTCGCCCTGCAACTGCGGCTCCAGCATTGCGGGATTCGTGCCCGGCTGCACGCGGCCGATCAGGTCCAGCCATGCCAGGCTGGGATTTTTCAGACGCGATGTGGGTCCGGCAATCAGCGGCTCCATGGTCAGCGGCAGCCAGATGTCGGGCATGCTCCCGTCATCGATCTTCGCGCCGAAGAAGCCGGGTGGAGCTACGCCGATAACGGTGAAGGAATGGCCATTGATCGCGTATGTTCCTCCCACCACTGACGGGTCGGACCCGTACTGCTGCTGCCATGCGTGGAAGCTCATCACCGCAACCGGCGACGCGCCCTGCCGGTCGTCTACATCTGTGAAAAGCCGCCCCCGCCAGGCGGAAAGGCCGAAGGTGCGAAAGAAATTTCCCGAGACATATTCGCCGTTGCTGGTCTGGGGCGGGGACGAGGAGCCGGCGCGCCGCACCGCCAGTTGCGCATTCCCTTCTCCAATCTCAAACGCAGCCAGGTCCTGGAATGCCGGCGTGTTCGCGCGAAACTCCTTGTAGGCCTCCCACGAGAAGAGGCTCCAGTCGTTGGTTTTCTCGTCGCTCGTCTGGGTGAAGCCCTGGGCGTAGCAACAGGAGACCGCGTCGCCCACGCGCCACAACTGAGCGGGCTTCACCACCGGCAGAGAGCGAAGGATCACCTGCTGGATCAGCGTGAAGATTGCGGTCGTCGCGCCAATGCCGAGCGCGAGCGTGAGGATCGCGGTCACCGCAAATCCGGGCGACTTCCGCAATTGCCGCAGGGCATACCTTACATCGCGCCCGATTGCCTCCAGGGTCAGGGCCGCATCCGCCCCCATCGTTCTCTCGCGCAACGTCACTGGATTCCCGAAGCGCAGACGTGCTGCTCGTCGTGCTTCGGATTCGGACAGGCCCGCCCGCATCGCCTCTTCGACCGCCATTTCGATGTGCGACCGCAGCTCAGCCTCGATCTCGGCGTCCACCCGCTCTCGCCGCCCAAGGTTCCGGATTCGTGTTGTCCATCCCATTGGTTGTGTCCCGTTCCCCTCGCGGCACCGAAAACCGCGCGAAGCGCCGTCGCCTGGACGGCCAGTCCCTACGCGTAGCGCAGGATCGCGCGCACGCCCTTCACCAACTGCTCGAAGCTGGCCTCCGCCTCGTCGAGCTGCTTCCGCCCAACCGGGGTCAGGTGGTAGTACTTCGCCTTGCGATTGGTCTCGGTCAGCGACCACTCTGAGCGGATCCAACCGCTCTGTTCCATGCGGTGCAGCGCCGGATAGAGTGAGCCTTCCTCGACCTGCAGCAATTCATCGGAGGCGCGCTGGATGTGCTGGACGATGCCGTAGCCGTGCAGCCGCCCGCGTTGCGCGAGTGTCTTAAGAACCAGCAAATCCAGGCTTCCCTGCAGATCGTTTCTTGCCATTGCTACCCCTTGACTTCTTGGTGTGAAAGTCACAATACCCCTAGAAGTGCAGGTGTGTCAAGGCATGTGTAATCACCTCGGAATGGGCGACACGTGAGATCCCTTTCCTCCGGTTCCATTAGGCTGTTGCTATGGTTTCTCTCTCTGTCGAGGGCAAAGTTGCCCTCATTACCGGGGGCTCACGCGGTATCGGAGCCGCTGCGGTTCGCCTTTTTCGCGATGCCGGGGCCCGAGTGGCCTTCAGTTTCCGATCCGCGCAACCGGCCGCCGACGCCCTGGTGGCCGAGATCGGTCCGGAGCTGTGTGCCTCCTTCGCCCAGGACCTGGCCACGCCTGACGATGGCCGCGCCCTGGTCCGGCGCACGGTGGAGCGATTCGGACGGCTCGACATCCTGGTCGTGAACCACGGCGTCTGGCCGCCAGACGATGTCCCGATCAGCGCCATGTCCGATGGGCAGTGGCGGAGCACGCTTTCGACCAACCTGGACAGCGTCTTCGGCCTGATCCAGGCAGCGGTCCAGCAGTTCCAGACCCAGAACCCCACGCCCGTCGGCCATACCGCAGCCGGTCACATCGTGCTGGTCAGCTCAACGGCGGGGCAGCGCGGCGAGGCCTTCCACGCCGATTACGCGGCCAGCAAAGGCGCTTTGATCAGCATGACCAAAGGACTCGCGACGGAGCTGGCGCCTCAGGGAATCCGGGTGAATTGCGTGGCGCCAGGCTGGGTGAACACGGAGATGTCCGCGCCAACCCTGGCCGATCCGAAGCTGCGGCAGCGGGCGCTGTCGACGATTCCGCTGGGGCGAGTCGCCGATCCGAGGGAAATCGCCGGCCCAATTTTGTTTTTGTGCACTTCGCTCGCTGGCTTTATGACCGGAGAGATCGTCAATGTAAATGGAGGAGCCGTCTTAGTCGGCTGACCATGCAAACGAATCTCCGTCTGTGTCTTTCCGGTTTTGCCTTTTTGCTCGCGTGCGGTCTGGTTCACGCTCAGGCGCCGTCGCCGGATGCGCCGCCCATATCGTCGGTAGCGGCTGCCGCTCCGAGCCAGGACCCGAGCGCGGCGAAAGCCAAAGCCGTCCTCGATGCCATGGTGCAGGCGCTCGGTGGCGAGCGCTGGCTGAACCGGCAAAACAGCTACATGGAAGGGCGGATTGCCGCCTTTTATCAGGGCAAACCCACCGGAGCCACGGTGCGCTACTGGGAATGGGATACGCCGACAACAACGCGCATCGATCTGACCGAAGCCACGAAAGACAAGCACAACTGGACCCAGGTTTATACCGGGGAGCAGTGCTGGGAGGTGACGTTCCGCGGCAAGAACCCAATCCCGAAGGACCAGTGTGCAGCAGCCAACCGCAGCCATGACCATTCCATCGACGCAGCGGTCCGTGTGTGGATGAAAGACCCCTCTACCATTCTGATGTACGAAGGACAGTCGCTCGCCGGGCGGCACCTCGCCCAGCAGGTGACATTGCTGAATGCGCAGAACGACTCCATCACTATTCAGGTGGACTCAGATTCGCATCTGCCGCTAAGCCGCAGCTGGTCCTGGCGCGATCCCGTCTATAAGGATAAGAACGAAGATGCCGAGGAGTTCGACGACTACCACGTGATCGACGGGCTGCCGACGCCGTTCACCATCACGCGGACCCACAATGGCGATGAGACGCAACAGCGCTTTGTCTTTAAGGCGGCATACAACGTCGCCTTGCCGCCCGGCGGCTTTGACGCGGATGCCATCGCGGCTCACTGGAAGAAGTAAGTCCGCAAACACAAAGCCGCACCCTAAAAGGTGCGGCTTGCCGGCTGGGAAACTCCCGACCTGGATTTTCGGCTACTTCGGCTGCTGCGTGACGGCTTCGGACTTCGCGGTAGTATCCTGCTTGGCGGCGTCGTTGTCCGGATTGCCCTTGATGCCTTCCTTGAAGCCGCGGAAGGCCTCACCGAGGCCTTTGCCCAGTCCGGGGAGTTTGGTCGGGCCAAAGATCAGCAGGGCGATCGCCAGGATCAGCAGCAGGTGCTCGGGTTTTAAAAGGTTGTCAAACATTCGGATCCTCCGGAGAGCGTCGCACGCTGATGCGGACACACCTCCGTACCCCCTATTGTCGCATACAACGCCCTGGGCGCTGAGATTACGTCGGTCCTGCGGCTCTGGTGCCCTGGCCCTCGCCCCCGTGTACCTTAGGGAGGGAGTCCAGCCCCCCTCATGAGCGCCCCCGAACGAACGATCTGTATTCACGGCCATTTCTACCAGCCTCCCCGGGAAAATCCCTGGCTGGAAACGGTGGAAGCGCAGGAATCCGCGGCGCCATGGCACGACTGGAACGCCCGCATCACGACGGAGTGCTACGCTCCAAACGCCTCGGCGCGGATTGTCGACCAGGAGAACCAGATCATCCGCATCCTGAACAACTATGCGCGGATGAGCTTTAACTTCGGCCCGACACTGCTTTCCTGGCTGGAGCAGAATGCGCCTCGCGTTCACGAGGCGATCGTGCGCGCCGATGCGCGGAGCCAGAAGCGCTACTCCGGACACGGATCGGCGATGGCCCAGGTTTACAACCACCTGATTATGCCGCTGGCGAGTACCCGGGATCGGATCACGCAGATTCGCTGGGGAATCGCGGATTTCGAGTACCGCTTCCATCGCAAGCCGGAGGGCATGTGGCTGCCGGAGACAGCGGTGGATTCCGAGTCGCTGGACCTGCTGGCTCAGCATGGAATCCAGTTTGTTCTGCTGGCGCCGCATCAATGCGCGCGAGTGCACTCGCTGGATCGTCCGGCACCAGCGGGCGAATCGGCTGCGAAGGGGTCTGACGCGGGCAAGGAATCGCCCCGCAAAACCAGGGGGACCGGCGAACCCGCCTGGATTGAAACGCCGAACGCCTCGGTAGAGACGACGCAGCCGTATCGGGTGCGCCTCAAAGAGGGCCGGTCCATCGTGGTCTTCTTTTATGACGGTCCGCGGTCGCGGGCGATTGCGTTTGAAGGCCTGCTGAACAGCGGCGAGGCCTTTGCGCAACGGCTGCTGGGCGGTTTCCAACCGGAGGGGCGGAGGGCGCAGATCGTTCACGTCGCCACCGACGGGGAGAGCTACGGACACCATCACCGTTACGGCGAGATGGCGCTGGCCTGGGTGCTGCACCGGTTCGAGGATACGAGCCACCATCCGGATCCGGATGCGCGACTGACGAATTATGGGGAGTTTCTGGAGAAACACCCGCCGCGCTGGGAGGCGCAGATTGTCGAGAACACCTCCTGGAGCTGCGCGCACGGCATCGAGCGCTGGCGATCGGACTGCGGGTGCTCCAGCGGGCGGCCCGGCTGGAACCAGAAGTGGCGGACACCGCTGCGGATGGCGCTGGATGAACTGCGTGACGCGGTGGCGCCGCTGGCCCATGAGGCGGCGATTCGGCTCTTTAAGGATCCTGAAGCCGCGCGCAACGAATATATCCAGGTGATCCTGAATCGCTCGAAGGAGTCGCGCGACGCATTTCTTTCGTCGCACAGCCTGTACGAGCTGAATGAGGACGAGCGCACGCGGGCGCTGATGCTGATGGAGCTGGAGCGCCACTCCATGCTGATGTACACCAGCTGCGGATGGTTCTTCGACGATATCTCGGGCATCGAGACGGTGCAGATCATCGCCTATGCCGGGCGCGTGCTGCAACTGGGCGCGGAGCTGTTCGGGAAGCGAGCGGCGACCCTGGAGAAGCGATTTGTCGAGCACCTGGCGGAGGCCCGATCGAACCTGCCTGAGCAACTGGACGGAGCGACGGTCTACAGCCGCTATGTGCGATCCATGCAGGTGGGACTGGAGCAGGTGGCAGCCCATTATGCGATCAGCTCGATTTTCACCAGCTACCCCGAGCAGGCCGATCTGTTCTGCTATACGGTGCGGCGGCTCACATACGAGTCAGTCTTCTCCGGACGGGTGAGACTTGCAGTGGGACAGGCGCTGATTTCATCGAAGATCACGGAGGCGGCGGAGACGGTCGCTTTTGGCGTGCTTCATTTCGGCGACCAGAACATCACGGCGGTGGTGAAGCGTTGGGAGAACGCCGACTCCGCCGAGTATGACGAGTTCGTGGAAAGGGCGAAGGCGGCCGTGAACCTGGCCGATTTCCCCGAGGTGGTGCGGATCTTCGATCGCTACTTCGGCGGACAGACCTACTCGCTGCGCTCACTGTTCCTTGATGAGCAGAAGCGCATCCTCGACATTCTGCTGACCAGCACGCTGGAGGAAGTGGAGTCGAGCCTGTCGGCCATCTATGAGAATCAGGCGTCGCTGCTGCACTTCCTGAGCCAGAGCAAGCTGCCGCGTCCGGAGGCGCTCACCGTCGCCGCGACGTTCGCGATCAATGCCGGGTTGCGCCGGGCGCTGGAGGCGGAGCCGATCGATGCGGTCAAGGCGCGGTCCTGGCTGGCTCTGGCGAAGTCGGATCAGGTTTCGCTGGATAAACAGCTGCTGGGGTACATCGCGGAGCAGAAGATCAACCAGGCGATGTTCGCATTGAACGAGGATCCCGAGTGCGTGCGTTGTGTGGAGGACGCGCTGCTGATTGCGCGCACTCTGCCGGAGCTGCCGTTCGATGTGAATCTGTGGCAGACGCAGAATCTTTGGTACGAGACCTATCGCGACCGCCGAGACAAGCCGCCCTCAGCGGAGTGGCAGGAGAAAATGCGGGAACTGGGGCGGCAACTGCACATCTCCGTTGAGTCGATCGTGGCCGAGGAGAGCAACGGAAACGGCAAGGAGCACGCAGCGGTGCAGGAGCCGGCTGCTTCTCAAGCTTAGCGGCGGCCTCGCACCCTGCCTGTCGACTCTTTTCTGCACGCTATCCGCTATCCGCAGAACGCTGCTCTTCAACTGCGCCAGTGCAACGTGACCGGCTCGGGGATGGGATGCTTCATGGGCGCGCCGGTGCGCTCGGCATCGAGACGCGCCTGTTTGAGCGCGAAATACCATTTGGCCGGCTTGTCGGCATCGTCAATGAGCATGAGGGCTGGATCGTACTGCAGGCCCTGCGCCTGCTGGATCATCGTGACCTGATCCTGGCGGACGAACATGTTGCCGAAGAATCTCAGGATCGAGGTCATGAACGGCAGGTGGTACAGCACGTTCCACGCGCCGGCGACGTCGATGCGGCAGGCGGTGGCTGTAGTGGGCGTGACAGTGGTCAGGCTGGAGAACCACTTGTCGCCGCAGCGGATGGTCTCATAGCGGCGGTTGGGCAGGACGAAGTCGATGGTGGTGACCACCGGTTCGCCATAGACGCCGAGGAGCTTGTAGGGCGCGGAGTTTTTAGAAGGCGCGTGCGTGGCCATGCGAAAGCCCTGCGGAATGGGCTCGAAGCGCTTCTCCTTCTCGTGAATACTTGCCTCTTTGCGCCACCACCACGACTGGTGAACGAAGGGTCCGTGCGCGGGATCCATGAGGCCGATGATGCCGTGATCCACATTGCAGGGCAGATCGGCGGTGAGATGGGCGCTGCGGAAGCGCGAACCGAACTTCGGCACTTCAGGGACGGGAACCTGCGCGGCATCGTCCGGGCTGACGCGGCCGCGGCCCGCCTCCGGCACGTAGACCCAGGCATAGCCGTCGCGCTCCTCGCAGGGATACGCCATGCCATGCAGGTTGCGCGGGAAGGGATCTTCTTTGGTGAGCGAAGGAATCTCCATGCACTGCCCGCTGACCGGCTCAAAGGTCCAGCCGTGATATTTGCAGGTGAGCGATTTGCCGTCGAACCAGCCGCAGGAAAGCGGGATGCCGCGATGCGGGCAGAGATCGCGCATGGCGAAGAGGCGTCCGTCGTCGCGGCGGCCGAGGACCATGGGGATTCCGAGCAGCAGCGTGGTCGCCATACGCGTGCCCTGAAGCAGCTCACTGCGCACCGCGGGATACCAGTCGTTAAAGAGGAGAGTGGCGGGAGGTCCGCTGATTTTGGGTACGACGGCAGTGGTCGTCATGGTCGCAGTGAGGAGCCTTTGAGTCCACTATAGCGCCGGGGATTTGAGGCGGGATTCGCGGCAGAACCGGCACCGCTTTTGGCCAGTGAAAAGAAGGTGTTCGAGCCCCGGCTGCATGTACCTGAATCCATTGGCCCAGGCGGGGTTGTG
>DASRRO010000142.1:0-3181 GCA_035656855.1 Acidobacteriaceae bacterium | reverse complement strand
AGATATTGAAACGGTGGAAGGGTTGCTCTACTTCACGCCGGACGGCAAATTGGAGTTTCGCGACGATTACCACAATCACGCGGAGTCCAAACACATTCAGGAACGCTACCTGGAGGTACTTTCGCCGGACGGGCAGGTGCTGTTCCGCAACGACCGGCTGGGAGATGCGACGTTAGGCGGACCGGTTTTTGCGAATGAAGGTGTCGGTGGCTATTCAGGCCGGACCGAGCGACTGGCAGACGGCACTCGCGTGGCGCTGGTGAGCCGGCGGCACACCATGGCGGGACGGCCGATCCTGATCCGGCTGGCGTACAGCATGGAGCCGATCTGGGGCCAGATTTATCAACTGCTGCTGGCGTTTCTGGCGGCGCTGCCAATCGCCCTGGCGGGTGCGGGGTTCGCAGGCTACAGCCTCGCGAGGCGGGCGTTAGATCCACTTTCCCAGATGACGCGGCGGGCGGAACAGATCACGCCCGATCGGCTGCACGAGCGACTTCCGGTGGAAAATCCCCACGACGAACTGGGGCAAATGGGCCGTGTGTTCAACGACACGCTGGACCGCCTGGAGAACGCCTTCGATCAGATGCGCCGTTTCACCGCCGATGCCTCGCACGAATTACGGACACCGCTGACGGCCATCCGCAGCGTGGGCGAGGTCGGACTGCAGCGGGATGCCACGCGCGAAGAGTACCGCGAGATTATCGGCAGCATGTTGGAGGAAGCGAATCGCCTGACGCGGCTGGTGGAGAATCTGCTGGCTGTATCGCGCGCCGACGCGGGGCAGGTACATCTGCAGAGGCGTCCCATTCCGGTCCTCGATCTCACCCGCGAATCGGCGGCGCTGCTGGATGTTCTCATCGACGAGAAGGACCAGAAACTGCAACTGGACGGTGATGCCACGGCGACGGTGATCGGCGATCGGCTGATCCTGCGGCAGGCGGTGGTCAATATTCTGCACAATGCCATCAAGTTTTCGCCAGTGCACGGGGCGATCTCGGTATCGACGACCCAGGACGATCGAGAGGTCCGGATCCGCATTGCCGACAGCGGCCCCGGGATCGCGGAAGAACATCGTGACAAGGTCTTCCAGCGCTTCTATCGCGTCGACAGTTCACGGTCGAGCGACACCGGAGGTACAGGACTAGGGCTCTCGATCGCGCAATGGGCCGTGCAGGCGCACGGCGGGAGGATCACCATCGACAACTTGAGCGGCGCCGGCTGCGCTTTCCAGATCGCAATTCCCAGCGGGTGCCTGGGATGAAGAAAGAAGAGGAGCCGCCAATTCGACCCGAATGTCCAACCCGAGGCTGCGGCGGCCGCATGATGGACGTGGAGCCGACCGAGAAGGCGCAAAGCGACGAGTTCGTGCTGGTCCGCATCGAATGTCCCAAGTGCCAGGCACGAGCGTGGAGAATCGTGCGCGACGAGAGTCCCAGGAAGTGAGAGGGAGAGGGCTTACAATCCGGCCATCCCCTCCACAAAGGTGACGATGGCAGAATGGTCGAGATCTCCTTTCCCTTCATTGATGAGGCCGATCAGCATCTGTTGAACCGCACTGGTCAGGGGCAGCGCGACCTTGGCGGATTCCGCCGCGAGCAGGGCATTGCGCAGATCCTTCTGATGAAGTCGAATGCGGAAGCCCGGTTTGAAGTTGCGTCCGATGACCATGGGTGCCTTGGCGTTCAACACGGTGCTGCCGGCGAGTCCTCCCTTCACGGCGTTGAAGACGACCTCGGGATCGACACCGCACTGCTTCGCCAGGACCAGCGCTTCACCCATCGCCGCGATATTGCAAGCGACCATGATCTGATTGGCGAGCTTGGTGACATTGCCGGAGCCGACCGGGCCAGTCAGGGTCACGGTGGATCCCATCAGTTGCAGGAGGGGAGTGAGCTTTTCGAAGATTTCGGGTTTGCCTCCCGCCATGATGGCGAGGGTGGCGTCGATGGCCTTGGGTTCTCCGCCGCTGACGGGCGCGTCGACGAACTCGACCCCTTTCGCGGACAGCGCAGCTGCCACTTTCTGCGAAACCAGGGGACTGATGGAGCTCATGTCCACGACGACGGAGCCCGCGGTCGCTCCTTCCAGGACGCCGGCGGGTCCCAGGATTGCCTGCTCGACTTCGGGGCCATCGGGCAGCATGGTGATGATCAGTTGCGCGCGCGAGGCCACGTCGCTACATGACGCGCCGCGCTCCACGCGCTCTCCGGCCACGGCGTCGATCAGCGCCGGAACGATGTCGAAGGCTACCAGACTGTGGCCAGCCTTATGCAAATTCCTCAGCATCGGTTTGCCCATGATGCCGAGTCCGATAAATCCGATGGTCATTTCGTCGTGTACTCCTTGAACCAGCCGAGTCCTTCGAGCGTGCTTCGCGCCGGACGGTATTCGCAGCCGATCCAGCCCTGATAGCCGATTTCATCCAGGAGCTGGAAGAGATATTCATAGCGGACTTCTCCGGTGTCCGGTTCGTTGCGCAGCGGCGGCCCGGCGATCTGGATATGGCCGCAGTGAGGCAGGTAGGTGCGAAGCCTGGGGGCGAGGTCCCCCTCCACGACCTGCATGTGATAGAGGTCCATCTGCATTTTCATGTTGGGCGCGCCGACGGCGGCACAGATCTCGTGGGATTCGGCCTGAGTGTTCACGAAGAAGCCGGGGATGTCGCGGGGGTTGATGGCTTCGAGCAGCAGAGTAATGTCGTGGGGCGCCAGTTTTTCCGCTGCGTACTTGAGATTGGCGATAAGGGTGGCGCGGCAAGCTTCGCGGCTCATGCCCGGCGGGGCGATGCCCGCCATGGCGTGAAGGCGGGGAATCTTCAGCGCCGTCGCGTAGCTGAGCGCCTTGTCGACACCGGCATGGAAATCGGATTCGCGACCGGGGATGCAGCCCATGCCGCGTTCGCCGCCGGCCCAATCGCCGGGCGGCATATTGAAGAGAACGATCTGCAAACTGTGCTTGCTAAGTTGCTCCGCAATGGCTTCGACGGGGTGTTCGTAAGGGAAGAGGAACTCGACGGCCGTGAAGCCCGCGCCTGCCGCAGCGCCGAAGCGCTCCAGGAAGGGGACTTCGGTAAACAGCATCGACAAGTTCGCAGCGAATTTCGGCATGCTCGGATGAATGATATCAGGAGAGCCGGTTGTAGACGTGATCGATGTTCATCTTCACGGCGTCCGGGGCTGCA
>DASRRO010000141.1:0-4505 GCA_035656855.1 Acidobacteriaceae bacterium | reverse complement strand
TCTTCCTCATTCTCCTCCCCGCCGTTCGCGCCCAGCTGCCGGACGCGCCCTCGCTCGCTGCCCAGTCTTCCTCGGCTGCTCCCTCCACCGATGCTCCTCGGCCGCAGTCCGCCCCAGCGCCTCCCGCTCCGCGCCCCGATCCGCTCGACGCCAACGGTCAGCCCATTCCTCTCGAACGCCAGCAGCCCAAGCGCATCCTCGGATTCATGCCCAACTTCCGCAGCGTCTCTGGTGGCTCCAAACCTCATCCTCCCGGCTTCAAATACAACTTCGTCATCGCCACCCATCAGGCCACCGATTACTCTACCTTCATTTTCCTCGGCCTTACCTCGCTCGTCGCCGAAGGTCAAAACGAGCACCCGGTCTTTGGCAAAGGCGTCGAGGGATTCTACGGTTACACCTGGCGCGGCTTCCTCGACAAGAGTGACGGCACCTATCTCTCCGCCTGGCTGCTGCCCAGCATCCTCCACGAGGACACCCGCTTTTACGCCCTCGGTTCCGGCCACAGCATCGTCGCCCGCTCCCTTTATGTCATCGATCGCCAGGCTATCTCCCGCACCTATGGCGGCCGGCAAACTCCCAACATTGCCGGACTCGGGGGCAAAGTCATCACCCAGTACGTTTCCCGCTATTACTACCCCCCCAGCGCCGCCTCCATCGGCGTCCTCGCCAGCAAATTTGGTTACTCCGTCATGCGCGACATCATGTTCTCCTCCATCCGCGAGTTTTACCCCGACATCGCCGCCCACTACGTTCGCAAACATCGGGAGAAAGTCGCTCGCCTCGCCGGGCAGACTGCGGCGTCCCCCGCTTCCTCTCACCCCTGATCATCCCGGCATCCCCCCTTCGTGGGAGAGCCTGCCCGCCCTCATCCACCCGCTTCTGGTACACTCTAACTACGCTCAGTTGTTTGGTTGTGAGCCGTTCTCGCCTTCATCCGCTAGATCGTCCTCCCGTAATTCCTCCAGCCCTCTCAGCGTGATGGCCCCAAAGACGTCACAAGTGTGTGACCGGGCCAGGCTGCAGAGCTCCGGCGATTCAAGTCCCGAGCATTCCAGCCGAAAACGTAGAGTGTGGGTCAAATCTCGATCGGCGTTTCCTTAGCGCCCCGGATCCCTGCATACAATCGAAAGTTTTCCCGCGCATTTTCAAAAATGCTCCGGGAAAGAAAGCATCTCCGGCCGCCCGCGTCCTTCAAACCGGCGCTGCATCCCTGGATGAACACAGCGATCACTGCGATCGCTCCCAGAGGGATTCACAGCGAGCCCGAGCACAGGAACCAACTTTGAACACCTTTTCTGAAATCCCCCTTTCGGCCGCCCTGCAGCAGCAGATTGCCGCCGCCAATTTCATCACCCCCACTCCGGTCCAGGCACAGGCCATTCCGCCCGCGCTCGATGGCCACGATGTTCTCGCCACCGCGCAAACCGGTACCGGCAAAACCCTCAGCTTCCTCATCCCGCTTATCGAGCGCATGCCCCCTCCGGGATCGAAGACCACGAAAGGCGCCTGCGCCCTGGTTCTTCTGCCCACCCGTGAGCTCGCCATGCAGGTTCTGGAAGCCTACCGTCACCTCACCGGCAGCCGTGGCACCGCGGCTCTGGTCTGCGGAGGCCTCAACGAAGGTCCTCAGCTGGATGCCATCCGCCGCGGCGCGCGCCTGATCGTCGCCACCCCCGGCCGTCTCGAAGATTATCTTCAGCGCAAACTCGTTAACCTGAGCGGCATCCGCATGCTCGTCCTCGATGAAGTGGACCGCATGCTCGATATGGGCTTCAAGCCGTCGATCCGCCGCATCGTCGCCGCCATTCCCGCCGAGCGCCAGACCCTCTGCTACTCCGCCACCCTCAGCAATGAGATCCGCGAAGTTTCCCGGGACTACCTCCGCAACCCGGTCCGCATTGAGATCGGCTCGGTCCTCAAGCCCTCGCCCAACGTCGAGCTCCAGACCTTCGAAGTCGCCGTGGACAAGAAGCAGGAGCTTCTCGAGCATCTCCTCGGCTCCCAGGAAGGCAGCTTCCTGGTCTTCGTTCGCACCAAGCACGGAGCCGACCGCGTCGCCCGCCGCCTCAAGCGCGCCGGACACGACGCCATCCAGATCCACGGCGACCGCTCGCAGTCTCAGCGCAATGCCGCCCTGCGCAGCTTCGCTCAGGGACACCACCGCGTCCTCGTTGCCACCGACGTCGCTGCTCGCGGCATCGATGTCGCCGACGTCGCCCACGTGGTCAACTACGACATGCCCAAAGAAGCCGAGGACTACGTCCACCGCGTCGGCCGCACCGGACGCGCCTCTGCCCGCGGCATGGCCTCCACCTTCGCCGCGCCCAACGAAGCGAACGATCTGCGCAAAATCGAGCGCAAGCTCGCCATCAAGCCGCGCATATTCCGCGTTCGCACCAAAACCGCGGCCCACGCAGCGGCGCTGTAATCAGAGACAAACCACGTTGCGGGACCGCTTCCGGTCCCGCAGCGCTGTCATGCCGTACGGAACTCGCCTTTGGGTCCTGCGCAGCACGACGACGGAGAAAGCCACGGCCTTCAGGCCGTGGAATGCGGATCCCAATAGAGAAGGGCTTGAGCCCCGGGCTTCCCTCACCCTCTCTTCAAATTCCCCCGCAACGTCAGCGACCCATCCTCATTGCACTTCTCCCGGCAAGCCCACCGCACCGGAACCCGCATCCCCTTCACCTGAAGTGCCGCGCTGAGCCGCAGCCCCTGCCACGCGGTCCCCGCCGGCAGCACCAGCTGCGCCTGCTGAATCTTCCCCGGCAGCGGATACCCCGCGTCCAGCCCACCCTCCGCCAGAACCGTCCCGTCCTCCCGCGTCACTGCCAGTCGCAGATTTCCCGGAACCCCCGCGATCCCGTCATTCGCCAGCCCCACAATCAGCCCGCACCGCGCCCCATCGCTGTAGCTCCACACAAACGACGGCCGCACCCGATACCCCACTCGCCGCGCGATCCGCGCAAACGCCTCGGGATACGCCTCCGCATACCGCTTTAAATTCCACGCCCCAATCGCGTGAAAATTCCACAGCGACCAGTAGCTCACCCCCACATCCATCACATGCTGCATCATGTTCTCCGCCGGAGCCGCGCCGTCCGCATCTCTCTCCGCCGGAGCCCGCGCCGGAATCCCCTGCTCCAGCACCGCCGCCGCCCACGCTGGCCGATTGCTTAGCGCCTCGATCTGCTCGTTCTCAATAAAGATGGTGTCGGACCGCATCCACTCATGCGCCCGTACGCTCCGGTCCAGCACCTCCGAGTTCCCTACCCGGCTGAAGTCCGGCTGCGTATTCGTAACAATCGGCGTCTTCTTAAACGCCGACAGCTGTGTCTCCAGCATCGTCACCCACGTCCGCTCCGCCGTCGCATAATCCGGGAAAGGATTGTTCGCGAACGGCCACGTGTGCCCCTCGCCCCAGAACCCGTACAGAAACGTGTCCATGAACTCCACGTCCGGATGCCCGTCGAACTCCTCCGCCAGCGCCTCCACCAGCCCCCGAAACGCAGTCTGAAACACCGGCACGTCGTAGCGTGGCTGCGCCTTTGACCATGGATTGTCGAGATACCGCTGCGCCTCCCTGCTGTCCGCCTCGTCCTTCAGCACCGACGGCACAAATGGAACCGTGTTGAGCACAAAATCCGGCAGCGCCGGCCCGTGCGTGTAGTCCGGCGCGCACATCTGCACCCGAAACGCCACCCGCTTCCCGCTCGACTTCGCCAGCGCAAACACCTGCTTCAGATACTCCGGCAACACCAGCTTCCCCGGCTGCGGCTGCACCTCCCGCCACGTGGGACGCACGTACAGCTTCTCGCCCAGCGGAAACGCCACCAGTTCCTCAATGGCTTTTTCAAGGGCGGCAGCACCTTGCGCATCCGCCGGCTGCCCGTCCGGCCCCTGAATCTCTTCCGTCCCCTTGTCCGCCGTGATGTAGGTGATCAGCCCCTTCCCGTAATTGGGGACCACCTCATCGGACGGCATCGTCGTCATCACGACATCGTCGCCCGGGATCACCGCATCCGGCGCATACTGCGGAAACGGCCCCTGATTCAGCCGATCCCCAACCGTCGGCCCCAAGCCGAAGTTGTACCCATCCTTTTCATTCCAGTTGTGCGCCGGAACAAAGCCTTCTCCCTGCGCAGCGTGCTCCGCAACCGACCCTCCGGCCAGGATCGCCCCAGCCGCCAAACCACCCTTCAGAAACGCCCGACGCCGCATCGCACACCCTCTCTCAATGACGCAGCCATCGTAACCATTCGAAACCCTTCAACGCAATTCGAAAGTTACGCTCCAAATTTGCCCTCCATCTGCTATCTAGCTATGCTATATAGCAGGAGCATCACCCCATGCCCAAACTCGCCAAAGCCCGCGTCTTTATGAGTGGCCGCAGCCAGCACGTCACCATCCCGGCGGAGTTCCGCTTCGCCACCGATGAAGTCTACGTGCGCCGCGATCCCCGCAGCGGCGACCTCATCCTCTCTCCCGCTCCGAAGAACTGG
>DASRRO010000140.1:0-2617 GCA_035656855.1 Acidobacteriaceae bacterium | reverse complement strand
CACCCACCCCTCCGATTCCGTGGGCGGCGTCCAGCATCGAAGAACAGTGGAAAGGTAGCTCAGCTGGTTAGAGCACGGCACTCATAATGCCGGGGTCGAGGGTTCGAGTCCCTCCCTTTCCACCATAAAAATCAGCCATCTGCGCGAAATTCGGCAACTCACCGCCGTCGCAATGGGCTGATCCAAGTCCACAGCAAGTCCACGCGGAGCGATTTCGGCCTCTGCGCGGAGAATCGCGGGCGCGGCCGATGAGGGGCGGCTATAACTGCCGCGAATGCTGCCGACCCGCGTCTCGATGGGATGCTCGCCGAGCTTCAGGATGCGCTCGATGCCCTCACGCATGCCATGGTCGAGCTTGCTCGACCCGCTGCCGACTGGCCGCTGGTCTGCACCGCGTACGCCCATGAAGCGCTCGACCGCGCGCTCGCCGGGACATCGCCGGCGCCCGCCATGCCGTGCGCTCGCCCAGTGGGCGGCTTGAGGGTTCGCCATGGTCTTTCCTGTTGTCGCCTCTGCACGACCCGAAACTTTAACTTGCAGGTTCCAGGATCTTAACGGTTACCGAAGCCACTAGGCATGCCGGCTGTCCTGGACCAGTCTACCGCCGTGGCTCGCTCATCGGCCGCTCGGTCGGCCGACGACGGCCCCCAAGTCCAATAGAGAGCCACATAGCCGTAGTTCTCCGTTTGACCTGCAACGCTGTGGCCATACGCAAACAGGAACTGGAATCCCGGGTGTTGTGGGTTAAACGTGTAGTAGCCGCCAAAATCGAGATCGACGGCATACTGCGAGAGCGTTGGATCCGCCGTTGGACGTCCGTGTGCGAACAGTTCGGGTCCGAAGGTCCACTTCTTCGATGCTTCATAGTTGATGATGGTCCCGCCAAACGGGTAGTTCCTCCCTCCCGGAACCTCGTCGCTGATATCGATCCCACCTCCTCCGTCAATCGACCAGGCGCCGAATGTTTTCTTCGCATAGAGCGGAATCTTCCAGGACGGCTTTCCCGCTCCCAATCCCCGCGAAGCCTGCCCCCAAGGCAACTCCATCATCAAAAAGGTTCCGATCATCGGCCGGTGTTTGGTCTCTGGAAGGAATTGCATCTGAAAGCCGAACTCTCCATCTGTCGGACCAAAGGTGGTTGTGCCGCCGCTTGGAATCGACGCCCCCAATGGCGCGATGAAGTGAAACATCGTGTGGGGGATCAGGCTCCAGTTGAATTCAATGGCTGGACCTGCGGTGTTCACAACCCCTGGCGACGAGGCCACGCCGCCCCAGACGTAGAATTCGTGCCAGTGGTAGGGAATTACGTCCGGATCGTCCAGCTGATAAGGTGGCCCCGCGAGCGCTCGATGGCTGGGGCTAAGCAGAAGTGGCAGCAGCAACATCAGCAGCCGCAGTCGTCGCGACATTATTATTTCCCTTGCAACAGATCCATGAACGGCGGAAAGGTCAGCAGCAGCCCGACGATGAACAGCAGCGCGGCGAGCAGACTGATCCGATGCAAGTTCAGATTGCGGCGCACCCACAGGCGCGAAAGCACTAACCACGACGCCAGCCAGACGATGATGGCGATATCCGTCACGCCAGAGAGCGGCCCGGTCGGCCTCCAGAAGGTCAGCGCGCGCGCGAGACTGGGAAACGCATCACCGGTGAGCGCGAGGACGCCCAGGATGAAACCGCCGATCGCCGCGGCGAGTAGTGCGGCCGCGCCGGGACCGTTGGCCGGTGGGCCCGCTACCTGCTCATTGCTCATGGGGGTGCCCTTGCAGGAGCACGATGTTCGCGCCGCCCCGGACCGGCGCATGCTTGTTGAGCATTGCGCCGAAGAAGCCGGCGATGCACGCCGCCACGAACGCCAGCACCATCAAGCCGGCCACGGCGTTGCGCAGCGGCTTGAGCGAGCGTAGATGAGTACCATAGCGCGCGAAGATGTAGGCCACCGCAGTCAGACTGATCGGCGCAAACCAGGCGAGGTGCTCCTTCCACTCCATTCCGAGGTCGTGCCAGCCGGATGTGGCGGGACTCGACATCAGCAGGTGCTGCGGATAAGCAACCATGTTGAGAGTGCCGGCGGGAGGGATGGCACGGTACCAGGGATACACCACATAGGCGCCCAGAAAGACCGTGATCCATGCGAGCAGCGCCATGACCGCCAGGTACGTCGATAGAAATTTCCGCTGACGGTTGGTCATGTTCCATGAACCGCCCGACGCTGCGGCCGCGTACAGGCCGACCGCTCCGCCCGTGAAGCTCAGCAGCAGCAGCGCCCCGAAGAACATTACATGCACGACGGTGATCGAGTCACGAACCGTGATTTCCACTCTCGTCTCCCTGCCAGACTGCGCGCAGCTGCCTCGTGGTGGTCCGGTCCCGATCATGCATGAGCTTGGCAGCCTTGGGCCACAAATGGGAATGCTCAGCCTATTGCATGGCTTGAGCGTCCGCAAAGGAGGAATCACTCCCATTTCGCCGAAGGGCAGCTCTGCAAGAGGCGTCATCCACGGTTAAGCTTTTACTTCGGCTATGTCGGCAAGGAGTCGAATGCGGAGCCGCCAGGTTTCCGCGTCTTATCGTCAAAATCACGCGTTTCTCAATCCCTAGCGCGGGTCATCGGAGT